>CAYLYP010000088.1:0-12866 GCA_964387795.1 uncultured Bacteroidales bacterium
GATGCATCTCTGATGGCAAGCTTGTCCAACTCCATAAATACCTTTCCTGCACTATTGGCATCTGCTACTTTTAATACATAATCCTTTTTTGTAAGCACATCTTTCTTTTGCCAGCTCACTTTCAAATAATCAGCATTCACATCGGTAAGGTAAAGATTCTTCAAATCTATCCCCAATGACTTGATTGCTGATTTCATCTTTTCTTCCTGTTCTTCAATTGTAATCTTTTCTTTGTTCTCATACCTCTCGGCAAGGATAATGCTTATATATATTTCATCAGGCACTACTTCTATTTCGGCAATGCCGTTCACCTCTATATAAGGTTTTTCTTCAGGGCAAGCGCCATCAATCTGTCCAAAAGTGTTTAATGAAAACACCATTAAGGCAATCATAATCAGGTTTGAAATACTTCTCATTGTTTATGGATTTAAAATTTATAATTGGTTCCTTTTGGCATTCAATTTTGAAGTAAAGCTACATAAAACATTCATTGGTTTTGAATATAAAGAGTGTTTTAGAACTTTCCTCAAAGATATCAAACCAATTTCATAGCCAATAAAAAACCGGGAATTGATAATTCCCGGCTTTCTTTTTTAAAACAATACATCAATTTTAAACAACATGTCACTAACGATATAAACAAACATTCAGCTAATCTGCAACATGGTACCTTATCAACCTTCTTTCATATACATTTGGGTCGCCTGAAAACAATGGTTGCGTTTCACAAACCAGCCCGATATTTTCGGAATACATAAAATACATGTAACGGGGATTGCCTGCCTGATCCCATCCCGGAAACATATTAAACAAATGTACTGCACTATAAGCATAATAGGTGGCCGTTGAACTTTTTACTACAAATTGCCGCCCATCCATTTTTTTAATTACTTCACAAATCGTATCTCCTCCTTCAAATGTTACTAAATAATCTTTTTTAAAAATGCTGGTAAAATCTTTGGAAGAAAACAATATCTCACCTTTCGAATTAACAATGTAATGCAAAGAATCGCGCTGATAAGAAACACTTACCCAATCTTTTGAATAAGGATACGACTTTACCACCTTGAAATACTTGGTGTTATTGATAAGTGTATCCTTTTCCACATAGCAGGAATCCTGAATCTCCAATAAGGTCTCTGCCCCTGTGGTATCAATTCTATAAATTTCATATACCCAATAATTACCTACCTTCAATTGTGAATAAGCAGGATATTGGTTTTCATCTTCATTATTGTTGTCATCATTACATGAAACAAATGATAACAACAAAGCTGTTGTAAATAATAAAATACAAGCTTTTTTCATTTGTAAAAAATTTTTAGTTAATAAATAGAAGGAACTCATGATTGTTATGTTTTATTGGTGTTTGCATTAAACTCGCAAACATATTCGTTTCTTAATGATGTCTATTCATTGTTATAATCATTAACGCATCTTGTGATTCATTATTATATTTTATCATAAATTATTTTAAAATAAAAGTATTGACATTATTATTCCATAAATAAACATAAGTAGTAAAACATTACTGAAAATTCAAAACCTGATCCTTACTCCCAAACCCATATCTGTTGTTTTTCTGAAGTATCAAACAAAATATCCCTTACCTACACTAATGTTTACCCAAGTATGTGTCTCGTTCTGGATTGATGCACAAAAAAACTCAGGAGTATATACTCTAAAACATATTGTGAAAACAAAACAAAATACATCACATTAACAAAACTCATTATATTTGCTTTTTGGAACGAACATGTTTGCTAAACAAACACAAACAATAATGGAAATGCAAAGCAATAGTTCCGTCTAACCATAAACCAATAATTATTCACGAATGGTAAAGAATCATTTTAAAGCCATACTCTGCATTTTAATCAGCTTGAACAGCATTGTTGGGTTTGCCCAACAGACATTACCTTATAAAAACCCATCCCTTCCAACAGAAGAGCGTGTTAATGACCTACTTTCGCGAATGACCATGGAAGAAAAGTTCTGGCAGTTGTTTATGATTCCAGGTGACCTTGCAGGCAAAAGAGATAAGTATGTTCATGGAATTTTCGGGTTGCAGATAAGTGCAAAAGGCAGTGAAGATGCAGCCGGACAAATCCTTGATTACAGTCAGGCAGACGGAGCATTGCTCACAGCCCGTAAGATAAATGAAATTCAAAGATACTTTGTAGAAGAAAGCAGGCTGGGCATCCCTATCATCCCATTCGAAGAGGCCTTGCATGGGCTTATTGGGGCTGATGCCACTGCTTTTCCTCAGGCAATTGGTTTAGCAGCCAGTTGGGATACAAATCTCATGTCAGAAGTGGCTACTGCAATAGCCCATGAAGCCCGCAGCAGGGGCATCAGAATGGCATTGTCTCCTGTAGTTAATATTGCCTCAGATGTAAGATGGGGAAGAGTAGAAGAAACCTATGGTGAAGACCCTTTTCTAACCTCAATGATGGGTGTGGCATTTGTATCTGCTTTTGAAAACATGGGAATCATTACCAGTCCCAAGCATTTCCTGGCCAATGTGGGCGATGGAGGCAGGGATAGTTATCCCATTGATCTGAGCGACAGATACCTTGAAGAATATCACCTCCCCCCCTTTAAAGCTTGTATTGATAAAGGCGGGGCAAGGAGCATCATGACTTCCTATAATTCCCTGGATGGAAGCCCATGCACAGCCCACAACCGCCTGCTTAACCAAATGCTTAAAAACGAGCTGGGGTTTAAAGGCTTTGTCATCTCTGATGCATGTGCTGTTGGAGGGGCAAATGTCTTACATTTTACTGCATCTGATTATCCTGATGCTTCGGCCAAATCAATAAATAACGGACTGGATGTTATTTTTCAAACCGATTATGAACACTACAAGCTTTTTATGCCCCCCTTCCTGGATGGGAAAATATCAGAAAACACAATTGATGAAGCAGTTAAAAGGGTTTTAAGGATTAAATTCGAACTGGGACTGTTTGAAAATCCTTATGTTGACGAATCACTGCTTATGCTTTGGAACAATATACCAGAAAACAAAGCACTTGCAAGAGAAGCAGCCCAAAAATCAATGGTTTTGCTTAAGAACCAAAACAACACCCTGCCTTTGGCCAAATACCCTAAGAGAATAGCACTAATAGGAACAGATGCCATTGAAGGGCGCCTGGGGGGGTATAGTGGGCAAGGCAATGGAACAGTAACCATACTGGAGGGTTTACAAAACAAAGTTGGCCCTAAAAGTCAAATCCTTTTTGCCCCTGGGTGTGGAAGAAACAAAACAGAATTTGTTACAATTCCCGACTCCTGTTTTTATATCAATGTCAACGGAATAAAAACCAATGGGGTACAGGCAGAATTTTTCAACAATATCAATCTGGAGGGGAAACCATTAATAAATAGGACTGACAGGCTTATTGATTACAGATGGACCCTCTATGGCCCTGATCCCGCTATAAACTTTGACTTTTTCTCTGCACGATGGACTGGTTCCATTGTTGCACCGACTACCGGAACATTTAAAATCGGGATAGAAGGCAATGATGGCTATCGTTTGTATATCAACAATCAACTCCTTATCGATAATTGGACAAAGCAATCCTATTCTACCAGGCTTTCAGATTTCTATTTTGAAAAAGGCAAGGAATACGCTTTCAGGTTGGAGTTTTTTGAGTCTTCAGGCAGTGCATGGTTTAAAATGATATGGAACATCGGTGTGGAAGACAATTCAACAAAACTCATCAACGAAGCCGTTTCTGTTGCTTCACAGGCCGATGTAGCTATCGTTGTTGCAGGCATTGAAGAAGGAGAAGGCCGCGATAGGGCAATACTTGCACTTCCTGGGCTTCAGCAGGAAATGATTAAGCAGATTGCTTCCACCGGGAAACCTGTTATCGTTGTCCTTATTGGTGGCAGTGCAATCACAATGTCAGAATGGATCAACGATGTCAATGCTGTGCTTATGTCATGGTATCCAGGGGAAGAAGGAGGAAATGCCCTGACAGATGTTATTTTTGGGGATTATAATCCTGCCGGGCGCTTACCAATAACATTCCCGATTACAGAAGGCCAACTGCCCCTTGTATATAACCATAAACCCACCGGCAGAAATGATGACTATGGCAATTTTACCGGTAAGGCATTGTTCCCTTTTGGCTTTGGGCTTAGCTATACAAGCTTTAGCTATAAGGATTTAAAAATACAAAATAAAACATTCTCAAACACCGATACCTGTTTTGTTTCTTTTAAACTAATGAATACAGGCAAACTGGCCGGAGAAGAAACTGTTCAATTATACATCAATGATTTACTTGCTTCAGTTGCCCGTCCTGTTAAAGAACTAAAAGGCTTTCAAAAGGTTTATCTGGAAGCGGGAGAGGAAAAAGAAATATATTTTGCCATTAGTCCTGATATGTTAAAAATGCTGGATAGCAACATGAACTGGACAACTGAGCCTGGTGATTTCAGGCTTATGATTGGGGCTTCTTCTTCTGATATCAGGCTTAGGGAAATCATTTCATTTAAGAAATAAAAACCAATATCATATCAACTTTCTTTTTTTAAAGAACTCAATGACATTACAAAAAACAACAATAGCACAATGATAAAGAAAAATTTTAGATGGCTGGGGTTAATTGCCTGTATGCTCGTATTTCAAAGCACTGTTTCTGGTAATACCCTTATTGAGCAGGTAATCCCTGATAAACCTGATGAGCCGGCCTATCAATGGCCTAAAGACCCTAAAGTCAGCGAGGCATTACACAACTGGCAGGATTGGAAATTTGGGGTAATCATCCATTGGGGGGCATATAGCCAGTGGGGTGTTGTGGAAAGCTGGAGCTTATGCCCGGAGGATGAATCATGGTGTATTCGTCGAGGCCCCCATGCAAAGGATTACAATGAATACACACAGGCGTATAAAGAAATCCGTAAAGAATTTAATCCCAATAACTTTAATCCGGATAAATGGGCAAAAGCCTGCGCTGCTGCCGGAATGAAATATGTTGTTTTCACAACAAAACACCACGATGGCTTTTGTATGTTTGATACCAAATATACGGATTACAAAATTACAAGCCCTGGTTCAGCTTTTTCCAAAAACCCAAAGAGCAATATTGTAAAGGAAGTATTTAATGCTTTCAGGGCTCAGGATATGGGCATAGGGGCTTATTTCTCAAAGCCCGACTGGAGCAACCCCGACTATTGGTGGCCTTATTTCCCTGTTTTCGACAGGAATGTGAATTATGACCCTAAAAAATACCCTGACAAATGGAATAATTTTGTTCAATACACCCATAACCAAATAGAAGAGCTGATGACCGGATATGGAAATATTGATATCCTTTGGCTCGATGGGGGCTGGGTAAGGCCTGATGGCTCCCTTACTGAAGAAACCCGCCCCTGGTTAGGTAAAAATCAATGGATACAGGACGTTGACATCCCATCTGTTGCCCAGATGGCCAGAAAACACCAGCCCGGCCTTATCATTGTTGATCGTACTGTACATGGTGAATTTGAAAACTACCAGACCCCTGAACAACAAATCCCCATCATCAAACCTGATTATCCCTGGGAAAGTTGTATTACACTTGGTGACAACTGGTATTCTACTGGTCCGGCTGAAAACTATAAATCTGTTGATTGGGCTATCCATACCCTTATTAAAATCGTTTCCAAAGGTGGAAACTTCTTATTAGGCATAGGTCCTGATAAATCGGGTGATCTTACACCCGAAGTCTATCAACGCCTTGAAGGAATTGCAAAATGGATGGATGTCAACAGCCAGGCAATTTATAACTCTATTCCCCTTGCACCCTATCATCAGGACAACTATTGTTTTACATCCTCAAAAGATGGCAAAACAAAATATGCATTTTACATGAAAGAGGAATCAAAAAAGCTTGAATCAAAAATAGCCCTCCCTGAAGGTTTTATTGCAAATGAAAAAAAAATCGGACTGTTGGGTTATGATAAAAAACTATCTGTAACCAAAATAAACGGACAACCAACAGTAAGCCTTCCCGAAAAAATCCTTAAGCAAATGGCTGATTCCCCATCCCTGGTGTTTTTCATCACCGAATAAATCTGTTTATGGAGGATATCAGGCCTTATGTATGAATAAAAATATACCCATTAATAACAATGCCCCGATGATTGCTCAACGGGGCATTGTTTATTATTAAGGATTTATCTCTTCTCCTTATTCAACAATCACTTTAAACACCTTTATCAATTCATTTTCAGATACAATTTTCAGAAAATACATCCCTGAAGGCAGTTGTGAAACATCTATAGTTTCCTGATTTGATTTAGAAGACATTTGTTGTAAACATATTTTCCCGCTAAGATCAATCATACAAACCTCTTTAACAGCAATACTATTGTTGAGATTGATAACATTCCTGGCAGGTACCGGCCAAATGCTTATTGCATTCAGCTCAGCATACTCTATTGATGTGTCATCAATCAACATTGTAAGCTCAAGCTCTATATCATTTGTAAAATCATTCAGGGCGCCTGATAATGGGAAATACCCATCTTTTTCCAATGAATAATTGAGCGATTCAGGAATTTCAATATCTGTAAAAACAGCAATACCCTCAGCATTTGAATATACTTCACCAATACCATCAATTGTTACTTTAACGCCCTCTAAAGGTATTGGCTCCTTAGTAATGATAGCTTCGCCCGAAATCATAAAGCTTATGTTTACTGTCAGATTGGGAACAACAATTTCAATTGCATTTGAAAAACCTGATTCCCCTTCTGCATACACAGCACTCACCTTGTATTCATAAGTCATTTCTTCCTCAATATCAGTGTCGGTATAGCTTAATTCATTAATCTCATCCCCAATCATTACCTGGTTACGGTACAGCCTGTAATAAAGAAATTCCTTTGCTATCTGAGGGGATTCCCATTGAAGTGCTACCTGACCGTCTTCATACGAACCGCTTAAGTTAAGAGGCGGGTTAAGGGTTGTTGTTATACCTCCGTCAACCAGCATCCCATAGATGTTATAATACTGGTTCCCATTTCTTGAATCTTCCCACAAACAAATAAAATCTTCTCCATCTGATGCTACTGTCGCAGAAGACTGATGATACTGATTAACGCCAATTGGCATTTCATCTGTAAGGAATTCACCATTGCTACCAAGCAACCTCCCATATACTTTTGTCCAGATTGCTTTTTGCGTATTTTCAATCCCGGCTGCTTCTTCAAAAACGGCTTGTTCCCTTGAAACTTCAACATTTGCCTTACTATCGGTTTCATGATCCCAACTTACTAAGAAATTCGAACCATTTGAGCCTACTTTTGGATACGAACGTCCATTTCCATCATTGGCAGGACTGATTGCTATATTACTACCAATAAGCTGCCCCATTGAGTTAAAGTATTGGCCATAAATTCCTTTATCACTTCCGTCTCTTTTATCTCCCCATACAGCAAGATAGTTTACCCCATTATACGCAACTTTTACCAATAACTGGTCAGAAACATTTTCCCCAATTGGAAAATCATCACCAATAGGCTCTCCTGATGTATTAAAGAACCAGCCATAAATACGTCTATTCCCGCTGCGGTCATCATCCCAAACAATCAGATATTTCTCGCCATCAAAAAGAATATCAGGATATACCTGGGCATTATCGGCTGTTAATGCCCCAGGACGAATCGTGATATTACTTCCAACAAGCTGGCCTGCAGGAGTAACCAATTGCCCCATGATTGAAGAACCCTGGGTAGGCATACCATGTTGCCATACGACAAAATAATTAGTACCATCAAAAGCAGCACCTAAAAAACTTGCACTTTGGGTATTATGAGTCGATAGACGAAAAGGATTACCAACAGTTGTCCCTGATGTATCTATAAGGGTCGCATAAGCATCACGCTGATAATCCACGCTACTCCTCTGGCGAGACCAACTAAACAAATACTGATTATCTCCATAAACAATATGGTTCATAAATGACATGCCACTATGTGAAGGCACTACTTGATAATCATCTTGTGAAACCTCTCCGGTATTGCTTATAAACCTCCCATAAAAGGAATATGATGACCCCCCTCTTCTATCGATGTATGCACAAAAGTATTTTGTGCCATCATGCAATACTACTGGTGACGACATTGAGTAGGTATTGATTGCAACCGGAAATTCATCTGCAAACAGATAACCAACCTGTGCCAATAAAATGAATAGTAAAAAAAGTTTTCGTTTCATTTGTAATTTGTTTTAATGATTTGAATTTGTTTAAAAAATAACATGAAGGATTTTTTCCTTTCCTTATTAATATTGTTACAAATTTATAAATTATCTAAACAAAGCATAAGGCTTCAATGCTTTTTAACCATGTTTATTATATGCAGCATTTAATATATATAGTTGATAAACTTCATGTTGCAAAAACAAAACATCCAATAGTAACGAAAATTCATCTAAACAATAAATATTTTAGTTTATATAAGATAATAATTCACACAATAAATAAATTTTTTACAAATGATATATAAATAGCTAATATGGGGTTCCATCCGACCTTTGCATGCTTTGCGGAAACTTTGCATTCTTTGCGGTTAAAACCTTTTACTGCAGGATTACAAAGATTGGCTTAATGAAAGTATTATTTGACCCCTGCTATAAAAGTTTTCAAGGTATCAGATGTGATGCTACAAAATGAAATTGAATAATCAAAAGAAAATTGATGGTAAGGTTTAAAGATTGTTCTTTTGTTCTTTTTTTTCTAATAAACCATCCCGGATCTCCATTGCTACTTCATTCACATTTTTAATAATCTCTTTTTCATCAAGGGTGAGCAATTTATAATCCTGCATCAATATCCTGCCATTTACAACAACAGTTTCGACATCAGAACCATTCAGGCTATAAACAATCTGGGAATAAATATTATAAACTGGTTGTGCATGGGGCTTTTGCATATCAAGAACAATAAAATCTGCTTTTTTGCCTGTTTCAAGGCTCCCTATTTCCTTATCCATTCCCAAAACTTTGGCACCATTGATGGTAGCAGCCCTGATAACAGCTTTGGCATCCATAACTGTTGGGTCGTTTTTACTTAGTTTGTGAAGGATGGCAGCGGTATTCATTTCATCAAACATATCAAGGTCATTGTTTGATGCAACACCATCGGTACCTAATCCAACATCTACCCCAGCTTTAATAAGTTCAGGGATTGGAGCAACACCCGATGCCAGCTTCATATTGCACTCCGGATTATGGGCTACACCTACATGATGATTGGCAAGTATTTGAATATCCTCATCGCTAAGATGGACACAATGAGCCGCTACAACATTATCACCCAACACCCCTAAACTCTCAAGATATTCAACGGGGGTCATGCCTTTTTGCTCAAGCATCATCTCAACCTCTTTCTTTGTCTCTGCAACATGGATATTGTAAATTACCCCAAATTCATCAGCCAATGACTTTGACTTTTGTAGCAGATCAGCCGAACAGCTATAGGGTGCATGGGCAGAAATGGCTATGGTAATGGTTGGGTGCCCTTTCCATTTGCTTAACAATGCACGAGAAGTAGCCAAACTTTGCTCAGGGGTAGGGCTGTTAGGTGCTGGGAAATCTATCACCGACTCCGTCAGTATGGCCCTAATCCCTGTCTTATCAACAACCTGTGCTACCTCATCCACAAAATAATACATATCATTAAATGTGGTGGTGCCTGAACGCAACATTTCAGCCATCGCCAAAAGTGTTCCCGCCTTAACAGTATGGGCATTTACAAACTTTGATTCAACAGGGAAAATATAATCATAAAGCCATTCATGAAGAGGCTTGTCATCTGCATACCCCCTGAATATAGTCATGGCTGCATGGGTATGTGTATTCACAAGACCAGGCATGATAAGCTTCCCATGCGCATTGATATACCGGGCAGCATGCCAATGTTTGCTTAACTCAGCCGAATCTCCAATTGCTACTATTTTATCACCTTTTACAACCAGCATTCCATTGTCAAAAATACGGTCATCCTGATCCATGCTGATAATAATACCTCCACTGATAATCAAATCAGCATTTGGGATATCTTTTTTTTCTCCGCATCCGTTTAATATGATTGATGAACCCATGGCGAAAAGTGAAATGAAAAATAAATAAGCTTTACTGAACTTCATAAAACATTTTTTGAATTAACACCCTAAAATGATTTTGGTTCAAACATCAATCCAAAAACATTAGTAATTCATTAGGGTAAATTCTTGCAAAGGTAAGAAAAGCAAGCTTCTTTTTCTCAGTGTTTTTTGTTTTTATTACCCAAAACATATTTAATCTATTGGTTACCAAACATGAATGATCCTCCCCTTAATGAATTATTTTTTGTTTAAGCAGATTCTTTATAATTTCGCATTTGAAATGAACATAAATATGATAGAAAAAATTAAAGAAACGGCAGCTTTTTTAAAAAGCAAAACAAATATAAACCCTATTGCAGGCATCATCCTGGGCTCTGGTCTTGGTGGATTGGTTAAAGCCATTGATGTAAAGACATCTATTGATTACAGCGAAATACCGAATTTCCCTGTATCAACTGTTGAAGGGCATCATGGAAGGCTTATCTTTGGATACCTTGAAGGCAAACCGGTGGTAGCTATGCAGGGTCGCTTTCATTATTATGAGGGCTATGCCATGCAACAGGTCACATTCCCTGTAAGGGTCATGAAACTGCTTGGCATTAAATATCTAATGGTTTCCAATGCAGCAGGTGGGCTTAATCCTGCCTTTGAAGTTGGCGATTTAATGATTATCCGCGATCACATAAACTTTTTTCCTGAAAACCCATTAAGGGGAAAAAATATTGATGAGTTAGGAACCCGCTTTCCTGAGATGAGCGAAGCTTATGACCGCCAATTGGTTTCCAGGGCAAAAAAAATTGCAAGGGAGCACGGCATTAAATTTCAAACAGGGGTTTATGTAGGCAGTGCTGGCCCAACCCTTGAAACACCTGCTGAATACAGGATGTTCAGGATCCTTGGGGCGGATGCTACTGGGATGTCAACTGTCCCCGAAGTAATAGTGGCACGCCACATGGGAATCACATGTTTTGGTATTTCAATCATCACAAACATTGGCGAACCCCTCGAACCTACTGTGGTCACCACACATGAAGGTGTTCAGGATGCAGCCGGAATGGCTGAACCCAATATGACCATTATCTTTAAAGGGATCATTAAATCCCTCAATTAATAAGATTTTTTATGTTTGTAGCGGTTAATTTGCATGTTTTCAAATTAACCGCTATTTTTATGACTGTCAACAAAGCTTTTATTATCCATAAAACCTTATCATTATGAGTTTTGCAGGCCATGTTTCTGATATGATCAATAGGATTAAGTATAACGATTCCATCAGATATTCCAAAAAACTTAAATACCACGAAGGGAAAACCATTAAAACAACAAACTATAGCACTCATGAACCCTTAGAACTAAAGGAGCCTGCAATCAGCTCAAAAGAACTGGAACAATTAAAACAAAATATAAGGGAAGCCTCAAAAAAGGATAGACGTATCAAAAATACAATTGCTGTTATTCTGTTTACAATTACCGGCGCAATAATGATTGGCTTTATTCTAAAATACTTATTATTATAATAACTTTTGAATAACACTTATTATCCTGCCGGTTATAAAGAATCAACACACAAATCAATAAATTTGGGAAAGATGACCAATCATCCCGTACCCCCTATCGAATCATATGAATACCTAGTTAAGTCGATGAGCCCCTTTGAACCTAACCTAACTAAAGACATGATTATTATTAGCAATCTAAAAAAAATAATATGTTGATATTATAATCATTACGAACACGACATCTAAAATCTTCAATCCTTTACGTCATTTGCATTTAACCGAAGTAAATAATAATGATAAGTAAACGTTATTGATTAAATAAAACAATTATTTTTATGGCCGTCCGGGAACAGTGATTCATTACGAAAATTAAACCTGTCAGGTCTATAACGTCAATAGATAAATCAATAGTAATCATTCATAAAAAAACAATCATGAAAACATTGAAAATAATATTAGGATTTATTCTTCTTCTTGGTGCAGGTATGGAACATGGAAGACAGTTCAGAGTATTTGGCACATTCTTTAACCCTGCAATTATTACTTCTTCATTTTTGATTATCCTATTAGCAACCTGGTTAATAGCAAGTGGATTTTCTAAAACAAAATTCAGGATTAAATCAATTGAATCAATAAAATATCTGATAATCACATTATTATTCTATATCATTTTTGTTATTTTCGGCACTGTAAAATATAAACCTAAAGAATTTACTTTAGAATATAATAACTACTCTGTTCCTTTAAGTAATTACATTGAATCAAATAAATCGGTAATACCTATATATGAGCAACGTAAAGAGTTTTGTATTTGTATTACTAAAAATCTGATTGACAATGATATGATAAGACTCATATATGAAAAAGAATTAAAAACCGGAAACATTTTTGCAATTGTTAATGACATTAGAGATAATCCAGTGTTTGCTACAATAGACCTGACAAGTTGCTTTAATTTTATAAAATTAGAGTGGACTGAAAGCATGATTGAATCTACCCGAAATCAAACAAAAGAAAATCTTATGTCTTCATACTTAAGCGAAACAAATGATATAGAAAAGCTTTGTGATTGCATGGTTGATAATTACATAAAAATACCAGGAAATGAATTGTTTAAAAATTTCTATATAGATAGTGAAAAGATTGATTCAATCAATTCGATGTGCATTGAAAGAACGGCTAAAAAATAAGTGCCAGTTTTCAGGCAATGCACCACTATCGTTTAACTCTTTTATTTCAATTCCAATATGGTGCGATTAAAGG
>CAYLYP010000089.1:0-12671 GCA_964387795.1 uncultured Bacteroidales bacterium
AAAAAGCTTGAAATGGTATTGCGGGGGTATTTTTCAAAGGCATATACTTTTGTATAGTTGCCTGAGCTACCCTGAATTGGGTTTTGATATTGGACTTCCTGGTTATTTGAACCACTCAGGCTTCCCTGAACAATGCCAGATTGCACGGGAGTCCATGAATCAAAATGGGCCATCGTTTCACCTCTTGCAGGAAGGCTGTCGAATTCCAATTGACAATAGTAATTACCAGGGTTTATTGTAAAAGAATAATTTGAGATGCTCATCGAATCACCCCTGTTGATAAGATAAACGGAAGGTTTTACAGCCTGGTTGTTAACCTGCTGGCCTTGAGGCTGCGAAACAAAGAGCGGGAATACATCATAGCCTTGTTGATCATAAATGAAAAGGTCGTCTATTTTCCAGCTTACCTTTCCCTGTCCCACAAAACGAAAACGGATCTGTATAAGGGAATTTCCGATACAGGAATCAAGTGAAACCCACTCCCTGATATCAATAATATCATTTCCTGAATTAAATGGTTTTGAATAAAGGAGAATAATATGATTGGTAAAACTATCAGTGCTTGCTTCTATAAAAAAACAACTCTCCTGAATGATTTTGCTTTGAGGTGGGAATGCAAATGCCTGGTGTTTAAATGACAGGAATGGTTTTGTTGCATTAGATATACTTATAAGGGGGGAAACCAGCATGGTTTCATGGATGGGGTCTTTAACATCAAGTGAGAAGGATGCAAAGCCATTGAAGGCTGTTGGTGACGAAAAGCCCATTCCTGAAACATTTTGGTCTAATGTGGTAATCCAGTTATTTTGGCCCTGAATGGTTTTGGTACTCCAGCCTGTTTCAGCCAATGAAGGTGCCTCCCATAGCTGAAGATAGGGCAGGGTGCAAACATTCATCCCCTCAGGAAAAGCACCGGTAAGGATGATAGAAAAATCCTGGCTACCGGATTGCAATTGGGCTTTGTGCGAAATACGAATGGTATAGAGGCCTGGCTGAGGATTTTCAATAAATACTTTTTCAACATTGTCCCTGAAATTATCTCCCGTTGCAGGACTATCCATAGGTGATGCAGGATTTAGGACGAAGGGCGAATAGGTGATGTCATCTTTTGATACCCTTAGATCCAGGTCATTGATTAGCATCAGTTGTTGGGGGTTATTCTGATCGGGCAGTGGTGTTGCCGGGGGATCATTCCATGCAATTGTAACAACAAGGGGTGTATTACCGATTGCTTCAACCTGGAATTCAATAATGGAATCCTGAGTGAGGGTGCATTCCCTGATATTAAAAGAACCTCCAGACTGAACGTCCTCAGATATAATACGGGCTGCATTATAGGTATTCATTAATCCCCATCCAAAACGATAATCAGGTCCCTTGTGCTCTGTAGCTGGGTCGGCACTATGAATGACAAGAGCCTTAAGGGTGCTCGCCCTAAGCATTGAATCCGGATAAAAAGACTGAAAATGTTGGTTGATAAGAGCGATAGAGCCTGTTACGCTTGGGGTAGCCATTGAGGTTCCATCCAGCGAGGTATATGAAGTATTTGAAGGGGCAGAGGCACTTAATGTCCCAACACCTTTTGCCACAACATCTGGTTTAATACGCCCGTCATCCGTTGGTCCCCATGAGCTGAAAGATGTCATCACAACATCTGAAGGCTGGGAATAGCCGTTGTTTATTGAATGGACAGCACCAACAGTGAGTACATTTTTAGAAACGCCCGAATGGCTGATACAATCAAATCCCAAAGTTCCTCCATCACGTTGACGGATCTGATCAGATACAACCCAGGAAGTATCTGAATAGACATAGTGTTGTATTGGCTGATAAGGGGGGCCATATCCCCTGTCATTGCCTGCTGATTTAACAATTAAATAATAGGGGGCCAGATAAGCTATTTCGTCCCATTCTTTAGCTGTCGAACTATAGAACCCAAAAAAGAAGTCTTCATCTTCACTCACCTGCGTGTCACCAAACCAATACCAAACCCCATCACCGGTATTATAGCGCCAGCCGGTAACAAATCCATAAGAATGGTTACTAAGGATAATCCCATTTGCCGCTGCTTCGGCCATTTCTGCCACATCATTGTTCCATTCCCATGCCTTAAGCTGTGCCTGATATGCCATCCCTTTCGACTGGGGATGAAAGCCTTCTCCGATAAGTGTCGCTGCTACATGGGTTGAATGGGTAAGGTTTCCTGATACTTCATCTACTTGTTCAGCACGGCCCTGAAACTCCTGATGGGTCAAACGTACTTTCCCACCATCCCATAAGCCTATTGTCTGTCCAAAACCTGTTAGTCCAAAACCTGAAACACCTCCCGGATGAAGTTTGTTTGTTGAAATGGTTTGGGCTGCAGGTACATTATGGGTGATAAAGAAATAAGGCCTGTTTTCCTTAAAATATTGAAGTTCCATAAAAAGGCCTTCTTCAGGTTCCATGATAAGCGGAAAACCTGACTTTAATGCTTTCTCAACGGCCTGATCATGATTAATTTTATATTCAGAAGATAATCGTAAGGACAAATCAATCAATACCTGTTTGTTAGGATTGTATTGATCCCTTACCTGGGAAAACACCTGGAAGCAAAAAAACAGGCTTACAAAGAGAAACATGCTTCCTTTTTTCATATCATTTGATTTCGTTGAACTTTAGGGATTTTCCCAAATTTTGGATGGGTATTAAATACCAAATTAAAAATTTATTTCCCCTTATCCAAATAACGAAAAACAAAAATGCTGCATTTCAGTAAAAACGAGTGATTTACTATGGTTTACCTATGTTTTTTAACCTGTTATATGGCTGCGTATTATACTTATGTATAAACTTACATGTTTGCGAATCAAATACTATGGCTTCGGCAAGCTCAGCCACCGTAACACCTACAAGTTCTGGAATGGTGGCTGAGCCTGTCGAAACATGTTTTTCATTTCTGAAATAAAATCCTGACAAAAAAAGATTTAATATGCTGTTTTAAAAAATAACCTCTCAGGCTAACTCATTAGTCCCAGGTCGTTTTAAAAATATTGTCCTCGGGAGGTGATGAAGATTCAAATTTTGAACAGTCAAGGCTGAAGTTAATTGGCTTCATAGGAGTTTCAAAGTCTTCCTGGCTCAGGTTAATAGACTTATCGGCATATACTTTTTTCATAAATATAGCCCAGATGGGGAGCGACATGTTTGCGCCCTGTCCCAGGGTAATAGTCCTGAACCTTACAGCACGGTCTTCAGCGCCCACCCAAACACCCGCAGCAAGGTTTGGGGTGATTCCCATAAACCAACCATCAGAGTTGTTTTGTGTAGTACCTGTTTTCCCTGCAATAGGGTTTGTAAGTTCATATCTGTATCTCAGCCTGGCACCAGTACCGCTTTCCACAACCCCTTTCATAAGGCATAGCATCAGATAGGCTGTTTCTTCGCTCATGGCTTCTTCCTGATAAGGCATAAATGACTCAATAAGGTTGCCGTTTTTATCAGTGATGTGGGTTATAAATACCGGTTCGACATAAACGCCTTTGTTTGCAAAAGTGCTCATTGCCCCAACCATCTCATAAACAGAAAGGTCTGGTGTCCCAAGGCAAATAGAAGGTACCGGGTCGATATGGCTTTTAATGCCCATGCGTCGCACAAGTTTAATAAGTGCCAGGGGAGAGTATCTTTTAATCAGATATGCCGAAACATAGTTAACGCTGTTTGCCAAAGCCCATTTTAGGGTAACCATTTCTCCTTCCCTGTCGGAAGAAGAGTTCTTTGGTGTCCATATTGTTCCATCAACATTTGTAAAAGAAACAGGGATGTTTGGCACTTCAGTACAAGGGCCAAACTCACCTTCCTGCATGGCAAGGGTATAAAGGAAAGGCTTAAATGTTGAACCTACCTGACGCTTACTTTGAACTACATGGTCAAATTTAAAGTGCTTATAGTTGATGCCTCCCACATAGGCTTTAACATGCCCTGTCTGTGGTTCAACTGCCATTAACCCGGCTTGTAGGAAGTGCTTATAATACAGGATTGAATCCATTGGCGACATGATAGTATCAATTTCACCTTTCCAGGTAAATATTGTCATGCTTTGAGGTGTGTTAAAAATCTTCCGTATCATATCTTCAGGAACATCTGCTTTTTTGAGCCTGATATACCTTTCGCTCCTTTTCATTGAGAGCTCCATGAGCCTTGTAATATCCTTCTGGGAAACATCATGGCCAAATGGCGCATTCTTATGCCCCTTCCAGTGATTAAAAAAAGCGGGCTGTAAGTCCTTTCCCATGTGCTCATCAACGGCTTCCTCGGCGTATTTCTGCATACGCGAATCAATGGTGGTGTATATCTTCAATCCATCCTTATAGATGTTGTAAGGCTCACCGTCTGGTTTAATTTTTGTCTTACACCACTCAATAAGATTAAGACGGAGTGACTCCCTGAAATAAGTTGCAAGGCCTGAGTTTTGATCCTGCACCCTGAACCTTGACATATCAAGTGGGACATTGCGAATGCTGTCATACATCTCATTTGTAATATACCCATACCTGCGCATCTGGTTCAATACTACTTCCCTGCGGTTGATGGCCCTTTCAGGGTTCCTTACAGGGTTAAACCAACTTGGTGCCTTAAGCATGCCTACCAAAATAGCAGCTTCTTCAATTTTCAATGAGTCAGGTGATGTATTGAAATATGTCTTGGCTGCGGATTTAATTCCAAAAGCATGGCTTCCAAAATCCACAGTGTTAAGATACATGGCAATAATCTCGTTTTTTGTATAATTGCGTTCCAGCTTGGCAGCCGTAACCCATTCCTTAAGCTTTACGATTACCATTTTAAAGATATTGGGGTTTTCAGGCCTGTCAAACAGGTTCTTTGCCAATTGCTGGCTGATGGTACTGCCTCCTCCGGCACTTCTGTTCCCACCCAAAACGTTTTTAACAATCACCCTGAACATACTCCTTACATCAACACCTGAGTGGTTTTCGAATCGCACGTCCTCAGTTGCAACAAGTGCATTCACAAGATGTGGGGATAAATCCTCAAATCGCACGTTCGACCTGTTGTGAATATAATAAGTCCCCAACATAACCCCATCAGCAGAATAAATTTCGCTTGCCAGATTGCTTTGAGGGTTTTCCAACTCCTTAAAAGAAGGCATAAAACCCATTAACCCCACAGAAATAAGGAATAGCAAAAGGAACATAAATGCGAAGGGGAATGCAAAAAGAATCCAGAACCATTTCAGGAAAAACCGCTTATCGGTTGTTATTTTTTTGCTCATAATAAGGGAAGGTTAGTCCTTTAAAAAAATATTTTGTTATTGCTTTTCAATTTTTATGCCAACATCAGTTATGTCTGAAATCTCATCAACACGCATACCATGCTCGAATGAAAATTCGTAAATGCCTTTTTGGGGGAACAATACACCGGTGCGATATAAAAAGGTATTTGATTTAATTTTGCCAAAGCCTTCACCATTCCAGGTCCCATCAGGCTGTGCAAGCGCACATTCTACAGTATCCCTGAAAAGCCTCCCATCAGGGAAATGGGTATTTACAAAGAAATAGAAGTTTGAATATGGATACTCCGTTGTATTTCTTATGTGGATGAAAATATCGTAACGCGGGATGGTGTCATTAATCTCAACCTGAAAGTTAAAAAGACTGTCTTTATGCCATAGCCCTTCAGGGATTTTTTGATTTTTATCGAAAACAACGTCCTGGTTGCAAGCCATAAAAAACATGCTTATTAAGAAAAACAGGACTATTGATTTCATTGAACACATTTTCATTGTCAGATTTTTTATAGATACAAACTATCGTCCCGCAATATCCGAATGACATTTAGTTTTTAGCTCTGCCTGGGAATGCCCTATGTATGGATTTCATTTGTTTTCTGTTGAAAAACGTAAAGAAAACATGAATATTATATTTTTGGGCAAAAGCTTATCCTTGCTTGTTATTCGGGTCTAAAATTATCCCTTCTTTTTTTGTTTTTCTTCTTTTTCCTTGGTCGCTGAGGTTCGTCAAACCTGTTTAGGTCGTCTTCCTGATTGCTGCTGAAATCAAAATCAGCATCTGTTTGTTTAACGACAGGGATTTCAACCAATTCCTCAATTTCTTCAGGATGGGCACCTTTGGCGTTCATCTGTTGTATTTTTACAACGGTTTTTGGATCAACCTTAATGAAGAATCCCGGATTATCATCGTAAGCATACCAAAGGATTTTTTTAAGCACATCGGTTTTAACATGATGCGCCCTGCCCCTTTTTGTAACAAGGGGTATCTGGGTATCTGGCAGTTCTTTTGCGGCCTCTACATAACAATCATTTTCATAATTGATACAACATTTGAGCTTGCTGCATTGCCCGGCCAATTTTTGAGGGTTCAGGGAGAGTTGCTGATTGCGGGCTGCCACAGTTGATACAGATTTAAAGCTTGTAAGCCATGTTGCACAACACAGTTCACGACCACATGAGCCAATGCCACCAAGGCGGCTGGCTTCCTGCCTCATGCCTATCTGGCGCATTTCAATCCTTACACCAAATGCCTCCGCCATTATTTTTATCAATTCCCTGAAGTCAACCCTGTCATCGGCAGTATAATAAAATATCGCTTTTGTCTTGTCGCCCTGATATTCCACATCGCTGATTTTCATTTGCAATTGTTTGTCAACAGCAAACTCCCTGGAGCGGTACATGGTAGGGATTTCAAGTTCAAGGGCAGAAATCCATTTTTCAATGTCAGTAGGTTTGGCCCTTCGGTACACCTTTTTAAGGTCAGGGCTTGAAGGTGATTGCCGCTTCTTCTTCATCTGGGCAATTACAAGCTCACCTGTCAGGGTAACAATACCAATGTCATGGCCTGGGGTTGCTTCTACTGCCACAATGTCACCTTCTTCGAGTTCAAGGTCAACAGGTGCAATAAAAAAATCCTTACGGCTGTTTTTAAACCTTATCTCTACAAGTTCGGCAGGAGGAAACCCCTCTGGAGAGGGAATGCCATTTAACCAATTGTAAACATTGAGTTTATTACATCCATGAGAATATACCTGGTTTTTATTTTGGGGGTCGGGAGCACATTTGCATCCGCGTGATATGTAGTCTGTCTTGCTCAATTTTCTGGTATTTAATACATTAAAACAATTAATGTCTGGTGGCAAATATACTAAAAAATATAATACGCCATTGACCCTAATTCGGGGAGTATTTGTCCCGCATGATAAGGTTTACCTGCCCTGCAAGGTCGGTAAAAAGAATTTTTGGATTGGCATTTCGTTCAAGGTGATAAATAGCCTTATTGAATAAATCATCCAGATACAGGATTTTTTGGGGGCTGATAACATTTTTGGCAAGCTTGCTGATCCATTCTGTTTCACCTTTGGGGATCCTCATCAGCGTTTCTGCCCCGCTATTGATGAGCAGGCATTCGCGAAAGAGCCTTAATGCAAAACTTAAAAAATACTTTTGCTTCTCCCTCCCTTGTTTCGACATCTCTTCACTAAAATCAAGCCATTTAGGGATGTCAGCCGAATAGCATTGCCGAAGCCAATCCGACAGCTTTAAAAAGGTAGCGTTATCATCCGACTCTTTGGCGGCCTGGTCAATGGCATTTCCCATGTTCCCATCGCTCAGGAATGCAATCTGTAAAGCCCTTTCGTTCGAACAAAGAGATTTTGTTGTCAGATATGCCGCTATTTCCGATTCGCTGTATTTTGGGATGCGGGTCATTTGTGTCCGCGACAATATTGTTGGAAGAATTTGTGTGGTATCTGAGGCTACCAGCAGAAAGAGCGTCCTGGAGGGTGGTTCTTCAAGGATTTTTAAGAGCTTTGGTATGGCAGCATGAAAGATTTTCTCAGGGTTCCAGATGATAACGATTTTATACCCTGCTTCATAAGGTTTTATGCCCACAATCCTGATAATCTCATTGCAATCGTTAACGTTGATGATGCCCTGTTTGTTATCTATTTCAATATGGTCATACCATTGGTTGAGATTGGGGAATGGGTTTGCACTGATAAATGGTCTCCATTGCTGCAGGAACAATTTTGCGGAAAGCTTATCAGAACCGGCATCTACCTCCTTTGTTTTTGCAATAGGGTAGAAGAAGTGGAGGTCGGGATGTATGAGTTTTGAAAATTTCTGACAGGAATTGCATACCCCACAGGAATCGTTTTCAGCGGGGTTTTCGCAGTTTACCATTTGTGCATAAGCAAGGGCCATGGCAAGCCCGGCACCACCTTCAGGGCCAATAAAAAGCTGTGCATGGCTGATCCTGTTCTCTCTTATCGATTGGGCCATTCGCTGCTTTATAGCCTCATGTCCGGGAATATGATTAAAATGCATAATTGAAAAGCTCGAAAAAAATGTGGATTTCTTTGGGAAAAAAACTTGTTTTTTCAACATCTGTCCCAAAGTCTTGTCATGAGGGGAAAGTATGGCCTCAAACAATCAAAGGTAAATAAAATTGGAAAAATTGTGAATAAAGTTGTTGATAAATTTTTTTTGATAAAAAAAGGCCTGATTTTTGTAGGGAGAGGCAGCTTCGATGACTGGAATATCTAACCCATTTAAATGGGTCATCAGTCCGAAATAGGTTTTTGTCTATTGGTTTTGTATCTTTGCAAAACATTTTACTAACAAAAAACAGATTCATGATTGACTCTCAAAAGAAGAAAATTGCCATAAGCAGCTTGTTTAGCCTGGTGGCAATTGTGCTTTTGACCACCTTTTTTTTGACAGATTCTCAAAAAAAAGAAGAATTTGAGGAATTTGATAAGTCGGCGGATTTACCCCAGATTCTTGAAAGAGGCGTTCTTCGTGCTACTACGAATTTTAACAGCACTAATTACTTTGTTTACAGGGGTGAACCAATGGGTTTTCACCTTGAGCTTTTAAAACTCTTTGCCAATCATCTTGGCGTTGAACTTCAGGTATATGCTACAAACGACATTGAAGAAAACTTCAGTTGTTTAGCAGATGACAAACAATGCGACCTGATTGCAATGGATTTAACTGTTACCCGCTCAAGACATGAAGGGGTACAGTTTACAAATGCTGTTACCCAAACCAGACAGGTATTGGTGCAACGGAAACCTGATAAATGGTATTCGATGAAATCTTCTGATATAGAAGACCAGATGGTAAGGAACCAGCTTGACCTGGCAGGAAAGACTGTTTATGTTCAAAAAAACTCTGCTTTTGTTGAGCGTTTACACAACCTGATGGAAGAAATCGGGGATACAATCTACATTGTTGAGACTGAAGATTTGGAATCCGAACAGCTTATCGAAAAAGTTTCTAAAGGGGAAATTGAATATACGGTAAGCGATGAACATATTGCTTTGGTTAACCAAAAGTATTATTCAAACATTGATGTCCAGACCCCGCTCAGCTTCCCCCAGAAATTGGCCTGGGCTGTAAGGGAGGATGCTCCTCAACTGCTCGAAGAATTGAATAAATGGCTCGAAGATTTTAAACAAACCCGACAGTTTACCAGTATCTTTAATAAATACTACAAAAGTGATCGGGCAGCATACATCGTTAAGAGCGATTTTTACTCAATAAATGGCGGACGTATTTCCGTTTTTGATGATTATATCAAAGCCCATGCTAAAAAGCATAATATGGACTGGAGGCTGGTTGCTTCTATTATTTATCAGGAGAGCCGTTTTAACCCGGAAGCTGTATCATGGGCAGGTGCCTTTGGCCTGATGCAACTCATGCCTAAAACCGCCGAACGTTTTGAAGTGGATTCCACATCTTCTCCTTCCCAAAATATTGCAGCAGGGATTAAACTGTTGGAATATCTTGACCGCCGACTAAAAGATGAAATTGAGGATGATGAGGAGCGCATGAAATTTGTATTGGCCGCTTACAATGCCGGATTGGGACATGTGCTTGATGCCAGGAGGCTTGCCGAGAAATATGGTAAAAACCCAAACATCTGGAAAGACAATGTTGATTTTTTCCTGCTAAATAAATCCCGTCCTGAGTTTTACCGTGACCCTGTTGTCCGGCATGGATATTGCAGGGGAAGCGAACCATACCGCTATGTTTATCAAATCCTCGAAAGGTACGAACACTACAAAAATGCAATAAAAGGCTGATGCTTTGCGTTAGCTGTAACAGATACTCTTTCTTAATTGTTCGGTTTTCATAGTTTTTATTATTTGAAAGAGTGAAAAAAAAGGGATGCTTTGCATCCCTTTTTGATTTTTTAATGTGCTTCAAGCCAATTTAATCCTGTATTGATATCTACGTCAAGGGGCACATCAAGTGTGATTGCATTTTTCATTAAACCGGATATCAGTGGGGTTATATCATCAATCTCGTCCTTAAAGACATCGAAAACCAATTCATCATGCACCTGCATGATCATCCGGCTTTTCATTTTTTTATCTTTAAGGGCTTTGTGTATCCTTATCATAGCCAGTTTTATCATATCAGCCGCAGAGCCCTGTATGGGGGCATTGATGGCGTTTCGCTCGGCATATCCCCTTATGAGGCCATTATTGCTGTTGATATCATTGATGATCCTCCGGCGCCCTAAAATGGTTTCAACGTATCCATGAGTACGTGCAAAGCTAATTGTCTTGTCCATATAGGCTTTTATGCCAGGGTAGGTATTAAAATATTGGTTAATCAGTTCTTCGGCTTCCCTCCTCGGGATATTCAACCTGTCGGCAAGGCCAAAGCCTGAAATACCGTAAACAATACCAAAGTTTACAGTCTTGGCATTGCGCCTCATCTCCTTGCTTACCTCATCCAATGATACCCTATACACCTTAGCCGCAGTAGCAGCATGGATGTCAAGGTTCTTATGAAAAGCTTCCATCATGGCCTCATCTTTACATAAGGATGCTATGATCCTTAATTCAATCTGGGAATAGTCAGCCGCCAGGAGCACATAATCATCATTTCGGGGAACAAATGCTTTTCTGATTTCACGCCCTTCCTCCGAACGGATTGGGATGTTCTGAAGGTTGGGATTGTTGGAGCTTAGCCTCCCGGTAGCAGCTACTGCCTGGTTATAGGAAGTATGTATCCTGCCCGTTTTCTTTGATATCAATTCGGGAAGGGGATCCACATAAGTGGATTTTAGCTTTGTAAGCGACCTGTAATCAAGTATTTTTTGTATGATGGGATGTTTGTTCACCAACTTGGACAAAATCTCTTCTCCGGTCGAATACTGCTTGGTTTTTGTCTTTTTCGCCTTCTCAACAATTTTAAGCTTATCAAACAATATTTCGCCCAACTGCTTTGGTGATGCAATATTAAATGAGCTTCCCGCAAGGCTAAAAATTTCTTTTTCAATTTCTGAAATCTTTATCTCAAGCTCGGCTGAATAATCCTTAAGTGCTTTAACATCAATGGCAACCCCTTCGTGCTCCATATCCATCAATACCTCAATCAGGGGTATTTCAACCTCATCAAAGAGTCCTGTCATGCCCTGTTCTTTAAGCATTGGCTCGAAGGTCTTTCTTAGTTGGAGTGTGATATCGGCATCTTCACAGGCATAAGCCGATACGATATCCTTATCCACCTGGCGCATTGATTTCTGCCCCTTACCTTTTTTGCCAATAAGCTCATCTATCGAAACCGGGGTATAGCCAAGATAGGTTTCGGCCAAAACATCCATATTATGTCTCATGTCGGGCTGAAGAAGGTAATGGGCAATCATGGTATCAAAGAGCTTGCCCTGAAGCCTGATCCCATAACTTAAGAGGATACCCATATCGAATTTAATGTTCTGCCCTGTTTTTTCAATGGCCGGGTTTTCAAAGGCTTCTTTAAAGATATTTACAACTTCAACAGCCTTATTCCGTTCGGCTGGTACTGGCACATACCATGCAGCGCCCGCTTCAACAGAGAAAGACATGCCCACCAGCTCATCTTCAACGGTATTAAGGCCTGTGGTTTCGGTATCGAAGCAAAAATGCCCGCTTTCAATAAGTGTTTTTGATAACTGAATAAGGTCTTCCTTAGCTGTAAGCATTTTATAGGCTTCTTTCGACATGATGTCGTTCAGCCTTTGCGTACTGTCGTTCTCCTGTTCTTCAATAAGGTCGAACAAGCTTGTTTGTGAGGAAGTGACCGTCTTTTTGACAGTTGCAACAGGCTGGGGGATTGTTGGGGCACCAAAAAGCCTTTGGGCAAAAGTCCTGAATTCAAGTTCATCAAACAAAGGCCTCAGGATACTTTCGTCCGGGCCGCTATATTCTAGTTCTTTTGGATTAAAATCAACAGGGACATCCAGAATGATGGTAGCCAGCCGTTTCGACAGTATCGCCTGATTGGCATGTTCAATCACCTTTTCTTTCATCTTGGGGTTTTTTATATCCGATGCATTTGCAATCAGGTTTTCAACACTCCCAAATTCAGCCACCAGTTTTTTTGCTGTTACCTCACCCACTCCCGGGATACCGGGGATATTATCAGAAGCATCGCCCCAAAGGCCCAGTATGTCAATAAGCTGTTCGGGATTGTTGATGGCATATTTTTCACAGACTTCTTTAACCCCAAGTATTTCTATCCCATTTCCCATGCGGGCAGGCTTGTACATAAAGATGTTATCACTAACAAGCTGTCCAAAGTCCTTGTCCGGGGTCACCATAAATGTAGTGAAGCCTTGCAACTCAGCTTTTTTGGCAATGGTGCCAATCACATCATCAGCTTCAAA
>CAYLYP010000090.1:0-1405 GCA_964387795.1 uncultured Bacteroidales bacterium
CCTGATTGGTTTGAACTTTGTTGTTTACCAGATCGACAACATAATTTGCTGCAGGATTTCCTGCATGTTCCCATTGTGTCCCACTCCATTTAACAATCGAAATGTCTTCGCTAAATGAAGGAAGAGCATCATCAATCCCGGTTTCAGTTCCATAGCTAAATTGAATATTTGCCTGACCGCCACCTGTTGGAGAAGTAACTTCCCAATACTCTGACTCATGAACAGCAAGAATATTTGCACCAGAGCTTGATGCATCATACCCTGCATTGTTCACGTTTTCGTTTTTATAATTAACTGTCCATTCTTTTGAACCGCTTCCATGTGAAACATTGTTGAGGGTAACAAACCTCTTAATCCCATTTTGTCCAACAGGAAAAAGGTTGGTTGTTGTTGCTGAAGAGCCTGATGAACCATTAGCAAGACGTCGAATCATTTTTCCTTCAATCCAGCTTTTAGTAAAATTAGAAGAAGCAGAAATACCATTTGCGTTAGTAAGTAACAATGCACTCGTTTCAACTATTTCCAAGACACCATCACTGAGATTAATACTTCCTGAAACATCGGCATTCCCAATAAATTGAACACCAAGTGGATTTAATATATAAAGGCTAAAAAACTTATTTGAACCAACAAAATCCCCATACATCTTTTGTTTAGCAATTGCACCTTGGAATAGCGTCCAGCTTGTTGATCTAAATCCTGCACCTGGTTCTAATACCAAAGAGTCACCATATAATCTAATATAGTCAACCGCATTTAAAACTGCCGTTTCTTTTATTTTTAGATTTCCGCGAATTGAAAGCCGTAAAGCAGGCAGAGTTTTTGTTCCACTACCTCTAAGCGTTAAACTATTATAGAAATCCATATTCGTTGGCAAAGTATAGCTTCCATTCCCACCAAACTCAAAAGTCCCGGTACCGGTAGCTACGAAATTATCATAATTACCGGAAGGAACAGAGCTTGATTGCAAAGCAAGGGTTCCCTGCCCGCTTACCTGCCCTAAGGTATGGTTAATTGTTGTATTGACATCTAGCCTGCCTCCGGCTTGAATAATAGTCCTGTAAGCCTGCCTGGTATTAGTGTTCATTGTAACAGTATGGCCAGGCATAATTCTAACAATATGTCCTGAAGGCCCTGTAAGAGGCACTTCTCCCCCACCCTCTCTTAACCAGATTGTAGGATCAGTCCAGTTTCCACTGTTTATTGTATAAAACAACGGGACATTACTTGGAATATCGCTGTCAATTCCAGCAGTATAATCACCAGAAATATGTGACACCCCTGAAAAGATAAAGTTTACCTGATTGTCTGTCTCATTGACAATTTTCAATTCTCCGGTGAAGGCTTCAGGGAATTTTGACCATGCATCATTGTATAACCTTGCACCAAGGTAGCTTATCTCATC
>CAYLYP010000090.1:1505-12438 GCA_964387795.1 uncultured Bacteroidales bacterium
AGTGCTTTTTGAATTCCACGGATAAAATCACTTCCATCCACAGCAATCATTTTTGTTGAACTAAAATCCCCATCAAGATTAATGATGTTTGTATTCTCCCCAAGACTTAACTTGAAATATTGCAACTGAAAGATCCCGCTCCTCAAACTAATATCATTTGTTAATGAGATATCGTTTTCCAGGATTACCCCGTTAGAATTATTGATTTCAATCCTTCCAAACTGGCCTGTACCATAAATCCTTTGAGCAGAAGTGCCGGCAAATATCAAACCCCCTGCAGCAGGGTCAGAGGATGAGTGGATGCTTTCGTTATACACATTTCCCCTTAGGGTAACATTATTGCCACCATCATTAAATACTCCTGAATAAATACCCAGCGAAGCTGAAATATCCATTGTTGTGCCAGGCTGTAGTGTTACTGAACCTGCAGGCTGAACATTAAAGTTTTTCACTCCTACATTCCCGCTAATCTGTTGGTCGGCGGAAGATGGAACAAGGTTTGTACCAAGCATAAACAGGGTATCCACATTCAAATTGTCTGTTCCATTGTTAATCAAATTGCGGTTTACAGTAAGGTTAAACAATCCCTGTCCGTCAAAAGTCTTTCCAGAACCAATTGTAAGGTCACCTTTAACCACTAATGAACGTTCTTTAAGCTGAACAGTAAAATCATTGGTACCCGAAACAGTAAGATGCCCCAATTCAATAGTTGACTTTATGGTTATAACACTTGAAGCCGGAGTATCATTGTTTCCAACAAACAGTGTAGTGTTTCCAATATTGCCAGATGAAGGCTCAAGTAACAATGTAGCTTCTTCTGCAGAAGTCTGAGCCCTTGCAATTGTTAATGCCCCCCCCGTAAAGTCAAAATGACTGCCTTCGTTGATAACCTCAAAAGTCCCGTTCGCAGCTTCAGGGGCAGCATTTTTACCCACAAGGACAGTTCCTCCGGTCTGAAAATAATTCAATATACCGGAAGCATTTGAAGGTGCCCTTCGTATCTGGGAGCCCACAATAAGGTTCCCTCCGCTAATATCAATTGTAGCATTGCCTGATGAAGAATACTCGATATAGTTATTTAGACCCAAGCCACCATCAAGGTTCACAAAACCCGTATTTTCGATTTTCAATAATCCATCTAATGAGATGCCATTATCAGCCCCGCTCACGTTTACTTTTCCCTGCTTCATTATTAAGGCACTTGTGCCTGGAATTGAGAAATCCTCACCACCCGTTGATAGGTTTATATTAATATCAGGATGGTTTAATACAAAACTCCCGTTTTTCAGCAATAATGCTTTTTCTCCCGATTCGCCACCTGTTGGGCCATTAAGTGAAAAGTTATTGCTAATTGTAAAAGAAGGTGTTTGAGAAGTCCCTTTATCAAGCACAATTTGATAAAAAGCAGGATTATCCCCCGAAGTATATGTATAGGATTTACTTTCCCCACCAAGAAGGTTTAATATAACCCTGTCATTATTTACAGAACCGGAATAAAAAACAAGACCATTGGGAGAAGCGCCTCCCCCTGTGTTTTGAATTATATTGCCATACAGATTGATATTATGGATCTGTGCCGGAGTATTGGCGCTTCTAATCCTTATTAATGCAGCACTGTTTTGAAGCTTAATATCCCCATTCACAGTAAGACTACGTGCAGTCCCGCTATTCTGAAATGCAAGTTCTGCCCCTCCCCCGCTAGGATGTCCCTCTAAGGGATCAATGGTTTCATACATTAACAAATCCCTGCCAACTGTTATATCGCCAGTTGCTCCTGTGCTTAATAAAAGGTTTAAATTCCCTAAAATCTCCAAATTCCCATTTGTGGTAAGATTTTTTGAAACAGTAACATTCCTGTCATTTGCACCCCAACTATCATTTGCAAAAATAATATTGGGAACTACTGAAGGGATATTATTGTAAATTTTACCATTTGCATTGTTTTCGTAAGCAAAATAAGCAGAGTCCTGGGCAGAAAAATCCCCAAAATCCATTGATGAAAGATTAGCATCAGAATACCTCATCCAAAACATCCCTTCACCTTCAACAAGTCCTGCATCAAGAGTTCCACTTTCATTAATACAAAGCGTAGGCCTGAATTGGAAGTTTGATCGATAAACACGTGGCACAGGGTTTCCTGATGGATCGGTCATTTGAGTAAACTCTATTTTCCCTACAGTTTCATCCGTATTATCAATCCATACACCATGTGGCTGTCCCCTTAAATCTGTTTTTGGATCATCCCATGGAACCCAACCTATCACTGCAATATCTCCTATTTTGGGATAATCACCAAAATCCAATCTTGGCTGTCTGCTATCATGAACACTATATGTAGTGATAATCCTATCACTCCTTGTCCAGGTATCCCTGTCCCTCCATATGGGTTCCCTTGCTGCTACACCAGTGGATGCACCATGATCCCGTGTATAATAAATCATGATTTCACCCTGAAAGTTTTGTACCCTCCCGGCAGTAAACTCACCAGCTTCAAGTTCATGTAATGGCTCATAATTTAATATATTTGTATCATCTGTGGTTCCTCCAACAAGACTACCATACTGCGATCTCACATTATTAACTACCTTGCCTGTAACCATTTGGGTCCATTTGTTGTCATTGTTGATGTCGCCTTTATAACCGATAAATCTGTTTACTACATCAGGCAAGACAGAAAAACCCGAATGCCTAATCCTCCAATAATATTTAAGATATATCCTTAATGTAGGATTACTATCATCAGTTAAAGTAGGCAGTTTTTGAGGCACACCATTAATCTGAACCTTGCCTGGGGATGTAACATTTGAATACACCTGCTCAGCATAAGCATACCTATATCTAGAATTATTAAAATTCGCAGTTCCAATAGGGAATATATAAGTACCATCAGCAGAAATTGTTCTTGTTAACCCCCCATCAGAATGGTTTCCGGAAGTTCTTAACATCTTGCTATTATTGTAATTAGCTAAATTGTTATCAGCAAGGCTGCCTTCAAGGTCAAGATTAAAAGTCCTAAGGTCAAGGATACCATTTGTTAGGGTCAGGGTTCCTGTTACAGTTTGTTTAGAGGATAAATAAGTAATTTGACTGGTGTTCGAATGTGTTTCATTAATTTCCAGGTTTCCAAATTTTCCACTTCCATCGCCCCCTATTTCATGGGTCGCTGAATAAGTTCTGCTGGTAAATGCCCAACCATTATTACTAATATAAATCGTTGGATTTGAAGTATATCCGCTTCCTGTATTTGTAATAATAATCTGGCTGATAGTTGTTCCATTTAAAATTGCTACTGCTGTAGCTGTTGTCCCTCCTGCCGGAGGGGCACTAACAGTGACTGTTGGCACTGAGGTATAGTATCCACCGTAAATAACATTAATGCTTGTCAACCTTCCTCTTTGTGTTACCAATACCTTTCCGGTGGTGTTGGTAATAGTCCCTGAATTTGTTATATCTCCCCTGACAGTAAGTATTTGTGTACCTAAGTCTAAAGTTCCTGAACTCACAAGCAAATTGTTTCCAATGGTTATATTGCTTCCCAAAAGAGAACCCGTATAAGAAGCATTATCAATGTTTAGGTTATGAAAATACTTTGTTGTGGCTCCTGAGGCAATATTTATTGAATAGTTTGATGTTGCACCGGTAAAATGTGTTGTATTGCTGCCTGCAACGTAAGATGAAGTTGCTCCAAGGCTAAAACTTCCACCTATACTAACATCCTGTCCCTTTGGACTAAAAATAATATTGTCCTCAATCGTTAAACTGCCTTTTGTAACTAAAGGTTGCCTTGATAATTCAGCCATATTTGCAGGAGATGTTCCAACGGTACCTCCATCCAGGGTAAACTCCCTTGTACCTGAACCAACTCTCTTCATTACCACTGTTGGGAAAGGCGAAACAGAAGAAATTCTAAATGGGGTGGTATTTGTAGAAATCAATTCAAGAGTTCCGTTTGCATTGATGTTTTGATTTGCGGAATTTGAATTAATAAAAATCGCACCTTTAGTATTCGTGCCATTAATCCTTAATGTCCCTCCGGTTAAAGAAAATGAAGTTCCATCATAAGCTAAGGTAAAACTATAATGGCTTGTTGAAGAAAGCTCACCATTGATAATAACAAGCCCTCCGCTTTGAATATAGGTTCCCTTATGTTCGGTGCCTAAAACAGAAGTCCTGAACTGTCCTAATGTGGTGGTTCCTCCTGTAGATTCAAATACTCCTGTCAGGCGGGTAATAATACCACTGCTTATATCGGAATTAAGCGTTCCGTTTGAAACCTTTATCCTTCCATAAATTACTATTCCTGAACCACTTGGTTTTGTAACACTACCTCCATCAACCCATAATATTGCATTTTGGGAAACATTATAATATTCAGCTCCGCTAAGATGAGGGATATTTATATTCTGGCCAATCCTTACTGTACCGTATATCAAAGCTAAAGCATTAGAATTGCTTGCCAACTGGGCAATCTCTGAGTGGTTTTCGTTGGCGTAACCAAAGAGCTCAAAATAAGAAGCCTGTGTTGCTGAAATATTAAGTTCATACGTTGATGCAGTTCCTTTTGAAATAACAATCCTGTAAAAACGTGAAGGGCCTTCTAAAACCATAAACTGATTTCTTATCCCGCTCAGGAAGTTCACATCAACAATACCATCCGAAGCTTCTGCAGTATAATTTGCCGCAGTCCTGTTTGTAAACTGAACATCCCCCTGATTGGTAAAATTTCCATAAATATTAAACTGATGCCTTGCATTCCCTGAACCAGTTCTAATTTTCCCCCCAGAAAGTATTTCAACATGTTCCTTAACTGTCAGGTTTCTTGAGCTTGTTTCTGTTCCATTTCCAAAAAGAAATTCTCCCTTCACAATACTTAGGGATCCATTAAGTGTATAATCTGATAACAATACAATCTGATTTGTAGCGTCTGTCATATTGATAACAAGGTTACGAAAAGTCCTTGCTTGCAATAATTCAAAACCCTCGCCGTAATATTCAACCGTTCCCCCTGTTGAGGCATTTGCAAAGCCACTTAAATCACCGGCAGGGAAATTGTCAGTTGATAGTTTTATCTTCCCATTGGCAAGGCCTGTAATTGTATTAAAGTTATGCCCGCTTGTGTTTTTTAAGTCTAATGTACCATCATTGACTTCAATTTTTGCTATAACAACATCATTGCCATTCATTGTTACTGTCTTTCCCAACTGAATAACAACAATATCTTCTGAACCTGGCAACTGTGATGGTTCATTGTAAACCCCTGCGTTCAGGCTCCAGGTATCAATATTTTCCCAAGCTCCATCGTTAAAACTATAATAAGTGCTTCCCTTTGGAGAAGGTTGGTCACCTCCCGGGTTTCCCATTGCAATAGTCTGAAAGCTTTGGGTTCCAATGAAAGTGACTATTAAAAAAAGTGATCTTAATATCATTCTTTTTTTTATGTTCCGGGTTGAGTGTTTTGTCTTTTTCATAATGCTGTTGCTTTTCATTCACAATTCATGTTTCAGAAATACTGAAGTGTATAGATTTTCCAACATACAAATTTACTAAACAGACTGTTGGGCTATTTACTGAAAATGAATGGGTAAAAAGAACTGCCTTAATAATTGCTTTATCAGTGAAACACTTAGAATAAAATTATATTTAGCTGAATAATAATAAATTACAAAACAAATAAGGGATTGATTTTTAAGAATAAATACATATAGGATTGTCGCATATTATAGCTTTCTCATATACGTTGCTAAAATAATGTAAGCATTAAACACCTTTGATTAAAGAAGTTGGACAATAAGATAAAACATAATAATACACTATGCAAATAGTAACAAAACTGACGATATTAGAAAGACTCAGGAAATTTTATAGCTTGATTAATAGTGCAAAACAATTCATTCTATCAAAATTATTAGGATAACATTGTAAATATTTGGGGCCTATCAGCTTAAACACTTTTAAACAAATCCATTTCAGTCTTTTTCATTATTGTTTTGAGAGGAAATCTTTTTTGAATGATAAACCCTCTTTAACCAATAAGGAAGAATGATTACTCCAATGAAAAGATAAGGATAATAGCTAAGGCCTCTCCATAAAACACCAAGAGGGGCAGCAAATCCTTTTGGAATAAACTCACCCAGGAAACCGCTAAAAACAATTTCAGCAACTCCACTTCCTCCTGGAGTTGGACTAATCATAAGAATAACCCACATAATAAGTTGCCTTGCATAAATCAAAAAATGATTATCAACATTGATAAACGCAAGGATTAAGCAATTAACCACCCAAAACCTTGCTGTCCAGCTTAAAAACGTACCTCCAAAAGCTTTTAGCCAGAATTTAACAGGTTTACCTTTCATTTCTGATGAAGTAGTTATTATTTCATCAGCCGTTTGACCAGCCTGAACACGCCACCTGCGAAGAAAAGGAATCCTGAATATGGAAAGAAGTATGTATTTTAGACCTCTCGGATTTATAAACACGCCATATATGATAATACTTGTAAGGACAATGATTACAAAATAACCTATAACAAATATGCCCTGTGTGCCAAATTTTGTATTAAATAATACGTATTGGCCCTCTGAAATAAATAAACTTGAAGTACCAACAATTAGAAACACTATTGGAACCATAACAATATAAAATAACTCATCAAGTAGCGCAGTAATCATAACAATTGCAGTTGTGCGCCCCATACCTATACCCTCGCGATGAACAATGTACAATGCAACAGCCGATCCACCTATAACACTTGGTGTAACAGCAGAAGCAAATTCCCAAAGCATAATGACATCAAAGCTTTTTCGCCAACTTAACTGCTTATCGGTTAATATCCTGATACGATACATATAGGACAAATCCCTTACAGCCATCAATACCAAAGCAAGGAATAGAAACACATAAGAATTATTGTTCCATCGCAGTGTTTTAAAGACTCCAGGATCAAAATTCCTATAGACAAGATAAAATGCAACACCAAGACCTAATAATACCGGAAGTAATATTTTTCGAAACTTAAAAAATTCCAATACTTTATGATGCTGTGTATTCACCTTTGTCCCCCCTTGCAATTCAATGATAAAATTGATAATATACTAATACAGCATATAAACCAAAATTTAATGTACTATGTTTTTTAAAATCGCATAAAAATACAAATATTATTACAAATTTTAATAATTGTGCCAATGTGTCATATAAATATTATATGTTCCGGTCAATTTGTCTTGTTTTTATTCATTATCATACGAAAAGTGGATTTGGTATATAATTTGAAATATGCAGAAACAGAATTAAAAATAAAACGGAGGATCAAACAATGACAATAATACGATGGAATACAGCGCCTAATGCTGCAGAAATGCTTTCAAACATGATTGAAAGAAATATTGCTTTGAACAATCAAAATTGTAATGTCTGCCCGGCATACAATATCTTAGATAAAAACAACGCCTGGGAGATACAATTGGCAATACCCGGTATTTCAAAAGAAGCTGTAAAAATTGAGGTAAAGAATAATATGCTTGTCGTTTCTTATGAAAACGAAAAGCAAGTTGATGATACTGAAACATTTATCAGAAAAGAGTTTTCAGTTAAAGCTTTTAGTAAGTCTTTCAGCATTCCAAAAGAAGCTAATCCTGAAAAAATTGAAGCAAGTTATAAAAACGGGATACTATCAATAGTCATTCCGCGGCATGATGCTGATAAATTAAATCTGTTAAAAAATATTTCAATAAACTAATACAACTAACAAATCCATTATATCTCCAGGGATTTTTTCACGTGAAAAAATCCCTTTTTTATTTTACAATCATCAATCATAATATACTTGAATTATAATGAATTAAGGTTAGAAAAATTGCATTAAAGCACTAAAAATACTAAGCCAGCGTGTTCTATAATAGTAGAATATGATTAACCTAAGGATATTTAAAAAGAATATCATATCTTCGCATAATGAATGTTCAAAAATTACAATTTGGAATTCATCCTTGTATTTCCCTAATCTGATATTTAAAACAAACTAAATTATAAAACATGGAATCCAACCATTCTATAAGCAATCTCTATAAGTTCATGTTAATAATGCTGCTTTTTGAGCTAAGCATTATACAATTAGCACATGGCCAGAATATGAATTATAATGATTATTTTCAAAACAAGGGTTTGCGAGTTGATTACTACAGTACTGGAAATTCAGAAACTACTATTGTATCTTTTGATAAATTTTATGAACAACCATATTGGTCAGGTTCCAGGGAAAAGTTACTTGATCCTTTCATGTATGGTGACCATCAGGTTCAGATATGGGATAAGGAAGGTAAAAAAATGCTATTTTCAAAAACTTATTCCAGCCTTTACTTTGAATGGCAATCAACAGAAGAAGCAAAATCAGCATGGCGTACTTTCCCTGGTAGTGTAATCGTTCCCTATCCAAAAGAGAAAAGCATAATAAAATTTTTATCCCTTACGTCAAATAATAGCTGGAGTGAACAACTTAGTGTAATCTTTGATCCGGCCAGTATCTATATTTCACGTGAAAATAGCCACCCTTTTAAAATCAATAAAGTTCAAAACTCAGGCGATTATAAAGAAAAGCTTGACATCTTGTTTCTTTCAGAAGGATATACTAAAGACGAAATGCAACTATTTAACCAACATGTTAACAACTTTGTTGGCAGACTGTTTACTGAGCCACCATTTGACACGAACAAGGATAAAATAAACATCTGGTCTGTTGAAGTACCATCAGAAGAACAGGGCACTGATATACCAGGCGATTGGAAATGGAACAATACAACCTTTAATTCAGAGTTTTATACCTTTGAAACTGACAGATACCTGACTACATCTGACATTCAAACTATACATTCCATTGCTTCTGGTGTCCCCTTTGATCAGATAATCATTTTGGTCAATTCTGAACGCTACGGAGGTGGTGGAATTTATAACTTTTATGCAATAACCACAGCAGGGCACCCGGATAGTTTTCTTGTTTTAATCCATGAATTTGGTCATTCTTTTGGAGGCCTTGCTGATGAGTATTTCTCATCAGAAGTTGCTTTTGAGGAATTACATTCCATAGATACAGAGCCTACAGCGCCAAATATTACAAGTCTTGTTGATTTTGATAGTAAATGGAAACACCTACTCCAGGAAGGCACTCCAATACCTACTCCCATAAAGGATGCCCTAAAATATAAAGTAGGGGTCTATGAAGGAGGTGGCTATCGCTCAAAAGGGATATATCGTCCAGCATACAACTGTTATATGAAAGAGTTGAATGCCAAAGGTTTTTGCTTAGTTTGTCAATATTCATTACAACAGATGATTGATTTTTATGGGAAGTAGTTTTTTTGTATTTTTGCCTCACATTATGAATTTTAAAAATCATCCCATACTGTATTGATAAACAAAGCCATAAGTATTGTTATTGGTCAAAAAGACCAGAAAAGGCTAAGGTGAATGTATTTCAATACGTAAAAAAAATTAGCATGAAAAATCTTATTGATTTACACCAGATGGCGAAATCAAATCGCAAGAAAAAATTAGTTCTTGCAGCTGCCCATGATGACAACGCTCTTGAAGCCGTAGTAAATGCTTGCAAAGCAGGCATTATCGATGGCGTTCTTGTGGGCAACAAGGAAAAAATCCTTGAAATAGCCCAAAAAAACCATTTTGACCTGAAATCATTTGAAATCATTGACGAAAAAGATGCTGATAAAGCTGCTGCTATTGCTGTAAAAATGGTTCACGACAAACAAGCCGACATTTTAATGAAAGGGAACCTTGGAACAGCTAACCTTCTTAGGGCTGTATTAAACAAAGAATATGGCCTTCGAAGTGGTGAACTTTTATCGCACCTTGCTCTGTTTGAGCTTCCAACCTATCACAAAATCATTGCACTTACAGATGCTGCAATGAATATTGCTCCCGATTTTAGTGGTAAAGTTTCCATTATAAAAAACTCGGTTGAATATATGAGAAAATTAGGGATTGAAAAACCCAAGGTTGCAGTATTGAGTGCAGTAGAGACTGTAAATCCTGACATGAAGTCAAGTATGGAAGCTTCAGCATTAGCCAAGATGGCTGACCGTGGTCAGATTAAAAATTGTCTTATTGATGGACCATTGGCCTTTGATAATGCCGTAAGTAAACACAGCGCCGAACACAAAGGAATTGTTAGCCAGGTAGCCGGTGATGCTGACCTTTTAGTAGGCGATGATATCGAAGCTTCAAATGCGATGTATAAATCTTTTATCTTTTTTGCTCAAGCCAAATGTGCCGCAGTTATTGTAGGTGCATCTGCACCTATTGTCCTTACATCAAGGGCAGATAGCGATGAAACAAAACTGAACAGTATTGCCCTGGCTGCTGCTGTGAATTAATTCACCTTAAAAACAATGGAATATGATAAACCATATTGATGATGATTTGATTTTAACAATAAATCCGGGCTCTACCTCTACTAAAATTGCTGTTTTTAAAAACACAAAAGAGATTTTTCTAAAAAACATTAAACACGCATCAGAAGAATTGGCTGTTTTTAACAAGATAACAGATCAGTATGAATTCAGAAAAAACATTATCCTTCAGGAACTTGTAGATGCTAATATCCCCAAAGAAAACATTAAGATAATTGTTGGAAGGGGTGGTTTGGTAAAACCTATTAAATCCGGTGTTTATAATGTTAACAAGGCACTCATTGAAGACCTTAAAGTGGGCGTATTAGGCCAACACGCAAGCAATCTGGGAGGCCTTATTGCCGATGATATCGCAAGAAGCATTGAAGGAGCAAGGGCTTTCATTGCAGACCCTGTTGTGGTAGATGAACTTGATGATATCGCAAGAATAAGTGGACACCCATTATTTGAAAGAATTTCAATTTTTCATGCCTTAAATCAGAAAGCGATTGCCCGCCAGCATGCAAAATCAG
>CAYLYP010000091.1:0-12186 GCA_964387795.1 uncultured Bacteroidales bacterium
GAGCCAATAAATAGCATCCTTGGATGTGCTGACATAGATTCTGAATTCATATACAAGATTTTATGAATTGAACCGAAGAAGCTTTTATGCTAACCCATATCTGACCCTTTTGTTCAATCCGAAGTTTTTCAAATGACTGATGGCTTATTTTCACAGAGACAATTACACCTATATCTACCAACACCTCCATGCCCAAAACTACTTTCGAATAGCCTGTTATCTGGCCATAATATGTGTTTAATGCTGACGATTCATTTTGTTGCTCCGACAAAATTACATCTTCTCCGGAAAATAATATATATCCTTCTCCTTTCATTTCCTCAGTAAGTAATGAAATTCTCAGGCCTTTCCCAATTATTGCTGTTTTCAAATCTGTATCTACTGCTATTACATCAAGCTTTGCTTTAAAAAAGTTTTTCATACCACAGAAATGAGCCACAAATTCATTCTCAGGTTTACTAAATACATCCTCTGCAAAACCTTGCTGCACAATTCGTCCCTTATCTATTACTACAATTTGGGTCCCCAATGAAGCTGCATCAATATAGTCATGGGTAACATGGATTATGGTTTTACCTTTCTTGTGAATTTCACCAAGTAATACCCTTAGCTCATTTTTCATTTGAGGATCCAAAGATGATAAGGGCTCATCTAGCAATAATACACCAGGATCTGATGCAAGTGTCCTGGCTAATGATACCCGTTGGCTTTCTCCTCCTGATAATGTGAGTATATTTCTTTTTAACAAATGTTCTACCTCCATCAGTGCAGCAAGTTCTTTCACCTTTGCAATTCGTTCTTTATAACCCACACCTCTCATCTTGAGGGGATACCATATATTTTCCTCTACAGAAAGATGAGGAAATAAAGCTTGATCCTGATATACCAATCCAATTCCCCTTTGCCCCGCATTTAGTTTCGTTATATCAATACCCTTTAGTTCAATCCTTCCTGATGCTGCCCTTTTCAAACCTGATATCGTTTCAAGCAAAACCGATTTCCCAGCCCCTGAGATCCCTAATATCATTAAATACGAACCAGGTTCAACACTCAAATCCAGAGGTCCAAGCACAAAATCATCAAACTTAACCACCAATTGATCAATCCTTAACATACTTCCCTCCTTTCGTCACCAACCGCATTATAATAAATACAATTAAGCTGATGCTTATAAATATCAAGGCTGCTGGCCTGGCATATAATAATCCAAATGAGGCAAAGCGCTCCCAGATCATCACTGGGGCAATCATCGGATGATAGGCAATAATAACAACGGCTCCGAATTCACTCATCCCCCTCGAAAACATCATGATCGCACCACTTATTATTTGTCGCATTGCCAAAGGCAGCGAAATCGTAAAAAACACTTGTAACGGGGAGGCACCCAATGTTAATGCTGCCTTTTCAAGCCGGGGGGGCACTGTTAAAAATCCATCACGGGCAGCATTAATTAAAAATGGAAGGCTTACAAATGCCATTGCTATAATAATCCCTGCTGGTGATCCAACAAAATGAAGCCCTATCACCGAACCCGCTTTTCCTATTATCGTGTCACGCGAAAAAACACCAAGCAATGCTATGCCTGCCGCTGAGTGAGGAATAACTATTGGTAAATCAACCAGGCCGCTTACAATTCGCTTTCCAACAAATTCCCTTCTTGCCAGTAAATAAGCCAAGGGTATTGCTAATGCCCCAAATATTAATGTAGCCAACATCGCTGTCCCTATTGTTAACCATATACTTGAGGCCAACTCCTTATCAAATCCCCTCTGAACTGCCGCTATTGGATTTTCTGCAAGATACATTCCTGCTATTGGGGCTATTATAAAAAGTAAAATAACCCCAGACAAAAAACTAAACAAAAGCCTTACATTTCGATTCTCGAACATTGATCTGTAATGCTTTATTTATATTTGTACTGACCGAAACAACACATGACAATCTCAATTTAACATGCAAAGGTAATTAAAATAAAGTTGCTTTATTTGTTTCATTTAAAAACAACTCCATGTTTGAAATTCAATAATAGCGCATTAGAAAATGTAATTAAAATCTGCTGGAATAATAAAACAATTGCTTTATTATCTTTGTAATAATTAATTATGAATACAGGGTCATGAGCAATCGATATATCAAAAACCAAAACATGTTGAGCCAGGATGAAAACCAATCCTTAAGATCGAAAAGAATTGCGGTGGTCGGCTGCGGAGGCCTTGGTGGAACAATTTTAGAACAACTTGCACGATTGGGCATTGGATATCTGAAAGCCATTGATGGGGATGTTTTTGAAGAAAGCAACCTAAACCGCCAGATATTATCTAATCCGGGAAATATTGGCAAAAGCAAAGTTGTTGAAGCCCAACTCAGAATCAATCTTGTAAACCCTGATATTGAAATTGATGCTGTAAATTGTTTCATCAATAGCGATAACGCCCTTGCCTTGCTTAGGGGTCATGACCTGATAATGGATGCCCTTGATTCAATGGAAGGAAAAACCTTGATTAAAAACGCTGCCAGGGAACTTGGCATCCCAATAATCTATGGTGCTATTGCCGGGTGGTACGCCCACATTGCGCTTATCTGTCCCGAAGATACTCATCTGGATTTTATTTTTGAAAGCATAGAGAACAAAGGGATTGAACAATATCTCGGTAACCCTGCCTTCACCCCTGCCCTGGCTGCCTCTATTCAGGTTTCGGAAGCAATAAAATTCCTTTGCAACAAGGGAACACTCCTTCGAAATAAAATCCTTTCAATCAATTTACTTGACAACGATTTCCAAATCATTGAGCTATAGAGCCAATCATTTTTTACCTTTTAAAGTGGCTTCCACTATTAATATTATTGATTACTTTTGAAATTGATATCCATTTCTGGTATCAAAATTTTAAAAAAAATCATGAAGCATGATAAACTATTATAAGGCTCTTGAAATTATTAACTCCTGCGAATGCTACCCAAAGGCTGTTGAAAAAGACTTCGTTGAAAGCCTTAATTATATCCTGGCTCAAGATGTGATTTCCGATGTTGATATGCCTCCTTTTGATAAATCTGCAGTTGACGGATATGCCTGTCGGCTGGATGATTTACAAGTGCCAATGAAGGTTTTGGACATTATTGCAGCAGGACAGCTTTCTGCTTTTAATGTGAGCCCGGGCTCCTGCATAAAAGTCATGACAGGTTGTAAAATCCCTGAAGGCACTGAAGCTGTTATTATGGTTGAATATACTGAAGATTTAAAAAATGGTTATATAAGGTTTACAAGGGAAAAAAGTGCCAAAAATTTTGCATTAAGAGCTGAAGAAGTAAAAAAAGGACAGATTGTTATAAGAAAAGGCACCCGTATTGAAGCACAACACCTTGCTATAATGGCAGCAGTAGGCTTAACAAAACCCAGGGTCTATCAACAGCCCAGGGTTGCTATCTTATCAACAGGTGATGAACTTGTTGAACCACAACATAGCCCTGGAGAAGGCAAAATAAGAAACAGCAATGGTTACCAGCTCATTGCCCAGGTAGCTGCATGCAATGCAATCCCTAATTATATGGGTATCGTTCCTGATACTGAGGAGGCAACAGACAAGGCAATAAGTAAAGCATTGGCAGAAAACGATATGGTGTTGTTAACAGGAGGGGTAAGTATGGGTGATTTTGATTTTGTCCCCCGCATCATGACAAAAAACAATGTTGAAATATTGTTTCAAAAGGTAGCTGTGAAACCTGGTAAACCAACAGTTTTTGGGAAAACATCCAAATCCTTTATTTTTGGGTTGCCAGGCAATCCCGTTTCTTCTTTTATTAATTTCGAAACATTTGTCAAACCACTTTTGTTTAAACTTATGGGCACTGAATATATTCCATTGGAAATAAAACTCCCTATGGAATCAGAATTTAAAAGAAAAACAAGCGACCGCCTTGAATGGCTACCTGTAACAATTAGCGAACACTCAACAATCATTCCGGTTTCATATCATGGTAGCGCCCACATCCATGCAATCACTATGGCAAGAGGCATAGCACGCATACCCAAAGACGTTGAAGTAATTAAAAAAGGAGAATTAATCGATGTTAGACCGTTTTGACAGAAGAATAAACTACTTAAGAATATCGGTCACCGACCGCTGTAATTTAAGGTGCAAATATTGCATGCCAGCGGAGGGGGTAAAGCTTATCCCCCACTCTGAGATATTAAGCTATGAGGAAATTAGTGAAGTGGTAAAAGTTGTTGCTGCAATGGGAATTGACAAAATAAGGCTCACTGGAGGTGAACCTCTTGTCAGGCGCGATATCGTCCAGCTTGTAATGATGATTTCAAAGATTGAGGGAGTTAAAGATCTGGGCCTTACAACAAATGGACAGTTGCTTGAGCCATTGGCCCAAGACTTGTTTGATGCAGGGCTAAAAAGGATCAACATCAGCCTTGACACCATTGATCCTCAAAAATATACTGATATTACACGGGGAGGTGATATTTCAAATGTTTTTAAAGGCATTGATGCTGCCCGAAAAGTTGGGTTTAACCCTATTAAAATAAATTGTGTGGTCACTTCCAGGTCAGATGAACCGGAAGCGCAGAAGGTAAAAGAATATTGTAAAGAACAAGGCTTGCAGTCCAGGTTTATCCATCAGATGAACCTGAAAACAGGAGAGTTTTCCATTGTTGAAGGGGGCTCCGGAGGCGATTGCAAATCATGCAACCGTTTAAGATTGACCTCTGATGGAAAAATTAAACCCTGCCTGTTTACAAATCTCGAATACGACATTCGAAAACTGGGCATTAAAAAAGCCATTGAAACTGCTCTTGTCAACAAACCTGAGAGAGGCTCTATTAATTTAAATAACTGCTTTAATAATATTGGGGGATAAACAAAAAAATCATGTCAAAAGAATTTTCTCATATTGATGAAAAGGGCAAAGCAAATATGGTTGATATTGGGGACAAACCAAACCAACAACGTATTGCAATTGCTTCTGGCTTTATTAGCCTGAGCCCTCAAACCATTCATTTGATCCATGAAAACCAAATGAAAAAAGGGGATGTACTTACAGTGGCTGAAATAGCCGGAATTATGGCTGCCAAGCAAACCTCATCTCTCATTCCCCTTTGCCATCCCCTTTTGATTACTAAAGTTGAGGTGAAAACTAAAATTGAAGAAGGGGGTATTAGTGTTGAAGCCATGACACGATGTACAGGTCAAACTGGTATTGAAATGGAAGCCTTAACTGCCGTATCAGTAGCTCTGTTGACAATCTATGATATGTGCAAAGCTGTTGACAAACAAATGGTAATACAACAGGTTAAACTCCTTTCAAAAACCAAATCAGATATTAATGAAAACTCATAACTTCATTGTAGAGATATGAATAAAAAAATCATCATACGTTCAGTAAATACCTCAACTGAAAAAGGAACGATAAAAAAACCCGTCAAGACTATCGAATTAAGCTTTAATGGCGTTGAAGGAGATGCACATAGCGGCCCATGGCACAGACAAATCAGCCTTTTAGGAAAGGAGAGCTTTGATCGTTTTCAGAAAATGGCTAATCGAAAAATTGAATTTGGGGAATTTGCTGAAAACATAACTACTGAAGGGCTTGAGCTTATTACAACTTCTCCATTGGACAGGTTTATAGGGAAAGATGTCGAATTAGAAATTACACAAATTGGCAAAGAATGCCATGGAAGTAGTTGTGCCATTTTCAGAGAAGTGGGCAATTGTGTAATGCCTAAAGAAGGGATTTTTGCAAGGGTCATCAGAACAGGAAACCTTAAAGCCGGAGATGAACTCGTTTATCAGCCCAGGCCATTTCGTTTTCAGGTAATCACTCTAAGCGACAGGGCTTTTAAAGGCGAATATGAAGACAAGAGTGGACCTGCAATAATTGAAACCTTAAACAAACATTTTGAAAATAAAACCCGCAGTATTGAAATTGAACACCACATTATCCCCGATGACTCTATTCAACTTGAATTCCTAATTAGCAGGGCTATTGACAAGGGAACAGATGTTATTATCACATGCGGGGGCACAGGTGTGGGGGCTCGGGACATCACTGTTGATACAATAAAACCTATGCTTGATAAAGAAATACCTGGGATTATGGAAATGATCAGGATGAAATATGGAGCAGAAAAACCACATACCCTGTTGAGTTGCTCAGTAGCTGGCCTGATTGATAATACCCTGATTTATACATTACCGGGAAGCTTTAAAGCTGTTAATGAATATATGTCAGAAATCTTAAAAACTATGGAACATCTCATTTATATGAGACACAACTTGGATATTCATTAATTTTAATCATTGATTTATAAAAACAAAAAAGCCCTTTTGGGCTTTTTTGTTTTTATTTTATGACATTATTGAGTCAACCAACTGTTACAGATTAAAAACTGCATTAGCAAATGAATAAACAGCATGTAAAGTCTCAGCAGGAGCTTCAAAATGACCCATGTGCCCAACATTTTTCAAAATCAATGCATGGGTGATATTGGTAAGCGCCATTTGTACCCATATATTTTCAAATGGCACCCTGCTGTCTTTCTGTCCGGCAACGAATAACACAGGACAACTGGCATTAATGAGAACATCAAGGGTACTACCCCTCTGTCTCATGCCTTCCTGGGCTGCCATCAATGCCTCCGGACTCATTTTTTTTGCTTCTTCTGTTAATTCAGAAATCAGTTTCTGAAACTTGGGCTTATTATCTTCTGCAAATAAGTCCGGAATAAAGTTTAAAATAAAACTGGCATGGTTCTTTTTAATGACCTCAATTGCCCTTTCCCTCTGAAATTTTGCTTCATCTGAATCTGCCAATGATGATGAGTGGAACAAACCAAGCCCTTTCACCATTTGCCCATATTTACGGGTAAATGCAAGAGATACATATCCACCCATGGAATGACCAATAATAGCACATTGCTCTATTCCCAGATGAGATAATACCGCTTTAACAACATCAGCCATCAATTCCATTGTGTGAACGTCTCCAAGCATCCCACTCCTCCCATGTCCAGGAAGGTCAAGTGTCACTACCCTGAATTCTTTGGATAAAAATGAGACAAAATCCTTCCAGACATCACTTGTTTCTGTATATCCGTGAAGCAGCACCAATACATTTCCCTTTCCTTGCTCTGTATAGTAAATAGGGGCGTTTTTGTATATAAGTTCCATATGATGATTGTTAAACTTGAAGTGTTTTTTAAAGCTATAAAATTAAAAAAAATATGACTTTAATAGACAAAACATTCTTTTTTATATTAATAAAAAATAATCTTTATTGATTTTTTTGCTAATTTCGATATGTCAAACTTTATAGAATGCTTGATTTTATTGACAAACCCATGAAAAACATAAACCGCCCCCAGTCATTAATTGTTATTGATGATGACACTTCCAGCCTTGATTTATTGAAATTTATTTTTTCAAAAAATTCAGAATCGCTTTGCCCATATTTCTGCAGTTCGGCTATTAAAGGCTTTGAACTTTGCAAGGAAATAAAGCCCGATCTTATCATGCTCGATGTTTTAATGCCCGAGATGAATGGTTTTGAATTATGCAAAATGATAAAATCTGATAAAGACTTACAACATATCCCTGTGATTTTTATCACAGCCGCCAAAGACACTAACCAGATTATTGAAGGGTTTAAAACCGGGGCAGTAGATTATATTACTAAGCCTTTTAATAAAAGTGAATTGCTTGCGAGGGTTAACAACCATATTGAATTAAAAACTTCAAGAGACCTAATTATTAGACAAAACATTCTTCTCCAAACAGAAATTGAAGAACGTAAACTTGCTGATGAGAAATTCAGAGCTTTATCTGAGACCTCATTTGAAGCTATCCTTTTTACCGATGACGACAGGATTATTGAAGCAAATGAAGCTGCTCTACAACTTTTCGGCTATCAATACAACCAACTTTTGGGCCAAAACATTAATAAACTATTTAAAAGCAACGCTCCCGATTCGGCAATAAATAAACAAAGTTCTTCAAAAATAGAAAGCCCCGATGAAATTATTGCTTTAAAAGCCAATGGTGAAGAGTTTTTTTGTGAAATTCACGGAAGAAAAATCAAGTACAGAGGGCATTGGGTTAGTGTTACTGCTATCCGGGATATAACATTCAGAAAAGACATTGAACGCCAAATTATGAATGCCATCATTGAAACCGAAGAGACTGAACGAAAACGATTTGCCCGTGACCTTCATGATGGTTTAGGGGCATTGCTCTCTACTGTTAAGATTTTTGCCAACCTGGCTCAGAAAAAAGAAAAATCTGAAGATGAAAAATTCAACCTGTTGGAACAATTAAAAGAAACAATTGCTGAAGCTATTGCCACAACACGACGTATCGCCAATAACCTGATGCCCGGTGTGCTTAGCGATTTCGGACTGGTACCTGCCATCAGCGCCTTTTGTTCCAAAGTGGACAGTTCAGGAGCCCTTAATATTAGCTTTTCGGCTGACCATTCTTTTCCGCGTTTAAGCCAGAATATCGAAATCAATCTTTACCGTGTTATCATGGAGCTCATTAATAATACTCTTAAACATGCCCATGCCAGAAACATATTTTTACAATTATCGTATAATTCAAACAAAGTAAAAATTGAATACACTGATGACGGAAAAGGCTTTAACCTCGAAGAAAAGCTCCAGCATGGACAAACGAATAGCATGGGTTTAGGGAATATTGCTACACGTGTTAAAGCACTGGAAGGTGAATTACATTTTGAAACAGGCGAAGGCAAAGGCATCAAAGTAGATATTTTTATCCCACTTGACTTAAATAATTAAAAAAACATTTCAATAACCTTAAAAAAGTAATTATTTTTGCTAAATATTGCTTTTTTGATTTTTAACAAGATAATTTTTTAAAGAAAGCATTAAAAAATTCCGGCAAACAAAAAGATATGGATAAAAATCTCAACATAATGATCGTGGATGATCAGCAAATCTTTAGAAAAGGGCTGATTATGCTATTGAACGAAATGCCTGGCATTAAGATATTTGGCGAAGCTTCAAACGGAAAAGAATACCTGGATAAGATTAATGACAATAAACTTCCCGACATAACCTTTATGGACATACAGATGCCGGAAATGGATGGCACTGAAGCCACTCGCCTGGCCGTTGAGAAATATCCGGAAATAAAAATCGTTGCCATTTCTATGTTTTCCGATGAAGATTACCTTGTCAATATGCTTGAAGCCGGAGTTAAAGGATTTTTATTAAAAACCGTTGAAGAAGCAGAATTAAGAAAAGCCATCAAACTTGTTGCCGACAATAAAAACTATTTCTCCGACGAATTACTGCCTGCTTTAACAAACAGTATCATCAAAAGAAAAGACAAGAGCAGCAATGATGATGCATTAACAGAAGACCTTACCAGAAGGGAAATGGAAGTGCTCCAATTGATTTGCGAAGGCTTTACGATTAAGGAAATTGCCGATAAGCTTTTTATCAGCCAGCGTACTGTTGACGGGCATAAAGCAAATTTATTCCGTAAAGCAAATGTTGACTCTAGTGTCAAACTGGTAACTTTTGCAATCAAACATAAACTCTATAAAATCTTTTAGCAGATTGTATTTTCAATTTTTCATTCCTTCTTATTTGATAATTCGGTATTTACAGAAATCTATTAATATGCCAGTTTATAGTATTATTTTTCTTACTTATATGTGATTATTAAGTTTTAAACATTTTAACACCCGTCCTTTTCACCTATTCAAATCGGGTAATCTACTTCATTGTATGCCTGTTGGCTCTGCCATACATTTGTAACATGAAATTGATACAAAAATTTCATGAATAAACCTTCAGGAAACAAGAAGTAAAAAATCATTAAAATGAATACAAATATGTTGTCAGACAAAGAACTAAAGTATCTTGAGGAACTCGAGAACAACAAAGATGTCATTTATTTACTTAACACCAGGGAATGTGAATTGATATCAAAGATGATTAAGAGTTACAAGGAGATCAGAAGACAAATTACTGCACTGCAGCTAAGCAAAGATTAAGCTTCTCAAACCACGCGGACAATAGGTAAAAAAAGCGGGTTTCATCTTTTTAAACAATAAGCAATGACTTACAAAGATATTATTCTTAACCTTCTCAAAAAAAGGACTGATATCATATGCCTTGAGAAGCACCTTACCGATGAATTCCCTGATGAAACGAACAGTAGTAATCAGTTGGAACGATGGCTCAACGAAAATCATATTGTAGCCACAAGACTCGAAGACCAGGATCCTGTAAAACTGGTTTTAAAAAAAGAAGCGTGTTTGTTAAACTGACAAAACATGTTTTGTAAAATATTTTGCTCCTCCTTTCATATCTCCCAAGAGCAATAAAGCCCCGCGATTATCGCGGGGCTTTTGTTTATTTTGTCTTCATATAGTCTTCAACTTCGCTTACTGACTTTGGAATTGATTTGCCCAACACCCTATTCCCTCCTGCTGTTACCAAAACATCATCTTCTATCCTTACACCTCCAAAATCCAAATAACTTTCAACTTTTGAGTAGTTTATGAATTCATTAAACATTTTCTCCTGCTTCCATTGAGAATACAATTCAGGAATAAAATAGATCCCTGGCTCTACTGTTAAGACATACCCCTCTTTGAGCCTTTTCCCAAGCCTCAGGGAAGCCGTTCCAAACAATGTGCTCCTTTTTATCTCTTCATCATAGCCAACATAGTTCTCTCCCATATCCTCCATGTCATGAACATCAAGACCCATCATGTGACCCAACCCATGTGGGAAAAACAATGCATGGGCTCCCTTTTCTGCTGCTTCATGGGTGTCGCCTTTCATCAGGCCTAATGCTTTTAAACCTTCTATTATAGTCCGTGCTGAGAGCAAATGTACATCACGATAAGGAACTCCGGGTTTTATGGCTGCTATTGCATCCATATTTGCCTTTAAAACAATCTCATAAATATCTTTCTGACGTGAATTAAACTTTCCACCAACCGGAATGGTACGTGTATGGTCACTTGCATAATGACTGATGTTCTCAGCTCCTGCATCTATAAGTAGCATCCTGCCTTCTGTCAAAAGATTCCCGTGATAATGGTTATGAAGCGTTTCTCCATGAACAGAAAGAATAATTGGAAACGAAACCTGGCCTCCATGCTTCATTGCTATCCCTTCCATTACCCCGGCAATTTCCATTTCGTAAATCCCTGGTTTAGCCATGCGCATCGCTGTGGTATGCATTTCATGTCCTATTGAAATTGCCTTTTCAATTTCAATGATTTCTACTTCTTCCTTTACCGACCTTAATGAAATGACTGCTTTTATCAAAGCTAGCGATGCATAAGCCTTCTGGTGTTTTGGTTCTATTCCTGTAAGGCTTTGCAGCAACAGCTTATTCTCGGCCCTATAGGGGGGTAGAAAATGAACTTTCCTCCCTGAAGATATGGCTTTCTCAATATATGAAAACAATTCTGAATGAGATGAAGTCTTTGTTATCCCAACCTTTTGCCCAAGTTCCCTTATCGATGGTTGAGGCCCCATCCAAATAATATCTTCAATATCAACATCATTCCCAAACAATATATCCTCCCCATTGTCAAGATCAAGAACCCCGATTAGATTTTCAAGGTCTAAACCAAAAAAATACAGAAAATTGCTGTCCTGCCTGAATTTATAAGCATTAGCAGGGTAATTCATTGGAGAATCAACATTCCCTGGAATCAATACAATCCCTTCGTTTAACAATGAACGTAATTTTTTTCGTCTTTCGACATATACACTGGAATGAAACATAGATTTTAAATTTTAGTGATTATTTCATTGTAAAAAAAATACTTTTTCAAGACTGGCGCAATGCCTGATTATGTTTTCTGGAAAATAAAACATACGTTTCCACGCTTAAAGAGCCACCTGTCCCTTCCTAAAAAAGAAAGGGGTAAAATACTAAAAAAACATCTTCCCGATTGGTTTTTTATGAATTTTTTATTTCAACACTTCAAGGGTCTTTTTACAAAAAATCACCTTACCTGTCCGACACTATATGCTTAAAAACTATATTTCTTGTATGATTGTTTTCTCTTATTCTCCTTTTCCTTTCCACCCCACATATAAAAAAGGCAATTATATTAAGGTACCGGCATTATTTTTTTTGGTATTTTTATTGCTTGTATTTCAATCTGACATTTAATATGCAAAATATT
>CAYLYP010000092.1:0-4300 GCA_964387795.1 uncultured Bacteroidales bacterium
GCATAAATTAAAATACCATGAAAAAGATTGTATTAACTTCCTTTGTATTGTTGTTCTTTTTGCTATCGGCTCAATCCCAGGAACTGAAACAAAAACTTGAAATGCGCATTGATTCACTGGGCGATGCACGAATTATTGTATCAATGACAATGAACGCCTTCCAATGGCAGGTCTTTCTTCAAACAGAAGCCAACAATCCCGCTTTATTGAAACGAAGTATGGAAAGGGCACTGCCCGGATATTTCCTCGACAACTTTGAAATGAAAAAAAACGATATGGATCGTTCCTTCGAATTCAGCTTTAAGGCGTATGGCGTATGCCAGGTAAACAAGAAAGGAAAGTGGATTGTCAATACGGAACAGAAAAATCCAGATATTACAAGCCTTACCGACCATAAATATATGATGGTCATCATCGATGAAGAATCAAAAATCCAGGTAACCCAATTTATAGAATTCCCTAAAAATGCGAAGAATATTATCCTCTCAAAAGACGCATTTGAAAAAGCCCAGTTCGAATTTGATATGAACACCAGCGGATTTTCAAAAAATTACATCTTCTGGATTGGAATCGCCCTCGCATTCATAGGTGCTGTAGGGGCAGGCTTAACCGCTTTTTTTAAAAAGCCCAAAACAACTTAAATCTTATTAAGCCTTAATCCTTTTTATGGGTATCCTGACGGGGATGATTCTTAAATGCAGAATAATCCCCGCTTTTATTATAGGGCTTCTTCGGTGCAAATCGCTTATCCCCTCCTGAATTTTTGGTATTGTTCCAGGAGTTTGTTTTCTTTCCTGACCATTGGCGATGGGGATTTCTTTGTTGCCCAGCCTTTTCAGTATTATAATCCGGCCCTTCGCCCAATGATTGAGGGAGTTTGGGCTTTTCAACCTCATAGCCAATGAGTTTCTCAACCCTCGAGAACTTCATTTGATCCTCTTCCCCTACAAAGGTAACTGCCATCCCCAAACGGGCTGCACGTGCCGTCCGCCCTACCCTGTGAACATAATCCTCAGGATCTCCTGGTGCATCATAATTGATTACCAAACTGATATTATCAACATCTATGCCCCTGGACAATACATCTGTTGCTACAATTATCCTTAGTGTTTTATTCTTGAAATCCCTGAGTATCCTGTCCCTGTCTTTTTGCTCTAAATCAGAATGAAAAGGCTCGATATTCATTTTTTTTCGAATAAGCATCTCCCCTATGTTCTTTACCTTTTGCTTTGTTGAACAAAATATCAGAATAGAATCATAGTCGGGATTACTTAACAATTCAAGCAATAATGGGTCTTTTTGTTGGTTATAGACGATATAAGCCAATTGTGTTATGCCTTCTGCCGGTTTTGATAAGCTTAGGTTTATCTGAACCGGCTTATGTAATAATTTCCTGGCCAGGGCAGTAATCCGCGGTGGCATGGTCGCACTGAACAACAGGTTTTGACGTTTCTCAGGCAAGGCCTTGATAATCCGCAAAATATCTTCCTGAAAGCCCATATCAAGCATCCTGTCGGCTTCATCCAACACCAGGTATTTCAATGAAGAGAAGTCTAAAATATCCATATTCATCATTGCAATCAGGCGCCCCGGGGTTGCAACTACAATATCTACTCCTTCACGGAGCGACTTCTTTTGTGCCTCCCAGCTTAGGCCATCACCTCCTCCAAATACTGCCATTGAAGTTACGGGTGCAAAATATGCCAAACCTTCTATTTGCTGATCTATCTGTTGTGCCAATTCCCTTGTCGGAACTATTACTAATGCATTAATGCCATGAACAGGCTCGCTTAATACTTTATGTATGATAGGCAATATAAATGCTGCTGTTTTCCCTGTGCCTGTCTGGGCGCAGGCTAACAAATCCTGACCCTGCATGATTGACGGGATTGCCTGTTCCTGTATTGGGGTGGCTTCTTTAAAACCCATCGATTCAAGACCTTCAAGTATTTGATGATCTAACTGTAATTCCTTAAAATTCAAACTAATATTTTTTATGTTTTATATTTTACAAATTTACAACTATTTTTCGGCTTTCCATTTTATTATATTTTACATGTGATCAGTATCAATATAAACATATAATCAAATTATATTTCATTGTCAATCTGTTAGTTGTAAACCAATAAATACAGTTTTCACCTTTTCAAAAAGCATAAATTCTATATTTTAGATATTATCAAAAAATGCATATTTCTGGCATAAAACTTGATAATTGCATTTCAAACCTTAAAATCATTGTTACATCTTTTGTTCACTTGTTTTACCTTATTAGCTCTTGTGAACAAAAAAATATTCTAAAATCATGAAATCAAAAATCCTCTTCAGTATCCTTGGCATCAGCATCTTGCTTTCTTCCTGCAAAACACCAAACATCGCAGTATCAGATGACTTAAAATTTGAAACCTCTGTCTTTGACGTTACCGGAAGACATGGCTGGAAGTTTAACAAAGTCATAAGTTATGGCGATTACAAGACCTCTAAAATTAAGCAAGGATGGATTAAAAGCTACGACATCGGTTTTGTTGCACGTTTTCAGGGTGCAGAACAAAAACTGGGCTTCATTCAAAACACACCCGACCAGATGCAGGCCGAAGTATTGGCAGTCAGCCACTTTAAAAACAACGAAATTGCCTTGCTTGACGGCTTCCTTTCTTACAACATTGAATACGATAACTCTTATGCCGGAACTATTGTAATGTCGCACAATCCTGAACACATCTGGGATTTTGTAATCTATGAACCCGAAGGCAGTTTCCCTGATTATACTGACTGTGGCATTGCCAAAGACCAGTTCGGAAATGAAATCTCAATCCATGGTATCAAAAAACTTGAAGGCTACCAATCATGGCCGCAATATGAAAACTTTGGCTTTGAATTCAGATTTAATGAGGAACCCATCGCTGCTGTTTCAACAATGAACAAAGGGCGTGTTTGGATCAAAAACGACCTGCATCCCGACCTTAAACTTGTGGTTTCAAGTCTCTCTACTTCCTTACTTGTCAGGGAAAGCCTTATTAATCATACCTCAAATTAGTTTTGTTTCAATTTGCCTGTATATCATACCCCCTTCATTTTTTTCATTAAGCCCTGTCTTTAAAAACAGGGCTTTTTTTTATCCGGTTTTTTAATCAAATACTTTTCATGAATAAAACGTAGCATTTCTTATAATCCTTTATCTTTACACCTATGATTACAACTATTAAAACAAGCTTTAATGACATTGAACAGGCCCGTAAAAGCCATCTTGGCTCCCTTCCTGTTTTTCAGGACTATTACCTCGAATTGCTATGTTCCCAATCCGAACCACACCTGATCCTTGTAAGTGTCCAGGTAGCCGGATATATGTTGATTGCCCCTGATAACAGACTTGTCGAGTTTGAACTTAACGCCCGTTATTACCAATTCGCATCACAAATTTTAAACTCAATAATCAGGCTGTTTAAGATCAAACAGATATACTGTCAGTCATTCGATGCATTGCTCCTATCGTCCTGTCTTGAAAACAACTTTAGCCATGAAACAATCGGGCTCCTTTACCGCGACATGGCTCAAAACAATGATTTATCAATTCCAGATATCTCATACCGCTATGCAAACATCAACGACCTTCCTTTTCTGCTTAGCCAGGACGATGAGGTTTTTGAACCAAAAGAACTAATCCGCGACTTCATCACCAACAAAAACATCCTGTTTTTTGAAAAAAACAATCAGGTCTTAGGCTGTGGTTTCCTTACCCTTACTCATCCTTCCTGGAATTACTGTGATATCGGTGTTTGGGTAAATCCCCAATTCAGGCGACAGGGTATTGCCTGCCATATTTTAACTGTTTTAAAAAAAATGTGTATCGAAAATAACGATATTCCCTTATGCGGTTGTGATGTCAACAACATCAATTCCCAAAAAACACTCGCAAAATGTGGCTTTGCATCAAAGCATAAGCTTATTGTTTTTAAAACAACCAACATTTAAATCAACCACAATAAACTAAGCTTGTAATATCAGATTATTATTAGAATCCTTTCCCGGAAGATTTTGTTTTAACACTTTCGGGTAAAAGCTTTTTGCACTATTACCAACCTATCTGATACAATTTCTGAACACTCCCTCTTAATACCACATTAAGGGTCGAGTCGGGGTCGAGTCGGGGTTAAAGCGGGTTTAAAGCGGTTTAAAACCGGCTTAAAACCGCTTTAAGTCCGCTTTAAGTCCGCTTTAAGTATGAACCTGATATTACTTTGTTATTTTAATATGGTGAATTTAAAATAGCAATCCATAGCACAAGAAATCAACAGATCAT
>CAYLYP010000092.1:4400-11943 GCA_964387795.1 uncultured Bacteroidales bacterium
CCGGGATTTAAAAAGCGATTGGGGATGAGGTTGTCATATTGGCCAAACAGGATCAATGTAGGCTGGGTAATTTTTGAAAGATGTTGTGACATTGGTTGGTCAACCATTCCTTTCACTGATTGGACTACTGCATAGCAATAGTCATCAAAACCCTGTGCATCACGCATGATGATGCGGTCAGTAATCATAAATTCAGCATCCTTTGGCATTTTATAGAAATTATAAGCCAGATTGGTGACAATATCTTCAACAGAAGTATTTGCAACACCTCTAACAGTCATGGCTTTTCTGAACCATTCTTTCTGCCCGTCAGTAAAGCTTTCGAAGCCGGCAGGGGCAGCAAGGATTAGTTTATCAACCCTGTTTGGGTAATACAATGAGGTCACCATAGCAATCTGCCCACCCATTGAATGCCCGGCAAGTATCACCTTATCAAGGCCCAATTGATTTGCAAACTCATTGACTACCGAAGCGTAATAGGTCATCTGGCCTGAATGTGCTTCTTTAGATGATTTTCCATAACCGGGAAGGTCAATGGCAATACATCTGTAATCCTTACTGAGAACCTCAACATTCTTTTTCCATGCAGGCAGATAGCTGCCCAGGCCATGGATGAAAATGATTGTCTGAGGACCTTCTCCCTGATCCACATAAGCGATCTCAGGGCCATCGGGCAGTTTAACTTTCTTAACTTCGAAAGGATAATCCAATTCCTCAAAAGAAGCGATGGGATTTATTTTTTGATATGGGTGCATAAGGCTTTTGCATTGACTAAAGGTAAAAAAGGCCAACAAAGCAAATATAAGAACAATATGACCTGAATTAAAAGGCAAAGATAAATACGCCTTAGCGAAACCGTTTATTTTATGATTCATGGCAATGGTTTTAAAAAATTAAAGGCATGGGTTAAAACATCAGCCATTTGTAAACAATAAAGGCTGTCCAGGGGTTCACAGGCCTCACACCAGCCTGTCCCCCGTTGACTGCATAACCATAGCGGCTGTCGTTTGAGTCGAAGAAGTCGCCCAGCCAGACATAAGCCCCATGAAGTTCCAGGCTCATGAACGCCCCAATATTAAACACGAGCCCGGCATTGGCCTCAAGGCCAAGATTAGAACCTCCACCCAAAGGTATTGCATTGCTCATAGCCATTGCTGTACCTATTTTCCCATGAAAGCGGTTGGGGATAAAACCCTTTGACACATTCGCAGTAAAACCTTTCAAACCATATCCAAGGTTCGACATATCAGCCACCAGGGGAGTAAAACGATTTACAACGTTGCCATGGGGAAAAAGGATATAAGCACCCGAGTTTACAAAAATCCCGCCCGGGGCTGCCCATGTATTACCTGTAATAACACCGGAGTATTTCTGGTCATCAAGCCCGTTATCATCACCTGAGGTATAAATCATTTCCACATTCACATTATCCTGGGCTGTCTGGCCATATCGAAATCCCATCCTAAGATTGGCACCAAATCCACCGATAGAAGATCCCTTTTGCCAATCAGCATCTTGTTTAATCCTTACATCACCAAGGTTATAGTTAAAATAACCCGACAGGTAAAACCGATCCATCATCATATCCGCATTACGCGAAAAATGCGTTCCCAGCCAGGCAATATCAGCTTTATAGGGATTAGAGCCAAATTTAAACCTGAAAACACCATTATATTCTGCTAACTGGCTGTTCAAGCCCTGCCCGAGGATAGATACACCCCCTTTCCCATTAGACCTGTCACGGACGTAATGTATTGCCGCTGCCGCCTTCCATAATGGGTTCAGGTTACGTTCATACTGCAATTCAAAAAGGTTTACATCATCATCCATAAACACATCATTTTCATAAAGTTTGAAAGCTGCTGCTTTCCAACGGTAATAATCTGCACTACGGTATAATGTAAGCCCAACCCCATGCGTCCCAAAATAATTCAGGCGATATGAAGTCTGTAACATCTTATCGACTACTGTCCGGTATGGGTTATAAGGGGTATCATACATGCGTTGGAGACCAAGGTTGAACATCCAACCCGGTTTAGGGATATATTCAATTTCGATATTCTGTGTTTGGATATTGACCTGGTGGCCTGAAACTGCACTTCCCTGGTTGCCCCCTGTGCCATAGGATACATCGCCCCAGGTCCAGTCAATTTCAAAAACAGCCCTCAGGATTGCTTTTCCATCGAAAAGATGGGGTTGGTAAATAAAGAAAGGGATCAGTCTTTGTTCCAGGTAGGCTGCTTTGGCAGTATCAGAAGTTGAGGTTGAGTTTCGGCCAAACATCCTGCCAATAACCTGGCCGCGCATAAACTCATTGGTGGGATAGAAATTTGAAACGACACCCTGATTGATATAAAATGCCAGAAATTGAAATTCAGGAAGGGCCTTTTTGGGGGTTTCCTTTTCAAAAACACCTTTTAATGTATCCTCCTGGGCCTGGAGATTTGCATGCTGAAAAAGAAGGCAGCAGCCCAGCATCAGGATTAAACCTTTTATTTTCATAATAAAACGCCTTAAAGATTAAAAACACAAGCCAGAAAAGAGCAAATATTTCCTACTACCGGGAAAGCCCGGCAGTAGGAAATAACAAAAGTCCGATTAGTTTAAACGGATGTACTTCTGAACATTGGTTTGGCCATAAGCACCACCGCTGGTAGAGCCAAAACCTCCCTCAGGGGTTGGAGGGGTTACTCCTGCCTGTTGGGGCTCTGTTTGAGCAACTTCATAGTTCATGGTATTGGGATCCTGATCGTAATAAATCTCAAAAATACCTTCACTTGTTAATGCAGAAGGTGAGCTTTGGTTAATCACGATTGTCCAGATATTCCCTGTGCTTGATTTGGTCTGGGTAAAAACACCACGAAGTTCAGATTTTACACCATCAGCATAAGACTCAACAAGATAGGTCATATCAGCTTTAAAATCAGCATAAATTGAATCAACTCCAAAATAAGCAAGCAAAACTGCTACATTCTCGCCTGATGAATACCATTGACCAACGATTCCAAGGTTAAGCAGGTTTACAGTTTTAACCTCTGTAGTTGCCATTGCTGCCCCTTTTTGAGAATAAATACTTGTTGCCCCGGCAGGTTTTACTGTTATAACTTCCTCTCCATTAGCACCACCGGCAAGGACAAGATTAATCTCAGCTGCATTGCTGCCTGCATTATGGGTAACGGTAAAGCTTGTAAGTGTTGCATTGCCACCTGCAAGGCTCACTGAAAATGAATTGACATCAAGCGCCCCTGTGCCATCGTCATTTTTATAAACACCTGCACTGAAGGCCACGGTGATTTTTGAGTTATCTTCTGAAACAGATACTGAAGAAATCTTTGGTGCGTCTCCTTTATCTTCTTCTTCTTTATCACAGGATACAAAGGTGATTCCAAGTGCCACGAATAATATGGCCAGGATGTAAAAATTGTTTTTTTTCATGACTTAATTGTTTTTTAGGTTAAAGGTGTGAATGATTTGTTTTTCAAAAAAAAGAGGTTTTATACGTTTACAATTCCCTTAGTTTTTTACGGTCAATTTTGCCTGCATCATTCTTTGGGATTTCATCAAGCATCACAAAATACCTGGGCACCTTAAATTTTGCCAGGTTCTTCATACAATACTCCGACAATTCCGCCTCTGAGAGTGATGAATTTTTCTTTTTCACTACAAAAGCTTTTCCTACTTCGCCCCATTTGGGATCAGGCACCCCAATAATTGCAACAGCATCAACAGAGGGATGTTGGCGAAGAAGGTATTCTATTTCTGCCGGATAAACATTTTCTGCCCCGGAGATATACATGTTTTTAATCCGGTCAACAACAAACAGGTAGCCTTCATCATCGCATATCATGATATCTCCCGTATGGAACCATCCATCAATAATTGTCTGCCGGCTTGCCTCCTCATTGCCCCAATATCCAGGAGTAACAGAAGGTGATTTAATAACACATTCACCTGGAACGCCTCTTGGGGTTTCATTTCCCTTTTCATCAACAAGTTTAACCTGAAAATAAAAGTTTGGTTTTCCGATTGAGCCTTTTTTTCTTATGGCATCCTGATGATTAAGCGATGTAACATTGGGCCCTACCTCTGTCAAACCATATCCCTGCCTCACAGGAACCCCTTTTTTATGCCATATCTCTATTAATGGTATTGGCATTGCTTCTCCCCCTACAATTACATAACGGATACGGGATAAGTTAACCTTATTGAACTTATCAGAATCGGCCATCATTTTCAACATTGTTGGAACCGCCCAGAAGATTGTCATGTTTTCTTTTTCGAGAAGATCAAGGATGATTTCAGCATCAAAGTTTTTCAACAAAAGGGTATAAGCACCATGATGAAGAAAAGGGGTCAACAAAACATTCCAGCCTCCAGTATGAAAAGGCGGGGCAAAGCTCAGGGAGCGATCAGCAGATGTTATGTCCAGTCGCAATTGGGTATTTATTGAATTCCAGAACAACATCTTATAAGTATAGATACTCCCTTTAGGAAAAGATGTAGTACCGGAAGTATAAATCAGGAACAAAGGATCATCTTCACTTAGCTGAACTGCCTTATATTCAACAGTGCTGCCGGAATTCAGAAAATCATCACATAGAGCAGCAAGGGCTTCAAGGGGCATTTTATGGGCAATAGTATCGAAAGCTTTTGTTTCGTTGAGCTTATCAGAAAACTTCTTTTCCCAGATAATGATTTTGGGCTTACTGTCAGATAATAAAAAGTCAATTTCCCTTGGAGTAAGCCTGTAATTCAATGGAACGATAATACAGCCAGTCTTCTGGGCTAAAGCCAATAATGCAATATATTCAAGGCAGTTTTCGGCCAGAATGGCAATCCTGTCACCTTTTTCGATGCAATACTTTTCCTTTAGGGAACCTCCCAGGAAAGCTGCAAGTTGGTTTAACTGTCCATACGACCATGCCCTTTTCGATTCATACTCTGAGACAGCTATTTTATCAGCCTGATATTCGCTCCATTTAGCAAACCAATCAAAAGACATCATTATATTTATTTTTTTAGGCTTTTAATTCTTCTTTTATCAATCAGGTAAAGGATAACAGCAAGTATTGACGAAACAATGATTGCCGAGGAGGATGCAATGGCCGGGTTGCGGACAGGACCCGACACATATTGGGTAAAAGCCCCAAACGTCATGCCTGTCGAATCAACAAGCCAGGGCATCAGATAATATACCCCAAAATGAACAATGATTGCAACAATAGAAGCCGTGAAAGGGATGAACGACCTTACATCTTTTAAGAATATCCCAAATATCACAGGTATAAATGCAGCAGAGAAAAAGGCATACACCCCATTTTGGGCCAATATGGCAACACTTAAGCGGGGATCGGTAATCTGGGCCACGGAAATAAAATAAGCAGCCACAGCAAGCATTATTATTGCCCCTTTGTTAATCTTAATTAATGAACCCTCATTTTTGATGTTTTTCCCAAAAAGAGGCTTTATGATATCACTGGTTATCGTTGTTGAAACGGACTGGATAAGACCTTCCAGGGTTGACATACCTGCTGCAATGAGCCCAAGTATCACCAATAAGCCTGCACCAGTGGCCAATAGTCCCCCTCCAAATATTTTAACAACATAAGTAGGTATGATTGCATCATTTTTAAGGGCAACCCCATCAACCATCAGGTCGGGAAACTCAATACGGGCATACAATCCGGCAAAGACCACAAAGAAAAACAGCAATTCAACGATTACTGCTGTAATTAAAAATTTATTCACATGTGACTCACTCTTCAACAGCAGTGATTTAGTGATTATATGCGGCTGAACAACAATCGCTGCACCCACTACTACTTGCGCAAAGATGATTTCATATAACGAACGGAACAATGGGCTTTTAGGATTGGTAACAGATACCAGGTTTGGATCAATGGATTTTAGCTTGTCAATAAAGCCCCCAATCCCATCCGAGAAATTTGAAAAGCCCGATCCAATGAGGATACATGCCACTATAAGCATAACCACCGCCTGTATGGTATTTGTATAAACCATCGAATTGGCACCACCATACATCATATACCCAAAAACAAAAATGATGATTGCCGGCAGCACCACCATTGGCGACACATTGATAGCAGCCGATATCACGTTGACAAGGGCAACAAGGATAAGCACTATAAACGTAATCTGCAATAATGCCAAAAAAGCCATAAACAAGGAATAAGCCTTACTGTTATACCTGTTGCCAATCCATTGGGCCAGGGTTAATGCTTTCACGGTCTGGCCATACTTCCTAAAGCTCCTTGAAAGCACGACCAAAGAAATAACCGTTGCCAATGGTAGCGCAAGTCCATAAGAAATAAAACCACTTATCCCAAAGTTGGCTATCAAACCCGGATTGATAACAAATGTTGCAGCGCTCGTCATTGCGGCAGCTAAAGAAAGTCCTACTGCAACAGGAGAAAAAAACACATTGCCTAAGGCATAATCAGATATGTTTTTAACTTTCCTTGCGCCTTTTATTACAAAATACAGGATTACTGACATATAAAGTGCCAGTAAAATCCATGTTCCTATAACCTGTGCTGTTGTTGCCAATTCAATTATTTTTTAAATATTAATACTTAAATGCAGCACTTGCAAAGGCAAGCCCACCACCAGATCCCACAAATATAATCGTATCGCCCCTTTTAAACCTTCCTTCTTTTAGTGCTTCTGAAAACGCAATAGGAATACATGCCGAGCCGGTATAACCATAGTGATGCATCACTGTCTTTGCTTTGTCATAACCCACCCCAATAATATCCATTGTTTCACGGATACTATTGATGTTTATCTGGGTCATTAAATACTGACTGACATTTAACGGAGATATATCCAGCCGCTCACACAGGCTAAGTATCATTTGGGACCACATCTGTGGATTAAGCTCCTTTGGGAACTTTGTGACAAACTTGAGAAGATGGTCTTTATTTTCAATTGCCGCAACATCTAATGGATGATGGGTACCTCCCCCATAAATACCCATATACCCGCTATACTGTCCCTGGGTGATTAGCTGACTGGTAAGATAACCTCGTTTGTCAGATGAAGCTGTTTCTGATTTCAGGATCATGGCCCCTGCACCATCAGCAAAAAGAGTAACCGTCTTTTTATCTGTCATATCCAGATACTTGCTCATTGCATAAGCTCCTATAATCATTACTGTATTATAGTTTTTATCAGCCAGGATATATTTAGAAGCCACATCAAGTGCTGTTACAAATCCGGCGCAGGCAGAATTAAGGTCAAATGTACCTGAATTTTTTAATCCAAGGGCATATTGTACTTTTGATGCAGTGGAGGGAGATATGTATTCCGGGGTATCTGTAGCAATGATAAGAAGGTCAACTTCTTCAGGCCTTACACTTCCATTAGCCATCGCTGCTTTAGCGGCCTCAATACAGAGGTCTGCCACACTTTGGTTTTCATTGCACCACCGGCGTTCGAAGATCTGAACATTATCAGCCAACCATTCACTAACATTCTCACCAAGCAGTTCATCAAAATAACTGTTTGGAACCACCTTCCCGGG
>CAYLYP010000093.1:0-11490 GCA_964387795.1 uncultured Bacteroidales bacterium
AAAAGAAAAAGGCCCTTTTGAGAAAGGGCCTTTTAGAAGTAATGGAAAATGTCTTACATCCTTTTTTCTTTGATCTTGGCTTTTTTACCCCTAAGGTCACGAAGGTAGAAGATACGGGCTCTTCTAACCACACCATGGCGGTTAAGCTCAACTTTATCAATAAAAGGAGAGTTGATTGGGAATATTCTTTCAACACCAATGTTGCCGGAAATTTTTCTTACTGTGAAAGTTTCGGTAGCGCCTGTTCCTCTTCTTTGGATTACTACGCCTTGGTATTGCTGAATACGCTCTTTATTTCCTTCCTTAATCTTATAGTGTACAGTTACGGTATCACCGGCTTTGAAAGCGGGTAGTTCTTTCTTTTCAATGAAAGAATCCTGTACAAACTTAATAAGCTCCATCTTGTTCATCGATACGAATATTTTAAAAGGATTATTCTCAAAAGGGAGTGCAAACTTACGGAATTATTTTCAGATAATGGTAAAAAAAATAAAATAAATTATCTGCATGTTTTTTTTCGCTTCATCTCTTTTATTTTTCAATGTTTCAGGACATTTTAAATGTCTTTTGCTTTAATTTCATTTGGCAAAATTAAGATTTTTTTGCCTCTTTTTATTGGGGGTAAGCGGTAATTTGGGTTTCTGATGTCAATTGTATTTATCCTAAAAGCTTATGATGGGTTTATTATGAAAAAAGTAATTTTATAGGCATAAAAAACTAAATCGTTTTTTATGGTGCTGTTAATTGGAGTGTTGCTTAATATCCTGTTTCAGTTGTTGACAAAAATTAAAGTGAATTATTGGATCAATAGTTGTTTTTTTAAAAAAATTACTGAATTTAAAAATTAAAAATTAATGAATCCCTGTTCTCTGATTTTTTCTCACCAGGTTTTGAATACTATTCCTTTTCTAAGTGATAGCTGTAAATAATATGATGCCGTAGCTTAAGGGGAATAGTCTAAGAATGCGATTGATTAACAATGCAGTATGGAGGTTACTTCCTGGCAATGAATGAGAAAACATGTATCAGAGTGCCTGGCAGACCGGGCAGAAGTATATAGCACCACCGAGGTATTGTTCTTTATGAATCGTATTTCCGCAAAATGGGCAAGGATTGGCAAGTGTGTTTTTTGAAAGCAGTGTTTTATAAGCCCCTGCACGTCCAAAAAAGTCTTTCTCGGTATCACGGCCACCCATTTCTGTCATTTTGGCAAGTGTTGTTTTTAAACTGTGAAACAGATCGGATTTTTTCAAATCGCTGATTGTATTTTTCTTTTGTTTTGGGTGCAGCCCAGCCTGTAATAGGATGTCCTGCAGGCATCCGTTGCCCAATCCGGGGATACGCTGTTCTGTGGCCAGGAGTGCTTTTAAGGATATGTCTTTGCTTACGCTTTTAAAAATAGAATCGAAGTATGCTTCATTGAAATCATTCTCAAGGGGGGAGAGGCTGTTCAGGCTGCCACGGTGATAGCTGTTATCAAGTGTACCTTTAAAAGCATAGATGCTCCCATACATTGCCACGGTGAAGGCAATAAAGCTTTTATCATTGAAGCTGATTAAGAGTTGATATTTTTCGGGAGTGTTTTCGCCTGCCAGGTAAAACCTCATGTTTGTCCCATCGCTGATTGTGATGCAAGTGTCATTTTCGCAATGCACATCCACAAACATCCCATGCCCATGAGCAGATAAAATCTTTTTGCCTTGTAAAAGCTTTACATATTCAGCCGGATCACCATTATAAAATGTGAACTTATGGGGGCTGTTAGAAAGCAATACTTTTTCAATTACCTTATCTTTGAGGGTTTCATTCACCTGCCTGCTTATGGTCTTGGTTTCGGGGATTTCTAACATGGTATTTTTATTTTTTAACGACCATAAATTTATATTGAATATTTTACAATATCAAAATCCTTATTGGTTATTTTGATTTGATTGATGCACATAATCAGAACAGCTTTCTTAGAAATCAAAGGTTTCGGAACAATCCTTACAGTAATAAGTGTTTTTAATATTGCCAAAAGGAATACCGGCAAACAAAGAGAGTATAATTATCCAGATTTTCTTTTTTCTTTTTTTACTTAATCCAAAGCCAATGTTTGTTGATCCACAATAAGGGCATATTTTTTCCTTTTCAATCCTTTGTTTTGATAGGATTTCCTGTGCAGCTTCCAGGTCTTGTTCGTCAATCCAGATTTGTATCCCGCTCCCCATTATTCCATTGTAATGTGGCATTAGGCTTGAAAAGTTTTCGTTTGTCAGGAAGCACCGGATTTCATTGTCCTCAAGGATAGCCTTAAAAAGATGTGCTTCTGTGCTTGTATTAAAGCTTGTTAATTTGATTATTGCCATTTTGTTTTTGAGTTTTTCTTTTATGTCAGGCCTTTAAAACATGAAGTTTAGTAATGTGAAGAAAATACATTTTTCTTTAGGTTTCGGATTTGTTTTTTTAAATCATTTGTTTTTATTCCTTACGTATTGGATTTGCCTGGTTTTTATTGTTTATATATCAATGGGGGAAAGAACAAAACCGGGTTTATTTTATTTCTTATTTTCCTGATCCATGCAATGTTTGATGTTTTGTTTGTTAATGCTGGTCTGTTAAGCAATGAAATTGCCTTAAAGGCAATAAGCAAAACAAGGGCATAAGCAAGTCCCCAGATAAAAAAAGCGATGATCTGATATAATAATACAGGCAAGGCAGCTTTGAGGTCAATGTTTAAAATGCTGAAAAACCATTTATCATAGGGAAGGAACAGCAAAGCAACGGCTCCAAAAAGATAAGCGACAGGCAGTTCAAATGCTTTATGGGGACAAATATGGGTACAGACCAGGCATCCCTTACAGTGCTTATTTCTGTATGGCCTTTTGTTTTTTAAGCTAAGTGCTTTGGTTGGGCAATAAGTGACACATAAGCCACATGAATCGCAAGAGCCTGTACAGATAAGCATCTTGGCAAGGGCTTTCCTGCCAAGTAATTGATAAACAAAGGCTAAAAGTTTTATATAAAATGGCTTCTGCCCGAGCTGATAAAGCTGGTTTTCAATCTGAAACCTTTGTAACTTTTGAAGGGCAGCCCTTCGGATGTGTTTCATTGCTTCATGGATTCAAGCACAAAATTAATTTTTTGTGCAATTAAAAACCCAGCCCCAATAAATAAAAAAAGCCATCAGGTAATAAACCGGATGGCTTACATTTTCTTCATTTGATTATTCATTCAATGTCTTTTGCCCGGCCAGTTTAAAGGCTTCGTATGCATTGATAATGCTTCCGGTTTTTGATAAATCTGAAAACTTTACTTTTATTTTGTTTTTCCTTGTGGAACCGGGTTGATAAACTTTTTTATCAGCGTAATTGGTGCCGGATTGAAGCAGTATTTCTTTCAATTCAATGGCAGTGAGTTCGGGGAAATATGACCAGATCAGGGCTGCTACCCCTGATACAACAGGACCGGAGAAACTTGTTCCATCCGTTTTGATATATTTATTTCCCGGTGACAGGGAAACCACATCTACCCCGGGGGCGAAGATATCTACATGTGATTTTCCAAAGTTTGAGAAATTGCCACACAGCTTTTTGTTGAGTTTATAGGCATTCGCCCCAACAGTAATCCAGCTTTGGCAATAGTCTCCGTTGTTGAGCCTCTGGGATGGATACCTTTCTGTCTTGTCAATATCCTCACTGCTATTTCCTGCTGCATGGATAAGTAATACATTGTGGGCTTCAGCATACATGATAGCTTCATCAACAAAATCCTTGTGAGGGGAGAAGTTTTTGCCAAAACTCATATTTATGATATTGGCTCCATTATCCACTGCATAGCGAATGGCAAGGGCAACATCCTTATCCCTTTCATCTCCGTTAGGGACAACTCTTAAAACCATCAGCTCAACGTTTTCTGCTATCCCGTCAATGCCTGTGTTGTTGTTTCTTACAGCAGCAATAATACCTGACACAGGAGTTCCATGATCCGGGCGGGGTCCCTTGACATCATTATTACCATAGTTTTTATCATTGATATCGTTTGGATTGTCATTAATGATTGGCCTTGGTTGAAAATCAATGTTGTAATTATAGCTTAATTGTTCGTTGACATGTTCTTTTAATTCATAAAGCATTTCTTTGCTGAAATCATTTTTATAGAGATTCTGTAGGTATTCTTTGGAATCCATCACTCTTTTGGGTGCATCCTTTATTTTCTTAAGGTCTTTTTGGGTGAATGCATCCACATTCAGGTATTCTTTAATGACCCCTTCGGTATATTCAAGGTTTTCCTCAAGGATGTCGAGATTTTTCTTCATCTTGCTATACCTGGTGAATTCATTATCATATTTCTCCTTGCATTTAAGATATATTTGATAATCATTCCTTTGGTTTTCAGGCAATAAATCAGCAGAGCTAATGTCTTTAAAGATTGGATGAAAATCCCTGTAAATTCTTATTTCTTCAATGTTTTCATGTTCAATATTTTCGCCTTTTGAATTGCCCAGGAAACCCCATCCATGAATATCGTCGGCATAACCATTATTATCATCATCGATTTTGTTTCCTTTAATTTCATTAGGATTGGTCCAAATCCTCCCTTCCAAATCGGGATGGTTAATGTCAACTCCGCTGTCAATAATGGCTACAATGATTTTCTTTTTAGGTTTTTTACCGCCAATGAGTTCTTTATAAGTGCGATCTACTTCAGCCCCCTGGACTTTATCCTTTTTGGGGCTTAAATTATACCAGTTGATATACTTGCTGTCCAGCGAGTCAAGGGTGCTATATGAATCGGATTGGGCAATTCCTTTAATACTGATAATAAAAACCAGAATAAAAATGGAACTGCAAAGTTTAATGAAGGGATCGTTTTTCTTCATAGTTTAAATGATTAAGGTGGGTCTGTCTTATTTAATTCAAAAAAATAATTTGATTTTGAGAAACATCAGGACGAATAATTGATCCATTTGTTATTCAATCTTATTCAATTTGCAAATATATAACAATACAATTTATTTGTATGCAATGCATACAAGAGAAATGGCTTTATAATGATTTGTTTTTTTCTTTTACCCCAAAGGGAAGCAGGTTGATTAATTGGTTTTTACCTGTATTTTTCAGGATCAAACACCCAAAAATCGTTGGTAAAATATTGGTTATTAATCCTGCCTGTCCCAAAATACATCTTATTGTCAATAACAAAGTAAACCGGGTTAAACCTTAATGGACCCTGGAAATTAAATTCTTTCTGCCATGAGTTTGTTTCAGGACAATACTCAAATATATTTGAAAAAGCTGTGTGCCCGGCATAACCTAAACCGGCATAAATTTTATCCTGAATTGAAAAAATAGTTCCGCTATATCTTTGTTCTCCGGGCATTTCAGGTTTTTCTTCCCAACTTAGTGTTTCGACATTAAAGCAATAGAATTTATTGGAGGGGATTTCATTTCTTTTGCCTAAAATGACATAGCCATGATTATCGAAAGTTAATCCTGAAGATTGGATTCTGTATTGAAAAGGAGTTGAACCAATCGGGATAAAAGAATTTCCAGTCAGAGGGGAAAAGCTAATAAATTTTGTTGTTGTTAAAATATAACATGTGTTATTGATTACAAAGAATGCATTACCAGCACCATAATACTCGCTTTCAGAAATTATTTGTGTCCAGACATCGGTGGCAGGATCATATTCCCATAAGTCATTAAAAAAGGTATTTCCATTGACCCCAAACCCAATATAGCCTTTGCCAAGAATTGAGAAGCCAATAGTATGTGAACGAGGGGTTCCCGGGAAAAAGGCTTTCTTTTGCCAGGAATTATCAATAGGATCATACATGAAGATTTCATTTGTATATTCATTGTTTATTCTTTTCCCCAGGCATACATATCCTTTGCCGTTGATTGTGAATGAAGCCATGTTTTCACGACCAACAGATGGCAAATCCGCAAGTTTTTTAAAATAACCAAGTATTGTAAATTTTTTTGGGTATTGATATGTATTTCCATAGGATTGAATAACAATATCACATTCAGTTTCCTGTGGTGCTATAGGTATATATGTTGTTATTTTAAAATGGGTCATGCTTTCAATCTTTGCTTCATGATCCCCAAAGAATAGTTTCACTTTTTCAATATCATTGCCCCAGTTTTTTCCATAGATTTCTATTTTTTCTCCCGGAAAGCCTTCCGTTATCGAGGTGTTTGTTATTACAGCAGGGCAATTTCCATTGGGGGTGAATTCAATGATATTGCCATAAACCAAGGCATAGCCTGCCTTTAAAAAAGTCCTGACATAATGCTTTTCGTCTTTAACTAATCCATATTTGACATCAAAGGATATTTCTCCGGTAAATTTTTTTGATTGAAATGAAACCTTGTTTGATGTTTCGATGTCGGGTTCTTTGGTATCCCAGATAAAACCATATTCAATTGAATCAGTATTTCCTGTCCCGGCGATATATCCATTAAAAACAAGGCTGGAGTCAGTAATATCTGAAACATCAGTTGTCACTATTTGTGGATATTTTTTTTCTGAAATTACAGCATCTTTCTCACAAGCAGAGAATAAAACAATGATTGATAATTGGGCGATAAAAAATTTGACCTTCATGCTTAAAAGATTATTCCAGTTAATAATTGAAATCCATTTAGTTGTGCAAAGTTTTGGCTACTATCTGATGGGAAATATGAATTCCTAATTTCAATCATCACCGAAGCCCTTTTATAAAAATTTATTTCCACACCCAAACCGCCAATAAAACCAAATTGATCCACAGGAATTAATGGTTTTTTAAGGATGTTGTATGTTTCATGGTAAAAAATGCCATCAGGGACTGTTTTAAAAATGTATGATTCGTGCTTGATGTTTTTTGAGTATTGAGCCCCCAGGTTTATATATGGCCTGTAATTATGAAATGGGGCCATGTATTTTATCATTAAAGGAACCCTGATAGATGAAACATTGACCAGATAGTCATAATCAGCTTCTGCTTCGGAATAAGCATCGGAATATCCATGTTTTGAAAAAAACAATTCCGGATGGAAAATGAAATTCGTAAATAATATCGGCATATCAGCTGATATTCCATAGCAAAGGCTGTAGTCTTTTGTGGTTTTAAATGCATCCAGTTTCTGCGATATTGTATATTCAGGCCTTGTGATATTCAGTTTTTCAATACCTGTCATGAATCCAGCCCTTAAATGGGGCAGATAAGCAATTTTACATTTGTCATGATTTTTTAAAAGTCTGGTCAGCGAAGCCCTGGAATAGCTTATGTGTTCAATTTGCGCTGATATATCAGGGCAATCGTTGGTAAGAGCTTTCAGTTTGGTTTTGAAATCTGTTCTTTTTTCGCCTTTCTTTTTCAGTTCAACAAACTGTTTATTGTCATTTTCAAGATAAAAGGAATTTCTTCCAGGTTTTTTGTAGTTATATAAAGTCAATTTTCCTTCATGTAAGACTTCAAGAAATACTTTCTTATTTTCACCTTTATCCTGAATGTCTTTTGATACGTATTTTTTTCCATTCTTCAACATATAGCCTTGCAACTGATAAGGAGTGTATAGGATTATTTCGTTGTTACTTCTAAAAGCACATGCTTGTGAATCTAAAAAAGATCCCCTGGAAACCAGATCAACATTATATATTGTTGTAGAATCTGTTATTATGTAACTTTTCTGAATGAAGTTTATCTGAGCTACAGATGTAATGGATAAGAAACAAAAAACCAAAACAAATATTTTATTCTTCATAATGTTTTAATTACTTTTTGAATTTACTTTTTTAAAAAAACAATTATATCTGCCTGATGCCTTTTATACTTCTGGATATGAATTACATATAGTTTAAAAAACCCAAAACAGTGCTGTTATTAAAAAACAAAAGTATAGTTTTTTCAAAAATTTTTGATAAAAATGCAAAAAAAATGAAAGAGCAATGATTAGAATACATGAAGTGTATTGTTTTGACCCTAAAGCTTAATATATAAAAGACATCAATAAACCACCAGCTTTGTTGGTAAGGGTTCATTGATGTCTTTTGGAGTTTTGCCCAGCCATGATGGATATGCTTCCATTAGGGCAATTTTGATTCAACCTAACTTAATTTCACGTCCACAGTGAACACATTTGTGTTTTTTGTCTGTTGTCTCCACCAAAGGCCTCTGTTCACTTTTAATACTCCATGAATCTTATATCTAAGGCTGGGAGTACCTTTGGGGACTGCAATCGTTTGCACCAGCAACTGGTCACCCAGCAAAGGTGTTTTGTCCTCATCAGGGTTTAATACCCAGCTACATTTGTTGGAGGCTATGCCCATTGATTGAATTACCGGGAATTTAACGCTATAGGTGAATTTGCCAATAAAGCTGGCATTGGAAGATAATTGGACTTTCATGTCCCCGCCAAACGAAAGATAGGATGGAAGCAGGTTACTGGAAAGGATTTCGGGGACTTCAGACCCAAAGTTGCCATCAGCAAGCATACTTCCCGAAAAACTGATATTAGCATTAAACACTTCTTTAAACCGGGTGCTTGGGAGCAAATCAATTGTTTGTACCTGAATGGCGGGATTAATCACCTCAGCATGGTATTGCAATTCATCAACAGATGCCCTGCCTTTCGTCCGGATTGCACCAATAGCGTGAACAATTGTATAAATATCACTCTTGTTGAACAGAACAGCAATCTCAGGTGGCACTGTTGCATTGGCTGCTTTAATCAATTCATAGAGGTTCCTTACGATTGGACTGTTTCCAATCCTTACCGTTATTCCTGCTTCTTCAGTGTCTCCATGAAGTTGCCGTAATGAATCAAGCGCCTGTTTATCAAAAGATGATACCAGGGGCGATTCTTCAATATCAAATTCTTCCGAGAAATCTAGGTTTTGCTCCAAAAAATTCATAGTAAAAGCTTTTTATGGTTGTTTTTCTAATTATTTCTTTCAAAACCTGGAGGGAAAAGGGTAGGATATTGTTCAAACATGGATGTTTGCTATTTGGAAATCTGGGAGGATTATCAAAAGGCAAAATATCTTGTTGAAAACGGTATTTATTTTAAAGTTTTCATCAGTATTCCCATTACTCCCCTGATAAAGCTTGCACTTGTCAATACTTTTACAACTGGGTTTTGGCCTCCCGATCTTCTTGATGAGGTACTGCTTGTCCTGCGTCTTTCTTTTTCATCTTCTTCCTCTTCCTGTTTGCGGGCTACTTCTTCCTCGATTGATTTTATCTTGTTGTCAATCAATTCGTATGCGCTTTCGCGATCAATCTCTTTGCCATATTTGGCAACAAGCTTTGATTTTGAGTTGATGGCATCAATCTCGGTCTGGCTCAATACATCCATTCGGCTCATGGGAGACCGTAATACGGTAGCTGCCAGTGGGGTTGGGATGCCTTTTTCATTCAGTGCGGTGATAAGTGCTTCACCAATCCCCAATTGTGTTATTACCTCTTCGGTATTGTAGTATGATGAGTCGGGATAGTTTTGTGAAGTCATCTTAATGGCTTTTCTGTCCAGGGCGGTAAATGCCCTGAGTGCATGCTGCACCTTAAGGCCAAGCTGGCTAAGCACTCCTGCCGGAACGTCGGTGGGGTTCTGGGTTACAAAATATACCCCAATGCCTTTTGAGCGGATGAGTTTAACAATGTTTTCTATTTGCTCAAGTAATGCTTTGCTGGCCTGATTGAATATCAGATGGGCTTCATCAATAAAGATGATAAGTTCCGGCCTTCCTGAATCTCCCTGTTCGGGCATCTGCTGATAGATTTCGGCCAGGAGGCAGAGCATAAATGTTGAAAACAACTTTGGCTTGTCCTGTATGTCTGTAAGCCTAAGGATGTTGATATAACCCAGCCCATTTTGATCTATCCGCATCAGGTCGTTGATTTCAAAGGAGAGTTCACCAAAAAACAAGTCGGCATCCTGTTGTTCCAATTCGACAATCTTTCTAAGTATTGAACCGGTAGTAGCAGTTGAAATCCTGCCATATTCCCGTTCTACTTCTGCTTTACCTTCTTCAGTAATAAACTGTATCATCTTTTTGATATCCTTAAGGTCGAGCAAGGGGAGATGATTGTCATCACAATATTTGAAAAGCATGGATACCAATCCTGACTGCGTATCATTAAGATCGAGGATGCGAGAGAACAATACCGGCCCGAATTCAGAAACAGTAGCCCTAAGCCTTACGCCAGGCTGTTTGGAAAGGCTAAGCAGCTCAACAGGGAATTCTCCGGTGGTATATGGGATATTAAGTTTTTGATGTCTTTCAACAATAAAATCTTTTGCTTCTCCTGCTTTTGCCAATCCACTAAGGTCTCCTTTTACGTCCATCAAGAGGACAGGGATTCCCTGAAGCGACATTTGCTCAGCCAGCACTTGTAAGGTTTTTGTCTTCCCTGTGCCGGTAGCACCTGCTATTAAACCATGTCTGTTAAGTGTTTTTAAAGGAATTTTCACCTGCGCCTGAGGTATTATTTCCCCATCAAGCATTGCACATCCAAGTATAAGGTTTTCGCCTTTGCAGGAGTATCCATTTTCCATTTCATTAATAAATGCTTCCTTTTTACTCATTGTGAAGGATATTGTTTTTTATTTATATTCTGACAGAAATTCTTTTTATATGCATAAAGGTCGAAAAAAAACAGATACGCCTGGCAATTATTTTATTTGTAATGTTTTTTTTAGTCATTATCATGTATATTGCAGAAAATCAGATTTATATATTGGGTGGGTTATGAAATAAAAATTTTCTTTTACTGAAAACACATTGCCGGCTTGAATTTCGTTGCACATTATTTGTCCTGATTTTAATCATTTTTTAAATAAAACAATTGTTTTTCCATCATGTCTGGGGAATGAATAATTCATGGAATTTAATGAAAGTATAAACAATTTCGCCTTTTCGCCTCTCATCTGATGCATTAATGACTTTTTCAGCAGATCCATTTAAAAAATTCAATGAAACGTGAATCAATAATCCTATTTTTTTAATATAAGATGCTGTTAATCATAAAATAATAAAAATCTTTGATGGCAATCTAATTATATTTAATTTTAATCCCTTGATAAATTTCTCTTAGCTTAACAAAGGAATTTATTAGTCTTTTTGAAAAGTAAAACAAAAAATCCTACATATTATAGTCTGGATTTTTAAGCAGTATTCATTGAACCAAACACTGAACATCTTAAATTACATGAACACTCAAATTCAACTTATAGTTAATGATGATATCTCAGTAAGGCATATTGCTTTACATGATGCTGAAGATATTTTCAATATTATTAATGCGCAAAGGGAATACCTTGGAAAATGGCTTCCTTTTGTGCAGTTTACAAAAGAACTGAAGCATAGCCAGGGTTTTATAGAATCAGTTTTTACAAGCCCTGAAGCATATAGGGAGCTTGTATTTGTTGTTCATTATCAGGACAAGCTCGTAGGATTGATTGGATTCAGGGATACAGATCATGGAAACAACAAAACTGAAATTGGATATTGGCTATCAGA
>CAYLYP010000094.1:0-11287 GCA_964387795.1 uncultured Bacteroidales bacterium
CAAAAGTAGAACCTTCTATACTCCTTTGGAATATGGTAATCATGGGGTGCATACACTTAAAGCGGTTTTAAAGCGGTTTTAAACCGGGCTTGAGCCGCTTTCAACCCGGCTCAAACCCGGCTCAACCCCGGCTCAACCCCGGCTCAACCCCGGCTCAACCATGAACATGATACTGTAAGGGTATTCAAATGGCTTAGGATAGTTTTGTCGATTTTAGTGCTTTGATATTTATAAAATGCATTAAAGATTTGCACCTTTGATTAGAAGAATATATTTAAATATATGTATATTAGTTGTTTATGAAGTAATTGTTGATAAGGTGTATAATGTATTGCTTTTTTTTATACCTTTTTTAAAAAAAATTTGTTTGGAATTAACTTTTATTTACCTTTGAAATATACTTTTCCTGTAAAAAAATGAGCATCAATTGTTTGTGCGATAAAAAATCAATTATTTTTTCTTGACAAAAAATAGTTGGCTTTTATATCATAAATAATTTATTAGGGCTAAAAATGATTTGATTTTATATGTCCTAATGCATTTGTATATGCAAAGGGATATTTAATTAATCAAATCTGGAAAAACAGCTTGCATTTGTCGGTTATGGTTTTTTATTTTTTCTTTAAAATAGAAAATCCGATAATATACAGACAATTACAAAGCAAGGTTTTTTGAATGTCTTACTTTTTTTTGGGGAATAGAAAAAACCTAAAATATCAACGTGTTAACACTTTAATTTCTGCCACAATGCCACGTTTTTTTTACCTGATTTTAACTGCCATCCTGATCCTTCCTTCCGGATTGATGGCCGAATGGATTCCGTTTAATCCTTCAAAACAAAAGGAAACACCACCAAAAGTAAGTGTACTTAAAAGCAATGCTGAAGAAACAATCATAAAAATTGAGCTGTCAGGAATTGCAATTAAAGATTTTGACAGGGAGGGAAATGCCTACCAATATGCTGATTTATTGTCAGAAGTGTTTGTTTCAGAAGCAGGTAGCCCTGAGTTGCCCTATATCGCCAATATATTGGCTTTGCCTGATCAGGCATCTGTATCGGTAGAGCTAATTGAAAAAGGAGCAGATTTTGTTTTTAAAAATATCAGGTTGTCACCTGCTCATGAAAGCAATCTTGAAGGAGCAGCCGTAGTGCCGGCTGTTGAAGATGTATTGGTTTATGAATACGATGGGCAGTTTCCATCCGAACGTGTTAAAATAGATGAACCATCTGTATTTAGAGATTTCAGGATTGCCAGGCTATCGGTTTACCCTGCAAGCTATAATGCTGTGAAAGAAGAGCTGACTGTCTCTTCTTCAATGACTGTAAGAATAAAATATGGTGATGGGGAAGTAGTGAACCCAAAGACCTCAGCACGCCGTAAAATTGCCCCTTCCTTTGGAGCTATCTATCGCAGTACAATATTAAACTATCAGGAAGTGCTTGATAATTTATATGGGGGCAAAGAAGAAGGCCATGATGTGCTTTATATCATCACACCGGATGTTTATTATCCGCATTTTCAGGAGTATATTAGCTGGAAACAATTTTCAGGGATTGAAGTAAAGGTTTTGAAATTTGGTGAATTTGGTGGAACATCCGGCAATCCAATCAGTATCAAAAACCAGATTACGGAAGCTTATAACAACTGGGAAAATTCCCCAACTTATGTAATGATTGTTGGTGATGAAGGTGTATTCCCTACCAAGATTGTAGTTCATGATGGCTATTCCTTTCCCTGGGAGGAGTTCTTTGTGACTGTTGAGGGGAATGATTATTTTCCTGAAATGATGATCGGACGATTGCCAAACCAGGCTGAGAGCATTTTAAAAGTGATGCTGAACAAGTTTGTGATGTATGAAAGAAACCCTTATGTTATATCACAAAATTGGTTTAAAAAAGGGATATGTTGTTCAAACAATGCCTATGAATCCCAGGTAATAACAAAGCGGTTTGCAGCAAAGGTTATGCGTGAAGATGGAGGTTTTGAACATGTTGATACCATGATGAGCGATGGAAATTATGGTGGCTTTGGCTGTTCACATGGTGTTGTGGATATAAAGGCAGCTATCAATGAAGGAAGGAGTTTTGTCAATTATAGGGGAGAAGGATGGACTGATGGATGGCATGCAAGCTGTTATTACTTTAATACAGATGAAATTGGAAATATGGCCAATGGTCAAAAGATGCCATTTTTCACTAGTGTTGGTTGTGGTGTAGCAATGTTTCAGGCATCAGGAGGCAATTGCTTTGGGGAAGAATGGCTAAAAATGGGTACAGCAACTGAGCCAAATGGGGCTATATGTTTTTATGGCCCTACTTCCAATACACATACTACCTATAACAATTATATTGACCGTGGAATTTATGTGGGGATGTTCCGTGAAGGATTGGAAACACCAGGTCAGGCTAACGTTAGGGGAAAACTGAACATGTATAACCAGTTTGGAGCAACTGATCCTTATGTTGAATACCATTATCATGTATATTGTGTATTAGGTGACCCAAGTGTTCATATCTGGAAAGAACAACCGAAGGCCGTAACTTGTATTTATCCTGATACCATATTTACCGGACAACAACAGATTGCATTTCAGATTTCACATACTGAAACCAACAAGCCTGTGAAAAATGCAAACATTAATATAACAGGACAGGGTTTGTATCTGAATGCTTTAACTGATACCAATGGTGTAGCAACAATCAACCTCGAAGCCTTAAGCCTTGATCCTTTTACTATCACTGTCAGAAGTGGTGATATAATCCCTCATCAGGGACAGATAAATGTTAAAATTGATGATACAGGCATTGACAATCCGAATATTGGAAATCAAGGTTTATTAAAACAAAACCAACCTAATCCATTTCAAGCAAGTACCGAGATTCACTATGTTGTGAAAGAACCCGGATATTTTAGCCTTGAGATACTGGATATGAAAGGGGCAGTTGTCAGGAAGCTATATTCAGGCCATCATGCAGCAGGTAATTATTCAATTCAATGGGATGGGTCTGATGATCAGGGCGTTTCATTAAGCCCGGGGACTTATTTGTATAAAATACAGTCAGGTCAGGTTACTGAGACAAGAAGAATGATTAAATATTAAGCGGAAAGCTTTTTTCTTAATGCTTTTGCAATATGTATAGTTCTTATGTCTTATTAATCATACTGATAATTATTTCAGTATTTGGTATTATAGAGTTTTTTCGCCATCGAAAGAGATTGTTTTCAATCCCTATAAGAGTGCATGTAAATGGGACCCGTGGCAAATCAAGCGTTACGCGTTTGATTGGTGCCGGATTGAGGGAAGGTGGAAAAAAATGTATTACCAAAGTTACCGGAACCTTTCCCCGCCTGATCCTTGAAGATGGTACTGAAACCTATATCCATCGTAAAGCAGGTGCCAATATTATTGAACAAATTTCAATTGTGAAATTTGTAGCAGAACGCAATGCCGATGCCCTGGTAATAGAGTGTATGGCACTTCAGCCAATTTATCAAACAATTACAGAAGAGAAAATGATCCGCTCCAATGTTGGGGTAATGACCAACGTGCGTTACGACCATTTGGATGTGATGGGGCATACCCTTGGAGAAATAGCTGAGGTAATGGGTCGGACTATTCCCCGAAACTCACATCTTTTTTCATCCGAAAATATTGTCCCTGAATATCTTGAAGCGATAGCAAAGAGGAAAAACACCCAGTCACATTTTGTTGATTTTAATACCGTAACCAAAGCTGAAATGAATGGCTTTAGTTATATCGAGCATCGTGAAAATGTGTCCTTGGCCCTGGCTGTTTGCGAACACTTGGGTGTCAACAGGCAGGTAGCGTTAAGAGGGATGTATAAAGCCATTCCTGATGCAGGGGTCCTCACACGGAGCATTGTAAAAGATGAGGGAAAACATATTGTTTTTTATAATGTATTTGCTGCCAATGATCCTGACTCAACACTCTTCATTTGGAAAAAGATATATACTGAAATAGGGATGGAAGGCACAAAGATACTATTGTTAAATACTCGCCAGGACAGGCTTGAGCGTTCTAAACAATTGGCAGATATGGCAGCCGGTAAGATTGCAGCAGAGATTGATTATATCATGCTCATGGGCCAATCAGGGGAGGTTGTCCAATCAATGTTGACATCATTTGGAATGCCTTCAGAAAAGATTATTAATCTGGGATTTGTTGAACCACAGAAGGTTTATGAAGCAATCCTGGGCATAACATCAAAGCAGTCAACCATCTTCGCCATTGGCAATATGGGTTTGAATGGTGCTGCCACGGCAGAATTTTTTGAACATAAATGTAAAAATCAATGATAGAATTAGCGATAACCTTAGGCGTCATATTAAGCCTTCTTGCTTATGAAGTATTCGGGCTTGCTGCGGGTGGCATTGTTGTTCCGGGCTATATTGCCCTACAGCTTTCACACCCCGACAGGATATTAGGAATAATTGCGGTGAGCCTGCTAACCTATATGGTCATTAAAGTACTTGGACAATATACATTTTTATACGGAAGGCGACAAATGGTAGTAAGCCTGCTTACAGGATGTTTGCTTGCAAACTTCTCAAGACATTTTTTCTCCATAGACCTGGCTTCCACTACAATAGAACTTCAGGCAGTAGGTTGGGTAATACCCGGTTTACTGGCACACTGGTTTGCAAAGCAGGGTGTTTTTAAAACTGTTTCTGTTTTGTTTGTATCTTCGGTACTTGTAAGATTGTTAATAATTTTATTATTTGCGGGTGCGTTGTTGCCCTGATTTCAAAAAACAAGATTCTATGCAAAATTATAGAGCAAAATCAAATATTGTCCTTGGATTTGTTGCTGTTATTGCTTTAATCGCATTCTTTGTAGTGGAGCAAAGCAAATCGGATGTAAAGCAGGAATGGTATGCCGAAAAATTAAAAGCAGCAACCCTGGCTCAGGAGGCTTTCGATTGTTTGAAAGAAAACCGTTTGGAAAAAGGAGTTTTTATAGATGTTGTCAACGATCCCAACCAGACAGCTTTAATAGGGCAGGAATACACAGAAATAACCACAGACAGGGGGTATATAGATGCCAAGTTGAGTTCATTGAACCCCAATATGGCAGCTGTTGTTGTTCAGTTTTTAAAAGATGCTGAAGTTAAAAAGAATGATTGTGTGGCTGTAGCTTTTACAGGGTCATTCCCGGCAATGAATATTGCAGTGATGTCAGCCATTGAGGTGCTGGAATTAAACCCTGTTATCATCAGTTCAGTAGGAGCTTCCAATTATGGGGCCAATGACCCATTGTTTACCTGGCTGGATATGGAAACAGTATTGATGTCGAAAGGTATCTTTAGTCACAAATCCATAGCTGCATCAATAGGAGGGGGCTTTGATGAAGGCAGGGGACTAAGCCCCGAGGGCAGGGATTTGATCCTTGATGCTATTTTGCGGAACCAGGTTCCGCTGATCCATGAAGGTCATCTTGAGAAAAACATCGAAAAAAGGATGCAGGTTTATCAACAGCAATGTAACAACAAAGCAATTAAAGCATTTATCAATGTAGGGGGAGGGATTGCGAGCTTAGGCCATACTGTTAATGCTGATTTAATCCCAACTGGTTTGATTGAGGAATTCCCGGATAGGAATTTTCCGGTTAGAGGGGTCATTATTCAAATGGGACAAAAGAACATCCCTGTCATTCAATTATTGAATGTGGATAAAATCCTGAAGCGTTTTGACCTCCCGGATAGCCCTGTTCCTATGCCTAAACCTGGAAAAGGAGGTGTTTTTTACAAAGAGAGGTATAACTTGTGGATTACAGGAATTGCCACTTTTTGTTTACTTGCCATTATCATTTTCATATACAGGGGTGAACGAAAAGTCCACCGCCTAGGGAGTGATGTGGTCCCAATTGCAAAACCTTCAACTGAAACACAGTCTCAGGAAGAGTTTGATGAGTTGTAACAACTTGATGGCTTAATAAGTTTTAGCCTGATTAGATGATTGATGACAAAAAATAAAACAGAACGTTTCAAACAAAAGACTTAATATATGAAAACAAAAGTATTACTGATTGTGGCACTTATAATGTGCTCAACAATTAGCATGGCTCAAAAACAATTGAAACATAAATATTTAAAGCCGGTCAAGTCAAAAGAATCAGTTTCTATCATTGTTGATGGCAAGTCAAGAGATTATTATACTTTATCACAAAAACCAACTGTGATTAAGGTAAAGGGTTCAGGAAAATTACGGGTGTTAAGCCGTTGCCAGTTTAAAGCAGTTCAGGAACAACAGGAAAGATACCAGATAGAATATCGTATTGATGGGGGAAAGACAGAGGTAATAAAATCAAAGAGGGTGAACCGATCAGTTAAAGCCAGTTATTCTGATGGTGCTTTAGGAGTCCCTTCAACCTTAGAATGGTTTGAAATTGAATTTGGACCAGGCGAGCATAGCATTGAATTTACCACAACTGATGCTAAGCTTCCTGTTCATGCCCGTTTTGCTTATACATTGGTAGATAATACAAAACAAAAATGGGTGAATCTTTCACCTCATCGTTCGGAAGGGATTGTTGAACTTGTGACTAAAGAATCACTGATAAGTTATTATAAATTTTCTGCTAAGAACCCAATTTTAGTTGAACTTCATGGCCCAACAAGCTTAAGGGTCTTTACCCGTTGCGAGTTTCATTATAAAATGAGGGGAGCAGTAAACTATCGGATTCAGGTTAAGATGGATGATCAGGTTATTCATACCTATCAACTTTCCAACAGGCGCTCGGAGACAACTACATATAAAGCATTGGATAACATGGTGCCAGGAAGGGCAAATGAGTTTGTTGTAAATATACCTAAGGGGAAACATAAAATAGAAATCATTCCATTAGATTGTGATAAAAATGGAGTGATTTGTCGTTTGATGATTCCAGAGAATGATAGTAAGCTGGGAAAAAAATAAAATCACCCGAGGTGGTTCAATAAAAAATGATAAGCAATGCAAAACCATAGTTTGCGATTAATTGTCAGGAAAAATGCATTATTCATGATGTGTGCAATGGGTATGCTCATCTGCTTTGCTACTGAGGCGAAGGCACAAAAAAAGGATTGGAAGCAAAAAATTAAAAATTCAATAACTTTAAAGCTTACTTCCAATTATGATGATAATATCCTTAAATACTCGGATAAATACATCCAGAGATTTTTAAATCAAGAGGATCAGGGTCGCTTTCATATCATTACTTATGATGATGTAACACTGGCGCCTCAGGCATCATTTAGCTCAACGGTAAATTGGACAAAAAATCAATCCAGTAAGTTTAATGTGCTGTATAAGTATTATGCATATATGGGCAATGGTGACAAGAACAGGAGCTATTTAAGCCTTGGGCTACAACATAGGTTTAAGAAAAACCTGATGGTAGGCTTTAGCTATAGCTATATTCCAAAATTTTATGTCCGTCATCTGAGAGATGATGACTGGGTAAGGATTTATGGATACAGCCCTGAAACATTTCAGGCATACTCTTTTTCAAAGGATAGTTATGGCTTTGATGTTCAGAATACCTTTTTTAACAAGAGCCGGTTGAGAATTTCTTATGATTACGCATTGTATTTTCATAATGAGCATTTTACTGAATATGATTCAAGGAATTCTACCATAGGTGCAAACCTTAGGCAAAAGATAACTAAGGATTTAAGCCTCGAAGCAGGTTATTCCTATACCATGTCGAATGCAAAAGGATTTGATCAGGCAGGGGAGACAAAGGAAAGTTCTGATGATTCTGATGGCTCATATAATGAGAATAGTTATGATTTCAGGGTTATTTGGAACCTGCCAAAGCTTAAAGGTTTTAAGCATTCAATAGATCTGGGTTTTAGTTATATGGACCGGGATTATACAACAAAAAAAACGCCAGATGCAGATCAGTTGCACTCAGGTAGGGAAGATGATAATTTTGAGATAAGTGGGTCTTATTCCATAGATTTGTCAAGAAAACTCTCAATAGAACTTTTCTACAACCGATACCTCAGGAATGCTACATCTGTTTACCCGGTCAATAGGGAATACATTTCCGATGAAAAGGATTACAGGCAAAACCAGATTGGATTGACAGTAATCTATAATTTTGATTTTTAACGTATTAATTTGATTCAAAACAATTAAAAATATTCTTGCCATGAGATTAAGAACATCAGTTGTTGTTTTCATTTTCGGCCTTTTTTTATTCACAGGATGTGGAAAACCCAATGACCCGGAAGGAATAGGCAATTCAGGTGGATATGAAACAGTAGCCAAATTATCTACTCCAGGATTTGCGCAGGATGTGGTCATTGATGGGGATTATGCTTATCTGGCGCAGGGCGAAGGAGGCTTATTGATAGTCAATATTCAAAATCCAAATAACCCAACGATTGTATCACAGCTTACAGAGAATGTAAGGGGTTATTCGGATAAGATATCAAAACGTGATACAAGTATTTATCTTGCTGCAGGCTCATTTGGGATAACCATCATAAATGTTGCCAATCCTGAGGAACCCAATGTACTGGTATCAAATTTTAGTTTGAAACCGGCAAACAGCATTAAGATATGGGGAAGTTACCTTATTGCGGCAGTTAGTGAGCAGGGAATAAAAATTGCTGAAATATCACTGCCTCAATATCCTGATGTAAGAGGAGGGCTTGGCACTTATGGTTATGCAACAGAAGCTTATGTGTCGGCTGATTCAAGTAAACTATTTGTTACATGTGGAGAGATGGGCCTCATGATATTTGATATTTCTGATTTCCAGGATGGGTACCCTTCATCCAGTATTGCAGGTTGGTGCGATACCCCTGGCTATGCTTTGGATGTAGTGCTTGACGATGCGAGGTCTTTGGCATTTGTGGCTTGTGGTTATAGCGGTTTACAAATCATTGATTATTCTGATATGTCGGATATTCATGTTATTGGGAAAATATCTAAAGGAGGATATGCAAAAGAAGTCCTTGTGGAAGGAAATAAGGTTTATTTAACATGCCAGAAAGCAGGGCTTCAGATTTTTGATGTATCAGATGCAGCTAATCCTTCGTTGGCAGGCACTGTTTACACAGATTATGCACAGGGTATTGCCATTGATGGTAAATATATCTATGTGGCAGATGAAAATGACGGCCTGGTTGTTATTGAAAAGCCATAGTAAAAAGAGAGATATAATAAAAAAGCCCTTCACATAAAAATGTGAAGGGCTTTTTTATCTTAAGCTGCTTTATTAAAACTAAAGGAAGAATTTAAGTAAAAACAATGCAGCTAAAATATACATCACAATAGATACATCTTTAAATTTTCCTGACAATACTTTCAGGATCACAAAAGAAAGCATCCCAAAGACAATACCTTCTGCAATGCTATAAGTAAGAGGCATCATAATAATTGTAAGGAAAGCAGGTATTGATTCAGTGTAATCGTCAAAGTTGATTTTCAGGATTGGAGATAACATAAATGACCCTACCATTATAAGTGCTGGGGCTGTAGCAGCTGCGGGGACCATTAGAAAAATAGGGGCCAGGAACAAGGCCAATATAAACATTCCGGCAGTTGTAAGGGATGTAAGGCCAGTGCGGCCACCTTCAGCAACACCTGAAGCACTTTCAACATAAGTAGTAACAGTTGAAGTTCCCATCATAGCACCAAATGTAGTTCCAACAGCATCGGCAAACAAAGCCTGTTTAACACGTGGCAGTTTGCCATCTTTGTCAATCATATTGGCTTTTGAAGCTACACCTACTAATGTTCCTACGGTATCAAACATATCAACAAAGAGGAATGTAAATAATATGATCAACATATCAATAGTGAAAACCTGGCTGAAGTCAAATTGAAAAGCTACAGGTGCAACAGAAGGTGGCAATGACACCAGATTGCCTTCGGGAAGGTGTGTGACGCCTAAAGGGATACCAGCCAGTGCTGAGGCAAAAATCCCAATAAGCAAAGCCCCTTTAACTTTAAGGGCCAAAAGAACCCCAATCACGATAAGGCCAAAAAACGCAATCCAGATTGAGTGTGAACCCATATTGCCCAGGCTTACCAATGTAGCTTCATTATGGACAATGATCCCTGCGTTCTGCATCCCTATAAAAGCGATAAACAAACCAATGCCAGCAGATATTGAGTGCTTTAAATTCATTGGTATTGCGTTTACGATAACTTCCCTTACATTAAAAGCTGTTAAGATGAGAAAAATAATACCTTCAATCAATACAGCAGTTAAAGCAAATTGCCAGGAATAGCCCATTCCAATGACAACAGTAAAAGCGAAAAAGGCGTTAAGTCCCATTCCGGGAGCCAGGGCAAAAGGCAATTTTGCCCATAAGGCCATCACAAGGGTTGCTACAATTGCAGATATTGCAGTGGCTGAAAAGACAGCATTTTTATCCATGCCTGTTGCCGAAAGGATATCAGGGTTGACAGCAAGGATATATGCCATCGTCATGAAAGTGGTGATGCCTGCTAAAACTTCAGTTTTAACATTTGTATTATTGCTTTTGAGCTTAAAAAACTTTTCAAACATACCTGTAATAATTTGGTGTTGGATTTATATGTGAACAAGATTAAAATGACCATCTGGCAGCGAGTGTGGGGCAAACTGTAATGCCTTCGGTATTTACAAAATTATAACCCACTTCTACTTCACTTCCTAATGAGATATTTTTTGTGAAGTTAAACCACAATTGAGGCTCAGTAAGGAAAACAAATTTTGTTTCTTTACCGGCAATCATTTTTTCTTCCATCCAGAAATCAGCAAAGCCGGTAAAAGAGAGCTTTCTATTAAAAAAATGCAAACCCCATACTCCTGTGATTTGAAATGAGGCATCATGTTTGCCTCTGATATATTTGTATAAAGCCTGAAGTGTCAGCACCTTGGAGAAATCATCATTGTTCCAGGTATATTGAAGGCCACCTAAGTATGCATCATTAATCTGAAAAGCCATGCCTGGGGCATACTGGCCAAATCCCCCATTATACTCAAGCTGGACAGCCAGGGGCATATCCCAGAATTTTAAAGCACGTGCTATTTCCATATAAGTGGTAGAAACACCTTTCACGTCTCCTACATTATAATCATAATCAACAAAAAAGAATGTGCTCCCCCATTTGTCGGGTTTGAACATTTCAAGTGTTGTTGTAACATATTTTCGGTCTTTCCCAAAATCATAATGAACCTGGATGTTTTGGGCCAATACTCCGGATGAAAGAAGTAAGCCGCTTAAAAGTATGCACCCCATGATTACCATATTCCAAAGGAGCATTAAAGGTTCTACTTTTGG
>CAYLYP010000095.1:0-11059 GCA_964387795.1 uncultured Bacteroidales bacterium
CTTCCGTCAACAAGTTCGCCTATTAAGGTTTCACCATCATATAGGTTGATTGGCAATGTGCCGCCTGTTGCTGTTACTGTTGCAGTGGTTTCTCCACCAAAACAAGCAATGCTGCCTGTCTCAACACCTGCTTCCAGGAGCAGAGGCTCACCAATAGTGAATTCTACGGTTACATCGCCGCAATCATTAGCTTCGCTTACGGTTACTGTATAATCTCCGGCTAAAAGGCCTTCAATTGTATATTCAGCTACATTATTGTCTAAAGTAACTGTGTTTTCACCCCAACTTAATGTATAAGGCATTGTTCCTCCACTAATTGCTATTGTTGCACTTCCTTCATATCCAAAGCAAAGTGCATCATTTGGAGTTGCTGAAGCTTCTAATGGTTCGGGTTCGGTTACTTCAATACATACTTCATATTCACAACCGTCTTTTACAACACGGTATGTGTAAAATCCTGCGGTCAGGCCACCTGCCATGAATACTCCGGGATTCCCGTTTTTAAGTTCAGGAACAGTGCAATCATCACATTGTGGTTCGCATCCAAATAATAAACATTGAATGTCATAAGGCTTTTCAAGTCCGGTAACCCAAACTGTAATCATGCCATCATCTCCGCCAGGGCAGCTAACAGGCTGAACCTCCCAGGTGATTTCCGGGGTTGGGCATGGATAATAAGGAGGCAATACAATAATTGTGTCACTTGCCATTCCTACGCAACCATTTTCAGCAGTGAAAGTATAGGTAATCTCGTGTCCGCCCATACCTGCTACCAGAGGATTGAAAATCCCATTTTCTACACCAATACCTGAATAAACACCACCTTCGGGCATCCCGCCGGTTAATGCAAATGCAGGAGTGTTTTCATATACACTTGCAAATGGTGCAAGAGTTACAACTGGTGCTTCAGGAGCACTGATTATGATGTTGTTCTGAGTAATTGAATGACAGCTTACATTGTCTGTAATGACAAGCTTATACATCCCGACTGGCAGGTTGTTAAATTCTGCAGGAACATTTCCTCCGGGTGTTAATGTTGATACAAGGTTATCAGAACCGTCATAAAGATTATATGTAAATACATAATCAAAATTTGATGCCCCTGCTGCTGCCTGGGCAGTGATACTGCCTAAACCTTCAATGCAACTTGTAGCATCAGCTACATCTAATGATTGTAAAACAAATGGATCATGGATCCTTATGGTTTTCTCTATCCATTGTGTTTGTTCATCACATAGACATGACTGATTGATTTTTACAACAATCGTTTTTGTGCCATCAAGTGCTACTAATGGAAGTGTATAGGTTATTCCTACTGATGTTTCATTTGCTGGAATAACTGCAACTCCTGAAGTTAGTGTATGGTGAACGCCTGATACAGCAGTGCCTTCAATGATATATTCAATTTCAAGGGGCTCTGTTATATTGGTATTGTCTGTTCTGTAGAAACGTAATTCGGTAGGTTCGCATGATTGGAATACATCATAGGTTTCAATCATGTTAAAGAAGTTCTTGATATTTGCTCCTGTTGAAACAAAACTTTTTGCTTCCAGGAATACTGCTGAGTCATATTGCCTGTCTGAAGCATCGGCAATAGCAATTTTCATTGCGTAGGTGCTGCAAGGTGTCAAACCTTCAATACGGGCTGTAAGGACTGTTGTCCTTCCATCATATTCAATGGTTGTTGAGCCTGCAGGTACTGATACATAATATGCTCCGTTAATATCTGGACATGGTGCTCCCTGGTTGTTCTGGTTATAACCATCAACATGGATATTATTGATGCTTACAGGGCTACCATCAGGCAGAAGCGCAATATTTGAGCCTCCGTTTGAGTATGGGCCACTAATTCCAGGGCCTGAAATAAAGAACCCAAATACATCATTAAACTGGCTACATGCCCATTCCGGATACTCGTCTGATGCGAATATATAACGGAATTCAACAACATCTCCATCAGGTATAAAGTTAAATGTTAAAACTGATGGGTCATTAATTGAGTATGAACCAACCAACATCTGAAGGTCAGATTCATTAGATAACGAATATGCAGTGGAACGGCTGGATGATGAATTTGGTCCAACGGCTTCCAATACATTACCTGTTGACAGGACAATCCCTGATTCAAGAGGAAAGTTTGTGTTTTCAGGATTACGGTCAAATCTTCCAATCTGTTGTTTGTTCCCTCTAAATTGGATGTTGCTGGCCTTTAAACAGCCTGAAATAAGTAAATCCGACACCAGTTTATTGTAGTGGAGCGGATTGTTTTCATCATTGCCGGTGTAGTTCTGAACATTAATTGCCGTGCTGGTAGATTTGGTAATCCCAGGATACGGCACATTCACATTCTCCCTGTCACCTTGTACTGGTTGGTTATTCTGGGCATACATGCTTCCTGATAGAAACAGCATCATTACCAAAATGAACCACCCACAACAAGCACGAAAGTGTAATGAAGTCTTCATAATTTGTGTGTTTGATTGAGGATTTTGTTTGGGTTTTTATTAAAAGTTATACGAAAAGATTTTTTTCATAGACTAAACAATGTAAAATTATCTATTATGGGACTTACTGACAATACGGATTTGTCCTTAATTTTATACTGTGGTCTTCACGTACGATTAGTCCTTTTCTAATTCCTTTTTAATTATTAAGTTATTGATAATTTGTGTTATATGTTTATTTGGTGAATTTATTTCTCGATTCATCATTCTTGTTTTATTTTGATATTTACTTCAATATCTTTTATTCGATGAACTGATTTTTTGGTTTTATAACCCCCTTTTTTTATTCATTTAAGTCTTAATTTCTTTTTTTTTCGTACCTGTTTAAGGCCTGCTGAAAATGTCTTTAAGGAATCAAATGCAAGGCAACATGGCAAAATTGGATAATAATACAAAAGGCCGATGGTATTGAAGCAGATGATACCTTAAAGACTTCGGTAAACATAACACTAACATAATAGCCCATTGGGAAAGAATCCCCTGGTTAAATTATGGTTATACTAAATTGTAAAGTTTTTCTTCCTGCTTTTTATATGTTTTCAGCAGTCACCTTTTAAATCTTTACCTGTTTTGATATAAATGATTGGAAAACATTTATTGGTAATACAGTATGTAAGAACACTGCTAATTTTGTGTTGAAATCTGAGCTGTAATGAAATTTGTCTTTTTTACCGCTTATAGCTTTATAAATTATTATTGCTTCTTTTTCAGGTGAAAAACCTTTCTGGATATTTTGATTTAAATATGAAAACCAATTCTTAAAGTCTGATTGATATTCTTTTGGGTAATTTTCAGCAGAATGCTTGCCCAGGTCTTTCCAAAGATTAGTTTTTACGCTTCCGGGTGCTATTGATTTTACTTTAATGTTTAGTTTGTTCAATTCATACCTTAAGCCTTCACTAAAGCCTTCAATGGCCCATTTGGTCAGATGGTAAACAGATTGAAAAGGGAATGTTGCCCGGCCTGCAATGGAAGAAATATTGACAATCATCCCGCTTTTGTTTTGCCTGAAATGGGGAAGAACGGCTTTTGTTACATTTATTGCGCCATAAACATTTGTTTTGATGGCAAGGTCAATTTCATCATAACTTGTCATTTCCAGTGGGCCGGTATTGTAAATACCTGCATTGTTTAATAGCACATCTATCTTCCCATGCTCCTGGATGATTTGCCCTATGCACTTCTCAACAGATTGCACATCTGTTACATCCATTTTATAGCAGTTAATGTTGTTAAGACTCTTGAAATAAGCCGCTTTTTCAGGGTTTCGCATGCTTGCTGCAACATTCCATCCTTTTTGGCTAAACAGCTCTGCTGTTGCTTTTCCAATGCCACTTGAGGCACCTGTGATTACAATTGTCTTCATCCGTATATGATTTTTTGTTTAAGGTTGGATGAAACTACATGTTCGCTGTTTGCATTGGTGTTTCTTTATCATTCGCAAACATGATTGTTTCATTTTGTCGTTTTTTATTTTACCCGACAAAATTCTACAATTGCTTATCAAGTTATCTTAACAAATGTTAGTTAATATGTTTTTTTATCCTGCTCAGCGACTCAGGTTGAAGCCCTAAAAAAGATGCAAGGTATTTTACTTGTACATTTTGAATAATATCAGGATTTGTTTTAAAGAGTTTTAAATATTTCTCCTGTCCGCTTAATGATATCTGGTCTATTATTCGTTGCTCTTTTTCAATTAGAAAACCTTCCATCAGTTTTCTTCCAAAGTATTGCCATTTTTGGTTTGTGGAGTAAAGCTTTTCAAGATCGTCTTTTGTGATTGTTAAAAGCTCACATTCTGTTAAGGTTTGCATGACTTCGCAGGATGGTAAATTTGAAAAAAAACTATTCAACGAAGTGGCAAAGTTATTTGCTGCATAAAGGTGTATAATCAATTCTTCTCCCGATTCAAGATATTTATAATATCGAATATATCCGCTGTTTATAAAATATGCAAGCCGGACAGGTGTTCCGGGTTCAATCAATCTGATATTTTTTTCAACTTTCAATGGTTTGAAATAGGTTTCAATCAGTTCATGATCTTCCTTGTTTAAGGAAATAACCTCTGAGATTTTTTTCTTCAGTAATACTAAACTCATGGTTTTATTGTTTACGTGGATTCAAACAATTGTCATTATGGCCTATTGTGGATTGGGGGCTGATTTCTTTTCCTTCTTTTAAAATATGAGATGTAAGGCTTGAGCTATCTCATTGAACCGTTCGATATTTTAACCCATCCCCATCCAATGATTTTACCAGCCCTGCTTTTCTGCAAAAGCAGGGAAGAAGGAAGTCTGATGAGAATCTGTTATTATTCAATTCTTTTTCCTATATAAAATACATAGCCATAATATGCTTTGTATTTTTGATATAAGCCAGATTCATATTGCTGATAACCAATAAATTCTTCTGCGGTTTTGTTGCCTTTATGCTTCTTCAGAAAAGAATCATGGGTGCCTTGCATAACCGAATAGTATTCTGTCCAACAAGATTCAGGAACAACAAAAGTAGCAACCGGAAGATAACCAGCTTTTTGCATTTGTGCCACCTTGTTTGATATTACATCAATCTCAGGATATGCTTTTTGCCAGAATTCCTCTATTTCAGAAGGGCGCTTTTCGGTAAACCATGTGTTTTCTGTTATTGCAATATACCCACCCTTTTTCAGGAATTTCCGCCATTCGTTTAATCCATGTTCAAATCCAATATTATATATCGATCCTTCCGACCATATCAAATCCAATTCTTCTTCCTGAAAAAGAAGTTTTTTCATGTCGCCTACGATACCTTTTACCCTGTCCTGAAGTTTATTGTTTTCTGCATTCTGGTTTAATCGGGTAATGAAATCCTGACATAAATCGATACCGGTAATTTTGCATGTTGTATTTTGTGCCAATACCATTGTTTGGCCTCCTGTTCCGCAACCAATATCTGCAATCCTGGATACTTCTGTAAGGTTGTCAACAAAACTCAATGCTTTGAGTGTTATTTCCGGGTTCCCTGGCCCTTGCCGCCCTACGCTTAAAAAATAGTCATGAATAATATTCAGGTCAAATCCGTAAATCGTTTGTTTTTCGCTACTCATTATTTGTCGTGTTTAAACTGTTTATTTCAATCTAACCTGGTTAATTAGTTCTAATGCTGTAATCTGCAATTACTCTTTCCTTTGCTTAACAGATGTTCCTGCCAGCTTTGGAAAGTCGGGTATTATCAGTTTTTTATTCTTTATTCATGTGGGTTGCCCACACTTTGCGGGATATAATACAGTTTCTTTTTGCTTGTTCTGCCATCCTGAAAATCCGGTTTTTCATGGGTAAACTCTCATCAACTACTGATGCCAATGAAAACATTGTAACATAAAACCCTGAGATGCTCTGGCTGTTTTCCCTGGCTGTGGTTTGAACGGGCAACAATGCCATCTTCAATGCAATATCTAACCGATTCAGCCAGCCGAAGCTTATGGTATATACGTTTTTCAAATATAGCAATTTTTTAAAATGCCTAAAGAACTATTTCTTTTTGCTGGTTTCTTTGAGGGAAAAACTGGCATTATGTAAAAGACTATTGTATATCATGAGGTGCTGTAATGTCTATTGTCTTAAAACAGTTATTCCTGTATTTTTTTGAATTTGTCTGATTTCCAGTTTTTAGGATTGTTTCTAATATAATATACAATGCGATGGTATTCGTCATCGTTTCGGATTACATGATCGTGAAAACGTTCCTGCCATTCAAATGTAAAACCCAAACGGTGTGCGTGTCTCGATTTTTAATCGTAATTCGTCAATCGTCAATCGTCAATAAATATATACCATCTCCACTATTTGTCCAGTACTCATATGGACGATACTGAACCTGATAAGACCTTGGTATATCCTTGGTAATACCGTGACCTATTCATGTTATTGAAAATCAGCTTATTAAGCAAAATTTACTAACATATATTAACATAAAATTAACAATATTTCACAATTGAATTTATTAATCAATTAATTATCAATAGGTTGAATATTTCCGAAATTCACAATAAATGTTAATCGTTATTTTCATTTATGCTTTTTGGTTATTTTTTACCGGATTAATAACCAAGGCCCTTCAGCCCTTGTTCATGAATGTTAAAAAGCGAAAGGTAAGCCCCCTTCAATCCACTCATTGATATGGATTGGAAATGGTCTTTTACATTTTACCAATTAATTAACTATTAGGTAGGGTCATATTTTTAACTCATTTCAGTTTTATTATCAAAACTGGATATATAAAAGATGTTTGTCCAAATGTCATTGCATAAGGTTATATTAATCCTTACTTTAATATGAGGAATTACTGGATTAATAATGATTTTTGTTGTATATTTAAGGTTTGGGGATAAAGGGTGAAATTGCTTACTGTAGTTATTGTAGAGTACTATTGTAAGTTAACCCGATTCCATTTGTTTAGACTTTTCAACAAGACTGAGTTGTTCCTATAAAACCATAGTAACGCCATGACAAAACGTTTGCTTTTATTTAGTAATTCGACAAACTTTGGAGAGCCTTATCTTTCCTATACAAAACCTTATATCAGCGATTTTTTGGGCAAAGGGGTGACTGAAGTGTTGTTTGTGCCTTATGCGGGTATGTCATTCAGTTATGAAGAATATGCCAATGATGTGAGTGCTGTTTTTAAGGGACTGGGATATGGACTAAAAAGCATCCATAAAGCCCATGATTTTGAAAAAGCTGTTGATGAGGCACAGGCTATCGTCGTGGGAGGGGGCAATACCTTTCATCTTTTTTATATGATCCAGAAAAATAACCTGACTGAGATCATCAGGAGAAAAGTGAACAGCGGGACTCCCTTTATTGGCTGGAGCGCTGGCAGCAATGTGGCATGCCCTTCATTAAAAACCACCAATGATATGCCTATTATTGAACCAATGAGTTTTGATGGCTTGTCGTTAATACCTTTTCAAATCAACCCGCATTACACCGAAGCCAGATTGCCCAACCATAATGGCGAAAGCAGGGAAGACCGCATCAGAGAGTTTCTGGAGGCCAATCCCCACATGGCTGTTGTTGGTCTTAAAGAGGGCTCATTGCTTCGTATTGAAGGTAAAACGATGAAGCTTTTAGGTGCCAATAATATGAAGCTTTTCAGAAAAGACAAAGAAACTGAAGAGTTTACTCCAAATTCTCAACTGGATTTTCTATTATAAAATAATGGAGATTTGTTTGGGAGGTTAATTATTATTACAAAGCATGTTTTATGCTTTGCAGTAAAGTTTATTAAGTTTTTGTGCGTTCATTCTCTGGGTTTAGTTTAATGGTATATGTGTTGCCCGCTTATATTAACCAGGGTATTTTTTGGTCTTAGATACATCTTGTTTTGTTAAAATCTCAATGAAAAGGGCTGTATTTTTAAAAAAATCCTCTTTATAATTTACTTTTTTTAAGAAAAAACACTTCATTTGTACTTTCAATTTTAATCCGTAAATAAATTTTTTGTTTATGGTCGGATGGAACTACTTGTTTGCTATTTTCATTGGTGTTTGTGTTTGATTCGCGAACATGTTCGTTTCATATTGTTAAAAATTAAACGGGTAGTTAATGGTATCTAATCCTTTACGGTTATTTTTTTTACCGCAAAGAACGCAAAGTAAATGCAAAGAGGCGCAAAGAATTATTAAATACAAAAATTACCTGTAAAAACAACTAAACATAAACTAAATAATTACAATCAAATGAAATCTTTGTATGTATTTTTCGTAAGCATATTGATTACGAACATGGCATTTTCACAACTAGTCTTTGAGGAAGGCTTTGAAAATGGCAACACTGACGGTTTGCCCCCAATAGGCTGGTATTGTGGTGAAACACCCAAATGGCATGCAGGCTTTAGCGACCAATCGCACAACCGCTCAGCTTATACCGGCAATTGGTATGCTTATCTTCCCTGGAGCAGCGACCACTGGATGTTCCGTGAAATAACACTGAACCAGGGCGTTCAGTATGAGTTATCAATGTGGTTGAAATCAGATGGCTCTGATGGGTTTCAGTATGAAATAAAATTGGGCAATGACACTACAGCCCTTGCCATGACAAATGAAATACAACCGCTTGTAACAATAAACAATACCGACTATCAGCAATTGATCAAAACATTTGTTGCTTCACAAAGTGGCACTTTTTATATTGGGATACATGGGATTTCGGACAACAATCCCTGGTATCTGGTAATTGATGATGTTAGGTTGCGTGTTGTGCAGGATTATAATTTTGAGCTAAGCAGGCTTTCGGATGATACGATTGCTTATGCAGGTTCATATTATGATTACAAGGTGCATATAAAAAACATTGGATTGAATGATGATGCGTATGATTTAACTTTTACTTCTGAATGGGATGTTGATTTTTATGATAAAAACGGACAGGGCCAGATAAGCTCAATAGCCCTTGATTCGTATGAAGCTGATACTTTTATTGTGCGGCAGTATGTTCCGGCTACAGGTGTTCAGACCGGAGATACAGAAGAGACAAGTGTAAGCATTGCATCGCAGAATTCGACAAATACCCAAAGCTTTCAAATCATAACAACTGCAGTAAGCCCAATACTTTCCTTTCCTTATTTGCAAGGATTTGAGAATGCATCAATACTTCCTATTGGATGGAGCTCAACAATACTTAGTGGAAGTTATCGTTTCGAGCCTGTTACTGAAGGCCAGACCCCCAATTGTCTGCCCCATGATAATTCAGCAGCTATGGTTTATTACAAATCTTTTTCGGCTATTTCGGGGAGCGCTGCCTTGCTTTCATCTCCTCCTATAGCTCTTGACGACAGTGAGTTTATTGTAAGGTTTTGGGTTTACAGAACGGATGATATCGACAACAAGCAGGATAAACTTGAAATCTATCTTGCTGATGATGCTTCACTGACAAATCCTCAGTTACTAGGAACAATACATAGGGCTATTAACTTTGAACCTGTTGAATCACAAAATGGATGGTTTGAGTATGCTTTTACTTTTTCAGCTCCTGAATCGGTAAAATGTATTGTTTTTAAATCAGTGAGTGATTATGGTTGGAATATGTTTGTGGATGATGTTAAGATAGCACACAATACCCCGGATTTGGAAGCCCCTGAATTTATTAGTATAAGTGGTTCAGTAGCTTATGCCGACAGGCCTATCCCAATTGAGGTAGTGATACGTGATGAGTCGATGGTGGATTCAATAATGCAGGGTGTTTATGATGTAGGTTCAGGTGAAGTGGAGTTTGATATGGTGCTGGCTGTTGATGCCAAAGGTGATTATTGCTATACCGGGCAGGTGCCTGCACAGGTAAACGGGACTACAGGCACCGTATGGTTTATCATGGAAGATGTTTTGGGAAATTCAGCGGAGACTGATCATTTTCCCCTTTCTTGGAGTGGCATCGCCCCATTGCTTGAAGAAAGCTTTGAAGGTGAATTTCCACCTGCCGATTGGCTTATTATGAATGAACCTTATACATGGTTAATCTGGTCGCAGGTAGGTACTGAGCAATATGAGGATAGTGATGAGAATACATTTACAGTGGTTCCCCCTCATGGTGTTAAACAGGCTATGGTGGGCTGGGATTTTCAGGAAAACCATCAGGACGAATGGCTTATTAGCGCTGAAACTGAGATAACTGCCCCGGCAGATCTTTCTTTCGAGACTTTTGCACAATATGGCAGTCTGTGGTATGATCATTTTACTGTGGGTATTTCTACCAACGGAATTAGTTGGGATGTGGTATGGGATGCTTCTGACCTGCCTACAACAATAAACCAATACCAGGATAAGGTTATTATTCCCCTTGACGATTATGTTGGCCAGAATATCAGGGTTGCCTGGAGGGCTTATAATACCGTTTACGAAAACTTTTGGTATGCCTGGTTTATTGATAATGTTAAAATTGAAAAAAGAAACACCATCGGATTGATGGAGAATGAAAAGCAGCTTCCTTTTACTTTTGATATTCTTAAAAACCCAATTGATGATCAGTTATCAATCAGGGTTCAGAATAGTGAAGCAGAGGAAATAAGTGTTGAAATTCATTCTGTTGGTGGGCAGTTGTTCAGCCAACAGGCAATAAGCCTTGGTACTTCATCAGAACAAGTGGTGACGATCAATCTCTCTTCCTTGCCATCAGGTTTGTATATCTGTAGCCTGACAAGCCATCAGGGGCGGATTGCCAGAAAATTTGTTGTGAGATAAGGGCTTGCGATTGACAATTGACGATTGACGATTGACGATTACAAATACAGGTTTACGATGTAATAATTTATGATTTAGCGATTTACGAGTGACGATTGGCAATAAAAGAATTTACAGAGATGCCAAATTGTATTCATGGGATTATTCAAATTATTGAATAACAGGATGATGATACTATGGGTAGATACATGGTTTGCAGAAGAGACAGGGCATGCAGAGGAGACAGGGCATGCCCTGTCTCTACACAAGGCATTCACCACCCAACCGATTTATTGAAACCGAAAATTTGTATTTCAATTCGTAAATCGTACATCGTCAATCGTAAATAGGTGGTTTTGTA
>CAYLYP010000096.1:0-10986 GCA_964387795.1 uncultured Bacteroidales bacterium
CGGGTAATGGGAGCAGCGCCACTAACACCATTAAGCAATCCGTCCCAAAATTCCGGAACGGTATTGCCTATTGGGGTAAGAGCGCCTAGTCCTGTTACGACTACTCTTTTTAGCTTCATCTAAAAGATAAACTGGTTGTTACTTGTTGTTGTTTTCAATATAAGCTATTGCATCACCTACAGTGCCGATTTTTTCAGCCTGATCATCAGGAATTGCAATATTGAATTCTTTTTCAAATTCCATAATGAGTTCAACAGTATCCAGTGAATCAGCTCCCAAATCATTGGTGAAGCTTGCTTCTGGTGTAACTTCTTTTTCATCTACTCCTAGCTTATCTACAATGATAGCTTTTACTCTTGTTGCAATGTCAGACATGTTATTCTCCTTTTTGGTTTAACAGGATGCAAAGAAAAATATTAAATCAATTAAAACCAACTTTTTTCCTTTCTAAATTCATTTCAAATTCATAATAATCTCATTATCATTCTATAATCATCACCTAAAACCTTAGTTTAATGCCTCCTTTTCTTAACTCAATCTTTTTTTTTAATCTTTTATTCAGCTAAATTTTTTAACTGAAAAGCAGTCTTTTTATTTTTTTCATGCCAAAGTGTTTCAAATATTCATAAAAAAACCAATATTTCACGTTTTTTCACATCTCAGATAAGAAAACGTCATTTCAAAGCAGGATTGAATGAAAAAATGTATTTTTGACAAAAAAAACCATGAGCTTTTCATCTGTCCGAATAGCCATTTTTGCCTCCGGTAATGGGAGCAATGCACAGGCAATAATAAACTACTTTTCAGGCCACCCCAAAATTTCAGTAAGCCTGATTGTTTCAAACAAAGCAGATGCTTTTGTTTTAAGCAGGGCAAAAGAAGCCGGGATTCCCTCACTCCTCTTCACCTATCAGGATTTCAAATCGGGCAATAAAGTCCTTGATACTTTAAATGAATTCAACATCGATTTTATTGTATTGGCAGGTTTTTTGCTCAAGGTTCCGCATATCATTATTGACAAGTATCCCCAAAAAATCCTTAATATCCATCCGGCATTACTCCCAAAGTTTGGGGGCAAAGGGATGTTTGGTTCCCATGTTCATGAAGCTGTGCTGGCTGAAAAAGAAAAAGAAAGTGGCATTACAATACATTTTGTTAATAATGAATACGACAAAGGGGATATACTTTTCCAGGCAAGATGCCCGGTAATGCCAGATGACACACCCGAAACGCTTGCCTCAAGGATACACACCTTAGAGCATAAGCATTTCCCGGCGATAATCGAAAAAGTTATAACAGGTCAAATGTCATAAACCATTGACAAGCTGATAACTCATTTGATGCAATCGTCTGATGCAGCAAAGTTTTGGCCGTAGTTGAGAAATAATTTTAAAAGGATTATCAACACATTAAACCAAATTATCTGGCAATAATCAGTTTCTCTGTTTGCCTGTATGCCTGACCTTTAATCTCAACCAAATAGAGCCCTGCAGGGAATCCAGCAATGTTTAGTTCGGCAATAGAACCAATTGAAGAAAAATCAGCCCTCATAGACCTTAGCAGTTTTCCATCAGGATGATATACCGAAATATCGTATTCTCCTTTCATTTGTTTTGTAGGCTTAACATAAAGGTTTTCGGAGGTGGGATTTGGGAAAAGCATGCAAAAACTATCTTCAGTATATTGTATATTACCAACTGAACTTTTGGTCAGGCGCACTGCCTGCAATAATTCCCTGGTATTTCTGTTTTGGACAAAAGCAATAACACTAAGCTCATCCTGATTAAGGTTTTCAACATCAGAATCAAATTTTGAATAAAACTCTTTGACCTCACCTGCAGGCAATAAAGGGATTTCAAATCCTTCAGGGCCTGAAATAAAACTTCGCATTACATAATAAAATACTGAATCACCATTAGAGCCGGGCGGCTCAGGGAAAGAAACATGTTCCTCCAATAATACTACAAACAGCCTGACATCAGGATTATTGATTTCAATGGATGAACTTAATAAAATATTAACTGTTGACCTCTCATCATCAAATGCATAATAACCCTGAATATGAAACGGGGTTTTTTTCTGAAGTTCCAGATCAATTATCTGCTGGTTTAGGTCAAGGGCATATCCGAAGAATATTTCCGGAAGCACAGCATAAGGGGTTCCGGTAACATTATAGTAATCAGCCCTGCTTTTTGTGTCTTTTGGATTGTAAACAGACAAAGGACTGTTTTCATGTAGTTGCGGGTGATAAAGCAATGCCGTAAGTCTGTCATAGTTCGCATCAATGAGGTTTTTAATGAGTTGCCCGGCAACAACACAACTTCCACAATTGATACTTGAAAAGCTTTCAATAAGGCCATTCTTTGGATACATATCCGGATAAAATTCCAAAACACGTGATAATGTATCCGAACCCGGAATGCCAAACCCTTCACCATTGACGTTTGTAATCCATACCTTTAATGGGACCTGTCCCTGTACATCAGGAGTCCAGTATTGCCCGGGCAGAAAATAATAAGGTTCATACGGCAGCAGGTTCATCCCTGAGAAAGAGGTGGTATATGTTTCAGAACCATTAATGCTCCAATTAAGGTCAAATGACTGTAATCCGGCTGAAAGAAGTGAATATGCCCATCCCCCCGGGCTAAAATCTTCATCAGTTGAATTATAAGTGCCAATAGAAAGCCCTGAAATAACCATTTTTGAATCCTTTTCAACAGCATTTGAAACAACTGCCATTAAGAAAGTTAAAGAAACAAAAATAGTGTTACGGATTATGGTTTTTATATTAAATTGCATACAGAAAGCACAATGTTAAAATGTGTTTTGAAAGAATTTTAAAAACAAGTAATAGCGAAACATATAAATTTATATATTTGTTCGCTCGTTTCAAAATTAAACCAAAAGCATTAAATAACAGTACTATGAAAAGAATATTTTTACTTTTTTTCTTTCTCGGGACTTTTTTCTCAATTAACGCGCAGTCGATTCAACTTAAAGACCATGATGGGAACAACATCACCAACACTGTAGTAAACTATAGCGATATTGCCAGCGCAACATTGAAGTATAATATTTTAATCTCCAATGTTGGGTCAGGAAGGATTGGCGTTATGTTTAAAAAAATCGAGGTGGATATCCTTGAAGGAAGCACCAATTCGTTTTGTTTTGCAGGTTCATGCTACCCACCCTTTTCTTATGTTTCATCAGATGCATTGAATATTGAAGAAGGTGAAACAAGTGCCTATGGAGATTGCTACGGAGAATACAGCACCAATGGGATAGTTGGCCAAAGCACAATTACTTATGTGGTTTTTGCTTCAGGTAATGAAAATGATTCTGCCTATGTGACAGTAAATTATCAAACCACCCCCGTTTCTGTTCCTAACTTTCAGTCTCAGGAGAAAATCAGTTTTTCTAATGCATGGCCAAACCCTGCAACATCAACTACATCTTTTAATTACCAGCTACCTTCAGATGGTGGCCTGTTTATTCTAAGGAGCATAACTGGTGCAGTTATTAAAGAAGAACATATAAGCGGACTACAAGGCCGTTATACCCTTAATGTTTCTGATCTGCCCGAAGGAATATATATTTATTCAGTTATTGCAGACCAAAAAGTCGTAACAACTAAAAAACTTGTTGTTAAAAAGTAATTCTTCCGGATTTTACTTGAAAAAAAGCCTGTTTTTTTTAAAAACAGGCTTTTTTTTACCTATAATTTTGTAAATTTATTTAATAAGTTATACTTTTACAGCCAACACATATACAAATGTAAATGTGTCTAGGAAAATTATTTAAAAGCCAATCTTCCAATTATTTAACCAAACAACAAAACGATGAAAAGAAGTTTTACCTTACTTGCTTTTGTACTACTTTTCAGTATGTTACAATTTAAAGTAGCGTTTTCACAAAAAGGGAACCTGCCTGTATTTTTAACCCAATTAAGCGTTCCTGAGTTTTTCACTGAAGAAATTGCTGTTAGCGGAGAATTACAAAACACTGGCAACGCTACTGTTTATTCAATGACATTGAATTTCCAGGCAGATAACCAAAGCCTTGTAGCCCAGGATTTTGATGGTATCGTTATTAAACCTGGTGAATTTTATAAGTTTGAGTTTTCATCAAAACTAAAACTTGCTGTTGGTTCCTATAATCTTAAAGTATGGGCATCCAAAATCAATGGAGCCGAAGTTGATTTAAGTTTACCCGGTCTTGCTATTGAACAACGCATAGGCGTTCCTTCAAAAACAATACAACGCCGTCCTCTATTTGAAGAATTCACAAGTTCAACCTGTCCGCCTTGTGCTTCTTTTAATAACAGCTTCTTTAATAATTTTACAACTACCAATGCCGACCAGATTACTCTGGTTAAATACCAAATGAACTGGCCCGGCTCAGGTGACCCTTATTATACTGCCGAAGGTGGTGTAAGACGTAACTATTATGGGGTTCAGGGTGTCCCTGAATTACGTGTTGACGGGGTGGGAGTTCAAACAACCAGCTCTGCTGTAAATAACGCTTTTAACCAACATTTGGCAAATAGCTCCTTTGTAGAAGTAGAAGGCTTCCATAAGTTGAATGGCACCACCATTGAAGTAGTTGCCAACTTTGAGCCTTATATGGATTATACAAACATAAGGGGACATATCGTTGTATTCGAAAACGAAACCCGTGATAATGTGGGTGGCAATGGAGAAACATCATTTAAACATGTAATGATGAAAATGATCCCTAATGCCCAGGGAACAAACCTTAATCTTACCAACGGACAGTTATACCAAATCCACCAGACAATTGACTTACAAGGCACCCACATTGAAGATTTTGGAGATTTAGGGGTAGCCATTTTCCTTCAAAATTCAACTTCAAAAGAAGTCCTGCAATCAAATTATTCAGAAGAGATGGATGTTGAATATTTGACTGTTCATGTTACAAAAACCGGTGAAGGCCCTTCTAACCTTCCTGCAGGGACACTGTACTTCCAGGCTGGAGATACTATTCACTTAAATGCTTCATCAAATGAAGAGTGGGAGTTTGTTAAATGGATTGTTGACGGACAGGAAATTACTGATACCAGTTATGAATTTGTCTTAAATGCAAATGCTGAAGTAGAAGCTGTTTATAATGAGATTTTCCAGATGTTTTCTGTTCAGGTTTCTGTTGTTGGTGAAGGCTCTGTTGACCCTGCTCCCGGAACCCACTCTTTTGTGGAAGGTTCTCAGATAACTTTCACTGCTACTCCTTCTGTTGAAAACTGGGTGTTCCAAAAATGGACTGTTAATGGTGTTAATAACACAAACAACCCTCTTGTCAAAAACATAAACAACAACCTTGAAATCGTTTGCTACTTCCAAAATGTTGAAGCTATTCCTGAAATCCAGGGAAATATTGAAATGTCTGTTTTCCCAAATCCCAGCACCGGTTTACTAACCGCTTCTTTTGGAAACGCATACAAAAAAACCCAGTTCAGGATTATCAATACTCAGGGTCAACTTGTCATGGAATCTGTAATTGATGCTGCCAATAACGGTGCAGAAATTTCATTTGACCTGAACAACTTACCCAATGGAATTTACTTCCTTCAGGTTAATACTGATGATAAATCAGGCGTTTATAAAATCTCCCTTAATAAATAAGCGCCCCTTATCCTATTTCTTATTAAAAAGCAGGTCTGGTTGAACCAGGCCTGCTTTTTTTTATTTGATAACGCTATTCAGCCAACCACATAAAAAATAATTTAGAAAAAGTAATCAAATAATTTTAATATATCGTTATTTTGTTTTATTTTGTATGATATTAATAAAGTTTTCGCACATAAGTTCCTATATGTTTGAAAAATAAGTCTACAAATAAAAAAATATCAAATGGGCAGTGCAGGGGATAAAAATAGCCAGGCAGGCAAACGAACAGTAGTTTTTATTACTACTACCTTAATTGTTTTAATAATCCCCGTTGTTGTATTAAATCTTTCAATCGATAAACTTCATACCGCCCTTGCAGCTATTATTTTCCAACTGGGCTTGATTTTCAACTATTTCTATTATAGAACAAAAAAACAGTATTTTATCTGGGGCACAAATTCATTAATATTTTATACAATCCTCACGGCATACATTATATATGAAGGAGGCACAGACAAAGCAGCAATTTTATGGTCTTTCCTTTTCCCTCTTATTGCTTTTGAAATAAAAGGGCATATTAAAGGCTTAACATATTGTTTCATTTATTATTTTATCATTTCAATGATCTTTATCCTTTCATTAATTCATGTTTTGCCATCTGTTTACTCCCTCCAATATATGATTGTTTTCTATATCGTTTCAACAGCAACCACTGCCTTTTCTTTTTATTTTATTAAGCAAAGGGCAATAAGCGAACACAATTCAAAACTGAATGAGGAAAAATTCAAAATGCTCACCGAAAACACTTCTGCTGGTATTTTCATGCTAAGGGGGAACAGCTATATCTTTGTGAATAATTCTTTAAGCCAAATATTCAACTATCCAAAAGAAATACTCTATAGTTTCAATAAGTATGAGCCAATCCATCCTGATTTCCGGGAGGTGGTTGCAGAGCGCGTTGCAAAAAAACAAAAAAGCGAAAGCGTTCCCGAACGCTATGAAATAAAAATCATTACCGGTGATGGCGCAATAAAATGGATTGATATTTATTCGAAACTCATCAGCATTGAAGGCATTCCAACTATTATTGGGACTGTTTTCGATATCACAGACCGCAAAGATGCTGAAGAAAAACTACGTGAAAGCCAGGAGAAATATAAATTGCTTACTGAATTTTCTTCTGATGTTATCTGGGTTTTAAATCTAAACCTAAACAAATTTACATACATCAGTTCAGCCATCACTCAATTAAGGGGCATCAGCGTTGAGGAAGCACTAAACCAAAAGATTGAAGATTCGATGACCCCAGATTCACTATTAACAATAAACAATATTTTAAATCAAGACCTGCATTTATTCAAACAATCACCAAATAACAGCAAGACCTACACCCTTGAAATTCAACAAGCCCACAAAGATGGTCACCTGATATGGGTCGAGATTGCTACCAAACTCAGATATAATAATAAGGCTGAAATTGAAGTCGTAGGAGTAAGCAGAAATATTGATAAAAGGAAACAAATTGAACAAGACTTAAAGTATAACCTACAGATGCAGGAGTTGGTATTTGCAATTTCATCCTTATTTGTGAGTGCCAGCAACAATTACATCCAAAATAAACTATTTCAGGCCTTGTATCTCTCAGGTGAGTTCTTTCAGGCTGACCGGTGTTCATTCTTTAGGTTTACTGACCAAATGGCACAATTCTACCTTGAATCACAGTGGTGCCGTGAAGGCATAAATCAAAGCTTTTCACTTAATCAAATGTTTGATTCATCTTCCTTCCCCAGGTGGATTGAACAATTAAACAAAAAAACAGCAATTGTCACTTCCGATATTAACGAGCTTCCAAAAGAAGCATCCTTTGAAAAAGAGGCATTGCTGGCCCTGGGCGTCAAATCACTTGTTACCATACCTGTTTTTATCCAGGATCAGATTATTGGTTTTTTAGGCTTTGATTTCATTAAACAAAAAGTTGATTTCAGCCCTGATCAGATTTCAATGTTGCGGCTTATCTCAAACATCCTTGCCGATGCTATTGAAAAAAATATTGCCGAAACAGCCCTTAATGAATCATTGAAAGCAAGCAAACAAATGGCGGCACGCTATAAAGCTTTTATTGATGCCACCAATACCGGAGCATGGGAATACAATGGCGAAACAGGCCACTTATGGTGCAGCTCTCATTATTTTAGTATGTTGGGACGTGACCCCTTAAACTACCAATCCAATGACATTGCAAATGCAGAAGCCATTTGGGAAGCTCTCATTCATCCTGATGATTATCCAAAAGCCTTTGAGAGTTTTAAAAACTACCTGCAACACCCCAATGATACTTACCAACAGGTTTACAGAATGAAACATATTAATGGGAGCTACCTGTGGATCCTTTCCAGGGGCCAGGCAATTCCAAATGAAAATGAAAAAAAACTGCCTATTGTCATTGGAACCCATATCGACATCACTGATCAAAAACAATTTGAGCAAACAATCATTGAAAAAAACAAAGAACTTGAAGCATATCTTTATGTCACATCCCACGACCTCCGCTCCCCTCTTGTCAACATCCAGGGATTCAGCAGCAGGCTTGAAAAACAAACACTAAACCTCCTCCAGCAAATCGAAAGCAACAATTTTCCTGCAAATCAAACAGAACCAATGCTGGATATACTTAATAACAAAATTCCCCAATCACTCAACTATATTTTCTCAAGTGTGAGAAAAATGGATTCCCTTATCAACGGGCTTTTGCTTATTTCAAGAACCGGCAGGATAAAACTTAATCCCGTTTCAATTGATATGAATCAACTCATTTCAAAAATCATTGCTGCACATAAATTCCAACTGGATGAAATCAATGCAGAAATCGACATTTCTCCCCTACCCCCTTGCTTTGGGGATGAAAACCTGATCAACCAGCTTTTTTCCAATCTGATTGACAACGCAATAAAATATAGAAAACAAAATGCACCTTTTCAACTTTCAGTTTCAGGAAACTCAAATAATAACATCTCTACATATTCTGTTTGTGATAATGGAATTGGCATCAGCGAACATAACCAGAAAAAAATCTGGGATGTGTTTTACAGGGTTGACCCTAAAATAAGCACTTCAGGTGAAGGAATTGGCCTTAACCTGGCATTGAAAATTATTGAAAAACACAAAGGTAAGATATGGGCACAATCTGAATTTGGAAAAGGGAGTTGCTTTTTTATACAGTTAAACAATCCTGCAATAAACTAGTGATTGTATAAAATAGTATTCCCTCAACCCTTGAACCAAAAATATTTGCGTGTCAAATACGGTGGCTTCGGCAAGCTCAGCCACCCTAACACCTGCAAGCTCTGGAAAGGTAACTGAGCCAGTCGAAGTCACCAATCTAAACATCAAACAACGATTTCCATCTGGGCATAAACTAAAAAAAATTTTACTGATGAATACTGAAAAGCAAAAAGAAATCACTGTCGTCATTGCTGAAGACGATGACGGACACGCTGAACTCATCCGGGAAGCACTTTTCGAATCGGGGATTAACAACCCTATTATCCGTTTTAGCAATGGGCAGGAGACCTGGGACTATTTCAACGAAAAAACCAAACACGGAAACCTCCAGGCTGTTGAAGCTTTCCTCCTGCTCCTTGACATCAATATGCCAATGATGGATGGTATTGAAGTCCTTAAAAGGATCAAAGCCAATAGTATGCTTAAGGGCATCCCTGTTATCATGCTTACAACTACAGATGACCCCCGTGAAATTGAACAATGTTATAAAATAGGTTGCAACGTTTATATCACCAAGCCTGTTGACTTTTTAAAGTTTACTGAAACACTCAAAAGACTTGGACTTTTTATGCAAATTATCAAACTTTAAACATGTAACCATGAGACTGCTTGTAGTGGAAGACAACCAGGGCCTCGCATTCCTGATAAAAGAAGAACTTGCGGATTTAGGTCATGAAATCCGGCTTGCCGAAACAGGCGAAGATGCAATACGTATCCTTGAATCCTATCCTGCTGAGCTTCTTATCCTCGATTACTCCCTGCCGGACATGAATGCACAGGAATTGGTTGAAAAAATCCAAATTCATTTAAAAAAGAAAATCCCTTTTATCGTTTCTACCGGACAGGGCGATGAACGTATTGCTGTTGAAATGATGAAGCTGGGCGCCCATGATTATCTTGTTAAAGATGCCATGATGATCCCAAGGTTAAAAAGTGTCATTGAAAGGGCTGTTGATGATATTCAGAAAGATTGCTTATTGAAACAAGCCCATGAAACAATCAGGCAAAAAGAAATCAAACTGCTTGAAGAACAAAAATGGCTTGCTTCAATCATTAAAGCAACACGTGTTGGAACATGGATTTGGAACATCAATAGCAACGAGTCTGTCATTAATGACCAATGGGCAAATATGCTGGGATACACTATCCTTGAATTACAGCCCCTTACCATCGAAAGATGGCTTTCTTTTATTCATCCGGATGACAAAGAGACATGTATTCAGGCTTTTGAAGCACACCTCAAGCAGGAAATACCATATTTTGATAGCGAACTTCGCATGCTCCATAAAAAAGGATCTTATGTCTGGGTTCATATTAGTGGTTGCATTAATGAATACGATGAAAAGGGAAATCCGGTCTCAATTACAGGCACCCAAAACGACATTACAGACAAAAAAAGCAAAGAAGACCTTGAGAAAAAAATGCAGATTGCAAAAAAAACCATTGAATTCAAACAAAACTTCCTTGCAAATATGAGCCATGAAATACGAACACCCCTTACAGGTGTCCTTGGCATGATTGAACTATTAAACCATACTTCTCTTAGTCCACAACAATCAGATTATATCCTTACTCTAAAAAATGCTGCTGAAAACCTCAGGGAAATCATCAATCAGGTTCTCGATTTTTCCAAAATTGAAGCAGGTAAGGTGAAACTTAAAATTACTTCCTTTAGTATTCAAAGCCTGGTGGACAAGACAAAACTTTTCTTTGAAAGCCTTTGCAAAAAAGACATCAAACTGATCATTTCTGTTTCCCCTGAACTGCCGCAAACAATCAGGGCTGATGAAGGCAGGCTTATACAGGTTATCAACAATCTTGTTTCAAACGCTATCAAATATACCGAAAAAGGACAGGTTCAATTTAATATAGAACCTCTTAACGGACAAAAAGGAACAAGCCAGACAATCATTAAAGTTGAAGTTATTGATTCAGGGCCTGGAATACAACCAGAAAAACAGAAACTATTATTTAGCCCCTTTTCACAGATTGATGAGAGGGATACAAGAAGCATCGATGGGACAGGCCTTGGACTGGCAATATGCAAAGAACTCGTGAAACTTCATGGAGGGGAAATAGG
>CAYLYP010000097.1:0-5851 GCA_964387795.1 uncultured Bacteroidales bacterium
TGAACGCACCAGTGACATCTGCCGGGCTCTGGCAGCCCAGGATAAGATCTATCCTCTGAACGATGCACTAGAAGTGATGGACAATCTCATGGCTCTGGATACCAAGTCCAACAGCCTGAATGATGCCCGTGAATATATCAAAGCACTCGCACCTTGGATCAAAGACGATCAGATCGAATATGACTCGGAGATGAACCCGGTAGGGGTCTCCGGAGCACATACTCCGTTCCCGCCCTTTCATTGGAAGTGTAGAACGACGACAATCTTAGTTTGATGTGATTAGTAAACAAAAGCAGATACATAACATCAATCTGGTATCCTGATCATTCAGATCTTGTCTGAAGACCACGGAGAGCTACAGTAATTTCGTACAATAATAGTCTAGGAGGTTCTCCGAGTATTGATTTTAGCTTAATGTTTAGAGTTTGATCTTTATGCCCAGATTCATTTCCTGGATGGGCACATGAGTTCCTGAGCCGAACAATGTCCCAAGGTGGATTGAACGACCCAAAAGTCTCAGAAAATGCGGCTAGTATGTTACTGACATGGATGTCGGGATTACTCACAAGATGCTGAAAATAATCTCTCGTATTACTGAAGAGGTTTGTACATTTATTCATGACATCGTCATCCCAATACAACAATAAATACGAAAGTTCACCTAAAGTTAAGGATTTAGAGTTGTTGCGTGCGTTGAGAATGGCATTATAGGTATGTAGCCTGCGACTAGAATCCTTTATACTCCTATTAAAAGGTACACTTTTGTCTATCTGATTTTTCAGAACGCTATAAAATGTAATATTTAGTTCCCTTTCAACGACATAGAGCATGGATTGTAACGAATACCTCCAACTAGTATACAATCCTGAATCTGTGGCAATCTGGGCGATATATGAATCAATCAAATCACTCCTTGATTCAGAACTAAGCGACTCCCATGTGCTGTTCCCCAAATATGTTCTCCACGAGACCTCAGCTTTGAACCGAATTTCATTAGAATGATTTCCAGGGGGTATAATCTCAGTGATGTTTAAATAAATAGCCTTCCGTTTAGCAATTTCACCCGATAGTGCAGCAGATTCCTCTTTCCTTCCTAGTAACACAAGGGCATTGGTTAATGAAGCAAGTTGATCGAACAAATATGGTACATTCCAAAGTGAATTCCAATCTTTGCTGTGTATTGATGGTAGAAAGAAATCAAGACTACGTGCTTCGAGCAATTCGACCATTAACCTGCTTGTTTGAACTGATTGACAGAAATACTTCAATAAGTCCTCATTATACAGGTACCACCTTATCTCATGATCGCTTTCAGTTGATGATTGTGCAGCAAGTAAAAAACCTCTACTTAATAGATAAAGAAATGTCCCTGTACTATCTAAATATTGCCTGTGTAGTCCATGTAGATCATTGTAAGAGTTTTCTGAGTAGCAGTGTTCTAGACTATCTTGTGAGTTCCTACAGCCATGAGTAAACGCTTGCCAGAGATCCCTGATAGAGAATTCCTCATAGTCCAAAATCCACTTGATAACACTTTCAGGTGAGGAAAGATATTTTTCAATCTTCTTCTTTACACAGTAAGCAAGATCATCAGCCTCGTCAATTGCCCCTAGAGCTTTAGTTATGATTGAAAAATCCATGTAACTTACCATGATGTTAAGATCTTTAACATCACTGTTTATCTCATGCAAAGGCCTTTTCTTAATCCATGGTCTATCCAATCTTTCCTCTATATCTACTTCTATACAATAGAAGTTCTAAAAACAATCAAAAGAATCATGTATATTAATGAATAAGCTGAGTTTAGGAAGTTTTATATCGCCCTTTTAAAGCTTCTTTGAACTCTCTTATAATATCTTCCTCGTTTGGAGGTTCCCCATTATTGGCTGCAAACAACTTACTTAATACAGCTACATAGATCCCGCCCATTGTTGTAGTCAAAGTGGCAGCGGTAACTCCTGATATGGCTGCTCCAAGAACGTACCCGACACCAGAAGCCTTAAGTGCCCAAGTAACAAAGGCTTTACCACTTAGAGTCGCTAATGAAACCCCGGTAATTGAACTGAGTAAGGTAGATAGCATTGCATCACTAGCTCTTAGCCCAAAACAAAGACTTATACCAGCAAGCATTCCGATCTCAATAGGCGCTAAGATGGCGACATCAGAAAAAGGGATTGGGGTTGCTCCAGTAGCCAAGGCAGCTGTAGCAGCCGTTGCAATGACGGCCTTAGATTGATCAACCTTTTTTTTCGTGCTTACCTTTTGCGCTGCGGCTAGAGCTTTAAGCTGCCCTTCTGGAACTACTTCCATCATTACTTCAATAAGGTTTTCTAACCCCATTGCTGGTAGAATGTGTCCATCTTCAAGCTCAATGGCTTTTGCGCGTACTCTTACAACGTTTTTTGCGTTTGGGAGAAGATCCCATACTAGCTCTTTGAATCCGTTATCGCTTTTTGCTTTTGTTATGACAGCTATTACTGGCATATATGAGTTGAGCATATCAACTGCTTTAATCTCTCCGTCTTCGACTCTTGTCGAGTCTTCCAAGATACAAACTAAAGCTAAGTGAATATGCTCTTTGGGATCGGGTTCACTGTTCTTTAATCTTACTATTGCTTCCAGACTCTTAAGGGTTTCTTTATATTTTTCTGTTTCAAGCCCCTTAGTATCGTAGATAGATACTGGAATGTCTTTTTTAGTATACTGCCTCGTTTCTTGAGTCACTGGACGCCCCTGTCCTGTCGCTGCAATTTCTCCCTGAAACAATGAGTTAATCAAGGTGCTCTTCCCAACTCCCGTCTTGCCAGCAATGATAATGTTTACCACTCCTCTTTGTTTTAAATGCTCTTCAATTTTCTCGTTTACAATACGCCCAATGTCGCTTAGGTTATCCATTTTTTCCTCTTTTTATTTTGATATTCCTTGATAAACAGCATTCCTGTATACTTGTGATAACTACCATCAACTCATCTTGCTCTCTACGTTGCAGTCTATGATATCTTCGATATCCTTTTTTGTGGAACATAGAATTTCGAATATCGCAATTGCCTTTCAATTATGCCTATAGCATTCTCATTCAATTGAAGCAGATCATAAATCTCTCTATCAATTGAGTAGAACAGAGAATTAGCTCTATCGTTGTGAGCTTGGATGCTTTCATCTAACTGAGATGAGTCATCATTGTTTGCATTATTCAACTCACAATCACGTAAGAATTCCTTCTCCGCTTTAACGATTTGTTCAGCATTAGAAACAACACTTTGAATAAGTGCTTCATGAGTTGGATTCTTCAGATTCAACAAAGGTGTACGGATTTTCCTAAGTACGTGAGGAAGGAATATGTTGACTGTATCCACCTGGTTGAGTGAATACCATAGTATAAATGATGACTTGAGATACAATGTTAAGAAGGTTTGTAAAGTTCTGCGGTTGTTCGAGTTATCTTTGATCGTCAGAGCTATGAATTGTCGATCCTCATCTGAAGTTAGTATTGAGTCTTCATCTATCATAAATACACATCCGGTATCTGAAAGTAGAATTGACCCGCCCTTTATGTTTGGTGTGGTACTGGCGGTATATCCAAACACAGGAGGAGTAATCCTAAGATACGTATAAGGGTACCTTGGGATCAATGATTTGTCAATTATAATAACGTTTCCTTTCTCTAGACCATTAAAGGATTTTTTTTGCATTTCAAATGCGGATGCCAAGTCGGGATTTTCAAGTCCTGATTCGATCTCAACTACCTCCACATCAACATATTTGCGAATACTTACAAGTTGATTTCGCATGCTAGATAATATTCGTAAAGTATCAAATGAGTCTTTTATGAGTGCTAAATCCGTTTCTATTGAATCGATTTTGGGCTGTACTCGTTTCTCAATCTTGGTTAACATGTTAGATTCGATTTTCGATTCAATAAAGTCCAAAGAGGCCTTAGCATATGAGTTGTTCTTTTTGATAAAAACTGCTTCATCTTTTCTAAGATACGCCAGACCAGTGCCAGGATGAACACGAACCGACAGAATTTTCTTCTTCCCTTGTAGCTCGTATTGTTCAATCGATATCTGAAACTCTCCACTAGTTAACCATAGTTTGCTAACTGCTTCATAGAATGAATCGTAGTTCTCCTTGTCCGCAACGAAATCAACTCCGACCTTCGTTTTGTCTGCGTTCACCCCAATCAAACAAAATCCACCCTCAGTATTTGCTACAGCAATAATGGACTTTGCTATTGATTCATAATCATCTACTTTCTCGACAAAGACTGAGTTGGGATTATCAATGAGTTTTTGCAGAATTCTTTGAGTTTGAGGTTCCTCTGTCGAAACGCATTCTATCGGATTGTTAAGTGCAATTTTTAGTGATTCATAGTTTAGAGCATCAAGTTTCATCCAAGTGTAATGCTTCCCGATTGTCTCAAGATTATGTGCATCGGAGAACTTGACGAAGCTTATTGGGCTACTTCGCTTGTATTCTTTGTTACTCAATAGGCTTTCGATCTTCTGAATTGTTAACTCAGACTTATACGAAATCGCAGTAAGAAGGTCATTCCTGAAAGCCTCCCCTTTTATCTTTCCTTTTAGTGTTGTTAATATACCTTTCTCGGAATCTGTATGTGCATCTATACATAAGCAATCCATTTTTTTACAATTCTCATACAAATCCAAAATACACCAACGGGAAAAACTATCACTGACATCTCCGGATGCGCTATCGAACCCCGCTCCAAATAGAAAGTCTTCAATCTCATTAATTGTATGTGTTGGATTGAATATAATCAACATATGTATACAATTGCTCGTTTGGAATTCAACGCCAGGTAGTATCAAAATGGATTCGAACAGCTTCAGAGTAGTTTCAATCTCCTCTAACCTCTTTCGCACTTGCTCTGTGGATGAAAATGGCTTTAGAACTACCATTTCTTTGTTCATATCTTCTTTGATCTGCATAAGCTTTTTATAACCCGCAATTGAGTTATGATCTGTAATAGATATTACCTTAATATTCTCTTCCTTAGATTTTAGAAGAATCCTTAGATACTCTTCATCTTCTTTTTTGCCTGTGTAGCAAGTTGAAGTCGGAGTGTGCAAATGAAGGTCAACTTTTACGAATTTATCGCTCATCCTTAATTCTCCAAACTGATTATTAATATGAATTGGTTTAGGGATATCATCTCAAACCGATTTTTGAGTCTAACATCATCCATGATCCAAATCCCCCATGCTGATTCACGACATCGATCCATTCCTGCAGGAAGCGTTTTTTTACCCGATCTTGCTCAGTTTCTTGGCCTTTTGTTTCGATTATACCCATCTCTCCCGTCTTCATTCTTACGATATAATCCGGCCTGTATTTCTTGATCGTGCCATTGAATATGTAGAGTATCTCAAAGTTAAGATGGTCATTCTTTACCCATGCATCGATATCTGGGTTATGATCCAAGTGGAATGCTTCTGTGGACTCCCAAGTACTATCTAGTACAACTAAGTTGATGTGAGACTTCCGTGCAACTTCGCAATCCTTGCTTGTGTACCAGATTGGCATATCTGCAGTAGAAAGAATAGGTCTTTCTCTATCAAACACAGGCTCATAATACTCGGTATTCGAGTATCTTATCGCATCACCGATATGTTGAATGACTTTACTCATGTTCAAAGTTATTACCAAGCGTCTGCGTAAATCGCTAAAATTGAATAGGGGAGGATCGATCTCGATTTTATCTGAAGCGATGAACTGCTCCACCAACCTTACCAACTGAGCAAGCAGATACTCCTTGTTCCCCTTCCAATCTGTTGCCATCAAATGGAAGTTATCTCTGGCTATCTCAAATACTATCCGTTGGGTCCTG
>CAYLYP010000097.1:5951-10888 GCA_964387795.1 uncultured Bacteroidales bacterium
TGCCATCAAATGGAAGTTATCTCTGGCTATCTCAAATACTATCCGTTGGGTCCTGAACTCAGATGAGAGTTTTTCCAGATCAATTTCGGTGATCTTAGTTAAATCAGGCTTCCCATCCAAGATTGGGGCCAGCTCTGCAATCTGTCTCACCGAAAATGCATCCAATACAAGAGGTTGAACCTTGTCCCAATCAAGACTTAGTTCTGGTTTGAAAGCTCTGTCTATGCGGACGATATTTGGCCATGATATACAAAATTCAGCTTTGTCATCAAGAGGCATAATCATGGTTTTTGGTTTCGGGGGTGGTGGGGGTCCTCCCTCTCCACCTTCATGAGGTAGGAACGTGAAGGGAACTCCGAAGATATTAACATACTCAGGCTCAAATAGCCCAGTCTCTTGATTTACATCGTAAGTTGTTCGCCTGAGACCGCGACCGACTACTTGTTCGCATAACAATTGGCTACTAAATGCTCTTAAGCCCATGATGTGTGTTACAGTCTTGGCATCCCAACCCTCGGATAGCATTCCTACAGATATCACATTCTGGATCAATGATCCAGGAAGCAGATTACCGTTTTTATCTAGATGCCCTACTGTATCCACCTGTCTGCGAAGAAGTTCTGCCTGCTCCTTCTTGGTCAATTTGGGAACGTCTTGGGCATCATCATTATCATCATTATCGGTATCGCTGTTAACCATGATCGTAACCACATTTTGAGATTCTGCCAGCTTCAGAACATTTGAATCTATGTGCAATATCTTACTTGTCTCGCAGAGTTCATCAATGTGCACTTTCCGGAAGTCGAATGAATGCTTCACCCTGGCAGCAGTTTCGGTTCTGTTACATACGGTTATCATCACAGGCGGCACAGGTTGGTTAGACGATTGCCAGGCATTAAGGGTCTCTCGCCAATCATAGCCTAAAAGATAATACGCATTTAGAACTAAATCTGGAAGAGGGTCATCTGGTTTGGCAGATCGGTTCAGATCTGCTTTCACATCATCATCGCTGTATATATGATACAGCTTAGACTTATATGTTTTTGCATCAGGATGAACATCGTCTCTGATCACCACTCGCGGAGTCTTAACCAAGCCAGATTCAATTGCATCATTAAGTCCGAAATCACTCACGATCCAACCAAACAGCGTTTCCTCAGAGTTTTTCTTACCAGAGGGATAAAATGGGGTTGCACTGAAATCGTAACAGCAGAGGATGTTTCTGGTCTTATGAATGCGATCCAGACCTCCGATCCACACTGTAGCTTCGTCTGCACTGTCCTTCAGGTCCCGACTGCGAAGGTATTTACCTTCGGCAGTTACGTTGACCCTCCAGGCGTGATGAGCTTCATCATTGATCACCAGTATATTGCGGGAATTGGACATCTCTCCCAATACTTCTCGACAGTATGCTTCATCGCTTTTCATCCCGCGTTTGTCCACTGAGCGTCTTTTCTTTATCTGCTCCTCACTTTCCCAAGACAATGTGTGCCAGTTTTCCACAAGGACCCTGCCTTGCCTCATCTTATCCTGGAGAGATGCTGGCACTATTTTGAAAAGGTCGTAATAGTTACCTTCACTACTGGGTATTAAGACAGATAAACGATTCTTAACTGTGAGCCCTGGAGCAACTACGAATACATTCTTTGAGAATCTGCGGTCTTGGGGATTGGTAACCTTGTTTGTAACCTGCCAGGCAATGAGCATAGCCATGACAATGGTTTTTCCTGATCCAGTAGCCATCTTGGAGCAGAGGCGTTGAAACAAACCTCCGTCATTGGGTATCTCAATACCTGTTTTATCAGCAGCGGATGCCTCGGTAAGCCAGATCAGGGTTTCCATTGCTTCTAGCTGACAGAAGAATAACCTGCGAGACTCGAACTCTTCGGCATCGTACCAATAATCAAGTAAACGCTTGGTTATTCCTGTTACTCCAGGATAACCCGCTTCCCGCCAAGCCTTTATTCTAGGCCTGATTTGGTTAACAAGCGGGATCTCAACAAATATGCCAGGATCATCATAGGCTTGAGAGCGTTCCGTTGCTATTACATAACCTGCAGGTCTTCTGCCCTCGGCGAGGTCAAAGGTTCTGGTTCTGGGATCATATTTCCAGTAGTATTGTGGCTCCTCATAAGGGGAGTTGATAATCAAACGATCTATTGTGGTTTGAGGCATTAGTCTAAACCTTTGATCACCAAGCTTTCAATACCCCGATCGTCGACTATCTTCACTGCTATCCGTTTATGATCTCCACGTGTGAATGGCAGTGATTCAGTACCTCGATATTGATCAATAAGGCTATCATCAATACTTGTCTTCAAGTCTTTAGCTAGTTTAGACCAGCCTTCTTTATCACCTGCCAATGGGAGAAAAACCTGCTTAGGGAATAGACTTCTGCCATCATAATCGGTATCGAGCATCCACATAGCTATCTTGTCTTTTCCACCGGATTCGATCTGGCCAGAACGAGTGTTGTAATAATCAAAACCCTGGACTTTAACCTGGTATTTACCGTCCTTGCATTTCTCTACTATTACTTCAGGTTGCCCTATCAGCCAAAATGAGTCGTTAGACGCTCTCTTTTTCTTCAGGTCTTCGGTCAGTAGATCAGCATTCATCTGCACGCGAAGTAATTGAACTCCAGGCCAATTCGTCTCATCGATGTCCTTTGAAGCCTCAGGATCAAACTGGAATGCTGCAAAGATCAGTATCTTTGGCTTGGGTACTAAGCTTTGAGCCTCTTCCAGGGCTAATGCAACCTGACGCTGCTCCAAGGGCATAAACTCAGAAGCGAAGGATACTGCCACCCTTTCTGGAACGAGTTTATCTGATTCAGGGATGGTCTCGGCTACAGCATGAATCCAGCGATAACCGGGAATAACTTCTATTCTCGAAAATCGTATGTATTGGTTACTTTTCCCACGAACACCTGTTTTAAGCAGCTCATCTCGCCATTCCGATTGCCGAAGCGTCTCCCCTGACCTGGCGATGCTATCATCTGAAACTGGCTCTGAGCCGTTAACAATCTCATCAATGCTCTTAACAGCAGGGGCAGGTACAGCTTCGACTGTGAAGGGTCCCGTAACACGGGCTTTGCCTCGTTCTACTTTTGGTTGTTGAACTAAGTCTTCATCAGGAGTAGGTTCTTCATTCGCTATAGAGCCCAAGGTAACATGAGGTACTTTCCTATACTTAAACCCACTACTTATACCTTCATGGGGGCGAGCCAGTTCAAAATACTCGAACAATGATGTCATTAGTCTCTGCTTTGCCAAAGTAAGAGCAATTCTCGAAGTATCACAGGTAATCCATCGCCTACCGTATTGCTCGGATACAAATGCCGTCGTTCCGCTTCCACAAGTAATATCCAATACGAGTTCTCCAGGCATTGAAGACATCAACATGCAGCGTTTTACAATCTCATCTGATGTTTGAACAACATAGATTTTATTCCCAGCTGCACCAATTTGCTCCCATAAGCTGTTGATAGTAACAACTGGAAAATCATCTAAATATACTTTGCACCCCAGGCTATTTTTCTCCACTTCTAGTCTATTCTGTTGCTTTAATCTCTCCAATCCATCGTATGAGTACTTCCATTGAGTTCCCTTGGGTGGATAATAATCCTTACCTTTGAAATGGAAAACTTCTCTTTTTTCAGTCCCTTGTGCGTTAACTCCTAATATTCTGTAAATCTTCCATCTAGGATGTTCTAACATGAATTTCTTCATGTCTCTTCTTTCGTCTCCAGATAGGGATATAGATTCATCACCATCTGGACTCTCAGCTCGTAAATGCGATCCTGCTGAGTCAGCAAACCACTGCTCGTCTCTATCAAAGTATAACTGATTATACTTCACTTTATCTTTATCTTTGGCATACCAGATAACATAAAACACTGCGTTGTTCAGCAGCTTCTTTGCAAACATGACAGACGCCCGTTTGATAGTTATCTGACTAACGAAGTTTTCAGCTCCAAATATCTCATCTAAAATCAACCTAACTCTATGGACATTCTCATCTGATATTTGCACAAATACACTACCAGAATCGCTAAGAAGTAGCTTACATAGTAAAAGTCGATCCCTTAAGTAAGTTAGATAGGAGTGAATTCCCAGTTCCCAGGTATCTCGGAAGGCTTTAATCATCTCTGGTTCACTGGATAGATCATCATCTTTATCACTCATAGATACTGTGTTTTTATCAACAAATGGCTGGAAGTTTGAACTGTACTTGATTCCGTATGGTGGGTCAAAGTAAACCATTTGTACTTTCCCGCCCATTCCTTCCTTTTCCAGCAAGGAGTTCATGACAAGTAGGGAATCACCTGCAATCAGGCGGTTTGACCAATTATGCTTATGCTTGTAGAATTGGATAGCTTCTCGAATAGGAGGGTTCTCTTCTGGCTTGCTGAATAGCGATATTTCCATCTGGTCATCGTTATCCGTCTCTCTTTTACGAACTGCTTCAATGATCGTAAGCGGATCAATTCGTTCATGCACATGGAGAGAAACGGTGGGAACTTCAAAACTAAGATGTTCTGCTTTACCAGCCCATTGCAGTTGGGGATCTGTATGAGGATCGTAGCTGTAAGTTTTTTGCGCTCCGTCGGGGTCTGTGTCAGGATCGACCATACCAACTGGAGGATTGTTTAAGCGCTCTTCTTTTGTGTGCAGATAGGCTTCGATAGGACTCGGAGCATCTTTTTTCTTCGACATCTTTCATTCCTCTGAACGAATAAATCCACCGTCCAACTAAATAATTCAAACTATCTTTGGAGCTCATCATATCGAAGATTAGCCCCAAACTCCAATACAGCATCAGACTGACATTTTCTGATTTTGCAACCTTGTAGCAAACGTCAAATCTGTCAACTCAAAAATCTGTCTCATCCTTGCTCATCCTGATTTGTCAGCATACAGGGTAGTGCTTTCCTG
>CAYLYP010000098.1:0-10642 GCA_964387795.1 uncultured Bacteroidales bacterium
GCACCCCTTTATCTGATAAATTAATTTTTTTTTTCGGCAGCTTGATTTAATATTCTTTCTGATTAATTTTACTGCTGAAATTTATGCCATTATAGTATGGAAGAACTAAAAGAATTTTTGCCCGACAGGTTTGTGCAATTTGCCCTAGTTACATTGTTTTCATTGACCTTAGGTCTGGCGCAAAGGCGAATGCAGGCAGAGAAGGATGAACGCCGTATATTTGGCACCGACCGCACCTTTACCTTTATAGGCATCTTAGGCTATCTATTATATATCATCCAACCGGACAATCTGTATTTATATATGGGAGGAGGTTTTGCCCTGGTAGTGTTCCTAGGCATCTATTATATCTTCAAGCTCAGAATGCAGTTGGAGTTTGGGATGACAACCATCATCATCGCCCTGATAGCTTATTGCATCCCCCCGATAGTGATTACCCAGCCGGCATGGTTTAGTGTTTTAATGATAGTAACTGTGCTCATTTTTACTGAGATGAAAAGCTCCTTCGTTCAGATTTCAAGAAAGTTTGACAAGGATGAATTCATCACCTTAGCGAAGTTTTTAGCCATAGCCGGTGTCATCCTGCCAATGGTACCCAATGAGCCATTTGTTGATTTTCTTGATGTCACCCCTTTTAAAATATGGATGGCCGTGGTGATAATATCAAGCATATCTTATGCAAGTTATTTGTTGCGAAAATTTGTGTTCCCCGATTCGGGCATTATTGTAACAGGCTTATTGGGAGGGTTATATAGCAGCACCGCTACAACCATTATCATGGCAAGGAAGACCCGTGAATCGGATAAAAACCCAATAGAATTTGCTGCTGCAATTATACTTGCAACCAGTATGATGTATTTAAGGATACTGATTTTGTTGTTTATTTTTAATTTTGCCTTAGCACGCATTTTATTGATTCCGTTTCTGATATTAACAGCTTTTTCGGCAGGGATAGGGATTTATTATTATATGGTAGCCCGGCGAAATAAGGTAAGCAACGAAGGTTATGTAGTAACAGAGAAAAACCCATTGGAATTTAAAGTTGCAATCATTTTCACCCTTTTGTTTGTTGCCTTTTCCTTTGTAACTTATTATGTAGTAAACAGCTTTGGAGTACAGGGTTTAAACCTCTTATCATGGATTGTTGGGGTGAGCGACATCGACCCATTCTTGCTCAACCTCTTTCAGGGCAAGTTTAGTGTATCGCTAAGTGCATTAGGGGCAGCCACCTTACAGGCCATCATCAGCAATAATATTGTAAAAGCAATATATGCAGCGAGCCTTTCCTCTAAGATGGTACGCAAGCCGGTAATTGTTGGTCTTGGATTAATAATACTTCTTAACGGTATTATTACCCTGGTAGTGATATTTTAGGAAAGGAAAAAATCAAAATGAACGTTAAAAACAAGAAAAAACAATAATCATATTCATCAGAAAATCAATTAAAAGCACCAAAAAATGTTTACATTTATCATATCATTGGCAGCACTCATTGCCGGATATTTTATTTATGGGCGGTTTATAGAGAAAATTTTTAAAGCAGATTCAAAGAGGAAGACACCAGCTTATACCCAGCAAGATAATATAGATTACATCCCAATGTCCTGGTGGCGGGCATTTTTAATACAGTTTTTAAATATTGCAGGATTAGGTCCCATCGTTGGGGCTGTATTAGGTGCTGCTTATGGCCCCATCGCCTTTTTGTGGATTGTAGTTGGGAATATCTTTGGCGGGGCAGTACATGACTATTTTTCAGGAATGATATCAATCCGTATGGGAGGCATGAGCATCCCTGAGATCATAGGAAAATACCTGGGGATTAGCATGAAGCAGTTTATGAGGGGATTTACACTTTTCCTGATGATACTTGTAGGTGCAGCATTTATATCAGGGCCGGCAGCATTACTATCAGCATTAACACCTGAATATCTAACAAAAAACATCTGGGTATTTATAATCCTTGGATATTACATCCTGGCAACGCTATTACCTATAGATAAAATAATAGGAAGGGTTTACCCAATCTTTGGATTGGCATTACTAATAATGGCATTGGGCATTGGAGGTGCCATTTTTTTTCAGGGATACCTTAATAACATCCCGGAATTGGTTCCTTCAAATTTTTTCAATATGAAAAGCAATGCTGAATCCTATCCCATATTCCCAATGTTATTTGTAACCATATCCTGTGGTGCAATAAGTGGCTTTCATGCAACCCAAAGCCCAATGATGGCAAGGTGTTTAAAGAATGAAAAACAAGGACGGAAAGTCTTTTATGGGGCAATGATTACTGAAGGGGTGATTGCATTAATATGGGCAGCTATCGGGATGAGCTTTTATGGCGGTGTTGGCGAATTAAACCAGACGATAGCCCAATATAAAGGAGAAGCCACAATCATGATAAGGGAGATTTCATATACAACGCTAGGGAAACTTGGAGGCATATTAGCAATACTTGGAGTAGTGGCAGCTCCAATAACAACAGGGGATACCGCATTCAGGAGCGCCCGTTTAATAGTAGCAGATTTTTTAAGGATCCCACAACAGAAAATATGGAAGCGGATATGGGTAAGCCTGCCCTTATTTATTGTGGGATTTGTGTTGACACAGGTGAAATTTGATATTATCTGGAGGTATATGTTTTGGAGCAATCAGGTTTTGGCTACTGTTGTTCTCTGGGCCATAACAATCTACCTGAGAAAAGAAACCCGATATAGCGTACTGTGCCTCATCCCAGCCCTCTTTATGACAGCAGTAGTGACAAGTTATATCATTATTTCTCCGGAAGGCCTTGGCTTAGCGCATCCAATAGGAAACATTGGAGCAGTTGTTGCAATGTTGATATGCTATGCACTATATTTATTCCCAGTATTCAAAGGGAAAACCAAGGAAGAAGAAAAACAAGCATGATAAAAGCACTAAATCCAATCAATAAACATCCACAATCTAAATCAAGGCACAATTAAGCTTTAACACATAGTTTCCTGAGTATTTCAAAAAGGAAGGCTTCATCAACAGGTTTGGTTACAAACTCATCCATACCAATACCCATATATTTTTCCCTGTCCCCTTTAAAAGCATTGGCACTAATACCAATTATAGGGGGCACATCCTTATACTGTTCCTTTATCTTTTGGGTAGCAGTAAGCCCATCCATAACAGGCATCTGAATATCCATAAGTATCACATCAAATAAACCAGGCTTAAACATATCCAGGGCAATCTGGCCATTGGCAGCCAACGCAACGGTATGACCTGCCGATTCAAGCATCAGCTTAATAACCATCTGATTTACTTTTTTATCCTCCACATATAGTATTTTTAAAGGAGGCAGTTCACTTTTATTTTCATCCTGACCCATTACAATAAGATCATCATCCTTAGAAGCAGTAATAGCCCTGAAAGTAAACCAAAAAGAGCTACCCTCCCCTTCAACGCTTGAAACACCAACAGATCCCCCAAGCAATTCAGCAAGATTTTTGCAGATAGCAAGGCTTAAGCCAGCACTGTCTGTATTACGGTTATCTTTGTATTCAACCTGAGAAAAAGGCATAAAAAGGTTATCGAGCATTTCTTTTTTTATCCCAATACCTGTATCATTAACAAAGACTTTAATCAGCAGAGGTTGATTTATGAATGATGAGCTATCAGCAGGATCAATCAATACGGCCTCTATAGACACACCTCCTTTATCAGTATATTTAACCGCATTCGATAGTAAATTTTGCAATATCCTGTTAACCCGTCCTTTATCAGATATTAGTTTATGAGGGATTCTTGTGTCGATAGATGAACTAAAGGTAAGTTTTTCCTTTTTAGGCAGTGAAAGGAAGAGGTTTTCGGCATATTTAAAAATATCCACAAGGGAAAAGGTTTCATTATTAAGTTCAACTTTTCCAGCATCAATATTAGAGTAATCAAGAATTTGGTTAATAATTTCATTCAGGTTTTCGCCTGATTGTTTAAGGGCAACCAGATAATCCTGTTGTATACTGTTTAATTCGGTTCGACCAAGCATATCAGTTAATCCGATAACACCAGCTAAAGGGGTACGGATTTCATGGCTTACATTGGCAAGGATATTCTGTTTAAACTCAATGGTTTTTTTAGCTACTTCAACCTCTTTATCGAGTAGTTTATTTTTTAGGATTAGTGAGCGCTCCCGAATTTTAACAAAAGAAGCGAAAGAAGCCATAAAGATGAAGAAATAAATAACAATTGCCCACCATGTCTTCCACCAGGGAGTTTTAACAACAAATGAATACTTGCATTCATCGCCCCAATATCCCTGGGAATTGATGGCTTTCACCCTGAAAGTATATTTTCCTGGAGAAAGGTTTCCATAAGTAGCCAATCCATTTGGAGAAGGTTTCTGCCATCCGGCATCATAACCATCAAGCATATAGGAATACATCACTTTATCAGGGGACAAAGAAGTAACCCCAATAAAGTCGAAACGGATAAAATTATTCTTATGTGAAAGCTCGAGCTTATAAGGAACCAGGTGCCAGGGCGAAATACTGTCGAAGCTAAAATTTTTAAGGGTCACCTGATTGCTAAGAACCAATGAGGTATCCTGTTTCCAAAGCAAATGAGGCCAATAAATATCCTCATTAAAAAGCATAAGTTTAGTGATTTCAATCCTTGGACCTAAGGTATCGTTTTCAATTTCATCAGGAGCAAAAACGGTAATCCTGTCATTGGCTCCAATCCATATTCTCCCCATATTGTCTTCTGATATCACTTCCCTGTTGCACCCAATGCCAAAAAAACCATCAGAAAAGGTGAGTTTTCTAAAAACATTATCAGGCAAACTATCAAGAGAACTATTATTTTTAGTAGCTGAATAATTGGCAATTAACTGCAGGTTTTTTTGGGGCAAAATACTAAATCCCATCCTGCCCCCAATTATTAAATCGCCTTTTCTGTCCTGCATTATCGATAATGGATAATTATCAACAAGGCCATCCTGGTTAGAGAAATTGAGGAAGCCATGTCCATCATACAACATAAGACCAACTCCCTCAACACCAAACCAAATTTGTCCAAATCGATCTTCAAAACAAGTATAAACAAAATTGCTCCCAAGACCGTCATCCGCAGAGAAATGAGTAATTTTTTTGCCATCCATACAATAAACACCCCCACCCCAGGAAGTTATCCATATTTTTCCTTTTGAATCCTGAGTAATATTGTTTAAAAACACTTCTGGTTTTATGCTATCAATTAAATAATAAGAAAACTCCTTGCCATTAAATTTCCCAATTTCATTTAAATTGACAACGAACCAAATATTTTTATCTTTATCTTCAAATAGAGAGTTAACAGGCAAATAATCAACATTCCTGTCAATAGGATAATTAAGCATTTGATTTCCATCGTAGCAAAATAATCCTTCAGTATTAGCACCCATCCAAATCTTCCCATCAGAGCTTTTAATCATCGAAACAACAAAATCAGGCATGTCATTTCTATTTGCAAAAGCATATTGGACAAATTTCTCCCCGTTAAAACTCATAAGGCCCCCATCAATGCTTGATATCCATTGTTTATCATCATTGGTATGAATTATCTGGGTAATCCCCTGATTAAACCCTGTTTTTGGCATATAATGGGTAAAGACACTCCCAAGATATTGAGTGAGTCCCCCATACCAATTAGCAATCCATAGTATCCCATTTGAATCACCAAACAATGCCTGAATATAATTATTATTCATCCCCTGGTCCTTTGTATATATTTTAAAGGCACCGTCTTTTAATGAGAGCAGCCCATTATCCCATGTACCAATCCAAAGATTTCCCTTAATATCTTTTGTGATACAACTTACATTATTTATTGGCACTGAGGAATTATCATAATAATAATAAAAGCTTTCACCGTCAAATCGGGCAATGCCTTTATCTAAAACAGCTAACCAGATATCCTTACCATCAACATAAATATTAAAAATATTATTATCGTAAGACACTCCCTTAGCAGTAAAGATATAAAAAGACTTACCATCAAATTTCATAAGGCCATCTTTCGCAGATGCCATCCAAATATTTCCCTCTGAATCAGATTTCATATCTGAGATTTCCAGCATCATATCCCCTTTAACCGGTCCATAGTGCCTGATAATGGTATCCTCAATGCAACTCAGCCCTCCATAAAGATATGCGAGCCAAATCCTACCCTGAGCATCTTCAACCATAGAAATAATATCATCGGATAACAGGCCTTTGTCTTTTGTGTATTGAACAGTATGAATCCCATCTAATTTTGCAATCCCCCCATTTACCATTGACACCCATATTTCACCATTCCTGTCCTGTAACACTTTACTAATTGTCAAAGAACTTAAGCCATTTTTTTTATTATAGGTTGAAAAACTCTGCCCATCGTATCTGCAAAGGCCGCCACCTTTTGTTCCAATCCAGACATGACCTTTGTCGTCCTCCATAAAACAGGAGATGTCATCATGAGGTAAGCCCTGCATTTTAGAATAATAACGAAAGCTATACTTTACATTTGAATTAAAAAACACATCATGTATTTCAACCGTTTCAGGGGAACGGGTAAAAACATATTTACCATAAATTGTTAATGAATCACCAACAGCAACTCTTGAATCATCCTGAGAAAGTGTTTCAGGTGCAGTAGCTTTTTCAATTAATGGTTTTACCGGAAACACCCTGCTCTCATCGTTTGGGATTACATCCACAATTTTCATTTGCCTGGTTTCAGGTAATCCGGCTATAATTTTTCTTTGGGTGCAAATACTATCAATACTAAAGGTTTTACCTGATGATTCAATATATGGGAACCTTAATGTGTCACCAGCTTCATCCTTTATTCTTTCTTTACAGCTAAACGCAACAATAACTACAATTGTAATTATCAATGACAAATAATTTCCTTGTTTATTCTTAAACCAACTCATTCCTGAAGAAAAAAAATAAGTAATCACATTGCATTACAGAAGCAACAGATAAAAAAATACTTCAATCTGATTCTTCTATGCCAGTGTTAAGCAAAAATAGGGATTTAACCACTCAATAGTTTACGTATTCCTCTTATATTGCCAGCAATTATACTTAGTAAGTTTCGGCAAGGAATGAAATGATTAGCAGTAAAAAAAAATGGCTGGTGAATTTCCAGCCATTTTTTTAAAAAGTTTAATATTTGATTATTTTCCCGTGATATGCCTCATCGCCATCAATCACCTTGATAATATATGTTCCAACAGGTAAATAATTAAGATTTAAAACCAGATTGTTTTCATTGATTCTTTCGGAATAAACTGTTTTGCCCAAAATATTATAAACAAAGAAACTACAATTATTACTTTGGGGAACAAATGCCAAAGTTAGCATATCCTTAAAAGGATTAGGATAACAGGCAATCATGCGGGCAGAAGGTTTATGTTCAATGATAGAAGTAGGGATAATATCAGAGTAATCGTTCAGATTATTTTCCAGGTAATAATCCCTGATATCCTGGGCATGTTCTTTTAGAAGATTAACGCTTGAAATGTTGTTATTTGTGGAGCTACCTGTGAATTGAGCAAAGACAAAAGCAACTTCGAAGCAAACCCTTTCGTTGGGTTCAAAGTGACCATGGTAAGCTGAACCAATACCTCTTCTGTCACCAGGCTCATTGGACACAGAAAACTCCTGCCACTGTTCATTATCGTTCACATCGCCCGGATAGAGGTATCGGGTTTGAGTTTCGCTCACACCAGGCTGACCCGGATATCCGTTTCCACCAACAAAGATTGGTTGGTTGTCGTTCCAGCGTCCCTGAAGGCTAAGGAAAGCTTGTTGGGCAGACTCATTTTCGTTCATAGCAGGGTCATCAGAAGCAAATCCTATTTTACGAAAAGCATGAAGAGGGTGGCTTAAAAATACGATTCCCTGAGCAGGAGGATATTCATTATATGATATTACCCCGGATGTACCATCTGTAGGAGTCCCATTATAAGCATAGACCATGTTTAAAAGGGTATCACAACCAATAAAATCATCATAACCATAACCAATTTCAAAATCATTGAAATGCCCAAAATATAAAGAGTCATAAGCAATTCCCGAAGCATTTACAATTTGATAATTAAGAAAAATGGTATTATGAAGGGCTTGATCTGAAGGATTATCATAACCATAGACCATTCCCAGAACTTCAATATTTAATGGCAAACGATTCAGGGTTACTCCCGAAAAACGACTGTCGTTGAAGATAAAAACAAGGGCCTTATCGCCTCGGATTATTGGGTATTCACCAAGATGGGGTTCGTAAACAGTATTAGAATTAAAGTCTTTAAAAGGAGCCAGATGGCTTCTTTGCCCATATTCACCATCGCCATGTGCCGGCCAGTTTTCAATTGCCCAAGGCATCTGATAGTAAGGGGAAGAATAGTTTGCTTTATGATATTCAATCTGGGATTTGGTAAGTTTCCAGATATGGTTCATCTTTTCCTGTGATGCAAAATAACCTTCAGGGGATGAAGATATTGGTCCTGTAGCAAAATCGTTCATACGGCTATCACTAAGCTCATAAAAGAGATATTTACTGCCGGCAATATGGATGTTATTTTGCTGATCTTTTGCACCTACCCTAAGTTTATTGGTAAAAATGGTATGTTTTCCTGAACCCCTTGGAGCTTCAAAACAAAAGCCCGTATCCACATTCCATTGATAGTGGCGCATTGCGCCATCAGAGCTAAATATACTACGGATGTTGTTTATATCGATGTAATCATAATTTGTATGGGCAATCATTTCTTTATAATTACAATTTTTAAGGTTTCCAATCATAGGAGAGACAAACACACTATCTCCTGATGCACAAATAAGTGAACCGGAAGCCCCTGTATACAAATAATACCTGCCTTCATTAGAATATCTGACCAGGCGGCTGTCATTAAAAAAAACATCTCCCTGTTGGTTCTCTGTATAAATAGAGACCTTATAATCAGAAGAGGGCAAACGGTAAAAGCTTAGGAGTTCATTACTTAAATCTGTAAAGATATTGTTTTCCACCCTATATCTTTTTCCATAAAAAGTACTGATCCAAAGCCTGTTTTTTGAATCACAATGCAAAGCATGTATTGAATGGTTAGACATTATAGTATTCTGGTTTGTAAAGTTATTCCAGACATGATGATTGAAGAAAGAAAGCCCCTGGTTGGTACCAACCCATATACAATCGTTGTCAGTAAGGGCAAGAACATTAACAATATCATATATTAATCCTGAATTAGAGCTTAAATAATGCGACCATGTATGATTCTGAAAAGAATAAATAAACAGGCCACCATTGGTTCCGGCATAAAGATAGTTATCACTAACAGCTATAGCCTTGATTGATTTAACAGGAAGTGTATTGTTCCCCTCAAATAAGGAAATGCTATTATTACTATAATCATAAACCGCAATTCCATTATTTGTTCCTAAAAACAGTTCAGCATCTTTAATAAAGAGTGCATAAACAGTATCGGAGGGCAAAAGGCTATTAGATTTGTTATAAACTGTCCAGCCTTCAGCAGCATTATATCTGGTTAAAGCAGGGAAAGCATTATCAATATCCCATTTTTCAAAAGCAATCCAAATATCCCCATTAAGGCCAGATACCATTGCAGTTTTATATTTAAACTGCTCATCTGATATACTTCCCGGATTTTCTATTGCAGTTATACCTGGAGCAGGTTCCTGGCCAAAAATATTACCACTAACAAATACGATTAACAAGAACAGAAAATTGGATAAAGCTTTTACCCAGGCAATCCTTTTCATATTATTTTGATTAAAGTTTTTGTATTTATGTTTACATATACAAATATAGGTCTCCAGTTATTATTAAACAAATATTGGTCAACATATTTCTGTATTTCGACTAATTTGATTGGCTATTAATTATTTATAGAAAATTGATTTTATATTTATACTTTGCTTATTCATATCAACTACACTTTTTCGCCCCTGAAATTCGATGTAAATGTTTTTCAGATAACTTTTATCCTGATTAAATGAGTTCACTCTATATTCATTAACCATGAAACTGACTTTAACCTAATCATATATTTTTCAATATTATTGCAATAAAAAACAAATTTTTTACATAAAATAAAAAAGCCCCAATAAAGGGGCATTTGGCTTTGAATGATAACAGTTGGTTTAAGGGTTTGGGAAAGTATTATTTGACAAGCAAATCATCAGCAATCATTTTTGTATCAAAAGGGATGTCGTTAATAAAAGACTCTTCTACCCTGAGATCATGAAGCAAATAATTCATTTGCTCCTGATTTTGAATATTTAAATTATTAAGGAACACCTTTTGGGTATCAAATGGGATATCATTTATTTCCTGCTCAGGGGCTGAAAACATTGAATCCAATTGTTGGAGGAAATTCTGGATTGAATATTTTTTTACAGGGTTTGATGCTGTTAATGTACTAATTCCGAAAATGGAGATGGCAAGGAAGGTGAAAAATTTTGCTTTCATGTCTTTTTTATTTTTTAGGTTTTGTTTTCATATTATCCAATCTTGTGCCAAACATCATATAAAATTGATATTGTTTATTTTACATTAAAACAATTCATTTATTTAAGGATATTTGAATGTTCAAATGTGAAAAATGAATGAACGATATCGGACACCT
>CAYLYP010000099.1:0-10635 GCA_964387795.1 uncultured Bacteroidales bacterium
TTTCAGGCTGCGTGCCTGGTTCTGCCCAGCTTATCATCGAACCGGTAAGATATACTATGTCGGAAGCAGGATCAAAGCCCTGGGCCGTTGTCATATCAACATTAAAAACAACATCATAAAATGGAGGAGGAGCAGGAACAGTATAAGATGTTTGTCCGGTGATGTTGCCTGATGCATCAATACTGAATGTAAGGTTTTCTCCGGAAACGAGCCATAAGTCATCCTGGTTGACAATGCCCCATTCATAAGTCCCGGCAGGGATATTAAATTCTTTTGTCCAGATGTTACCGCTGGTATTGTCCATCAAAACATTTGTCCAGCTATTGAAGCTTCCTTTGATGAATATCTGTGTGTTTGCAGGGTTCTCGTTTGTAACTTCAATTGTTACCGTGAAGAGAGGAGGAAAATATCTGACATCTACGTTTGTTACATAAGTATCAAGTGCAGTGGATGCATTCCAGGAAGTAGCATTTTCGTCTTCGGGCAATGCATCAAAAGTAGCGTGCTCCGAAGGGTTGTTCCCGGTAATAAAAAATTGAACACTAAGATATTCAGGGTTATTTAGGGCATTTCTCGGAATCCTTATTTCAACCATTTCAGTGCTAAGTCCTTTATCGGCAGGATCAATTGAATAGGTAAGATTACTTCCAATTCCTCCATCCCAGGTCCTGAATTCTGCATAACCTGAAAAGTCTCCCCTGATAGCATAAAATGGCTGCGACGAATGGTCGAAATAAATCGGATAAGTCCATACATCGCTGTCAATACCTCCAACTCCGGTAGTATTGATAATAAAGCCCCAGCCTTGCCAATCGGAGGCTGTTACTTTCGCTCCAAAATAAATATAATTCTCATCGCTTGTTACATAAAGATTCTGAGCGAAAGCCCCAGCCCAGCCTACCGATGGGTCACTGGCTATAGGTGTGCCCCAGCCTTCTTCTGTATCAAAAACCCCATTCAAAACAGGGCTGCCGGCATAAGAATCAGTTTTGCTGAATACATTTAAAAGCACTACTATTATAACGAAACAGATTTTAAAACAGGTGGATTTGTTTCTCATGGTCATTTCTTTTCTTGTTAGTATTTTTCTTTCTAATGGTATTATGTTATTGTCCTTAACCTGTCAATTGCCAGGATTATTCTCTGTCAGGCTGCTCCTGGTTAAATTAAGCCTGATTTTCTAAAGCAATGCTTAGCTCCAAATACGGTATTGCTCTTGTTTTAAATATCCTTACTGAAAATGTGCATAATCCCATTTGTTAAAGAAGCTTTGGTTTTCGACAACGAAAAACTTTTTATTACTATGCAAATTATCATATATTTAAAAGAAACGACGCCATTTATTAGCGCAGGCAGCTTTTTACGCAATGTAAATATACAAAAAAATCTGATAAATTTTAAGTCTTATAAAAACCTTTATTGCTCGTTAGAATGCAGCTTTGTTAATTCATAAAATTTTATTTGTTTTAGAAATTTGTCAAACATCAAATCTACGATTGACGATCTACGAATTACGCATTACGATTGCAAATACAAATTTTTGATTTCAATTTTCGAGAGGTTGTAATTGATGATTTAAGATTGTAATACAAAGTAAATGACCCGGTAGGGACCAAATGTTTATAGAACAGGTTTTATTTGTAGAATATACGACCCCTGTCGGAGTCGCATCCCTTTACATTATGCTTTTTGCCCATTCATGAGGAACAATTGTTTCCCTTTCCCTTTTCCCATGCAATCGTCATTTCGAAGGAGCAGGGTAATATCAATAAACGGCTAAATGCTATTTAAAAAAACATCAGTGATGAAAAAAATATGATTTAAAAGGCCCAAAAATAAAAAACAGTGCCTGATTTTTATCAGGCACTGTTTTTTACCACCAAAACAAAAACAACATTAACCAATAAAAACAACTAAAAACCATGCAACTGAAAAACTAAAACTCTGTTTTTTAGCACTAACAATGTATGGAAAATTATTATTAAAAACAAATTGTTTTTTGGTTTTTTTCTATAACAAATTTAGACTAAAATATTGAGTTGTTTCAAGAGTGATATTACTTGCTTTTTCTAAGTAAATCTCTGTGCCCAAGGACTTTTATTATTGCGCTTTTTACCTGTTATCATCCTGAAACCACTCTGCAAAGGAGGTTGAAGTTTCATGTAATTTTAAGCTATATAGTTCTATGCCTTTGGGTAAACGTTCAATAATCCTGGAGGCAAAATCAGCTATCATATTTTCGCAGGTGGGCTGATATGGCAATGCAATAAGTTTTTCTGTGAATTGTGTTAGGTTTAATAATTCTTTGTGAGGACTATTCTTATTGATGAGCAATGCATGATCCATTGGATGGACTATAAGCTCGTTGATGATGGATTTCAAAACTGAAAAATCCATTAACATTCCATTTTTCGGGTCACTATCATCCTCTATGGCATACCCTTTCAGGGTTACATAGAGGATGTAACTATGGCCATGGATGTTTTTACACAGGCCATCATATCCCCATAATACATGTGCAGCCTCAAAATGGAACTGTTTTGTAATCCTTATTACCTGTTTTTTTGTCATCCGTTATCAATTTTTTAGTTAATGGTCGGAAGTAAATCATGTTTGCAGTTTTTAATGGTGTTAATGTTTTATTCGCAAACATGTTTGTTACATTTCTTTTGTTTATCTGTTTGATTGCTGCCTATTGATTGTCAATGTTTATGGTGTATGAATAAACAATCTTTTGTTTTTGTTCTGTTGGAGCTGCTTTTTTTTTGGTTTCTTTATATTCCACTTTTATTTCTTTGCTTATTTCTTCGGCCTTTGGAAGCCTGAAGTGAACTTTTAATTTGTGGTTGGTTGATACCCTTACCCCCCTGTTCTTTGTCTCCTGATACCTTAAAAGCTTTACAACTCTGATTGCTTCTTCATCACATCCATACCCTATACCTTTATTGACCCATGCATCGCTAACAATCCCTTTAAAGTTAACAGTGTATTCGATAAACACATCTCCTTCAATTTTGTTTTCCAGGGCTTGCTTTGGATAAACAAGATTTTTTTTAATGAAATCCAGAAGTTGTTGCTTATCACCATATTGTGGTAGTTCTAAAAACTTTTTCTTTTTGGGATAATTGTTCATGGTTGTTTATTTTATTCGGGCAAAATGTGTTTTTCTTAAATAAAGACAGAATATAATATCCTTTTGTCTTTATGAGCCTGTAATGTAAAATGTGACACAAAAATTAATCAGGTCTGCTTTATATTCAATGTAGCTAAACGTTTTATTGAAAGTATCAAAGGTTAATTCCCAAAAACAATTTCCTTTATGGAAATTAATTTCTTTATCTGTACCGGTTGGGAAAAACCTCCTGGAACCAGGATTTTTTGATGGTTCGGCATAGCCCCCATAAATAAGTTCGGGAAGGGCTAATCCTTCTTTATTAAAAGGAAGGTGTTTGAGAATAAGTTTTTTGCCCGACAGGCTTAATGAAATTAAAAGCTTGCTATGATCGGGTTTTGTTATAAAAATACTGACTTCATTTTTCAGGCATTCGATATTACACTGAAGCTGTCCAATTGCAGGATTTTCTTCTTCAGTACAGTTTAAATGTCCGATGATGTTTTGGTTGCAAAACATTTCAAACGATTTAATGAAATCCTTGTTTTTTGTGGAACCCAGGGATGCCCCATCTAGTTGAACGATGGGAAAACAATTAAGGCATAGGATAAATATTCCCAAATATATTTTTTGCTTGCGGGAAGGGCTCATTGTTTATCGTTTTGGTTAAATGAGGCTGTATGAATCAAACCTATCCAATATTATTATAAGGATAGGCTCTAAAGCGTAAAATTAACACAAAAATCATTAATTGCTTCTTTTGCAGTTGTAAATAAATCTATGGGAGGTTCAGATGGATCAGTATGTTAATGATTATAATTGGTTTTTGAGTATCATCTGCAATGACATTTGTTTCATTCGTTAAAGCTTTATAAGCTTTTGAAAATATTGTTTGTAGATTAGAGTTTTCTGTTATTTTTGCCTGGAGAATATTTTAAAAATCAACAAATATGATGAAGAAAAATCTGATTACTGTTTTGGCAGCCCTATTGCTTACGTGGGTACCAAATATGAAGGTGGATGCCTGTACTAATGTCCTGGTGTCAAAAGGCGCTAGTGCCGATGGTTCGGTGATGATAAGTTATCTTGCTGATTCAGGTGGTTTTTTGGATCCCTTGTATTTCTCACCAGCAGGAAAGCATCAGCCTGGCGATTCTGTTGATATTTATGAATGGGATACCGGCCTTTTCCTTGGGCGCATTGCTCAGGCACCTGAGACCTATAAGGTAATTGGGAACATGAATGAATTTCAGGTAGCTATTGGTGAAACAACTTTTACCGGTTTGGATGCATTAAGCAAACCCAATGGTATTATTGACTATGGCAGCCTCATTTATATTGCTCTACAACGTTCAAAATCAGCAAGGGAAGCAATCCAAATAATGGGTGCATTGGTTGAAGAATACGGATATGCCAGCACTGGTGAGAGTTTTTCCATTTCTGATAAGAATGAAGTTTGGATTATGGAACTCATTGGTAAAGGTGAATATGGTAAAGGTGCTGTCTGGGTGGCTGCAAGGGTTCCTGATGGCTATATGGCTGCCCACGCCAATCAGTCACGTATTCGTAAGATAGAATGGAAAGACAAAGAGAATTGGATGTGGTCGGATGATGTTGTTACTTTTGCCCGCGAAAGGGGTTTCTTTAATGGAAAAGACAAAGATTTTAGTTTTGCAGATGTATATAATCCTCTTGATCCGGGTTCATTATTGCTATGCGAAGGTCGTGTCTGGAGTATCTTCCGTAGGGCTGCCCCATCACAAACTTTCAGTGATGATTATTGGCGTTGTGTTGAAGGTGCTGAACCTTATCCTTTGTTCATCAAACCTGATAAAAAAATCAGTCTTGATGACATGAAAGCCCTTGTCAGGGATCATTTCCAGGGAACCCCTTATGATATGAGCAAAGGTATTGGTGCCGGCCCTCATGCACTTCCTTATAGATGGAGGCCTTTATTCTTCAAACTCGATGGCGATACCATGAGCTATGGGTGGGAACGCTCAATTTCTCAGCCACAAACTGCTTTTTCTTTTGTTGCCGTATCACGTAGCTGGCTCCCTGATGCCATTGGTGGAATCTTCTGGTACGGAGTGGATGATACTTATCTTACCTGCTATATGCCATTGTATATGGGGATGAACCGTCCTCCTGTTTCACTGGTTACAGGTACTATCAATGCTTTCGATTGGAATTCTGCTTTCTGGGTGTTCAACCTTGTTTCTAACTATACCTATGGTCTTTGGGAACCCATTATAAAAGATATCCTGCCTGTTCAAAAACAACTGGAAGATCGTTCTTATGCCCTTACAAAAGGAATTGATGTGGCTGCCCTTGAGATGAGCAAAACCGATCCTAAACTTATGGAAGAATATATTACCGATTTCTCGGTAAACAATGCTGAGTATGTGGTTGAGAAATGGCGTGAGTTAGGTGAGTATATTTTTACAAAATACAACGACCGCTATATTCGTGACCCTAAATTAGAAAAACCAAAAACTACAGGGGTTGGCTATGATAAGGCCACTTTCCGTAAGGCTGTTGAAGAAAGACCTGGATATTATGATGTCCGTTGGAGAAAAAAAGGTGAAAAAATAAACTAAGCTCTTTTTTTGTATTTTTGAAGGCGCTTTGCATTAGCAGGGCGCCTTTACTTTTTATGAGCAAAACGAATATACTTCTCAGGGTCGAAAATCTTGGTATTGACTTTAAGGCAGGGGCTGAAAGGATATCTGCTGTAAAGCAGATAAGTTTTGATATCCAAAAGGCACAAGCCCTTGGTGTAGTGGGGGAATCCGGTTCAGGTAAGTCTGTTACTGCACTTGCCATGATGGGTTTATTGCCCCAGGGGATTTCTTTTGTGAGTTCAGGGAATATTTGGTGGCATGAAGGTGATAAGCCAAAAACAGACCTTATTGCCCTTAAGGAAGATGATTTTCAAAAAATCCGTGGTAACAAGATTGCAATGGTTTTTCAGGAACCCATGACATCGCTTAACCCTGTATTGCGTTGTGGAAACCAGGTGGTTGAAGCAATTTTGTGCCATAAAAAGATATCTTTTGCCCAGGCGAAAGAAAAAACATTGCAGCTTTTTGAAGAGGTTAAACTGCCTAATCCCTTAAAAGCCTTCAGGAGTTTTCCACATGAACTGTCGGGCGGACAGAAACAAAGGGTGATGATTGCAATGGCCATGTCATGTGAGCCATCCCTGCTGATTGCTGATGAACCTACAACAGCGCTCGATGTCACTGTTCAAAAGGGAATATTGGAATTGATGGATGAATTGCGCCAACGCCACCAAATGGCAATACTATTTATTTCTCACGACCTGGCAGTGGTTTCGGATATCAGTCAGGATGTTATTGTGATGAAAAACGGGGCAATTGTTGAACAGGGCAGCATTGATAACGTCTTTACAAATCCAGCCCATCCCTATACCCAGGCCCTTATGGTGTGCCGCCCTAAGCCAGGCCAGCGCCTTAAGGTATTGCCCACCGTTGATGATTTTATCTTGCGCTCCTCTAATCCTGAAAGCCCTGATGGAGGCTTTCAGAACAATACTAAGCCGGAGGTATCCAATGTTGTTGATTCCCGGAGCCGGAGCTTGTTCCATCAGGAGCTGTATTCAAAAGAACCCTTATTAAAAGTAGAGGGGCTAAGTTCACGTTTTCCTATCAAATATGGTTTTTGGGGCAATGTAACCCAATGGTTTGAAGCTGTAAAAAATGTCAGCCTTGATATTTATCCGGGTGAGACTTTAGGACTTGTTGGTGAATCAGGTTGTGGTAAAACTACATTGGGGCGTACCATCCTGCGCCTGAAACCCATGAAAAGCGGCAGGATTACTTTTGACGGGCAGGATATCACACATCTGAAAGCTGAAAAGCTCCGTAAATTAAGAAAATCCATTCAGGTTGTGTTCCAGGACCCTTATGCTTCACTTTCCCCTAATCTCACTGTGGGCAGCGCAATCATGGAAGTGTTAAAAGTTCATGGGTATTACCAGAATGACAGGGAACGAAGACAAAAGACCATCGAATTGCTTAAAAAGGTTGGTCTTCAGGAAAGTCATTTTTACAGGTATCCTCATGAGTTCTCAGGGGGACAACGCCAAAGGGTTGTTATTGCAAGGGCATTATGCCTTAACCCAAGGTTGATGATATGTGATGAATCTGTTTCAGCACTTGATGTTTCTGTTCAGGCCCAGGTGCTTAATTTGTTGAACAAGTTGAAATCCGATTTCGGTTTCTCTGTTCTGTTTATTTCGCACGACCTCTCAGTTGTGAATTATATGTCGGACCGTATCCTTGTGATGAAAGAAGGACAGATTGTTGAAAGCGGTGAAGCCGATCAGGTTTTTTACCACCCAAACCATAGCTATACAAAAGCTCTTATTGCATCTTTGCCGGGGAGTTAATAGGTTTTAAAACCATGGGTTCTATACCTGACATTTTTAAAAGAAACCTAAACAAAAAAGAATAAGCTCAATGAAGAGGGGCTAATAAACAAAGCCCAATCCTGAATAGATCCATTACATTTGTATTTCAAAGGAAAGTGAATACGTATTGCCCCAATGAAATCATTCGATCTTTCAGCATTTGAGTATCTTTTATTTTTTAATTAAAGTGAATCGCCCATTACGAAACCTGCAAGCAAGGTTAAAAGCGAAGCTGCCTCAATTGCATAGGCCAGTGAGGTGGATACTCGATTGGCAACAGGTGTTTTTATCTAAATAGTTTTAAATAATTATCAAACGCATATACTCTACTTCTTTGTCCACCTGTCTTTTCTGTTAAAATATTAAGCTTCTCTAAATCTGAAATCAATTTGTATGATGACGGCATTGAAATCGCTGCAACCTCACTCACCTTGTCCGCTGTAATCATTGGACGTTTATAAAGATAATCTATTACTTTCTTGGCTTTTAATGCCCTACTGCCTATGGATTGGATATCAACATCAATTTGCTTTTGAAGTTGCAGTATTTTATCAAAAGTAATTATTCCATTTTTAGCTGTTTCAATCACTCCAACGAGAAAGAATTTATACCATTGTGTTAAATCATTTTTCTCTCTTACAGTCGTTAAATTATCAAAGTATAACTTTCTGTTTTTTTCAAAAAAATCAGATAAATACAAAACTGGTTCTTGTAATATTCCTTTGCTTACCAAATATAGAGTAATTATAAGTCGTCCAATTCTGCCATTTCCATCAAGAAAAGGGTGAATTGTCTCAAATTGGTAATGCACCAATCCTATTCTAAGCAATTCAGGAATGTGAATTTTTTCGTTATGAATGAATTTCTCAATATCACTCATTAATTCAGGAACGGAGCTGTGAACAGGAGGAATAAACACAGCATCATTTATTGTTGCTCCACCAATCCAGTTTTGACTTATTCGGAATTCACCAGGTTGTTTTTTTTCTCCACGCACACCTTGGAGTAATATACGATGGGTTTCTCTTATAAGTCGTGAAGAAAAAGGTAGTTTATTAAGATGCTCAATAGCCCATTCCATAGCTTTTATATAGTTCTGAACTTCTTCCCAATCATCTCGTTTGTCTAATGGTAGATCCTCTTTTTCTAAAAGTGCTTCGTCTATATTTGTTTGAGTTCCTTCAATTTTACTGCTTTGGGTAGCTTCTTTTAATACATGCATACTGATAAACAAATCAATATTGGGTATGTATTTTGAATACATATCCAATCGGCCTAACTCTCTGTCAGCCTGGCTTAACAATTCCAATATTTCCATGTTGTCAAGCTTTAGCTGTCTGTTAATAAACCCAGGTTGAAAGCTTTTATAGTAGCCTTGATTAATGTATTGTCCAGATATAAACTGTTTCATGGCAAAATTTTCATCAAAGGTAATCCTTATTTAAGAATTTAGCATATTTCTTAAATAAGAAGTTCTGTTATTTAAAAATTAAGTCCGATTCTTTCATAAAAGTAGTTTCTTCGTCTTGTTTGTAACAGCTCTATGTATGAATCATTTGAAATTGTGGTCTTGGTTCCTGTTCCCCGATACAAGCACTGATGCAGGGTTGAAAGCTTTAAGGTTCCACAGCTTCCAACTTGGCTATACTGCTTGTGAATACGTTATATGAGGAGTAGTGAACATTAATGAGTGTTGTTGAAAAAGTTCAAAAAACACAAATCAACTTTTTCACAATAAAGTGACCAACTTATTTGTCCATACAGTGTCTGGACATTTTGATATTCGAAGTGGAATTTTCTCATATTACTTTTAGCCCCCAATTATTCGTTCCCTATTGTTTACGGTAACTATATCATCTTCACTGAGAGGTAATTCATTTTCGGGATCTTCTGATTCATCATCAGGGATATATTTTAAAAGGATCAACCCATTTGATATTTCTTCATTTTTAACTAAGAAAATTAGCTCTTCTTCATTCTTTTCTAGTTTTGATCCAATTGCATAAACTGTCCTGATATTACTATAGCTTTCAATTTCGAAGTTTGCTTCCATGTCAATTTCACCTTCAATCAAATCCATCCCACAACTTTCATTTGGTTCTAAATCCATGGCTTTATTAATCAGTGTCATGGTCGAACTGTTTGAAAACAAGTAATTTGCATAACAATGTGGATGTTTTTCATGAAAATCTTTCTCAAATTCTGTTATCAAATCCATAAACCATTGTTCGGTTATATGATGAAAACCGCTATCATCAAAATCCTTTGGTTGAAATTTATAGCATTCTTGTAATTGCATTATTTATTGGTTGTTTTTTCGTTTTATTTTAGTTCAATAACACCTTCTTTAGATTTGAAATGTTCTAATAATCTATCAACATCTCCTGTTCTAATTTCAGATGAGGTCTGAAAAGGATGGTGAACGTTTTGTTTTTTTATAAAAGAAAACATCTTCACCCAAAATATCAAGGACTTTGTTTTCTGTATCGTCAACCAGAGAAACAATGAGTTCTTCAAGTTTTAGTTCTGGTACATCCCAAGTGCCTGTTAATGCTTTTAGCTTGTCGTCTTTTGCTTCAAAAATCATAATATTATATTTATTTGATAGTTAACCTTTGGATTTTAATAATCTATTTTTACTTGACAAATATATCAAAAAAACGATAAAAATGAACGTTTTAACAAATAATAGTTGAATATTAGAGGTTGTCTTTTAAAAGTATAGTATGCCTATGCTGCACTACTATTGACATTGATTTTTTTCCGGTATAGCTTAGCATCGTCTTCCCCTCCCAGCTTTAAACAATCCATTCGTAAGCGATCTAAAACAAATATTCCGATTAAACAGCATTCGTTCAACCTGGCTATGTCTCCCAACTCCTCAAATGCCAGTTCCTGCTATTGATACACCTGTAAAGACGCAGGATACTGCATCTCTATGAATAATATATAACACTCAGGTAATGAACTGCCTAATGTGTTCATAATCAGGACATCAAATCCAAAATCCAAAATCGTCACTCGTAATTCGTCAATCGTAAATCAATGTCGTTTAGTTAAGCATTAAGATAAAAATGCTTGATTTTAT
>CAYLYP010000100.1:0-10412 GCA_964387795.1 uncultured Bacteroidales bacterium
GCTCGTCTGCATATTGCTTTACTTCTTTTATCGTATTCAGGTATTCCCTGATAAAGCCCCTCAGGATGCCATCCCCTTTGCCATGAAGGATGCTTACTTCTTTGATGCCCAATAAAATGGCATCATCAACAAAAACCCTAAGCAGTTGTGACGCTTCTTCAATCCTTTTCCCTCTTAAATCAAGGTTTGGGTTGAAGGAAGTAACTTTTTCATTCAGGTCAAAATTAATTTTGGTGCTGATCTGTTGAGCTTTCTGAAGAGAAGCGGCAGTCCGGCTGCTAAGTTTTTCAAGCTTATCAAGGCGGGTGCGCACTTTCATAAGCCCAAACGAAACGATAGCATCTTTGCCGTTTATCTCCAATACTTCCCCAATGCTTTCCTGTCCTTTAATCCTAACCATATCCCCGGTTTTTGCAGGTTCTGTATCTATCTCAATCTGGATTTTTTCTTTCTTTTTCTTTTTCGAAAGCTGGGTTTTTGACATTGGGTCGGGGATGTTTTCATCGGGTTGGATTTCCAATTTCATGGCATCCAGTTCAGCCCTCAGGATTTTTGTCCTTTCTTTCTCTGCCTCCGATTCCCTGATTTGGCGGATTACGTTTTCAATCCTTTGATTGGTGTCTTTAAGGATTTTTGATGCTTCTTTTTTGGCCTGGTTAATGATTTGTTCCTTTTGGGTTTCAAGTTGTTCTTTAAGCTTTGAATATTTATCAATTATCTCGGCCAGGGATTCTTCGGCAGAACGGAGTTGAGCCTCTTTTTCAACAATCCTGTCTTTTCTGAATTCCACCTCCTGTAGTTGATGGTCGAAGCTGACCTGTTCAATACCTGCAATCTGGGTAGCCCTGTCGAGCAGTGTTTCCGGCAGGCCGATATTACGTGCTATTTCAAAAGCAAAAGAGCTGCCTGGGGCACCTGTTTTGAGCTTGAACAATGGTTTGATATTGATGGTATCGAAGAGCATGGCTCCGTTGATAATGCCTTCATGCTTGCCTGCCAGCGATTTCAGGTTGGCATAATGTGTGGTGATGATACCAAAGGGTTTCTTTTCATTCAGTTTCTCAAGCATTGCTTCAGCTATGGCACCCCCAAGGTTGGGTTCTGTTCCTGCACCAAACTCATCAATCAAAAATAAGGTCTTTGGGTTTGCTTTTTTCAAAAACGTATTCATGTTAAGCAAATGCGAGCTGTATGTGCTTAAATCGTTTTCGAGGCTTTGCTGGTCACCAATGTCAATGAAGATATTTTCAAACACCCCTGCTTCTGAATATTCAATCATTGGCACAAGCAGCCCGCATTGGATCATATACTGGACAAGGCCTGCCGTTTTTAAACAAACCGATTTTCCACCGGCATTAGGCCCTGAAATGACAAGGATACGCTGGTTGCCATCAAGCTCCAGGTCGAGGGGCACAACGCTCTTGTTTTGTGCTTTATGTGCCAGGAACAATAAGGGGTGCCGGGTTTTAATCCATTTGAAAACAGGCTTTGCTTGCAGTATGGGTTTAAAAGCTTCCATTTTTAAGGCAACTTTAGCTTTGGCCCTGATGCAATCAATGATGCCCAGGAAGCGAAACACTGAATCAAGTTCCTGTATATGAGGCCTTATCACCTGGCATAGTTGAATAAGGATTTTTATGATTTCGCGCCTTTCGGCCAGTTCCAATTCCCTGATTTCATTATTAGCTTCAAATATTTCTTCGGGTTCGATATAAACGGTTTGGCCGGTAGCCGATTCGTCATGGATATAACCTTTTATCTTTCTCTTATTGGATGCCGGGACAGGGATAACAAGACGCCCGTTCCTGAAGTTCAGTTCAGCGTCGGATGCAATGAGGCCCTGGCTCTTGGCCTGGTTGAGCAAGTGGTTCAGGTTGCGGCTGATCATATTGTGCTTTTGCCTGATTTCTTTACGGATGTCCTGAAGCTCGGTAGAAGCAGTATCTTTTATTTCGCCCTGGTTGTTTATTGTTTTTTCGATTTGAAAAAATATTTCCTCATCAATGGCTTGAATAGACGCCATCTGGCATAAGTGTGGATATGCCCCGCTTTCATCCTTACGTTCAAAAAAATCAAGGATGGCCTTATTGGTTTCCAACGACTGGTAAAGCTCATAGATATCGGATGCCTCAGCCCAAGTGCCTTCAATTGATATTTTCAGGAGCGTCTGCGAAGCATCTATGTAATTGGATGATGGGAACTGATTTTCGGTAAGCAATATCTGCCTGAACTCTTCTGTTTGCTCAAGCAGGTGCTTGATGACCTTATAGTCGGTCTGGAATTTTATCTTTTCAACACTTTTTCTGCCCAACGAACACAGGCATTCCTGTGCTATCATATTGCGTATTTGGGAAAAACCCGTCTTCTCTTCAAAATTTTCTGGAAATATCATCTTTTTTATCTGGTGCATTGTGCCTTTTTGCCACGGGGCTTTCAGCTTTGTTTTTGTATAACAAACTTAAATGGTTTTTTTTTATGTTTTGTTTTTTTTTACCTAAACCCATACAAACAGAAAATCTTTTTTTTTATCCATCCCCATATCACCTTTTTGCAGCAAAGGAGGATCTGGTTCATGATGATATTCCTGAATTAACCATTAATGTGTAAAATACCATAAAATCCACGAATTACACAAATTACACAAATGAACACAAACAATATCAACGTAAATTTCAACAACTTTGCCTATATCATTCTGGTTTTTTTCTGTTTTCCTGAGTGATTTTTTAAGGTATGCTAATTCTTACATTGTCTTATTATACTGAGCAATTGTTTCCCTGTCCTATATCACTAACAGCATCCAATGGGATCTCTCACCCCTGCGGACTATTATTAAACAGTGCTACTGATTTTATTGATTCCATTTCAAATAGCTTTACCGCAGGGGATTCGAGATGACGTTGTTCAATCATAAAAAATGGGGGGAAAAGAGCAGGGGCAGCGAAGCTGCCCCCTGCTCTTTCCCCCCCCTCCCTTTTTCCAGGCAAACGTCATTTCGATGGAGCAGGGTAAGGTAATAAAAGGGTAGAATGGTAATTATTAACATTCCAAAGGTTATTTGTTTTCCCTGCGACTGAGAAATCCCACAGGATGCGACCGGTGATGTTGATTTAATGAGCGAATGAGCGAATGAGCGAATTAGCAAATTGAATACAAAAGCAGTGGTTACATCAATGGTAATTGCCTTTTTTAAAGAGTTTGTTGTATTCAATATTACCACCGCTAACGCGGCTATTGAGGCAGGGGGGCTTAATTTTCTACAAATATTACCGCCGCTAACGCGGCTTTTCATATAATCCAACATTTGGATTGAATTTAAAGGGTGCATGCCTATTGGCACCTGATTTGTATTCAGGTGCAGCGCACAGGTAATATTTGTAGCAAAAAAAGGTTGTTCAGACCGATAGGTGCAGCGCACCGGGAATATTGGTTTTTGAAATGCCATTCATCCTGTCTTTCAATCCGTGTAATCGGTGTAATCCGTGGCCAAAAAAATAGAGTTAATAATACCCAATAGATTTATTGATTGATGCAAAAGCTTTAGATGATAAGCTATGTTACCTGAGCAGATATGCTTAGAGATAAAAAAGTTTTATATCTTTAGAATCTGAATTGAAAACCAGTATGGATCAGGCATTATGATTAACAAACCAATAAAGATTAAGAACACTTTGATTGTTTCAATTGTTTTTATTTTGTTATATTCTGGAAACTGTTTTTCACAACAAAATACAGAACAAAAGAAAATAAACAAAATCAAATTAGGTTTATTTGATGCTTTTTTAATTGAGCTTTCAATTGACACTGTTTATGAAAATAATTTATTCGATTTTAAAGAAACAAATTATAAGGTATGTAAAGTTACTGTAAATAAAATATATTTCATGTTTGATACATCTTATGTAACCCGAGAAGAACTTATGAAAGCAAGGTTTTTGTTGTTGCCTGACTCAATTAAAACAGAAGTTGGAGATATTCATAGGGTGTCGGTTTATGCATCAAATGGAAAAAAGTTTTTTATTTTTGGAAGATTTTTAAATGAGAATGATATTAATGCAGATCAGTATTATTATCATGCGATTATCATGCGGTATGAACTAAGGGATAAAAAGTTAAATAAGTTTATAAGAAAGAAATCAAGGGAATAGTATTTCTTTTGTTATACTATGAATTGATGGTAATTCATACTTTAGCATGAATTAGTGTTTTTAAGTTTTTCTTTCAGTCACAATTAATGAAAGAATTAGTCATGCTAGTTTTGATAATATAAAGTTTTATATATTTAAAGTCTGAAACACAAACCTAATAAGCATGAGGCAGGTTGTCCCGGATATACAAAACATCGGAATGGAAAGCGGAAAAGCTTATGAGCGTTATGTATATCAGAACAGGAAGCAGGTGCAAGGAAACCTCTGCACCTCTACCACCCCCGAAGGCAAAGAGAACCGCTACCTCTACAATGGCAAAGAGCTCCAGGACGACCTTGGTTTGAATTGGATGGATTATGGGGCAAGGTTTTATGATGCAGGGATTGGAAGATGGCATTCAGTGGACCCAGCAATTGAGAATGGTCATTTTAATTACACCCCGTATGCATATGTTTATAATAATCCGCTTAGATTTATTGATCCATTAGGACTGGATGGTGTGGATGCAGCTGCTGTTACCCAAGCAGCTGAAAATGCTGTTGAATTTGTGAAAGATAATTATGGTTCTACAACAGCACAATGTAACCGTGGTGTTAATCATGCTTTTGAGGAATTAACTGGAAGCGAAGAATTAGCTGGTAAAAATGCAAATGACATGGTAGATCAATTAGAAAGTTGGTCAAGCAAAGGCATGAATTATTCGTGGTCATCGCCAACAGGAGTTGCTTTTTATAAATATACAGGGACAAGTAATGGAACAATTAATAATCAAACATACTCAGGAGGAGCATTACCAGAAGTGAAAGTTACTGCTTCAGGTCAAACATATTTAAAGCCACTGCCACCTACTGTAATACCAATTGGGAGATAAATTATTATGAAAAAAATTAGTATACTGTTAATCGCACTTCTGATTTCGTGTCAATACAAAACCAGTAATACTGAAATTAAAGCAAAGTCCGCTATTCTGGAAGATGTACAAAAGCCTGCTGAATTTGTTGGAATACACTTAAATACAGTACAAGGGAAAGAAACTGAATTAAACCTTAAATTTGAATTCTTGACCATTGAGTCGAACCGTCTTGATATTAATAATGATGGCAAAGAAGATGAGATAATCATAGAGAAAATCAAAGATTGGAATGACCCTGGTGATTATCATAGAATCCGAATAAAAAGCAAAGAAAAGGAGTATGTTTTTTTTAACTCAGATGGATGGGTAGAAATTGGGGCATACGAAACGCAGTATCTTAATTCTTTTCCCCAAACTACCCAGGTTAAATCCAAGTATGTAAATATACAAAGGAGTTCTGATAAAGATATCCTGCTTTTTGCTTTTGGTTATGTGTATGCCAGCCAGCCAGGCTTATTAAGTATTTTAAATCTATCAAGATTTGATAAACCAGAGTTAATTTTTAACGATAATTACCATTTATATAGCTTTGAAGATAAAAATAGTGATGGGATTGTTGACATTGTGGTAACTAAGAATGATATAGATGAAATGGATAACAATGACAATTTGAAAACATATCTACTCGAAAACGGGAGTTATCAACCTAAATAAAAAAGAATAAGGAAACAAAGTTATTGAACTGGAACAAGTTCAGGCTTTTTGCTTTATAGTGTTGCCACTTCTTTTTGGAAGAAATCCTTTAACTGTCTTCTGATCTCAAATAATTTATGTGTTATTAAAGGCTTTATTCCCAGATAAAAAAATGATATTATCATTCAAGGCTTTCTTTGCCATTGTATTATTAGCCATTGCCGTTTTCAGAATTTCATTATAACATTCATCCTGTCTTTCAATCCGTGTAATCGGTGTAATCTGTGGCCAAAAAAGTGACTTAAGTGTTAATTTGATTTCATTTGGATGTTCATATTAAAAACGTTTATTCTGGATGTTTTATATGTAGCTTTTATGTTGCCCGTATAAAAAGCGTACGTGTTTACCCGAATTCCAAAACTATGGTATTTACGAGTTGCACGCAAAAAAAAACAATGATACTTTTATCAAAAAATCAATGGTATGTTTGTTGTAAGTGTAAAAATTCTCGACAAAGCTCATTTGATTAGTAATTAGTTGGTCATAACGACTAAAAATATTTCAGGTTCATACCATAATGGAAAAAAAACCAGACTCCATGATACGAAATGCTTTTCGTTCTTTTGTATTTTTTTTGACAGCACTTTTTTTTACCACTGGAATATCTCATGCTCAAACCCCTGGCTTAGGTGGTGTATTAACAAGCAATGAACAGGTACTTTGGCTGGATGCTTCATCATTATCTTTAAGCAATGGTGCTGAAGTAGCATCATGGCCTGATTTATCGGGCAACGGGAACCATGCAGCTCAGTCCACTTCATTAATGAGGCCACTGTTTATAAGCAATGGGGGAACGTTATTCAATAACCATCCTGTTATTCGTTTTGATGGAACAAATGATTATTTGAGGGTAGAAGACAACCCAAATCTAGATAATACAAACGGGTTAACAATATTTGTAGTAGGGAAAACATCTTCATCTTCCGGTGCAAGGGCTTTCATAAGCAAACGCCTTGGAGATATGAACCAAAGCTCTTATGCGTTTTTTTTATGGAACAATGCAAATTTGCATTTTGATGCACCAAACTCTTCAACAAGGTTAAGTTCGGGAACAGCACATTCCATGTCGTCTTCTTATGTGTTTTCGGGTGTTTATAATGGAGAGGCTTCCCGCAAATATTTATATTCGAATGCTGTGTCTTTAAAAAACAATGCAGCAGTGGCTGCGCTACCCCGTTATGAAGTGCCATTGACCATTGGAATATTAAATGAAGCTTATGGAACTTCTTTCCAGGGGGATATGGCTGAAATTATCATTTATAGGGCAGCCTTAAACGAAGCCCAACGCCTGATTATTGAAAATATACTTGCGAAGAAGTATTCAATTAACATAGGGACAAACTACCTGCTTGGTTCTTTTACAGCGCCTTTTACAAATGATTTTATAGGAGTTGGGACTACCAATGGGCTTAGCAAGCAAATAGTAAATACAGGTAAAGGGGGAGGGATATATATATCGGAAAACAATAATTCATTTGACGAAAGCAATGAATTTGTGTATGCTGCCCACAACAATGTGGCATCGGATGAATATTCCACAACTGATTTGCCTGTGGGTGTGATTAACAGGGCATCAAGGTCATGGCGGATTGAAAGGAGCCAGAATGGGATAATTGGGGCGGGGACAACGGACATTTCATTGTCATTTAACTTATTGGAGATGGGACTTGAGCCGGATGACACAAAGACACATGTGCTTTTGTACCGGAGTACCACATCGGGTCCTTTTTCATTGTTAACAGGTGTTTCGTCGAATATAGTTAACGGCATAGTGACTTTTAATCTTAACAATGCACAGTTTCAAAATGGTTACTATACGTTTGGTAAGATCAACCAAAGTGTCAAGACCTGGTATTCGTATAAGGATGGGCCGTGGGAAAGCCCGCTTTCATGGTCATTGAACGCAACATCATATCTTAACCCATCGGGGCTTACACCATCAACAAGCCCAAGTTCAATATATGACAATGTTGTTGTTCAGAACGGCCATACAATAACAGTTTCGGAAGATGGGCATTCCAATTTTTCACTTGCAGTGGAGGCCGGAGCAGTTTTAAATTTTCAGTTAAGCCAGGGCCATTCATTTGGGATGGTAAGCGGAAAGGGGAAAATAATCCTTTATTCAGAGGTATGGCCGACAGGTGATTTTAGCCTGTTTACAGCTCCTTCGGGCGGGACTATCTCTTATCAGGGAAGCACAGGCTTTGCACTTACTGTTCCACGCACAGTAAACAACCTTGAAATTTCACCTGCTTCAGGTCAACGCATTGTTCTTGATTCTGATTATTTTTTAAATGGGAATTTGACAATTAAATCGGGGGTATTACAGTTTAACAATGAGTCGGGTGCAGCAGTATCACTCTGGGTAAGCAATGATTTGAATGTAAGTACAGGTGCATCAATAGTTACATCAACATTAAATGTAAGGAACAGGCTTTTTGTAAGGGGTAACCTTAGCAATAATGGCATAATGAGGTTTACCAACCGTACTGTGGTAAATTACAATACTGATGCTACTGATGGCATTACAGATGTATATTTTGATCATCCTTCCCGTAACCAGACTATCGCTTTGTTTGGGGTTTCAGATTTTTATAAAATCATTGTGAACAAAGGGAGCGATGACACCTATGAGGCATTCTTTTATGCAGGTGAGCCGACATATTTCAGGTTATTGGGGCGAAGCAACCAGGAAGGAGGGGGCACACCACCCAACAGGTCAATTCTTGCAGCTTTTAGTTTACAGGCAGGGACTGCACGTATAGGCACAAACATTAGCCTGCCTTCGCTAATCACATCAAATAATTATGATATTGATTCGGACGCCCGGCTTTGGTTGGATGGAGGATCAATCAGTAACCCTCCTTCAAGCAATGCCATTGTTGTTTATGGAACCCTTCAGGTCTCCTCAGGGAACCTCGTGGTAAGAAGCCATGAAGGTATTACCATACGTGAAACAGGAACTGTAAGGATTCAGGGAGGAAATACCCTTGCCAATATTATAAGGACTTCAGTTATATCAGGGATCCATAGAGGTGCTTATGAGCAAACGGGCGGGACAGTTGTTGTTGATAGGCTAGGTGGATCGTCAGATGGGAACGGTGCCCATTATCGGTTTAGCCTACCTTATCCTGATAATGCATTTACAATGAGTGGGGGATCTTTAACGATTAGAACCCCAAAAACAATCAGTGGTGCCGGGCTATATGGAGGGATTTTAATAGGGGCACTACCGGCAAATATTTCAGTGACAGGGGGAAAAGTAAGGCTTGAGCATAATTTGAATACTCCTTTTTATATCAATTCAACCGCGCCATTTTATAACCTGGAGCTTATTAAGACACTTTCAAGCAACCAATCCTTTTTAATTACTTCCTATCCGGGCAATACAGCCAATCCCACTGTCCCTCTGCTGGAAGCACAACCATTAGTTGTTTTGAACAACCTAAGTATTTTAAATTTATCATCTTCATCAGTATATACAAATTTCGATGCGAATGGCAATGATGTAGTTGTGTATAAAGACTTTATTATTGACAACCGGGGTGCTTATATTACCGGGGCAAATACAACACGTTTTGTGGGGCCATCAAACAGTATATTTGAATATAAGAGTACGACCACTGCGCTAGACTTAAACAATCTTTCCATCGAAAAAGACAATAATGGTAGTTTGCTTACATTAAAAAGTACGGGAAGGACAAACGATCATACACAGGTGGCCAATACGATTGCAGTAGTCAATGGATTGTTATCAGTGACAAGGGGTATGATAAACTATCAGGATTTTCGTATTGATGCCAAAGGAGATATTGTTAATGGCGGGGTTATTGGATTAGAAAGCCTGGGGCGGCTTCGTTTAAGCGGGACAGTAAAACAAAATATCCGGATTCCATCTGATTTTAACAATGCTGGTTTTGGGCGGATTGTGATTAACAATGCGTTAGATGTTCAGTTGTCGGGCAATAATGTTGAATTGATCAGGGATTTAATCCTGGAATCGGGGGTTTTTGACCTTCAAAGCTTTGGGATTACTGTTGATGCCTTATCAACAAGTGGGACGTTCAATGATAAAACGATGGTCCAAACAAGCGGATTAAATTCTGACGGGGGTTTAAGTTTGTATATTGAAAATGACGGGAGTTATGAATTTCCAATAGGCACAAATGCAAATGGAGTTCTAAGGTTTACCCCGCTAAATGCGGTTTTCAGTAAAATATCCGAACCATTTTATCTTCAGCTAAATCCGGTAGCAGAGGAGCTTTCTTTGTTGGCAAACAATACGCCAGGGATGGCATTAAAATATTACTGGCGTGTAAGGCATTCTGAGATTAGTGAATTGCCGATGATAGATTCTTATCTTTTTCATTTCAATGAGGCAGATCTTCCTGTCCCACTTCCTTCTCCATTTGTGCCCGGTAAGGTTGTAGGTTCTTCAAGGTCACATGAAGACGCTTCAAATTTCGACTTAGGTGAAAAAACGATAAAATTCAATAATGATAATAATGGTTCGTTTGAACTTGAGGAAGGATATTATACAGCAGGGCATCCTGATAAGTTTATTGGAAGTGTAAGGGTTTTCTATTCAAGGGGGGTGTCAGGCAGTTTTCCCGGAGATGATTGGCATAATATCAATACATGGTCTGAAATTGATTTTG
>CAYLYP010000101.1:0-10210 GCA_964387795.1 uncultured Bacteroidales bacterium
AATACCTGTGCCCATTACAGGCAAACCCACAGATATAGGATGCCATCTGTTCGGCTGAGAGCTGCGCCTGAAAACCCGGAAAAGCCTGTTTGACCATCTCAGTGTCCACTGAGCCTAAAGCCAGTGCATTGACACTTATACCCAGGGGCTTCAATTCTTCAGCAAGGCATTCGCTCAACACAGCTAAGGCACCTTTGGAAGCGCTATACAACGAAAGGCCCGGAAACTTTACCGAGCCCTGGTAGCCTCCCATACTTGATATATTCACTATATGTGAACCGCTCTTCATGACGGGGAGCAATGCCTGTATGATTTTGAAAGGCGCTTTAACATTTACCGAAAACATTGCATCAAAATCCACATCATTATAATCGGAAAAATCTTTATTAACAAGCAATCCGGCATTGTTGACAAGGATGTCGATACCGGGCATCTTATCATGGATTAAAGGATAAATCCGCTCCCCTATCTCACCGCTTGTCAAATCCATATCAAGGATTTCAACATTACAGCCGGGTGCCAGCTCATGGATTGCAGCCTTCAACTCCATTAACAAAGATGTGCTCCTGGCAATAAGCAACATATTCACATCCTTCATCCTTGCAAATTCCAATGCCAGCGCATGGCCAATACCTTTTGAAGCTCCAGTTATAACTACATTCATGATTGATGTTTTAGTGTTTCGATACCCTATTCAGTTAACAAGCTTAAACCATTTTTTGTTTAAATGTAATGAAAAGATTACAACATCCGAAACAAAACAATTTAGTATCATATAACACCTTTCAATGAGAAGAATTCCAAAGTCCTGTAAGGACTATATATTGGTAGAAAGAATCAAATCCTGATGTTCAATAAGTGCCGTCAGGCACGGTATAATCAATTTTATCCATAAATGCTATTTTTAAGCTCGGATGGTACCCAATGTCTGCTATTTGCATAATTATTTGGGTATCATTCGCAAACATGTTCATTTTATTAGTTATGCTTTAAAAGAATAAAATTAAAAAAAGAGCGCAAAAAAGATTAAAAAATTGTATCTTTGCAGCCTGTTTTAAAGAACAAAATACGGGCTTTTTTAAATATCAGCAATCTGAAAACATTGTGTGGCTTAAGATTGGGATTTTTTTGAAATTCATTTGAAAAAGCTTGGAAGGTTGCAAACAATGTATTATTTTTGCAAGCCTGAAAATTGAGGAAAAAGCAAGAAATAATTTTTGAAAATCAACACACTATGTATCTCACTCAAGAAGTAAAAAAAGATATTTTTAAAGAATTCGGTGGAAATGAAGTTAATACTGGTTCAGCAGAAAGCCAGATTGCACTTTTCACCCATCGTATTTCTCATCTTACCGATCACCTGAAAAGCAACAAAAAGGATAAAGCAACCCAACGTGCTTTGATGACATTGGTTGGAAAAAGAAGAAGATTGCTAGACTATCTGAAAAAGACTGAAATTAGCAGATATAGGGCAATTGTACAAAAGCTTAACCTGAGGAAATAATACTTTCCAGGTTTTCAGGACAGGCAATAAAATTTATTTTATTGCCTTTTTTGTTTTATACCCGCCCAAATCTATCTATATTTGCGGCGGACTTAGAGATAAGAAATAAATCCAAACCAATAAAACAAAGTTTCTAAAAGCTTGTTTTATTGGAAAGAAAAAAGAAGACGAAAAAAAAGAGATTAATTAGAAGAAGAAAAAAGATGTCAAAACTAGGAATTCAAAAAACCTTTGATCTGGGCGATGGTCGCCAGATAATGATTGAAACCGGTAAACTGGCCAAGCAGGCCGATGGGTCGGTAGTAGTAAAAATGGGCGATACCATGCTCCTGGCCACAGTAGTAGCCAGAAAAGAAGCTGCCGAGAACGCAGATTTCCTGCCCCTGTCAGTTGACTATCAGGAAAAATATGCTGCAGCAGGTCGTTTTCCGGGAGGTTTCTTTAAAAGGGAAGCCCGCCCGTCAGAATACGAAATATTAATATCCCGTCTTGTTGACAGGGCAATACGTCCTTTATTCCCCGATGATTATCATTGCGAAACACAGGTGATGATATCATTGATTTCAGCAGAGAAAAACGTATTGCCTGATGCCCTTGCAGGCCTGGCAGCTTCTGCTGCCCTTTGTGTGTCAGACATCCCTTTCCATGGACCTATTTCTGAAGTAAGGGTTGCCCGTATCAATGGCAAATTTGTTGTGAACCCATTAATAAGTGATCTTGCAGAAGCAGATATTGAAATCATGGTAGCAGCCAGCATGGACAACATCATGATGGTTGAAGGCGAGATGAAGGAAGTATCAGAAAATGATATGCTTGAAGCTATCAAGACCGCTCATGAAGCCATTAAAATCCAATGCCGTGCGCAAATGGAACTGGCTGAAATGATTGAAAAAGCAAAAGTAAAAAGAGAAGTTCCACCAGAGCCTTCAGATGAAGAGCTTGAGAAAGATATCCGCAAGAAATCCTATCAAAAGGTATATGACACTGCCCGTTCGTTAATCATCAACAAACAGGAACGCCGTCTTGCATTTGAAGCCGTAAGGGAAGAATATGAGGCAGGGATGAACGAAGAAATGCTTGCTGAAAAAGGATTACTTGTTAAAAAGTATTTCCATGACCTTGAGAAAGAAGCCGTAAGGGAAATGATACTTTCTGAAGGCCTAAGGCTGGATGGTCGTAAGACTACACAAATCCGTCCTATCTGGTCTGAAGTGGATTATCTGCCTGCTGCCCATGGCTCATCAATCTTTACACGTGGCGAAACACAATCGCTCTCCACTGTTACCCTAGGCACCAAGCTTGACGAACAAATCCTTGATGGTGCAGTTCTGGAAGGAAAATCCAGGGTTATGTTACATTATAACTTCCCTCCTTTCAGCACAGGCGAAGTAAAAACCAACCGAGGCACCAGCAGGCGCGAGATAGGACATGGCAACCTTGCCCTTCGTGCTCTTAAGCCTGTTATCCCCAACGGAAACGACAACCCTTACACTATCCGTATTGTTTCTGACATCCTCGAATCTAATGGTTCATCTTCAATGGCTACTGTTTGTGCCGGAACCCTTGCCCTTATGGATGCCGGTGTAAAAATTACCAAACCTGTTTCTGGTATTGCAATGGGTCTTATTGCTGACCCAAAAAACAACAGATGGGCTGTTTTGAGTGATATCCTCGGCGATGAAGACCACCTTGGCGATATGGACTTTAAAGTTACCGGGACTCGTGATGGTATTACTGCCTGCCAGATGGATATCAAAGTGGACGGGCTTAGCTATGAAATCCTTTCTCAGGCTTTACAACAAGCCAAAGAAGGACGTATGCACATCCTTGGGGAAATGGAAAAAACAATTTCACAACCACGTGAAGATTACAAACCTCATGTTCCACGTATCATCAAAATGACAATACCAAAAGAATTTATTGGTGCTGTTATTGGACCGGGAGGCAAAATCATCCAGGAGATGCAACGCGAAAGCGGATGTACCATTGTTATTGAAGAAGTTGGCGAATATGGTGTTATTGACATCGTAAGCGACAACAAAGCGTCTATCGACATGGTCATCAAACGTATAAAAGGCATCACTGCTGTTCCTGAAATCGGACAGATTTATGAAGGTACTATAAAAAGTATCGTTCCTTTTGGGATGTTTGTTGAAATCCTTCCCGGAAAAGAAGGCCTCCTTCATATTTCAGAAATAGACTGGAAACGCCTGGAGACTGTTGAAGAAAGCGGGTTTAAAGTAGGAGATACCATCCAAACAAAACTCCTTGATATTGACAAGAAAACAGGAAAGTTCAAGTTATCACGTAAAGTGCTAATTCCCCGGAACAACCCTCCACGTCAGGAATAAAAGCAACCAGGAACAGATAAAATTCTGCCCTTAATAACGATAAGGTTTCCATTACAGACAGCAAAAATATTACCGGTAATTGATATGAAACATATCAATTATCTTAAAAACAGGTAATATTACTGTTTGAAAATGGGAACCTTATCTGTTATAATTGCGTAGAAATTCCATAAGCGCGTTTATTCATTAAAACCACATTCCTATGAGGCAGCTAAAAATTACCAAACAGGTTACCAACCGTGAGACAGCCTCCCTGGATAAATACCTGCAGGAAATAGGCCGTGTGGGGCTTATCTCAGCTGAAGAAGAGGTGCTGCTGGCACAAAGGATCAAACAGGGTGACATGGCAGCACTCGAGAAACTCACCAAATCCAACCTAAGGTTTGTTGTTTCTGTTTCAAAACAATACCAAAACCAGGGCTTATCCTTACCCGACCTTATCAATGAAGGCAACCTTGGGCTCATCAAAGCCGCTTATCGTTTTGATGAAACAAGGGGGTTTAAATTCATCTCCTATGCTGTATGGTGGATACGCCAATCCATATTACAGGCTTTAGCCGACCAGGCACGTATTGTAAGACTGCCTCTAAACAAAATCGGTGCAATCAACAAAATAAACAAGGCATATTCTGTTTTGGAACAGGAACATGAAAGGGAACCTGATGCATCAGAAATAGCAGAATACCTTGACCTTCCCGAATCCGATGTAAAAGAAAGCATGCGCCATTCAGGCAGGCATGTCTCTATGGACGCACCTATGGTACAGGGCGAAGAGACAAGCTTATACGAAGTCCTCTCTGATGACAATGGTGATACCCCTGAAACAGGCCTTCTTTACGAATCCTTAAAGAAAGAAATTGAAAGGGCCATCTGCACTTTAACGCCCCGTGAAGCTGATATCATAAGATATTACTTTGGACTTAACGGTCGTCAACCACATACACTGGAAGAGATTGGCGAAAAGTTTGACCTCACCCGTGAACGTGTCCGCCAGATAAAAGAAAAAGCTATCCGAAGGCTCAAACATACTTCAAGGAGCAAGATATTAAAATCATATCTGGGCTAATACCCTTTGGCCTCATTAAAAAAATGTTGAAACTATCTGTTATTTATTACAGTGGTTTCAACATTTTTTTGTTTTTTTGCATCCATAACCTGCCTCTTTTAAAACACTGATATTCAATATCAGGATTTAACAACAGGGCATCTAATAAAAAGAAATCAATTCCTATGAACCTCATAGCCCCCTCATTGCTTTCAGCAAATTTCCTTCATCTCGAAGCAGATATCCAAATGGTAAACCAAAGCAAAGCGCACTTTTTCCATGTGGATGTTATGGATGGGATGTTTGTACCCAATATCAGTTTTGGCTTTTCAATCATCAAACAGATAAAAAGCATTGCTACAAAACCATTAGATGTTCACCTGATGATTGAAAAACCGGAAAGGTATATTGATGAGTTTAAAAAGGCAGGTGCCGACTGGCTGAGTTTTCAATTAGAAGCATCGACGCATGCACACCGCAGCATATATGCAATAAAGGAAGCAGGCATGAAAGCAGGGATTGCATTAAATCCGCATAGCAGTGTAAACCTGCTTGAAAATGTAATCCAGGATCTGGACCTTGTGCTTATAATGAGTGTAAACCCAGGCTTTGGGGGACAGAAGTTTATCCCGGCAGCATTAAAAAAGATTTCGCAGGCCAAAGAGATGATACTGAAAAGCAATTCAAAAGCGCTCATCGAGGTTGATGGCGGGGTAGATAAGCATACCGCCCCTGATATCCTTAAAGCCGGTGCCGATGTCCTTGTTGCAGGAAGCTATGTCTTTGGTTCTGAAAACCCTTCACAGACTATAGCACAACTTGCTGAATTATAAAAATCCCACTCCCAGCAGTAAGTAAAGAAAAAGCTGATATTGCATGGTTTCTTTATGATTTAGTCCTTGACATTACTTCAAATCAATACAAGCTGGCATTAGTCGATACAATATATACCGAATTTGAAGCTGCATTAAAAAAGGTAACTACAGCAGATCCCGGAGAGCTTATTGATTTCATCACAGTTTTACAGGGCAGGCTTGATGAAAGACTAGAAGGAACCCCTCCTGATGCCCCAAGCCTGACAGATTTAATTATTGGTTGATATGGGACAACAACTTACTATATTTGAAAATGAAACTCTGACTTCGCAAAAAGCAAAGATAGTTAATGTAGCGTCAGTTCCTCAAAGAAGCCCCTTTCGTTATCCGGGGGGCAAGACTTGGTTAATCCCAATAATAAGGCAATGGTTAAGCCAGGAAAAAAAAGTTGGGCAATTAATTGAACCATTTGCTGGTGGAGGAATCGTAAGTTTAACAGCAGCATTTGAAAATCTGGCAGACCAAATTTTAATGGCAGAACTTGATAATGAAGTTGCATCTGTTTGGGAAATAATCCTAAATGGTAAAAACGAATGGCTTGCTGATAAGATATTAAACTTCAACCTCTCAGTCGATAATATTAATAGAGAACTCAATAACCCGGATAAAGAAACCCATGACCTTGCATTTTGCACAATACTAAAAAACAGGGTTTTTCATGGAGGCATAATTGCAAAAGGTTCAGGGATGTTGAAAAAGGGCGAAAATGGCAAAGGCATTGCATCGCGTTGGTATGCCAAAACGCTATCAGAAAGAATCAGGGCTATCAATTCGGTTAAACATAAAATTACATTTTCCCAAACTGATGCATTTCAATTAATTGAACAGAATCTTCAAAACAAAAATGCCTTTTTTTTTATTGATCCCCCATACACAATAGCAGGGAAAAGGCTTTATACCCATTTTGAGATCAACCATGAAAAACTGTTTCAACATATTAATCAGCTCCAGGGAAAATTTATGCTCACTTATGATGATGCTGAAGAAATAAGAACCTTAGCCAATAAATATAATTTTCCTTTCAGGACTATTCCAATGAAAACAACACACCATTTGGAAAAAAATGAATTAATTATTTCAGATAACTTTGAATGGTGGAACCTTAACATTTGAAAGGAGCCCGGTCAAAAAAACCCAATTCTTAAATCCTTGAAATTCTTTGACAAATAATCTTATTACAAGGTGGAAGATTTTCATCGGTTGTGTTCCAATGTCCTAATGCACAACAAACAAACTCCTGAAAGATTTTCGGTACATGATAAGCAGGTATAAATGAAGCACAATAAGCACGAGGCTGAGGTATAAGTTTCCCGGGTTCAGTATGAGGTTATACAGGACGATATTAATAGTGATAGACATCAGGACAACAAGCACCAGGGGCGTAAAGAAGCCCATCACTAAGAGCACCCCCAGGAATATTTCAAGAAAATGAAGCATTGGCAGGAAATAAGATGCAGCAAGGAGCCCGTTAATAAATGCTTCGGCCTTATCGGATTTTGGTGTAAGGGCAATAAAGTTTAAAAACCAGTTAAGCCCAAAAAAAAGATATATCCCCCCCAATAGCCCTCTTGTCACCAAAATGCTAAGTGTCTTGATCTTTTCTATCATAATCAGGTTTTTTAAATGTGACATTTACAAATTCAACCTAAAGGGGCTTATTGAGCATCTCCATCAGGTTCCTTTGGGGCTTTTTTCAACAAGTCCTTAAAGTTACCCTTGTAAACATATATCAGATATACATTAAGAACAAATAAAACCAGGGCAGGCAACATTGTTGGAGGATCCATGGAAATATGAAACCATACAAGGGCAAAGCTGAAAGGGAAAAGCACAATCAAGGCAATCGTTGCAAAACGCCTTGTTAACATTGCAAGTCCTAATACCAACTGGGCAAAAACCAGAAGGTATAAAAGGGAATTTGTATCCATGATTGCTTTCACAAATACCAATGCTTCATCACCAAGCCTGGGTTTAGGGAACATAGCTGCTGCCTGTGAACCCTCAGGGAGGACAAAGATAAATCCATAAAACAACAATAATAAGCCAAGAGCTGTGCGGGCAATAGGTTCGATGCGTTTGTTCATGTGCCATGTGTTATAACCACAATCAAACATAAGGATTTTTTCTGAAATAAGCTATACTTTTTAACAGATAAGCTCACATTGAACTTGCACGAACATCATCCTGTGCGTTTAAGCTGCTATCCCAAAAAACGTTTTATGACATTAAAATTTTTAAAGGGAGGATATTTCATCTTTAAGTCAAAGCTGTTTGATGATATCAGGACAGCTTTTGCATTACAATAAGCAAGAAAAGTGCCATGCCCGTGATATTTGTTCATACCGCTGTTCCCAACACCACCAAAGGGAAGATGGTGCGTTGCCACATGAAGGAGGGTATCATTGATACAAGCACCTCCCGAGCTGGTCCTGACAAGCATATCTTTAGCCTGTTTGTTTTTTCCAAAGAAATACAATGCAAGGGGTTTTTCGTGGGAGGTAACGTATGCAACCACTTCATTGATGTGTTCAAAAGTCATAACAGGGAGCAAAGGCCCAAAGATTTCTTCCTGCATGATAGGGTCATCAGGGCTGATATTATCAATTATTGTGGGGCTGATATAACGGGATTCCATATCAAGATTTCCACCAAAGAGGATCTTTCCATGCTGCATCAGTTTCTGAAGGCGCTCCATGGCCTGATGGTTAACGATACGAGGGAAATAAGGGCTTTTTGATGCATCTTCGCCATGCCATTGGGTGATATAAAATTTTATTTTTTCAAGCAATGCATCCTTCACATCTTTATGCACCATTAGATAATCCGGGGCAATACATGTCTGCCCTGCATTGATGGTCTTTCCCCAGGCAATACGCCGTGCAGCAATATCAATATTTGCATCAGTATCAACAATGCAGGGACTTTTACCACCCAGTTCAAGCACCACAGGTGTCAAGTGGGCAGAGGCAGCCTTCATAACTATTTTGCCAAGCGAAGGGCTGCCCGTAAAAAATATCACATCAAAACGCTGTTCGAGCAGGATGGTATTCACATTCCTCCCACCCTGGACAATACTTATATAGGATTCATCAAACACCTCATTTACCATCTTCTGGATTACCCCGGCTACCGTTGGGGTATAAGGAGAAGGCTTGAGCATGGCACAACAACCCGAAGATATTGCACCCACCAAGGGGTTCAAAAGCAATTGAAAAGGATAATTCCAGGGAGCTATAATCAGCGCAGTCCCCAATGGTTCATAATAAATCTTTGACCTTGAAGGCAAAAGGTGCAATGGGGTCTTCACCCTTTTAGGCTTCGACCACTTCCTTATATTTTTCAGGTGATAATCTATCTCCTGCCTCACAATGCTTATTTCTGTAAGATATGCTTCTTCAGCCGATTTGTGCAAATCAGCTTTCAGGGCATCAAGGATTTCCTTTTCATACCTCACAACCGCATCTTTAAACTTTTTAAGTTGTGCGATGCGAAAATCAAGATCCCTTGACTGTAATGAATTAAAAAAGCTTTTATGCCCCGCAAGGAGCTTTTCAATTGTTGCCCTTGATGTGTCTTCCATATCCGTATCCTGTTTGCTTGTTTAAAATAAAATGCTTCGTCCAACAAAGATTGCCATTATATGGAACAAAAGTATTGCAATTATGTTTTAATAAAAAACACTTTTTTTCAGGGAAAGCTTTAATCTAAACAGCAAACGATTCATAAAACCCTTGACTGTTAAACAAATTGCTGTTATAATAAGTGCTTGCCTTCAAACCCCTGTCAGCGATTCTGCTTCCTATATCCCATAGCATTCAGGCTTGCCACCATAGTCCCATCCTCATCAAAAACATCTACCACATAACCGCAAATCTTTTTCTGAGCACTTTGCTCCCTGGCTATCGCCCTGAGGCGTTTGCCCACAGGAGCTTTAAAAAATGAAATCCCTGAATGGATCCCCACTGTAACAAGGCCTCCTGAATTTGATGCAGCAGCAAAAGCATAATCCGCCAAAGTAAATATCACACCTCCCTGGACAATATTTATCCCATTCAGGTGGCAATCCTCTATGAGCACTTCTGCAACAGCATATCCTTCACCCACTTCAACCAAATAAATGCCTGCATGCTTTGCAAACTTGTCATTTTTTACGTGCTTTATTAATTCTTCATCCATATTTGAAAATATTTACAGCCTTAATGACTGTCTTTTAATACAAACAAAAGTAAATAAAAAGATATTGTCCGGTTTGAAAATTATCCCACTCAAAGGCAAATGGCACATAAAAAACAACAGATTTGGGTTCTATTTTAGTAAATTTGACTTTTAAAACAGCCGGGCAAAATGCTTTATTTAAGGTCTGCTTAAAAACAAGATGCGTACATATTAGTGCTTCAGAAAATAAATCCTTACATGCAGTATGTAATTGTTGCTT
>CAYLYP010000102.1:0-9753 GCA_964387795.1 uncultured Bacteroidales bacterium
GATTCGATTTTTTTCAAAAGGCCTTTGTTTTTTGTAGTAAGCCAGCCCAGTCTTAATCCGGCAAGGCCAAATGTCTTTGCAGTTCCCCAAAGGCTAATGGCATCTTCATAGATATCGCAGGCAGGGGGTAAAGCCAGATTGTTGCCATGGTTCAAGAACCTGTACATTTCATCAGAGAACACAGGGATCCCTTTGCGCTTTGCAATCTCAAAAATATGCAGGTATTCATCAATTTCAGGGCTAAATCCGGTAGGGTTGTGTGGGAAATTAATAATTATCAGCTTCGTATCATCCTTAATAAGTTTTTCAAGTTCAGCGGTGTCATAATGCCATCCTTGCTGATTATAGCTTGGTTGCCAAAAAGAAAGCCGGCAACCAATGTCCCTTGCCACCTGATATAAGGATTGGTACATTGGCGCCATACATACCACATGGTCTCCGGCATCCAGCATCACATTCATCAGGATAAAGTTGGCTTCACCAGGCGAACACACAAGGATTTCGTCCAATTCGATGTGTTTATAATGTTTTTTTATTGCACACCTTAGGGCTTCGCTCCCAATAGTTTCGGTATAACCAAGCTGAAGTGATCCCCAGCGAAGTTTTTCTTCTTCAGAAGCCAGTCCCAACACATAGTTCATAGGATAGCCATCGCAATCAGAGCTTGACAAGAGATACCTTGTAGTAAACTCATATTTGGCAAAATATCTTTCAACCGAAAAATCTTTAAGCTTCATGTAATATTGATTTAAAAACCTTAATAATCCTTAATCAAATTTAGTATAATCATTTAAATTTCTAAAACATAAAACCAGATTAAATCAAATATGGTGCAGGGGCTGCTGAAAAAGCCCTCAAGGATTCAGATACGGGGCTACAATGCGAAAAGGGGCATAAAATGGTTATATGTTAAATGGATATTGCAGGGGAAATGCTGTTTTTGAGTTTGGGAGGGGGGCATTTTACTATTTTATTAATTACATTGTTATAAAAACAGGTAAATTTGCAAAGAAAAAAAACATAAAAACGATGTCAAAGGACAATACATTGCTCCAGGTTTCAAGTTATGGTATGGGGCAAGGGAGCCAGGAACTGGCACTACAGCTATTTGGAAATTATTTAAATCTAAGCCTCCAGGACAACCGCCTGCCAAAAATCATTGTATTTTATAATGAAGGGGTAAAACTTGTGTGTAAGGGTTCGCCAGTAATAGAGTTCTTGAAACAAGCTGAAGCAGAAGGAGTTAAAATACTTGCCTGCAAAACCTGCCTGAACTATTATAATATCATTGATGAGATTGAGGTTGGCCAGGGCGGCACTATGGCCGACATTATCACCTTACAGGCCCATGCAACCAAAATAATATCCCTATAAAGGGATAATCAAATAAAGCAAATGTTACAGGAAATCAGTATTTCTGAGTATTATCAATCGTACTACCACCTTGCAATCATTGATGTCCGTTCGCCAGGCGAATATGAAAAGGGGCACATTCCGGGAGCAGTGAACATTGCTTTATTTTCAAATGAAGAACGGGCCGACATAGGGACTACCTATTTACGCAGATCAAAAGATTTGGCGATGGAACTTGGATATAAATATGTAGCACCCAAGCTTCAGGATTTCATTGATCAATCAAGGATGGTTGCCCCCCGTGGTGAAGTAGTTGTTCATTGTTGGCGTGGAGGGATGCGAAGCCAATCATTTGCAAAGCATATCCACGACAATGGGATGGAAAGGGTTTATATAATCACCGGGGGTTATAAAGCGTTCAGGAATTATGTCCTTGATTTTTTCAAACAGGAATTCAATCTCAGGATACTTGGGGGCTATACGGGTTCAGGTAAGACAGAAATAATTGCCGAATTTGAAAAAATGGGCCTTCAGGTAGTTGACCTGGAAAGGCTTGCAAACCATAAAGGCTCGGCTTTTGGGGCGATAAACCAGGCACCACAACCCACAGTGGAACAATTTGAGAATAACCTTTTTAATATGATGAGGCCCTTAAATTTTCAAGAACCTATCTGGCTTGAAGATGAGAGCAATAGCATTGGGAAAGTCCAAATCCCCATGGGCCTATTTAACCAGATTAGGCAAAAGACATTGGTTTTTATTGATATCCCAAAAGAAAAAAGAGCTTACCACCTTGTTAAGGGATATGCCGTTTGCGACAAATCTTTACTCGAAAAAGGGATAAACCAGGTTGCGAAACGCCTTGGTGGCCTGGCAACACAACAAGCCCTTGAATTCCTTGCTTCTGACAACTTTTACCAGGTAGCCCTTATCTTGTTGGTTTATTATGACAAGACATATTTCAAAGGACTGCAAACAAGAAGCCCGGGACAAATTATCCAGCTTTCATTGGATGATACAAATCATGAATTGAACGCACACAAAATAATTGAATATTTTAAGCAAAATGGACAAAATCAAACTAACCCAATATAGCCATGGGGCAGGATGTGGTTGTAAAATCTCACCAAAAGTCCTCACCACCATTTTACACAGCAGCATCGATCCATTTTTAGACAAGAAGCTTATTGTTGGAAACGATTCACGCGATGATGCTGCTGTTTATGATTTAGGGGATGGCACAGCCATTATAAGCACAACTGACTTCTTTATGCCTATTGTTGACGACCCATTTGTTTTTGGGAAAATTGCAGCAACAAATGCAATCAGTGATGTTTATGCAATGGGGGGGGCACCAATGATGGCAATTGCAATATTGGGCTGGCCTATTGACAAGCTTTCCCCTGAGATTGCCCAACAGGTGATGGATGGTGGGCGACAGGCATGCAAAGAAGCATCCATACCTCTTGCCGGTGGACATAGTATCGACAGTCCTGAACCTATCTTTGGCCTGGCAGTAACTGGACGGGTGAAACTATCCCATCTCAAACAAAATGACACAGCTACAAAAGGCTGTAAGCTTTATCTTACCAAACCCCTTGGGGTAGGTATCCTGACCACCGCCCAGAAGCAAGGGAAACTAAAAGAAGAACATGCCCATATTGCCCCTGAATCAATGTCGAAGCTGAACAGCCTTGGTACACAATTGGCTTTGGTTGAAGGGATTAAAGCCATGACTGATGTTACAGGCTTTGGCTTATTGGGCCATCTTACCGAAATGTGCCAGGGAAGCCACCTCTCAGCAAAAATTTCTTATGATAAAATACCTGTGTTCACCGAAATAGCAGGATACCTTGCCCAGAAATGTTTTCCCGGAGGGACATACCGCAATTGGGACAGCTATGGTCAGCATATTCAATTAAAAGATGAAAGCCAGAAGTATATCCTTTGTGATCCCCAGACAAGCGGGGGGCTAATGATCGCTGTCCATCCTGATGCAATTCATGAGGTTGAATCCCTGTTGATCAATAATGGGATTGAGCCAGTATGTTTTGGTGAATTTACAGATCAGGGCCAATACTTAATCGAAGTCAATTAAATAAAAGTATTGGCCAACTGAAATTCTATTCTCCTTTTAAAACCAATTTTGTACCTATCATTGATCAACAAAAAATGCCTGGGACACTTTTCACCGGTCACTTAAAAGATTTGATAGATTATGCTGAATCAGGTTCTGAATCAGATGTTGATACCATATTCAGTAACCTGACTAAGGAATCGAGTTTTGCAGAAACACGCTTTGTCGATTTTGCCTTAAGCCTGGTTTCTAATCCGGAAGGTAAAAATCGGATAAAACATTACCTTTTCAAAGGGACTCAGATACAAAGGAACTATGCTTGTTTGTTTTTCAACAGGCTTGGTGAATATCAAGATGTGGAAAAAGCATATCATGAAGGCCTTATAGATGAAATACAGGCTTTCTCAAGATAGTAACAATTAAGATGCAGGAAACAACACTTTGTTAGAACAACAATAATAAAAATTCTTTCAAGGTTTTCCAGAAACCTCATCAAAATCAGCATTAAAACATTGAAAAACAGCTCATAGCTTTAGGCAGGCCCTGAAAGCCCTTACGCTATAATAAGATGAAGCCCCGTTATGATAAATAAAAACCCGCCCATACCTATAATCACCAAACAAAGCCCCGCCAAGGGACCTTATTTCTGGAGGTGTTTTAAGCCAGCTTGATGTTTTAGTGTCAAATTGACCAAGTTTTTGTAATTCGATATATTCCTGCTCAGAAAGAATCTCCACGCCCATTTGCTTTGCCAGGTCAATTGCATTATTCAAAGGTGCATGTTCTTTCCTTGATTCAAGCCCTTCAAGGTCATAACAAATGCTCCGGCGCCCTTTAGGGCTCTCAGGCGAACAATCAAAAAATAAATATTCATTATTAAGTTTATCATAGCCAACTATATCCGGTTCACCACCAGTTAGCTCCATTTCATTAAGGGACCAAAGTTTTTCAGGACATTGGTGCAACTTATTTTCCACAACTGCCCAATCAATTCCCTGGTGCCTTGCCATATTGCTTTCAAATCTTTTTTTCAGAATACATACCATTGATTCTGATTGCCCTATCTGCAATTTTCTATCCATGACCTATCAATTAAAAAAGAGAGAGATTAAAAAAGGTACCCTAAACATTTGAATTAAAGATAAGGATTTCACAGCAAAATAACAAAGTGGGTTCACAATTATCAATGTGTCCGGACCTTCAAATGCTTAAAAGCATGGATTAAACTATCTGGGATTTTAGAAGAGAGGCAAGCAAGTCTAATTACAACAATCATATTATCTGCACATTGAAGATAAAGAAAAACAGATGCTCAGCATTACAAACAAAGTTTTAACAAATAGTTTGGAATAAATAAAAGCAAAGTCACAAAGCTGTTTCATTTTTAAAATGATTCCTTAACTTTACAATCTAAAAACAGATATCTAAGTGCTACGCTCATGAATATATTCGCAATATTATGTTTTGCGGTATTTATTATTTATATACAGGCAGGCTTAATATCCTTAATACCAAAATTTAAATCTGCAAGCAATGCATGGTTTGGGATATTGGCCTTTTTTATGGCTTTTTATGCCTTAGGGACTTCCCAATTATTTCTGTCGAAGAATATACAGGATGCAATTTTTTGGGACAAAATGGCATCCATAGGCGAATTGGGTTATCCAGCCGTGATGACAAGTTTTTTTGTAAGCCTTACAATGCCCACAAAAAAGATATATCGTATTGCATCCCGGATTTTCTTCGTGTTTTATGTTGGGTTGTTAATTATTACATTAAACGATGTTGAATCATACAAACTCTACGAGAACATTGATGGTTTATTTATCATAAGTTTCAAACGAGATTCAATCTGGTATTGGTTCTTTATTATATATATCATATTGGGTGCCTTCTCATGTTTTTATATGTTATTTGGCTGGTTACGGAAATCGAATACCAACAGGGAAAGGAAACAGGCCCAAATGATCATATATTCATTTCTGACTTTTTTTCTGATAAATACTTTAGTTAATATGGCCTTGACATTCAAAGGTTATGTAAAAACGCCATCAATTACTCCAATTAATTCTGTAATTTGGATGCTTGGTATATTATACGCCTTGTATAAATACAAACCTATACCCATCACAAATCAAAGTATCACAGACCTGATCATAAACCGTATTTCAGAATATATTTTTTTAATTTCCCCTAATGGAAAAATAATATCAGCAAATCAGCATGTATTAGTAAGCCTGAAATACAATATGTATGAATTATCAAAGACCCCATTGGAAGCTATTTTTTCGGATGCAGAAAAAATAAAAAAATGGTTTTCAAGCGGGACAGTCTTTTCAGGCCCAATGCAACAAGTATATCTGAACACAAGATACCTGACGAATATCCCTGCCGAGGTATTTGTATCTCCTGTAAATGACAAATATGGGAATATGCTTGGATTTATTCTCATTGCAAATGACATACAAAACAAAATCCAGTTACAGGAAGAAATTCAGGAAAGGATAAGGATAGAAAACAACCTTCACCAGATAAGGGAAAGGCTATTGCAATTGGTTCAGGAGAGAACCTTTGAGCTGTCAGAAGCCAACAAAAAGCTCCAGATAGAAATCCAGGAGCGACGCAGGGCGGAGATGCAGGTAAAAACTGATTTGAAAGAGAAAATAGAATTGGTGAAAGAAATACATCATCGGGTAAAAAACAACATGCAGGTAATCATCTCCCTGATAAATATGCTGGCATCAAGATTACAACCCTATAATCAGCCGGGGACAAAGCTAAGGGAGATTGCTGAAAGGGTGCGTACATTATCCAATATTCACGAAGACCTTTATGCAACACCCAATTTAACTAAAATTGACTTTGCAAGTTTTCTAAAAAAACTCTCAACAGACATTTTTAACACAATGAAAGTCCATCCAAATACCATAATCAGACTTAATATCTGTAATGAGAAACTGGATATCAATTCAGCCCTGCCCTGCGCAATGATTGTTAATGAACTGCTTACCAATTCAGTCCATCATGCTTTTAAATGGGATCATGAGCCCTCTGATAAAGAAGAAAATCAGTTTATCATCTCCATTGAATTTGTTGCCCTAAAGAAAAACTTCCGTCTAAGTGTATCGGATAATGGATGCGGGATTAGCCCAAATCAAGCTAAAGTCCAATCAACACTTGGCTTGCAATTGGTCAAGATACTTGTTGAGCAGCATTTGTTCGGATCATTTAATATATCAGGCAACCAAGGCACACAGGTCAATGTTGAATTTCCAAAGAAGTAACCCCTGACTCAAAGAACAATGAATATCTACTCACTGCTTTCTATAATATCAGCAATTATCTATATTGAAACAGCAGTCATTGTGCTATATCAAAACCGGGCTTCAAATGCCAGCAGGTGGTTTTTCGTTCTTTGCATAAGTTACTTTATATGGTCGGTTTCATATATCTTTTATTACTCAGCCCCTGATGAATCAACAGTTAGGTTCTGGGATAAAATGGGTTCAATCGGATGGATCAGTTTCCCGGCTTTAATGATTAAATTCTTTTCTGTTGTATCTCGTCAACAAGACAAAATCAGGGCAATAAAATATGTTTTTGCATTCCACGTAATAATAGCATTGTATTTATATTACAATATTTTTACGGGTGATTTACTGGCAGAAAAGTTTTATAAGCACAATGATATTTGGTTTTTCATCCCTTTAAAAAGTGAATTCCATTATTGGCTGTTCTACATATATATTTTCACATCTTCGTTTAGCACTTTGGTGATTATGTATTTTTGGAAGAAAGACCTTTCTAACAAAAATGAAAGATCACAGTATAGGATAAGCTTAACCACCTTAATATTATTTATCTCATGGGGATATATTACAGATATCCTGCTTCCCATGTTTAAAATAACATTATTGCCAAACATGGCGCATATATTTTCATTGATATGGATAGGGGGCACCGCTTATGCAATGTCAAGATATAATCTTTTAAGCTTAAATCCGGATTTAGCCTCAAATCATATCATAGAGCAGTTAAAGGAGATTTTTTTCTTTGTATCAAAAAGGGGGAAAATAATAAGGTCAAACTTATATACAGAGCTTGTAACAGGATATAAATCAGAAGAAATAAAAAACACTCCAATCACATCGCTATTTCTTGAAAAGGAATTTGTAAAAACTTACCTTCAACGAATATCCCTTGAGAAAGGGAATGAATCCTTTGAAGTAACCCTGATCTCAAAATCAGGGGAAAATATTCCAGTCATCATATCCTCCTCATTGCTCCGGGACCCATATAATGATATCAGGGGATTTATAATATTTGGACATGACAACCGTGAATCCTTAAGACTAAAGAATGAGATCATTGTCAGACAGCAGGCAGCCAATCACTTACAAAGAATAAAAGAAGAGCTTGAAAAAAGGGTAAAGGCAAGAAATGATGAGTTGATAAAGTCGTATAAGGAACTTCAGGTAAAAATAACCGAACGCAGAGAGGTTGAAGATCTCATAAAAGCAGATATTATTGAGAAAGAAATCCTTATTGACGAGATCAATAACAGGGTGAAAAACAATATGAACCTTATCATTACGATGATTGACACATTAAGTTCAAATGAAAGCCATCCTGAAGTAAAACTAAAATATAAGGAATTATCCCAGCGGGTAAAAGCAATCTTGCTCATTCAGAAAAACTTATACCTTTCATTAAGTTATGCTGAAATAGATTTTGGAAATTTCATTGTCAATGTGACAGAAAACCTGCTTGATTTTTATCAGGCAAAAGAAATTGTAGAGGTTGACTTTAAAGTATCGGGTGTTTTTTTAAATATTGATTACGCAATACCTTGCGGCATAGTAGTCAATGAATTGATAAGCAATGCATTAAAGCATGCATTCATCGAAAACCAACCAAGAAAAAAACACCACAAAAACATATTATTTATAGGATATGAATCTGACAATCAAGATTATACCATTACAATAAGTGATAATGGCATAGGATTACCAAACGATTTTGACTTGAAAGAAGTAGAAACCATAGGCCTTCAACTGGTAGATATTTTGGTGAATGACCAGATAAATGGCAGCATTGAGCTATTAAAAACAAGAGGTACAAGTTTCATTATTCGGTTTTCAACAAAAAAACAAGAATAAAAATATCAATAACCTCTTGGCATCTTTCAAAAATAATTTAATTTTGCACCCTAAAACTATTTTGAATCATGACAAAAGAAAAGAAAATCCAGAAGGAAGAAAAAAATATTGTTGCGGTTGAAGAAGCCTTGACCAAAACCGAACAGTTTATTGAAAAAAACCAGAAAAGCATCATTTACATCTTAGGTGTAATCGTAGCTATCATAGCTATTTATGTTGGGGTAACAAGGTTTTATTTTGAACCAAGGGAAAAAGAAGCACAGTCTCAGATCTTTATGGCTGAGCGTTATCTTGAAAAGGATTCAATAAGTTTAGCCCTCAATGGGGATGGGCAATATCCTGGTTTTCTTGATATCATTGATGAATATAGTATGACAAAGACAGCCAAACTGGCTCATCACTATGCAGGTATTTGTCAACTACGTCTTGGGCAATATGATGAAGCCATTACTCATCTGAAAAAATTCAAAGGAAAAGATAAAGTCATTACAGCAATGAACCTAGGCCTTATAGGTGATGCCTATCTTGAAAAAGGTGACTTTCAAGAAGCTTATGACTATTACATCAAAGCATCTGAGAAAAATGCAAACAATTTCACCACTCCATTGTTTATTTTCAAAGCAGGGATGATGGCAGAAGAGTTAAAAAAATATGATAAAGCTGAAGAACTCTTTAACACAATTAAACGCGAATACAGAAGCTCAGCTGAATTCCGTAATATTGACAAGTATATTGGAAGGGTTCAGGCCTTAAACAAAAAATAAAAATTACATGGCTGAAAAAAAGAAAAATCTTTCAGAACATGATGCGAACCGCATTCCTGATGCCAAAGGGATGCGGTTTGGCATTTTAGTATCCGAATGGAACCCTGAAATAACAGAAGCATTAAAAGAAGGCGCTATAAGCATATTGAAGTCAAATGGGGCATCGCCAGATGACATAATTGAGCATCATGTCCCGGGTAGTTTTGAATTACCAGGAGCAGCCCGAATGATGATTAATTCAATAAAGCCTGATGCTGTAATTTGCCTGGGATGTGTTATACAGGGAGAGACACGTCATTTTGAGTTTATCTGTAATGCAGTAGCCAACTCAATAGCAATGATAAATGCAACAGAAGGGATACCTGTTATTTTTGGGGTATTGACAACAGATAATTTCCAG
>CAYLYP010000103.1:0-9546 GCA_964387795.1 uncultured Bacteroidales bacterium
GCATGGATTTATTTCCTTAAGTGCTAATATGTTTGCATCTTGTTTGCGTTAGTCTTTAAGGTATCATCTGTTTCGTTGCCATCGGCTCATAGTATTAGTATACAATTTCGCCTTGTCGCCTCACATCTGATGCCTTAAAGACTTTTTCAGCAGGCCCTATTTAAATAATAAGAAATATCAGGGATAAGGTTTTTATCCCAATCATAATCATTTGCCCTCAAAACAAGCAAAGCAAATGAAGGATTGAAAGAAAGTGAGGTGTTATTAAGCTGCCTTACCCAATGAAATCACAATGTGCCAGGCACATACCAGTCCTAAGGGCAGTTCAGATAAAAAGTCAGGGCAGAAGGAATTTAATAAAAATCCTTATGGACGTAAGGGGGGTAATTTTTCAAGCAAATCAAGGTAAGTCCGTAGTGCCAGTTTTTTTCCATCATCAAAATTATAGCGGATATTTCGGTTCAGGTATTCTATCTTCTCTGCATTGCTGAGATATCTTTCTTCTGACAATGCTATTGCTTTATCAATATTATTAATACCGAACTCAAGGGCTTTGTTAAAAGAAGAAACAAAGCCATCATCCAGTTTTTTGTTTGCAGCCCAGACAGCAAAAACAAAAGGCATCCCTTTAAACTTAAACCATTCCTGTGCAAGGTCATACCTGTATGAGAAAGCAGAAAGGTCGCCAAAAGTCTTATCACCAATCAGGACAACAGACTCCAACGTATTAATAGTTTCAAAAGAGACATCGTCCAGGACTTTGTATTCAGGTTTAATACTCCAAAAGTTGGCAGCCAGTATCCTGCAAAGAGCAGCCGAGGTCATGGAATGAAAGTCGAGAAATATATTCTTAACCTGAAGCAGGGGGACCTTGCTCACAAGCAGCACTGAAGCTGCAGGGCCTAAAGCACCGATGCAATAGTCGGATGTTATCTGATAATCCTTTATTTTTGATAAAGAAGCCACAGGAACAAGGCCAATATCAGCCTGGTTTTCAATAAGCTTTTTGGCACAGGCAGAAGGATAATCAAGATAAAGTTCATAATCATTCAGAAACCCGCTATACAATATACCATAAACAAAAGGCACTGTGTTTAAATAGGAGATTGCTGATATTCTAACTTTCTGCATTATATATGTATTTTTTTACCAAAAAATAAAACCAACCAATAAGAAGTTTTATTTAAAGGCATTTTTATCATACAAATGTAAACAAAGCTTTGCAAAATCCACAGATAGAATTTTCAATAAAAAAAGGTACACAAGGAAAATTGTTAATGATATTGGCCGCTTTTAAAGAAAAGCAACACAATGTTAATCCATTCAACAATAAAACAATAAACCAGGTGCATATCAATTTATGATTTTAATTTCTTTGTGATGTGTATGCCGCTCAATTTGTTAACTTTGCGCTTTGAAAAGAACCTGAACCATGGAACTTAGCGCTTTAACTGCCATCACGCCTGTTGACGGGCGATACCATAATGTAACCAAAATTCTAGGCGATTATTATTCCGAAGCAGCCCTGATACGTTACAGGCTATGGGTTGAAATAGAATATTTTATTGAGCTTTGCGAGCTACCGCTTCCCCAGCTCAATGATTTTCCAAAAGAAAAATACAAGCGCATCCGGTCCATATATAAAGACTTTGAACCTGAGATGGCCCAGATGGTAAAGCAGATTGAAAAAACCACAAACCATGATGTAAAAGCCATTGAGTATTATATCAAAGAGCAATTTGACAGTTTAGGCCTCGAAAAGTGGAAGGAGTTTATTCATTTCGGGCTTACTTCGCAAGACATTAACAATACTGCCATCCCCCTTTCGCACAAAGAAGCTTCTGTCAGGATACTGATACCTACGCTTGAAATCCTGATAGAGAAAATCACTTCATACGCAAAAGAATGGCTTGATATCCCTATGTTGGCACGAACACATGGACAGCCTGCCTCCCCTACTTCATTGGGCAAAGAGATATATGTCTTTGCTGAAAGGCTAAATGTTCAACTGGCAATACTTAAGGCACTTCCTTATCCTGCAAAATTCGGGGGGGCAACAGGTAACTTCAATGCGCACCATGTTGCTTATCCACAAATAGACTGGGTTGCGTTTGGGAATCAATACGTAAACAATACACTTGGCCTTCAAAGAAGCCAGACAACCACACAGATAGAACATTACGACAACCTGGCAGCGATATTTGATGCATGGAAGCGTATAAATACAATTCTTATTGATTTTTGCCGTGATATCTGGACTTATGTCTCCATGGAGTATTTCACACAAAAGATCAAGGCAGGGGAAGTAGGCTCATCGGCAATGCCCCATAAAGTAAACCCCATTGACTTTGAAAATGCAGAGGGCAATTGTGGTATTGCAAATGCCCTGCTCGAGCATCTGGCAGCTAAACTTCCAATTTCACGTTTACAACGGGATTTAACTGACTCAACAGTATTAAGAAATATCGGCGTTCCCTTTGCCCATGTATTGATTGCCATCAACAGCATCAACAAAGGTATTGACAAACTTATTGTTAATGCCCCGGCCATTACAGCCGACCTTGAAGATAACTGGGCCGTTGTAGCCGAAGCTATTCAAACAATATTGCGTCGGGAAGGGGTTCCAAATCCATACGAAAAACTTAAAGACCTCACACGGATAAATAAAAAGATAAATGAACAGATGATCAAAGAGTTCATCAATAATCTTGACATATCCGATTCATTGAAAGAAGAACTGTTAAAAATAAGCCCTTTTAATTATACCGGTATCAAAGCTGTAATATAGTTAAGGAGTATCATTGCCATCAGGATGACATTCGTTGGCAATTGATTTGCATTAAAGCATTGGCGAAACAGTATCCCGGCCTAATTTCAAAAAGCTTTCAAAAAAAATATCATTTCAACGAAACAATTAAAAAGCAAATATTCATCCCTTTATGAAAAACTTTTTAAAGATAGCAGGCTATCTGCTCCCCTTCAAGCGCAACGTATTTTTCAATATCTTTTTCAGCCTGCTTTCAGTAGTGTTTAGTTTGTTTTCATTAACGATGGCAATCCCATTTCTGGGCATACTGTTTAAAAACCAGGAGTTAATAACACAGAAATTGCCTTTTGCACTGAATGCCGAAACGATTAAACACAATTTCTATTATTACCTAAGCCAGATCATCCTGGATAATGGAGAGTTTTATGCCCTGATTTTCATTGGAGGCCTTTTCATTGTCACATCCTTTTTAAAGACAGGATTTAAATACCTTTCTTTATACCACATGGCATCGGTGCGCAATGGTGTTGTAAGAAATATCAGGGACCAGTTGTTCGACAAATCGCTCAGTCTGCCCTTAAGTTATTATAACAAAGAGCGAAAGGGAGACCTGATTAGCCGTATGACCAATGATGTGCAGAATATCGAGAACAGTGTGATCTCAAGTCTTGAGATGATGTTTTCGGATCCCATCACCATCATTGTATTCTTGATTTTCCTTTTGGTATTAAGCCCACAGCTTACCTTGTTTGTGCTTATCATGCTCCCATTGAGTGCATTGATCATTGGGCGTTTGGGCAAAACACTCAGGAGCACAGCCCTTAGGAGCCAGAACAAGCTTGGGGTCATCCTTTCGATTATAGATGAGACCCTCACCGGCTTAAGGGTTGTAAAATCCTTCAATGCCGAGGAAAAGATGAATAAACGCTTTAAAAGCACCAATAGTTTTTATACAAGGGTGATGATAAAGATGTTCAGGAGGCAATATCTGGCTGCCCCGGTAAGCGAATTCTTGGGAACAGCCGTTGTTGTTGTCATTATGTGGTATGGGGGATCACTCATCCTGGGCAAGGACAGTGCTCTTCAATCACAGGATTTAATCGGGTACCTGCTTGTTTTCTCTCAAATCATTGCCCCTGCCAAATCTTTTTCATCAGCGTTATATCACATCCAAAAAGGCCTTGCCTCATCCGATCGTATTGATGAAGTATTAAATGCACCTGTAGAGATAACAGAAAAAGAAAATGCCATTTCAATAAAGACTTTCAATGGGGCTATTGAATATCATGAAGTATTTTTTAAATACGAAAAAGCAATGGTCCTTAATAATATCAACCTCAAAATTGACAAAGGACAGACCATTGCATTGGTGGGACAATCAGGGGCCGGGAAATCGACATTTGTGGATTTATTGCCAAGGCTTTACGATGTTACTGAAGGACGAATCACGATAGATGGCATTGATATCAGGGATATTAAATTTGCCGATTTGCGCGAACTAATGGGCAATGTGAACCAAGAAGCCATATTGTTCAATGATTCCGTTTTTAATAATATTTCCTTTGGTGCTGTAAACGTATCAGAAGAGCAAGTCATCAATGCAGCTAAAATTGCCAACGCCCATGAGTTTATTGAAAAACTTCCATTGGGATATTATACAAACATCGGCGACAGGGGCAACAAACTTAGCGGAGGCCAGAAACAGAGGCTTAGTATTGCAAGGGCCATATTGAAAAATCCCCCGATACTTATCCTTGATGAAGCAACCTCGGCATTAGATACCGAATCTGAACGTCTGGTCCAGGATGCCCTAACCAAGGTAATGGAAAACAGGACTTCAATAGTTATTGCCCACAGGCTTTCTACTGTTGTCAATGCTGACTTAATCTGTGTCATGCACCAGGGTGAGATTGTTGAGATGGGCAAGCACCAGGAACTCATTGATAAAAATGGGATTTACACCCGCTTGCACAGCATTCAGATGTTTTCATAAAAGATATAGTTGCAGGAGATTTTTAATCAAAATATTTATAAACCCGTACCGCTTAATGCCTTACGGGTTTTTTTATTGTATTTCGGGACAGGTTCTTATCTAAGCTGCAATCATTGAGGCTTATTAAAGCTTCTTTTTTATTTTGGGATTTGGGATACCACAGAAAAATATAATTCATTTTTATCCTAATTCTTTAAAATAAGAGATATATTACAATGTTTTTTGTATATATAATTATACAAACAGATATTTTTTGATGTTATATTAATATTTTTTTACTTTTTTTCATTTTTTACTTGCTTTTTTAATATAATTTATTATAAATTTACATTCCTGTTAATAGAATTATTAGTTAAATATCATACTGTTTAACCATGATAATAATTCATATCAACATACCTGCTATACTGCCTATCAGACACACCTTTTATGTGCCATATAATACAATTGACCACATTACAATAAGATTTTTCAGAATTTCCATTAATTTTTTCTACAATAATTGCCCAACAAATACGTTAATTTATCAAAATGGATATTGTGAGATAATCAGATCTATGTCGTATCTGGAGCAAAAATCAGTAAATGCCCCTCCATAATTTACAAGAGGCAATAAAGAGATCTTAATAAATACTAGAAATAATAAACATAATACCATAAATGAAACGAACATGTTTGCATGTTAAATACCAATACCAATAATAAAAACAAGCATGTGGTTTCATTCGTGCATAAACAACTAAATATTTTAAAAATGAAAACAAAAATTAATATCATCGTTTGGGTTTTAATGTTAATTATAGGATCGTTGGCGCTTTCATGTGAAAAGAAAGCTGAAGTTCCGGATGAAACCCAGTTGTTACCAAATGCTACCGAATTAAAAATCAAAACCTTCCTGGGAAAAATCAAACAGGCATCAGAACAAAAAAGCGAAGAAATGATGCCCACAGAAGAAGCCCTTTGGAACCTTGGATCAGCTATTAACTTTACAAGAGGGGATGCAGCCCATGAATTTGCCAATAGGGCAATTGATACCCTTTTGGTAAGTATCCAACCACAAAACGGGATGATAAACCTAAGCAGCCTGTCTGAAGTTTATTATAACATCCAATACCACCTTGAAGGCCAACTTGGAGACCAAAGGAAGCTTATTTCAACAGCCATCATCCCCACAGAGGGCAAATCAGATGAATTGGAGCTGAATGTAGTTACTATTTCAGGTGAGCTGGGCGAAGATGAAGACAATAACACTGGTCCCGGATGGTATTGGGGATTTAACCTTGGCATGTGCGACGGCACCTACCAGGGCGAAACAGATGCAGTTGATGTATTAAACACCCGCTTAAACAGGACCATCGCCATTCCATGTCCAATTGGTGCAAGGGTTTATATTACTGAGCAGGAAGTAAAATATGCTACTCCTTTGTATTCCAGTTTGCCACCTACACCGCCTAATCCTTATGGATTTGAAAATACATTGTTGTTTTATACTACCTCAGCATGTAATATTGACCCATGCTTATGTCCTGAAGCAATTTCGTATTATCGCAACAATGTTCGCAATATTGTAATGCCACTGCTTAAACCTGAAGGGAAAACAATTTTGAACTACTATTTAAAAGAAAATTTTTCCTTAGATTATTGCCTGTCTGTAAAACTTCATGAGGCCTACTTGACTTACGGAAAAATTAATTACTCTTATGAGTACTGTTTAAGCAACGATTGTTGGTAAAAATAAAAATGCCAGGCGGGAACCATTATTGTTTTCCGCCTGGTTTAAATAATCATTTATCAAAATAAAAAACAAAAAAAATGAAAGCAACAAATCTTCTAATAAGCGTTTTATTTGCAACTCTTATCAAATCATTTTCCCTCTATTCCCAAAACATCTTTGAGTATAATAGCCCGGAGGAAAATAAAGTCAACTCCTGCAAGATATGGGAATTACCTGATGGGAACATTTTCTTTATTGCCGGATATTATAACCTGGATGAAAACAACAACTACAGTTATTACGGCATGCTTGACCAATATGGGAATGAGTTATGGAAAAACCGTTATCCTGTTCAACACCTGGCAGATATCATAGTAATTGATAATGAAATAATTGTCATGGGAAGGGAATTTGATAATCAGGGCAACCATTATGTAAACACTAACAAGCTCAATTCTGACAATATGCTTGTCCCGCTTTCCAGGCACCTTTCAATTTGCTCAAATGTAAGTGGCAAAACCACAAAAGCATTTTTAAATTCTGAACAGCAAATCATCGTAATTTCTTTTACAATAATTGACAACCAGATCATGGTTATTGATAAAGATGGAAACCTTATTGATGAAATTTGTTTTCCAAACGATACAAAATTGTTTGACCTGATTGAAAACCCTGATAGCAATACTTATACCGGAATTTGTATTTCAGGCCCGGATCCCAGCTATATCACTTATGATAAACGCTTCAATAAAATTGGGCAACATACTTACCTAGATTATTTACACTGTGCGAATATACATTGGGTAAGTGATACAACCTTATTGTCGGTCGGGGGAAAAATATTATCAAATCGCATCATTGGTATTGAATACAGAAATCAATCCTTTGAAAAGATTCTTAGTAATGAACTTGTTGAAACAGAAGACACATATAACTATCCTGCATTTCATAAAAACCTCATTTACCCTCAAAATGGTGCGTTTTTTTATGTTGCATCAACAAAAAATGCATTACCTCATCCAATTATGCAACCAGCCTGGATTACTTTAAGCAAAATAAACAAAGAAACCCTTGACTTTGAATGGGTGAAATATTACGGAGGCGGCAATTATTATTACCAGGTAATGACGATTGAGCAAGCAAGGGATGGTGGGATCTTTTTAACAGGCACAAGGGCTTATTTACAAAATGAAGAAAGGATTGAATCTGTTGTCATTATCAAAACAGATACAGAAGGGAATTTTCCTTTATCAATAGACAACCATCCTGGTGAAATGCAAAGTCAGTTTACTGTTTTCCCAAACCCGGGCCAGGAATTGAGAATTGAAGCTTCGGTTGAAGGGGCTTTGCTGGAACTTTATAATCTTAACGGACAATTATTACACACTCAGTCTTTAGGTTCAGGACTGAACAGTATCAACACTGACCAGCTTCCTCCCTCGACCTACATTTACAGGATTAGCCTCAAAAAAGACCTTATAGGTTCAGGAAAATGGGTGAAGATGTAATCATTTCATTTTCAAATTATCCCTAATTAAAAAAGTTTAAAATGCAAACTTGGATAACCAATCAATATCATCCTCACAGACAAATATCAAAAGAATTCAATGACATCCATCAAACCAGTATCAAGCTAGAAAGCAAAATGATAAATCTTACCATCTTACCAGCAGCCTGTTATGAAATTGAACATTATCTTAAAGACCAATTAGAAGACCCGTTAACACCGAAGCTATTTTCAACAGCCATCATCCCCACAGAGGGCAAATCAGATGAATTGGAGCTGAATGTAGTTACTATTTCAGGTGAGCTGGGCGAAGATGAAGACAATAACACTGGTCCCGGATGGTATTGGGGATTTAACCTTGGCATGTGCGACGGCACCTACCAGGGCGAAACAGATGCAGTTGATGTATTAAACACCCGCTTAAACAGGACCATCGCCATTCCATGTCCAATTGGTGCAAGGGTTTATATTACTGAGCAGGAAGTAAAACATGGACATCCATTTTTCCTGCCTTCTCCTACACCAAATCCATTTGGATATGATGACAACCTGCTTTTTTCCTATAACAGCAGTGATGAGACCTGCCTTTCTCCTGAAGCTATTGTATTTTACTACAATAACATTAAAAACGATATAAGGGAGATTTATCAGCCGTCAGGAAAAGCAATGCTGAATTATTTAGTTGAATCAGGAATTGTGCTTTGGGAAGCTGACATGATGTATAAAATACATACGTTAACTATGACTTTTGGTAAAGTTAATTATACGTATGAATACACTACTTCTTTTTAATAATACCAAACCAAATAACAGGGGGAATTAATCCTTCCCCCTGTTAAAAATATACCTTATTATGAAAAATTGGAAAAAAATCAGACTAATACTGGCGCTTTCTTTACTAACAAATGCAATTTGTATCGCACAACAATCATTTTATTTTTCATTAGAATCTCCTGCACAATTATTCACAGGGGAAATGGCCATATTAAACAATCGGGACATCTTTTTTGTATCTTGTTTCTCTGGAGATTCAATAAATACATGTGGATATTTTGGACAAATAGATAATCATGGTAATCAAAAATATGCCAGTTCTATTGAAAACCATAGTCTTTCAAGTGTTTTGTTAATAGCTGATGAAATTCTTTTAGTTGGCACTAGTAAAAATGATTCAGGCGAAAAAGAAATCAATATTTATAAAGTTGTTAATAATAATGAAATCAGTATCGAAGCAACTTTCCCAATAACAAGTCATTCAAATTCAGCTTCTTCCCCAAAAGCATTTCTTAACTCAAGAAACGAAATAGTTATTTTTTATTCTACATTTTATAACATTCAAATCCTTGTTGTTGACACACAAATGAATGTCATCACCCAGAAGATTTACTCAAATTTTTTCACCTTCTTCGATCTCATAGAGAACCCGGATAAAAACAGCTATACAGGATTATCTTTAACGGATCAATACAGATTCATTGTTTTTGACACGAACTTTGAAATCATAAACGAGTACCCGGGAGAATACTATTTTTGGCTGAATAATTTTAAATGGATCAATGACAGCA
>CAYLYP010000104.1:0-9536 GCA_964387795.1 uncultured Bacteroidales bacterium
AATAATAAAAACAATGAAGAGACTTTTTGTTTACAGCATGCTTGTAGTGATACTGGCTGCCTGTGGAGGGAATAAAAAATCAGATGAAAATGCAAGTCCGGTTTCAAAAGAAGTTAGCGATAAGGTTATTGCTGATTTGATAAAGAAACATGGTGATGCCTGTTCTGCAAGGATTGATAAGGGAGTTACCCAAGCTGCATCCCTGTGGCGCCTCACTGATGGAAACACTGAAGACTTTGAAAAATTCTGCCTCGAAAACTTTATCAGCGATAAAGAGGAATTAGATCTGGTATTCGACCGTATGGCCAATAATTTCGAATACCTGAATGGCTACATGGACAGGATTAGCATTGAACTTAACAGACAGATACACGAAGACAGGGGTCCTATTCTTGCCATCGACCAGATTTTTGGCTCATACAGCCCTTCTGCCCATGTGCAGGATGACTTTTTTGACAACAAGCTGGCTTTTATTATTATCCTTAACTTCCCCAATTACACCCTTGAAGAGAAAAACACCCTTGGTGAAAAATGGTCGGATAGGGAATGGGGTTATGCACGACTGGGAGATATGTTTACTGCCAGGGTTCCGGCTAAAATCCTACAGGAAGCCAATGAGATTTATAGCGCTGGCCGTTTGTACATCTCTGAGTATAATATCTTTGCCGGAAAGCTTTTGGACGAAAAAGGCAATACCCTTTTCCCCGAAGACATGCGCCTTCTTGCACATTGGAACATCAGGGATGAGATAAAATCAAACTATGACCTCACAGATGGTCAACCAAAGCAGGAAATGCTCTATCAGGTCATGTTGCGCATTATTAACCAGGATATCCCCGAAAAGGTAATCAACAATGATTCCTGCCAATGGAACCCATATTCAAATGAAGTATTTGTTGATGGCAAGACCATTAAATGGGAACCGGAGGGAACAAGGAGATATGAATATCTGCTAAACAATTATAACGCACTCAGGAAGCTCGATCCTTATTATACCAGTCTGGATACCTATATCAAACGTTCATTTGATGAGAATATGGAAATCCCGATGGAGGAGGTAGAGGCATTATTTAAAGAATATGCTTCATCATCCCTGGTAAAAGAAGTTGCCGGCCTTATAAGTAAAAGGCTTGGCAGGGAATTGCGTCCTTATGACCTTTGGTACAATGGATTTGTTGGCCGGTCGGGTATAGCTGAATCAGAACTTGATAAAATGACCCGTAGCCGTTACCCCAATCCGGCTGCTTTGGATAATGATTTGCCCGAGATATTGAAAAAACTTGGCTTTGATGCCCAAATGGCTGCTTTCCTTGGATCAAAAATTGATGTGGACGCTGCTAGGGGTTCTGGTCATGCAATGGGGACTTCAATGCGCGAAATGCCTTCACACCTTAGGACCCGAATTGCTCCTTCTGGGATGGACTACAAAGGATATAACATTGCCATCCACGAATTTGGGCATAACGTTGAGCAGACTATCAGCACCCATAATGTGAACAACTATTTTATTAGCGGTGTACCAAATACTGCTTTCACCGAAGCATTGGCTTTCATGTTCCAGAAACGTGACCTTGAGCTTTTAGGGATTAAGAAAACGGATCCCCTGATGCAACACCTTGATGTGCTTGATATCTTTTGGGACAACTATGAGATGATGGGGGTTTCACTTGTGGATATGAAAGTGTGGAAGTGGCTTTATGAAAATCCAGATGCAGATGCACAGCAATTAAAAGAAGCAGTTATCAGGATTGCAAAAGAGGTATGGAATGATTATTATGCCGAAATTTTTGGCGAGAAGGATATCCCACTGCTTGCAATCTATTCGCACATGATCCAATCGCCATTGTATTTAATGAACTACCCTTATGGCAGGCTGATTATGTTCCAGTTGGAAGATTATATTGCAGATAAAAATTTTGCACAGGAGGTGACCCGGATATATTCAATCGGTCAACTGACCCCAAAACATTGGATGCAAAAAGCTGTTGGCGCCCAGATCAGCAACCAGCCAATTTTTAAAGCCGTAGAAGAAGCACTTAAGGTTGTAAAGGAATAAAGTATTTGTCATAATCCTTAATAGAAAGCCCTCTTTTAAACTGTTTAAAAGAGGGCTTTTTTTAAAATGATTTCATAGAACTGCTGAGGTGTTTTTCAGTCCAAAAAGGTTCTTTATTTATCAGGATGGGTATGAGTTTGAAAAGAAGATGAACTGGCTTTGGTATTTTTCTGTTCAATCGAAGATCCCTTTATCAAAATATGCTTTCCTGATGAATTTGGGCATCCGGGGCGGCTTATTTTTTTATTTTGTTATATCCTTTATCATTGAAAGGCTGGAGTTCTTCAATGAGCATTTCTTCAAGCACTTTTATTTCTTTTGAGTAATCAATATCTTTTTTATCATCCTGCTTAATTTCTTCAAGGGTTTCGTATGTGAAAGCTTCCTGGCCGAGTGCCTTCCAGTCTTCAAGAAGTTCCTTATTAAGGAAAAACCCTGTATTGAGTTGGAGGCGCATAGCATGCCAGTTTGCATCGAGGTCGATGCTGCTTCCGATAAATATTTTTCCGTTTTGGGTGTTTGTTAATTTAAAAACCCCCATTCTGTATTTTTTTTGTTTGAATTCTTCTCTGAGCTCTTTTCTTGTTTTCATCTTGGAATAATTTTTTGTTTAAGGTTGGATGGAACCCCATGTTTGTTGGTTATATAGGTGACTTCGACAGGCTCAGTCACCTATCTGGACAGGCTCAGTCAGATTTCCGGAGCTTGCAAGTGATTCGGTGGCTGAGCTTGCCGAAGCCACTGTATTTAATATGCAAACATGTTTGGTTTTTTTTCTGAACAGATGTGGATAATCATTTAGTCTTAGCAATATACTAAAAACGGTATCCTGCTTTCTGTAAATCATCAATAGATTTGAATTTACGGGGAGGGTTGAGCTGTTTTTCCAGAAAGCGGTAAATTTTCATACGGGTTTCTTTCGCATGGCGGGTATCCATCCGATCGAAAGAATGGCCACCAGGGATATTATTAAATATCTCGTATTCAAATTTTTTACCTTCAGCCTTCAATGCCCTTATTAAGAGCTCAACTTCCAACACATGGACATCTTCATCGTTGGTGTTGGTATGGATGAGCAGAGGGGTTTGAAGTTTATGAACATTCCAGATGGGCGACCTTCGACGATATTCTTCAATATCTTCAGGGACAGTTTTCCCAATATGATAATCAGCATCGAAATAGCTCTGGTAGCCTTCGATGTATGATAATCTTGATACCAGGTCGCTGACTGGTACACCTGCAAAAGCAACTTTATAATGCTCAGGATAATCAAAGATGCTCATAAGTGCTATCAAACCACCATGGCTCCAACCTAAGATGCCAACCCTGTCTTTGTCTACAATAGAATAGTTCTCAATCATGTAATTGCGGGAAGCATCACTGTCGGCTGTTTCCAAGCCCCCATAATCAATAAGTTCATAGAAACTTTTACCGTATCCGGTGCTTCCCCTGTATTCTGGTGCCACAACAATATATTGCTGGGCCATAAGTTCCCGGATAATATGGGTATAATACGTTGTGAAATCCCCATGCACCCCACCATGTGGAAGGACGATAAGGGGGTATTTCTTAGATGCATCTATATCGCGGGGGATAAAGATATAAGCCCAGAACTTGACAGGGTTCATTGCTCCCTGTGCTTTTGGGTTTTTTACTTTCGCCGGAGGTGGCCCTGCAAGGTAAACTTTATCAATAAAGGCTACATCTCCTACTCTTTGAAACCAAAGGACATCATCAATTGTTTTTTGAAGGACATCTAACTGGTGCTTTAAAGATTCATCATTCTTCCTTACAGATTCCAGTTCTTTTTTGAGATCTTCCAGCGTGGTTTGTGCCAAAAGGCTTTGGGCAACAAACATACTAAGAATTGCTCCTGTGATTATGGTTAGAATTAATCTATTCCCGCTGTTATTCGCTTTCATAAGCTTGTTGTTATTTGGCTTGATTGACCCTGACATACTACGCTTTTGTTTGTTTGGCTTCGTGTTTGTTGGTAATCCACAAACTTAAAAAGGTGCAAATTGATGAAAATAAAATTCCATAAGGCCCAATTTCTTTTATGCTTAAAGAATCGAATGCCCATAGCCCAATTATCAATCCAACGATTATAATACATATTGCCATTAGAATAATCCGGTATTTTTCCATGAAGCTTGGGTTTCAATTTATTATCCAACGCAAATATATAAAATAAAACATTACCGCTTATTTGTTATAGATGAGTTGTTTGCAATGTGCATAAATACAGGTGTATTCTAATGTGGTAAGTTAAGATTATGGACTGCAGTTTTTGTAAATGAATAATCATTTTAATGGACTTCTGTTTATAAAGAGACCTGAGAGATTGAATGTAAAAACAAGTGATGCCATTTTGACTGTTTTGTAATTAAAAATTTATAGGATGTTAAAAATGGATTAATACTGGTTTTTTAGTAAAAATGGTAAAATAATACTACAAAAGCATACGCAGTGTAAATAAAAAAAATATTTAAGCAGATGAAAGCATATTATTAGCCAATCTTATTGGGCTAGCAAATTAAATGACGTTTTTTTTCTTTAATTTAATCTAATGAAATTCGATTTTAGAAAATATTAAATATACGTTTAATATAAAAGCGGGTGCATATTGAACTTATTTAAAAGGGGAGCATATTTATAGATTTAAGGGAAAAATTGAATTTTTATGGAATATTTTTTATTACTTTGAATGTTTTTTTGCCAGAAAAAGCCGCAAGCCAAGCTGGGGAAAAACCCAATTAAAAACAAAAACAAGCAAATAGGAATTAAAAACTATCGGTTATGACGATAAAACAAAAAACGCTTGAATTAAAAAAAAGGATGCAGGATGCCCTTCAGGGAGGTGGCGCCAAGGCTATTGAGAAACAGGTAGCAATGGGAAAGATGACAGCCCGTGAAAGGATAATCACATTATTGGATCCAAACTCATTCCATGAGTATGATCTTTTTGTGGAACATGCTGCAAGGGATTTTGACATGGACAAAAAGCAACTTCCGGGCGATGGTGTAATTACAGGAACAGGAACCATTAGTGGTTATCCTGTCTGTATTTATGCACAGGATTTCACTGTTGCCGGTGGTTCTCTCGGGCTAATGCATGCCCGTAAAATAACAAAGATAATGGATCATGCCATGAATCTCAAAGTGCCCATTATAGGCATTAATGACTCTGGTGGTGCCCGTATCCAGGAAGGTGTTAACTCTTTAGCAGGCTATGGTGAGATATTTTATCGGAATACTTTGGCCTCTGGTGTTATCCCTCAGATCTCTGTTATTCTTGGCCCTTGTGCAGGAGGTGCTGTTTATTCCCCTGCGCTCACCGACTTTGTCTTTGTTGTGGATAAGATTTCAAAAATGTTCATTACAGGGCCTGAGGTGATCAAATCAGTATTGGGAGAAGAAATCTCAATGGAAGCACTTGGTGGGGCAAGGGTTCATGCCGAAATTACAGGTAATGCGCATTTCTATAGTGAAAGTGAAGCAGATTGTTTTTCTCAGATAAAGAAACTGGTTTCTTTTATTCCCTGGAACAACACTAAAAAGGCTGAATCATTTCCACCAAAAGCCCCTAAGACCAAGACCTATAAGGTTGATAATATCATGCCAACCGACCCACGTCAGCCTTACGATGTAAGGAACATTATAAGGTCGATTGCTGATGATAGTGATTTCTTTGAGGTTCAGGAGCTTTTTGCTGCCAACCTTGTTATCGGCTTTGGCCGTATCAATGGTCAGTCTGTTGGTTTTGTTGCCAATCAGCCTATGGTGCTGGCAGGAGTATTGGATGTTGATTCATCTGATAAAGCAGCACGTTTTATAAGATATTGTAACGCATTTAATATCCCATTGGTTACCCTTGTAGATTTACCTGGTTACCTTCCAGGTATTGATCAGGAACATGCAGGGGTTATCCGTCATGGGGCTAAAATTCTTTACTCATATTCAGAAGCTACAGTTCCTAAGATTACTGTTATCCTGAGAAAAGCCTATGGAGGTGGATATATCGCAATGTGTTCACGCCACCTGAGAGCAGACTTTGTGTTTGCATGGCCTACTGCAGAGATTGCTGTTATGGGTCCTGAAGGTGCTGCCAACATCATATTCCGTAGTGAGATTATGGCTGCTGAGAATCCTGAAAAGGTAAGAAAAGAAAAAGTTGCCGAATATAAAGCCAAGTTTGCAAATCCTTATGTTGCAGCCGGATTTGGATATGTTGATGCAGTTATTGAACCATCCGAAACAAGGCGTTTCCTGGTTCATGCACTCGAGATTTCAGTTCAGAAATCGGAAACCAGGCCTTATAAAAAGCATGGAATCCCTCCATTCTAAAATCATTGTTTTATTATCCTTCCTATGCCTTATGGGCAAACGGAAGGATAATATCTGCCTTTGCCCAGGCAATAGGACAAAAAATGAGTTTTAATCATTTAATGTGGGACACATGAGCAAAGAAACTAAAAGAAAAAATAAAAAAGGCCCTGAGAAGGTTTCAGCCCCTGAACTTGTTGATTTTGAAGTGTTTTATGACAATTATAAGACAACTGTAAATACTTCATATCTGAAAAGGAAAAAGTATGAAGCTGTTAACCCGAATAAACTTGGTGCATTTATGCCCGGCTCTATCCAAAAGATACATGTAGCCGAAGGGGATGTTGTTAAGAGGGGGGGTAAGCTTATCATTCTTGAAGCGATGAAAATGAAAAATATTATCGCTGCCCCTTTCGATTGTAAAGTTGTTAAACTTAATGTCAAGGAGGGAGATACAGTAGCAAAGAATACTGTTTTGGTTGAAGTTGAGCCTTTTGAAGCAGATGTTGCTGAAAATGCTTAGTAAAAGAAGCCTTTAATAATAAACTAAAGTTCTAAACAAGCCCCCTTTCTTAAATGCCTGGCATACAGGAAAGGGGGCTTCTTTTTTCAGGATATGGAATTGGTATTTGCAACAAATAATGCTCATAAGCTTAGGGAAGTTAAAGCAATTTTAGGTGAAAGCATAAATATTATCAGCCTTAAAGAGGCGGGTGTGCTAGATGAACTTCCCGAAAATCAGGATACTTTGGAAGGAAATGCTTCTGAGAAAGCCTGGTATGTTTATAACAAAACAGGGAAAGATTGCTTTGCTGATGATACAGGGCTTGAAGTAGAAGCCCTTGATGGAAGGCCAGGGGTGTATTCAGCAAGATATGCAGGAGAAGGGAAAAATTCTCATGATAATGTTGTAAAGCTTTTGTCAGAACTTGAAGGCCAGAGAAACAGGAAAGCCCGCTTTCGTACTGTGATATCATTAATTATCGGAGGAACTGAATTGTTGTTTGATGGGACTGTTGAAGGTGATATCATCTTAAAACCCGCAGGAGGAGAAGGATTTGGATACGATCCGGTATTTTTGCCCCAGGGTTTTGACCAAACATTTGCAGAGATGTCTGAAGAACAAAAGAATACAATAAGCCATCGCTACCGGGCTGTGCTTTCGATGAAGAGGTTTATAAACCGCTTTTAGTAAAAGTGCTGGTAGTAAATAAAATATCAACTACCTGGTTATTTTTAAAAAAACCTCGAAAACCCTTATTCAATTTCAATGTGCATTTTGCAAAAAGCGATAATTGAATTAAAGGAACAGTTTCTTTAGCAAACTATTTAATTCCTGTGTCTTTATAGGTTTGGTCAGGTACTCGTCCATTCCCATTGCCATATATTTTTCCCGGTCACCTTCAAATGCATTTGCACTAAGTCCAACTATTGGTGGAAGGATAGGATATAACCTGCGAAGGTTTTGGGTGGCCCTAATGCCATCCATTACTGGCATTTGGATATCCATCAGGATAAGGTCATATACCCCTGGTTTATAGAGGTTGAGGACTTCCTGCCCGTTATCGGCCACATTCACCTGATGCCCTAAGGAAGTTAGCAATAAACTGATTACTTTCTGGTTGACTTTTTTATCTTCTGCCAATAAAATGGTAAGTTTTTTTGTGAAAACCTGATCTTCTGTTATTACGGGTTCTTCCGGCATAAAATCCTGTTCTTTGCACTCGGCTATAAAGGTAAACCAAAAGGTGCTTCCATGTCCCAATTCACTTTCCAGGCCAATATCACCCCCATGCATTTCTGCCAATTGTTTACAGATAGAAAGGCCTAATCCGGTTCCTTCAAATCGAATAGTCTTTGTTTCTTCAACCTGCGAAAAAGGGGTAAATAATATTTTTTGTTGTTCTGGCGGGATTCCAATACCTGAGTCTCTGACTTTTATCCTTATTTTTACCAGATTGCTTTCTTTTGGGAACAGATTGAAACTTTCGCGCAGCCTGAATGTTTCCTCCTTTGAGACGATTATACTTATGGCCCCTTTTTCTGTAAACTTTATGGCATTTGACATGAGGTTATTTAAGATTTGTGCCAAACGGACACGGTCGGCAACAACTAACAAAGGAACATCTTTGTTAATCTGATAAATGAGTTCTATTCCTTTTTTATTACAGGCACCCTTAAACAGTTTTTTTGTTTTATCAAACAGATCGTTCAGCCTAAATGTTTCGGGTTTTAATTTTAGTTTTCCTGCTTCTATTTTTGAAAAATCCAACACCTGGTTAATAATTTCCATAAGGTTTTCGCTTGTGCTTTTCAGGATTGATAAATAATCCTGCTGTTGCCCATCAAGTTTTGTTTTCTCAAATAATTCAAGCATGCCCATCATCCCGGTTAGTGGTGTTCGTATCTCATGGCTCATATTTGCAAGGAAACTTTGTTTAAACTTTACAGATTCTTTTGCAATTAGTATTTGTTTTTCAAGGATTTCTTTCTGATAAACTGAGCTGAGGTCTTCTATTAACCCAACAGCACCTTCAAAAAACCCCTTTGAATTAAAAACAGGGGAAATAATGATTTTTGTTGGAGTGATTTTTTTTGTTGTATGAAGCATACATTCGCGCTCAAAGGCAATGGTTTGGATTGCTATAGCCTGGTTGTACAGCGAATGGATCTGGTTGTCTGGCAGTTTTTTTAGCTCCAGTCCAATTAAGGATTCTCTGTTTAAACCCAAAATAGAAACAAATAAGTCATTGCATTCAATAATTTCTCCTTTTTCATTTACATGAAACACCCCAATGGGAGATTTTTCAAAGATCAACCTGTATTTTTCTTCGTTTTTTTTAAGTTTGTTCTCAGCGATTACTCTTGTTGTTATATCCTCTTTTAGGGCAATGAAGTTTTTTATTTCGCCATTTTCACTTTTTATCGGGGTGATAAGCATCGACTCCCAATAAAGCTCCCCATTTTTTTTGCGATTAACAAGTTCGCCCTGCCAATCTTTTCCTTCTTTAATGGTTTCCCATAATTCTTTATAAAACGATTCGTTTTGAATACCTGACTTTAAAATCCTTATGTTCATTCCAATCACTTCTTCCTCACCGAAGCCTGTTATCTGGCTGAACTTTTTATTTACATACTCAATGTCCCCTTTTTT
>CAYLYP010000105.1:0-9519 GCA_964387795.1 uncultured Bacteroidales bacterium
GTGCCTACTGCCCCACCCCCAAGATTGACTACCTTTATCCTTTCAAAAGCTTTTGATACCCTCCACCAGTCCCTCGATAATGCTTCACTATAAGCTGAAAACAATAAGCCATATGATGAAGGCACCGCCTGTTGCATTTGGGTATATGCACTCCTGATAACATTACGGTTGTTTTTTTCAAGCTGTTCAACCTTTGCCCTTAAGGCATTTATTGCCTTTTCAAGTTCACCCAATAACCTGATAGTGGCCAACCTTAAGGCAGTTGGCACAACATCATTGGTCGATTGAAATATATTCGCATCTTCATACGGATCAACAACATCATAACTTCCGGGTGCTTTTCCCATTTCTTCAAGTGCCGCATTGGCTATAATCTCATTGATGTTCATGTTTATTGCAGTCCCTGCCCCGCCTTGTATAGCAGGAACAATAAACTGATCACGCATCAAACCCTGGGATATTTTTATTGCTGCACGCTCCATAGCTTCCAGAACATCCAATTCGGGCAAGCTTAATGATAATTCCCGCCCAGGATAGGCATTTGACTTTGCCCTTAAAAAGCTTTTACAAGCCCTGTAGCATGCCAATTTCACCTCACCCATGGATGAATACCACTCAGGATGAAACACCTGGTCAGAAGGGAAATTTTCTCTTGCCCTGAAAGCATTTATCCCATATAAGGCTTTTTGAGGTATCTTTACTTCACCTAAAAAATCAGATTCAGTCCTTGTATCCATATTTTATGTTTATCGACAGGCTTTTATAAAAGCGAAAAGATTTTAAATACAATTGAAGCGATGCAAAATAAGTCAATTTTAGCTTAATAATAAAACAATAATGCGGCTTATATGTTTAAAAATTGTTAGCAACCTGAACAAAATAATATTCAAATTGCATTTTTCCATCTAATTTTGGGAAGAAGACCATAGAACAATGAAAGACCTTACACAGGGGAAAACTGGCATCTCAATTTTCCTTTTTGCCTTACCAATGCTTTTAGGAAATGTACTTCAGCAGACTTACAATATCGTTGACACCTATATCATTGGGCAGTATATTGGAAAAGAAGCTCTTGCAGCGGCAGGTGCGTCTTTCCCTGTAATCTTTCTTTTGGTATCCCTGGTAATTGGGGTCACAACTGGCACAACAATAATTATTAGTCAATACTTTGGGGCAGGGAACATTGAAAAAGTGCGCCAATCTATTGATACCGCAATGATATTTTTATTCTTTGCTTCCCTTGCTCTTTCTATACTTGGATTATTACTAAGCAATACCATTTTTAAGATTTTAAAACTCCCTGAAGAACTAATCCCTATGGCTACGCTTTATTTTAATATCTATGCTGGCAGCCTGGTTTTTATGTTTGGTTATAATGCAACTAGTGCAATACTCCGAGGCCTTGGAGATTCCAAAACCCCATTGTTTTTCCTGCTTATAAGCACAATCCTGAATATAGGCCTCGACCTCTTATTTGTGGTTGTATTCCATTGGGGTGTTGCAGGAGTAGCTTTTGCAACAGCAATATCTCAAGGTGTCTCTTTTTTCCTTTCTGTTTGGTATTTAAACAAATATCATCAATTAATCAGGTTTTCAATTAAAGGGATCTCTTTTGACAGGACAATTTTTCGCCAAAGCCTTAGGATTGGTATCCCAACAGGGATCCAACAAACATTGGTGGCACTGGGCATGCTCACCCTTGTTGGCATTGTAAACCAATTTGGCACCAATGCCATTGCAGCGTACACTATAGTCGGACGTATCGACAGCATTGCTTCAATGCCCGCCATGAACTTCAGCATGGCTCTAAGCACATTTGTTGGCCAAAACATAGGAGCCAATAAAATATACAGGATAAAGCAAGGCTTGATATCAACAATCTGGATGAGCCTTGTTGTTGCACTTGCCATTTCCATTATTGCAATCTTTCTTGGCGAATACATTGTTAGTGCATTTACCAATGAGAAAGAAGTTATTGATATTGGAAAGTCATATCTTACAATTGTTGGAATGTTTTATGTTGCCTTCACTGCATTATTTGTTTTTAATGGCCTTTTAAGGGGTGCTGGTGACACCCTGATTCCAATGTTTATCACCCTTATTTCATTGTGGGTGCTCCGTATTCCAGCTTCATGGCTTCTTTCAAAACAATTTGGCACTGTTGGCATCTGGTGGGGAATACCCATTGCATGGGTGGTTGGGCTTATTGTTTCCTTCTTTTATTATCGAACAGGCAAATGGAAAAACAAATCTGTTATCCATGATTCCCATAAAAAACACTGAAAACCAATTTATTTGAAAAAATAATAATATTTTTATTTTTTTTTCTTGATAAACCTAAGATTCGTTGTATATTTGCACCCGCAATCGGCTCCGTAGCTCAATTGAATAGAGCATCTGACTACGGATCAGAAGGTTTCAGGTTTGAATCCTGACGGAGTCACTTAATATCAAAAGGTTACAGAAAGACTGTAACCTTTTTTTTATTTTTATAAATGCCAAAATGTATTTTTTTTGATTATCCAACATCCCTTAAAAACAATAAAAAACATAGCTCCTTTTTCCCAATTAAGAAAATACCTCTGTTTTTATACTGCTTAGCACCTCTCCGTTAATAATTCAGTTCCAACAGATTTATAGGGTTATGGATTCAAATTGAAAATAAAAACAAAAAAAATCCCAATAATTGTTCCACTTTTCAACTTTGTCTATTATATTTGAAAAAATCAGGTTTCAACCCGATTCAAATCCCAAATCGATTAACCGAAACATCAATAAAACCATCATCATGAAATTTTCAAAACTCTTTTTATGGATTATTATAACAGCCTTTTTTGGTCTGGCTTCCTGTAAGTCAAAAAAAGAAGCTGTAAAATATGACCCACCCATAGCAACACCTCAAAAGACAGAAGAGATTGTAGTGGAAGAACCTACCCCTGAACCGGAACCAGTTCAGCAACCAGTCAAAACTGTTGAACCAGCCTACAAACCTGTTCCTGTTAAAGAAGAAAAGGTTGCCATGGCTAACAAACCTGATGCCAACATGCATGAGAACAAAAAATTCTTTGTCATCATGGGAAGTTTCAGAAGTGCTGACAATGCAAACAGCCTTAAAAATACACTTACACAATTGGGGTTCAAACCTTTCATCCTGATTTCCGAAACAGGCTTGAACAGGGTTGCTGTTGAATCCTATAATGATGAAGATGAAGCCATAAGGAGCGTTTTAAGGATACGTTCCAGCTATCCTAACTATAATGATACCTGGCTACTCAGGAAAAAATAAACCTGCTCTATTACTGCCCCCGGATCTTTCCGGGGGCAAAAACATATTTTCTTTCCACGCATTATTCCTATTATTTTTATTTTTCAAAAAGCTTCCCTGGAAACCAAAGCTTATTCATAACATTTATTGCAGGGTGGTAAAACATAACATCCTATATGCTTTCATTGACCAATAAGTTATGGCTGAGAATAAAATGCAATCACAACTTAATGTATTATAGTTTCACACGTATTCTTCAATCATATTTGATTGTTTTGCCGAATAATCAATTTCCTTCAATTATAGATGTATTATTTATTTTTATTGGCAACGGCTTACAATATGTCCAGTACCGGAATTAAAAGCACTAACAAATCGCCCCGTTACACCCTTAAAAATAACACTTTACTTCTAAATAACAAACACTGCCGGTATTGTATATATTGCCTGTCGAACTAAATCACGCTACCCTTATTGATTTTTTTCATTTCCCCTGCACAAAAATATCTTAAAAGAGATAAGTGATACTATTTTATCAAAAAATGTCTTATCAGCCATTACCCGGGCAGGGAATAAAATTTCCTGAACTAAGCCCCACTGTTATGGGTATTGTATTTCCTTCTGGTGACCTACCTCAAATAAGCATCTTAAAAACCCATTCCCCGGCATTCAAAAACGCAAAGTGCTGTCCTGTGGGAAGATTTCCAACCAAGGCTTATTCGCTATCGCTTATTTGCTGGTGCTACATGCTGGGTCATGCCGACCATAAGAAACACTAATTATTGTAGTTAGTTGTTTATCTTCCCTTCTGGTTAGGGATTATCTTGTCTTCAGGATTTCGTCTGCAATCCCAAACCATTACAATTAGTATTGTCTTTTCAATAATTTCATAGATTATCTGATAGTCTCCAGTTATTAAAGCTCTAACAGAATCTAATTCAGTCCGTTTTCCCACTAAAGGGTTCCTTGAAACTAAACTTATGCTTTTATTAATTTTAGAATTGAGTTTTCTGCTATACGTTGTGTTTCCATTCCTCTTAAAGTAGAAGTCTAAGATGTCGAGTAAATCAAGCCGAGCCTCAATTGACCATTCTACTTTGCACTTAACCATTGGTCAATTTCAAGTTTTAAAGATTCGTTTGAAATGGTTTGCCCTTTTTTCAATTGTTCACGACCGTTTTCAACTCTTTTCTTTTGGCAATCAGATAGTTTGTAGCTTCCTTCTGAAACCTTGGATTCTATGATTGTTTTTATGGCATTCAAAAATGATTCATCATCAATATGAGATAGATACTCGGTAATAATATGTCTTAATTCAATAGTGCTCATATCAAGTCTTTTGGCAAAGTTAAGGTACATTTATTCAAGATGCAATTCTGTGAGGATTTTTATTCAATTAACCAGGCTAGGGATTTTATTCTTTTTCCCTGCACAATAATATCAAAAAAGCGATAAGTGATACTGTTTTATCAGAAAATGTCTTACCAGCCAATACCGGGACAGGGAATAAAACTTCCTGAACTAAGCCCCACTGCGATGGATATTGTTTTCTTCTGGTGACCTGCCTCAAATAAGCATCTTCTTAAACCATTCCCAGACATTCTAAAATCCATAGCAATATACTGCAGGATTAGTTCAAATGGGCTTCATGTTGGGTCGTGCCGACCACATGAAGCCCATTTTATTACCAACTGTGGGTTCTAATTTAATAGATTTCCAAATTTAATCCCAAAATAAATTGTCCTTGGTGATAATGGCCCATATATATATGCAGGGTCACGGTCAATTCCTTTATCAAAATCATTTTGGTATGAATTAAATATATTTTTTATCCCACCTGAAAATTCTACCGAAGCACCATTCAGCTTTACTTTATAGCTTAGTTTTGCTCCAAAATCAAAAAAACTGCCTGATTCTCGTATCTCTCCATCAGGATTTTCAGTTCCAAAATAAGGCACTAGCATACTTCCAGTATAATTCCCTGTTGTTGAAAAACAGAAATTTTTATAAAAATCCCAGTCAACCGCAAAAAAACCATATTGATTTGGTGTACGAAAAAACCTTTTTTCATTGAATTCCTCCTGTGGTTTCTCAAATTTACTGGTTTGTAAAGTAAATCCTGATGTTAAAGAAAAATCTTTAAGAGGTTTTAATTTGAGTTCCATATTTATCCCTTGAACTACAGCTCCTCCGTCTGCATTTACACGGGTGTAAATTACTGTTCCGTTTTCATCGGGCACACCAAATTCATTAGCAAAGGCATCAACAAGTTTGGTATAAAACCCTTCGGCTAAAAATCCGGTATAAACCGTCCCTATCAGCCTATTAAAATCAAGAGATGCCATAAAGCTATGGCTGGTTTCTTGTTTAAGACAATCACTATTTTGATGAATAACTTTACGTGAACCTGATGTTTCAATATGCAAATCCTCATCAAAGATTTGTGGTGCACGGTAACCTTGAGAATAACTTAACCTCGCCTGTAATGGTTTTGCTACTTCATACATAAGACTTAATCTTGGACTAACTACTTCACCCGTTTTCGGTTTACAACCTTCATCGCTCAAATCCTTTATTTCATAACTGTCAAACCTTGCTCCTGCAACTACTTTGAGTTTGTTTATTTTTAATTCGTACTGTGCAAAGAAACCAGTTGTCATGGATGATTGGTCAGCAATAATCGTATTCTCTGTATGTGGATAGTTAATTGTTGAATCACTAAAATTTATTTCAGCATTTTCCAGGTCAGGATACCCTAATTTTTTATCCAAAAGAAAACCTCCTGTATTTTCAACACCGCCTATTAATGTCGATTTACCAAATACGGCTTTATACTGAACGCCAATATTGTAGGAATTATCTTTCGTATTTCCATAATCGCTTAATGATTTGCCGGCACCATAATAAGAATCCCTGTTCAGAAATTGTCCGGAAGCATATACTGATAACAAATCGTATTCCCTGAAAAAACGTTCATAGGTCAACCCTGCTACTTTCATATTATGTGTTAATGCTTCGGCAATATCTCTTTCATGCAGTGGATACTCCTGCATATTTCCACCATTACGCTGTTCATTTATACCAAAAAAGTCAAACGCCAATTTATCACGATAGCCAAACCTGTGAAAAATCCTGGCCCCCAATGTAAGGTTTTCAAGTGGTGCAATTTCTGAAAAACTGTCATCATTTGAATCGAAAAGCTCTCTTTTTCTTGTAAAACCATATAATGACATACCAGTTTTATGGTCGTCAGAAACAAGAGATGCATTAAAATTCACAGAATAATCAGGAGTTTCTCCACCTGAACCGTCAACACCTATACCTGTAAGCGCATAATTTGCACCTGCTTCATAGCTATTTGTTTTTGGGTCTTTTAAAATAATATTTATGGTCCCTGCAATTGCATTACTTCCGAACAAAGCTGAACCTCCTCCCCGAACAACCTCAACTTTTTCAATCATATTTGAAGGAATAAGTTCTAAACCATAAACTCCTGCAAGACCACTAAATATCGGACGACTATTTATTAAAATCTGTGAATACGGCCCTTCCATTCCATTCATCCTTACCTGTGAGAAACCACAGTTTTGGCAATTGTTTTCAAGGCGTAATCCAGGGGAAAAATTTAGTCCTTCTCCCAAAGTAACAGATTGGGTGGTATTAAATAGTTTAGGTGAAATTGTATTTACTATCACCGGGGCTTCAGTACGTTTTTGCTCTCCCCGGTCAGCAGATACCACCACTTCATCAAGTCCCAATGCATCCTTTTCTAATTCAAAGTTAACTTCTTTGGCTTCTCCTTTTTTAATTGTGATTTCTATTTCAGCAGGTTTATAGCCTATGAAAGTTGCCAATAAAACAAGTTTGCCTTCAGGCAGGTTTATCAATTGATAATGGCCTGTTTCATCAGTTGTTGTGCCTATTGTTGTACCCTTGACCTGTACGGTGGCAAATGATAAATGCTCATCACAGTCTGTACATACTACATGCCCAAAAACATTAGCATCTGTTTTTTCTTTTTGGGCATAGTTTACTTTCGAAAATGACAATAATATTATTGCCATGATAATATTTAAAATTTTCATAATATCATGTTAAAAAATTAATAATTTGGTCTTTGATTTATAACATCATTGACTAAACAATCTTGAAAAAAGCTTTATAACGATATTATGATACTGGTGGAGCTCTTCCTTGATAAGAAAAAGATAATTGTGTGAAATAAATTTTCTCAATATCTATAAAAACTATTTTTTTCCTGACTAGTGAAATAAATGAAATAATCAGGAAAACTGAGAGAAACAGTACGTTTAAGTTTTCAAAAAACATTAACTCTGCTTTTGTATGATGGTGCTTTTTAAAGGGTTGAGAATCTTGATTTTTATCATACGGGTGAGAGTGGGTTATAGTTGTACCGATTTCAAGTTTATGAGTGTGAATATATAATCCTTTGTTAGCAATTAACAATCCCATCATCCCAATCATAAGGAATGCAAAAGTATTTTTTGTTGTATTTCTTACCAAAGAATTCATAGGCTGCAAAAGTATCAAATCAAAATCAATAAACACTTATTTTTTCATTTTTTATAAGCAATAGTATAATACTCCCTAAGCCTCTCACAGAACCGTAAATTAAACTCTCAGACCATACGGCTCTTGTTATACAAATCCATGCGTTTAATCAATAAAACCAAAATCTCTATTGGAAAAATAAATCATAAATTGAACCCGTTTGCATTTTAATCTCCAAAAAACTTTCTAAAACCCAAAGCACCTTCCTGCGCGATGATTTCAACCTGGGCTTATTCGCTATCACCCATTAACTACGCTTCATGCTGGGTCGTGCCGACCACAAGAAGCCTTTTTTATTACCGTCTGGTGTTATTTTTTTGTCATTTTATATTTTAATTTTCAACTTTTTGTCTGTCTGCCGTGCGTTGGGGCAAGCGAGCTCTTTTGCAGATTTTGGTTTAGTGTTGGCTTGTGCGACCTGCAAATGTACTTGACTAAGAAGCGTTGGCAATTATTCTATCTTTTTGTTTTTAATTTCCTGCTCTAATCTTCTTAATTCTTCTAAATCTTCATTGTCAGCCTGAAGTGCTTCGTATTCTTTTCGTCTTTGGTCGAATTGAGCATAAACTTTACTTACCAATTTTTCCATTTCAGCCTTGCTTATAGAACCAGAATTTGTTAATATTTTTTTGTCCTGAAAATCGAGGATTCTATCAACGTTCTCACGCCAAAAATCAATTGTAATGTCCAGTCGGTTTTTAGCTCTCAACTCGGCACTTTCAAGGAAGATGACTACCAATCGGTTTAGCGTATCAATTTCATCGTGGGTTAGGTAGTTTTTTGCAATGAAAATATCTTGTTTCCTAACAATTGAACCTTTCCACGAGGTCAAATTCATATTTGGTTTTTCGTCATTTGCCCTTGAAACTATTAGCTCCGCAGCAGTTTGTCCAGTTACGGCATAATGAAGTTTGTTTTGCGTTTCGGCAAAGAACATTTGCGTTGATTTATCATCCGGGTCGTAATCGCTGCTAAGCGCAAACAATTCCCTGATTTTTTGATAAAAACGTTTCTCCGATGCACGAATATCCCGAATCCGTTCCAACAATTCATCGAAATAGTCGGGTCTGCCATCAGAATTTTTCAACCGTTTATCATCAATCACAAATCCTTTTACCAAATATTCTTTCAGGTTTTTGTTTGCCCAAATCCTGAACTGTGTACCACGTTTACTACGAACCCGAAAACCGATTGCTAAAATCATGTCGAGCGAGTAGAAAGTTACGTTATATTCTTTGCCATCGGCAGCAGTTGTTAAGTAATCCTTAATAACTGAATTTTGCTCTAACTCTCCTTCTTTCAGTATGTTTGATATATGCATACTGATGTTTGGAACAGAGGTGGCAAAAAGTTCGGCAAGCTGATTTTGATTCATCCAAATGTTGCCGTCTTTGGCATATAACGCTACCGATGCTTTGCCGTCAGCAGTTTTATAAATGATTATATTTTGTTGATTGTTGTCCATTGTTCTTTTATATCAAGCAATAAAAATAGTCATTTAAACGGTGTGTAGAAAAAGAAACAGCTCTTTTGCAATTTTAGGTTCTGTGTTGGCTTGTGCGAATTGGAAATGTGCTGTTTGTGTGTGGAATATTTTCTTCATAATTAGCTCTTAATTACCTAAAATGCTGTATTTCACACTTGACGCCAACCCGTTTCTAACCCAACCTAAGCTAAGTAAA
>CAYLYP010000106.1:0-2194 GCA_964387795.1 uncultured Bacteroidales bacterium
GATCGTATGCATTGGGTTTTTCGGTTTGTAAAAGTCTCTCAAGGTAATCTGAAGCAGTATCATACTTTCCCAATAAAAATGAACACCATGCCAATGGCCTTCTTACCTTTTCATTTTCGGGGCTTAAAACCTCAAGTTTAAAATAGTATTGTAACGCTTGTTCAAATTTCTCAAGATGCACCAGACATTGACCAATCTGCGCCTGAACAGACAAATCATCTGGCTCCAGCTTTTCCATTTGTTCATAAATAGAAAGTGCTTTTTCCCACATCCCAAGATTTTTATAGCACAATGCCATTTGCTTATACCTCCATTTTGAAGAAGTCCCATAAAAATCAGCTTTTAATAAATAATCAAGCGCATGGGCATAATCCTGAAGTTTTACATTACAATAGCCGTTTTTTTCGAGCAACTCAACAGCCTGTCCATCTTTTTTCAACAGGATCTGGAATAGGTTTGAAGCATCCTGATAATATGATTTTTCAAAATAATAGGAAGCCATTCTTAGGATATCCTGTTCAGTAAAACCAAGGTAATCAAAAAAAGCAGTATGATAAACATCAAGGTTCCGGTCAAATGGATCCTTAAGCCATCCCTTCCATGGATGCAACTTAAAGAAACGATACAGGTCCTGGATGTATTGAATAAACACGCCCCTTGATTGCGAAAAGGAATCAATAATTGACTCATCTTTTTCTATTACTTCATAGTTTTTCAGCTCATCTCCCATCATATTGGCCATCATGGCCTTTTGTTGTTCAGGGATAAAAATCATATTAAAACAAAAACTATATTTATCTGAATTGCAGATAAACCTTGTATTTTCAAGTGTATCCACAAAACGTCCCAAAGTGCCTTGCAAACTATCTGAGAGCTGTTTCACAGCCGGATGCTGTGAGTAAAATGGAACAAACCAGTTATAGTGCTCCTGGAAAAAAGGAAACTGCTTTAACTGGGAAAAAGCCCCCATAAAGACATCTACACCTTCAAGCTGCATCTCTGTCATCTTCTGAAGCTTATCTAACAGGTCGGGCGAATCTTCAAAGAATTGCTCCCAATCTGGGTTCTTATCCTCATCCAACGATTCATCAACAATACTATCAAGATTGAGCTTTTCTTCAATCCGTGGCTGCATCTTCATCACCTCAGGAAGAATATCGGTTTCCCATTTCCTTCTCACATTTTCTGTGTCCTTTGAGCGGGTAAGCTGATTGATGATTGCTTCTGTATGCTTTAAAATATCTGCCTCAAAACTTAACTTATACAGCTTTTCTTTAAGTGCCGGATAAAGGTAAAACCTTGAATTATGAATATAAAAAGCCAATACCAGCCCAACCATTGCGCGTTCCCATACTTTATGCTGCCTGATATGGACTATCTCCATCAATGCCTCAAATTTTGAAACCTGGAAATATCTGAACAGGCTCATTGTCAGGGCACTTACCACCAATGATTTCTCATGCCATGCAAGACTATCACTCTGGCATGCCTCAAGCAATCGCTTGATTTCTGTATCCGTAAACTTATCCGTAAACCATATATAATTAAAAATCCTTTTTACTGTATCGCTCCTGCTATCCCCGAGTCCTTCCTGATGACTTTCAAGGGGAATATCATCAAGTAAGCCCTGGATATGAAACCCGTCATACTGTTGCTCCAATAACTGCCTGATTAACTCCTGATCCTGGTTACGGCTTTTTAAAAGGTGTCGTTTTAAAAGATATACAGGGTTATCTGTCATTTCTTCACTTAGTATCTCTTTAACCTCATCAGCAATTTCTATTAAATCCCGTATCAGTGATATTAGAATTTTATCACGCTCAGGGTCGTTAATACCACTGAAACTATGTTTAAGAATATTGCGGTAAGTAAACTCTGCCTTGCTCAATTCATCAGAAATGTATTCTTTTCCAATCGTTTTGGCATGTTGCTTTAATAATTCAATACTTTCAAGCACCCTCCCCTGAAATAGAAAAGTATATATCGTAGTTATTGCCTGTATGCTTTGTTTGGTAGCCATCCGTAAATATTTTTTAGTGAATTGTTGGATCAAACTACATTATGTTATTTGCATTGGTGTTTGTGTTTAATACACAAACATGTTCGTTTCATCACAACAAATTATCAATAATTTAAAATAAAAAAATCACAACAACCAGGCCACAATAAACTTTAAGAAAAACATGACAGGATG
>CAYLYP010000106.1:2294-9505 GCA_964387795.1 uncultured Bacteroidales bacterium
AAAAAAATCACAACAACCAGGCCACAATAAACTTTAAGAAAAACATGACAGGATGTCAGTGACTTAGAATATGAATTCATATTTAATCAAATATAATTTATTTTTTTTGAATAAAAATAATTATTTTAAACCAGCGTTTATCAAACAAAAAAAGAAGTAAATCACAAAAGAATTGGTTTTTATAATGTTTTAGCATAAATACTAAAACATATTCCATGTTAAATCTTTATTTTTGAATGCTCCAAAATAATCTCCACTGATCAAAAATGAAAAAAGGTAAAAGGATTTTAAGGATTATTTTTTTTGTTATCGCTGTAAGCGCTTTGTTGCTTTCTGGCCTTGTTTATACAATCGACCAGGCAATAATAAATTCGAGCAAAGACAAGATTTATACCAATATTGAAAAAATTCCCTATAACAAAGCGGGCTTATTGCTTGGCACTAGCCGTAAACTTAAAAACGGGCAGCCGAACCAGTTTTTTTCATTCCGCATTGAAGCCGCTGTTAAGCTTTTTGAAGCCGGAAAAATAGATTTCATTATTGTAAGTGGCGATAACCGCCATAACTCCTATAATGAACCGCGCGACATGCGCAACGAGCTAATCAAAAGAGGAATCCCTTCTAACAGGATTTATGCCGACTATGCTGGATTCAGGACCCTGGACTCCGTGGTTAGGTGCTTCCATATATTTGGTCAAAAATCTTTTACTGTGATTTCCCAAAACTTCCATAACCAAAGAGCTGTTTTTATTGCCCGAAACAAAGACCTGGATGCAATTGGCTTTAATGCTCAGGACGTGGATTCATATAACAGCTTCAAAACCCTCATCAGGGAGAAATTTGCCCGCGTTAAAGCCTTTATCGATATCTATATCATCAACAAACAACCCCATTTCTTAGGCTCCCCGGTTGAATTGGAAAAATAAACCCTGGTGAACCGAAAATGTTTGTGAATCAAATACTGTGGCTTCGGCAAGCTCAGCCACCGAAGCACCTGCAAGCTCAGCCACCGAAACACCGGCAAGCTCAGCCACCGAAGCACCTGCAAGCTTTGGAAAGGTGACTGAGCCTGTCGAAAAAGGTGACTGAGCCTGTCGAAGTCCACTTTTTAAAATAGCAAACATGGAGCTCTATCCGACTTTATACAACAAATTATTTACGGATTAAACCAACAATTGACAACCTATTGCATATTACATATTTCCATTCCAAACAATCAATATCAAAAGTTTTAACCCAACTGATAGTCAGCAACTACATTGTTATAAAAATTCAAAGAAACAGCCGTAATTTAACAGATATTTCGCTAAAATAAAAGAATAAATCACAAATTTATTTAATAATCAGGGCTGGTAATGATATTCCTATAAATTTGCCGTTTAATAATGCTATTTAATAAACAAATAGCTGAATTTATATCGCAAATTCAGCATATATATAAATCTGGATTTTTTCTTTTAAAATTAGGTATCAAACAAAAACAACTTCAAATTCACCTCTTATGAAACAAAACAATTTCTTTAAGCAATTGATTGCCATTGCAATCGTCCTTTTTGCATTTAACAGTGCATTGTTCTCACAATCACTTAGCGTGAATGTTGGTTTAAATAATAACAATAATGCAACAGTAAAAACTACAGGCTTGGGGGCTGTGCTATACCCTTCAGCCAGTATTAATTATGAGTTTTCTTTCACCAAAACAACCCCACTTGGCCTTAAAGCAGGACTTGAATATGCACAGATTGGTTTACCAAATCAAAAATTAGGGCTACTTGCACAGGAATACTATGTTGAGGAAAGCAATCTTGTAATACCTGTAATGCTAAATTTCAACCTTCATTTTAAAGAACAAGACCAGAAATGGCTCTCATTTGGTTTGGGGGGATTTGCATCTATTCTTACCAAACAGCAAGGCTATTCAATATCTGATAATTCTCTATTATCTACTTCAGAAAATAAATTTGGAGAAAGGATCCAATTAGGATTAACTGGTGAGTGTATGTTCCACACAATGCTTTCTAAGAATACCGGAGTAAGTATGGGCGTAAACTTCTTCTCAACTTTTAAAGAACCAATAAAAATAAACCAGGACATTCTTAATTATCCCCAAAGCACCGTAGGCTTTAAATTCGGGATATTTCATAAATTCAAATAATCAAAATATTATTGATGCATAAGGAATTTTAATATCCTGTTGCAACACCTCTTAACAAGGCAATCAACCAATTTCAATCCCTGTCGGATTGTAAAAAAGCCCGCTAATCTTGTGTTTTAGCGGGCTTTTCGTTGTTATACAATATATCCTATGTAGTATGAAAAAATGCAGATGGTTAATCAAAGGTCATAGCCCAATTAACTTTATGTGTGCTATAACAGGGAGTCTAATCCAATTTGCAAATTTCATACATAACAAGAAGCAAACAACGGCTATGAATAGTTCAGTAAGCAGAAATCAAGATAGAGAAATATTGCATAAACTAAATTTTTTACAATTAAACACATAATATCCACCAGTATAATTTTTGCATACAAACAACTATTTGGTAGTATAAATTCCCAGACCACAATTTGTTACATCCTGAAAAAATGGTTTAGGGGTTTTGGATGTTTGTGAGGTGGCTTTTGAATAGGGTTTTATTTTTATTAAAACCTGCTGAAAGTAACTAAACAGGTTTTAACAATGCTAAACATTGGCATAATATACCCTTTAAGGATAAAATACATGGTTTTGATTTGTTTTATTATGGATATATGATATTTTTGCATGATTAGCTAGATACTTTTAAATCATCTTTAACTAAATTTTGAAATGTTGTCTAAAAAAATCATACTTAACAACGATTTGGCAACAAGTGTAAAAAGACAGACGAACAGACAGATACGATATTGACAACATTAAAATAATAAAGCATTTAGCTTTTTGACAGGTCAGTGCAAATTTGATGGAAGTGTAACGAAGTGGAGCTCGGCGGAGCCAAATCTATTATGTTTTTTCTTCCCCCAGCAAAAAAAGAAGAAAGAATTGAAAATCATAAACGAAGTAATAAACCAAACCCACATCGCACGCATTGCTTAAGCCTAATGCGCCAACGCTGAAACCAATGCTTTGTCAAAGAATGCAATTTGCAACAACACATAATAATTATTATCATGAATCGACAAGAAGCAGAAATTATTTTACAACGAACATTTAAACTGAATTGTTTTTATGATGAACAATGGACTACCATTGAAAAAATTTTAAAAGGAGAAAGAGTTCTTCTTATCGAAAAAACAGGTTTTGGTAAATCTCTTTGCTATCAGTTTCCAGCAATAATATATCAAGGTACAACTGTGATTTTTTCACCGTTAATTGCTTTGATGCGTGACCAGGTGAAGAAACTTAACTCTCTTGGTATTACTGCAAAATGTGTTAATAGTGAACAAACATCTGAAGAAAACTCTCAAATAATATCAGATGCAAAAGCCGGAAAAATTAAGATCCTTTATATAGCACCGGAAAGGCAAGAAAATTCAGAGTGGATTGAGGAAACACGTCAAATGAATTTATCAATGATAGTCGTTGATGAAGCTCACTGTATTTCAGTTTGGGGCCATGATTTCAGGCCTGCATTCAGGCGAATTATTAATCTTGTCAACTTACTTCCAAAAGGGCTTCCTGTTTTAGCAACAACAGCAACAGCAACAAAAAAGGTTGAAAGTGATATTTTCCAACAAATGGGTAGTAACCTTACTATCATCAGAGGTAATTTATTGAGGGATAATTTTAAGTTATATGTCATTAAAGTTAATTCCGAAGATGAAAAATTAATTTGGTTGGGACAAAATCTCGAAAAGCTTCCTGGTTCAGGAATTTTGTACACGGGCACTAGAGTTGATACCGAGATTTATTCTAAGTGGCTTGGATTTTTGAAGATATCATCATCTGGATACAATGCAGGGCTTGACCCTGAATCAAGAATTGCTATTGAAAATGGGTTGATGAAAAATCAATGGAAATGCGTTATTTCAACAAATGCCTTAGGCATGGGTATTGACAAACCTGATATACGCTTTATCATACATACTCAAATACCACAATCACCAATTCATTATTATCAGGAAATTGGAAGAGCTGGAAGAGATAACCAACCATCTTACATTATACTTTTTTATAACCCGGAAGATAAAAAACTTCCCGAAGCATTTATTGAGGGTGGAAGACCTGCAATTTCAAAGTATGAAAAGGTAATTGCAGCAGTTAAAAGTGAAATGCTTGGTGAACGTGATTTAATGAAACGAACTAATTTAAAGCAAACCCAAATTAGGGTTATTAAAGCAGACCTTATAGAACAAAAAATCATACGTGAGGTAACTATAGGAAGGAGCAAAAAGTTTGAATATATAACCAACGCCCCTCCGTTAAATACTAAAGCTTTTGAAGAACTGCGAGCAAGTAAAACCCTGGATTTGGAAAAAATGGTTGAATATGTTGAAACAACCCAATCACGTATGAAATATCTTTGTGATTACCTTGGTGATTCATCTTCATACGCTTTCACAAATTGTGATAATACAGGACTGAAAAAGTTAGCTGTTTCCATAAATGATGATTGGACAAAAAGACTACAGGATTTTCGTGAAGATTACTTTCCGATTCTTGAAGTAGAAACAAAAGGAACTAATTTAATAAACGGAGTTGCAGCATCCTATTATGGGGTTTCAAATGTGGGTAATGCTTTACATCGAAGCAAATATGAAAATGCTGGTGACTTCCCTGATTTCCTTCTGAAACTTATTCTCAAAGCATATCGGAAAAAATTTGGCCAAGAGAAATTTGATTTAATTCTCTATGTGCCACCTACCAAATCAGGTGAATTAGTGCAGAATTTCGCGGTGAAGGTATCGGAAGTATTAAAATTTCCAATCTCACATAATTTAATTAAGCAAAGAGCAACAAGTGAACAGAAAGTATTTGAAAACGCTTATTTAAAGTCAGATAATGTCAAAGATGCGTTTATGATTAATGATCCTGATGAAGTGAGAGGGAAAACCGTTTTATTAATTGATGACATTTTTGATAGTGGTGCAACTATTAAGGAAATTGGAAGATATTTGAGTAATTTTGGAGCCATAAAAATTGCACCTTTAGTAATCGCAAGAACAGTTGGAGGAGACTTAGTATGAATAAAGAAGCAGCATATTGGATAGCATTGGCACATTTGCCAAGGTGGGGTTATTTAAAAATAAACAACCTCATAATTAAGTTTTTTCATGAGTACAAACTCTCAATTGAGGATTTTTTTCAGTTACCAGAAAGTGATTGGGAAGTTCAATATGGCTTAGAAAATAAAGAAGTTGAAGATTTAAAAACAGCAAAATCAGAATTAGCCAATAATGCTTTTTTAGCTGAATCATTAAATAATGAAGGTTATGAATTGATTCCAATAACTTCACCAGAATATTCAAAAACCCTTAAAGAGAATCTTAAAGCGGCGCATGCTCCAGCTTTATTGTATGTTAAAGGCAATAAGAAAATCATGCAGGAAAAATCAATAGCCATTGTAGGCTCTCGAAACGCCTCCGATAAATCTTTGGAGTTTACTGATAATATTGCCAGGTTAGCAAGTAAAGAATACAAAGTAGTTGTAAGTGGCTTTGCCAAAGGTGTTGATAAGCAAGCGTTGGATTCTGCGATTAATTACAAAGGTCAAAGTATTATTGTATTACCCCAAGGTATAATGACGTTTGGTTCAGGTTTTAAAAACTACTATAAGCAAATTGTTGATGGCGATGTTTTAGTATTAAGCACATTTTTTCCAAAAGCACCGTGGAAGGCTGAATTAGCAATGGCAAGAAATCCTATAATATATGGACTTGCTTCCGAAATTTACGTTGCAGAATCTTCCGAAAAAGGTGGAACCTGGTCTGGAGTTGTAGATGGTTTAAGAAAAAACAGAAAAATATATGTTCGTAAAGCTGAACCTTCTGAAAAAACAGCCAATGATTTATTGATACAAAAAGGTGCTATTGCAGTTGACTTTGAAGGAAATCCTTTAATAGATTATAAACCATCATCAACTGAAGTAAACCAATCAGGTGTAATTGAACCAATCATAGATCACCAAAACAAAATTATTGATTTGCTCAAAACAGGTGAATATGCAGTTAAAGACATTATTAAGAAATTGCAACTTACCTGGTCAGAAAAGAAATTAAGGGAATACTTAAAAAATAATAAAGATATTGAAACGATTAATCATAAACCCCTACGTTATACAATGAAAAATTCAACAATTAAGCAAAAAACCTTATTCGACTAATCCCTAATCAATTGTATGCTTATTGCCAAGCCCCACAAGACAACTTAACAATCAACGTATTGTCAAAGAGCTTCCGCTTCTCCAGCCAGAATAACCGCTTTACAGGACGATTTATGGATTGCCACGCTTAAAAAACAAAATAAATGAATGCTTCGATGATAGGTTGGTGAAGAAATTGAATTGTTTTTTTAGGATTTCTATTTTGTCTCTACTACCAAGCTTATAGAAAAATTTATATTTATAGCAATGTAAATGATTAGCGTTCAATTTTCATTAAGACCAATGTTTGTTCATTCATGGCCAGCTTCATAACAGGCTTCCATTTAAGGTGTTTCTTTATCCTATCCTCTCGTCCATCCTAAATTCTTATATCCTTGATTAATAAATTCGCCTTTTGTAATGCCGCATATTGGTTAAAAATTACATAAATCCGGTTCCTGGTTCAATACCATTTCCATTGCTTAGTCTTTTGCATATCCTGCCAGTTTTTTGCAAGCTTATTTTTTTGTCATTATCAAATAATGGCAAAAATAATCAACTGGCATGAGACTGGCAAAAAAATGACATTTTTATGGATTTTACCGAAAAAATAGGGTTTTTTTCGACTTCAAAAAGACAATAAAAAAGCCCGCTAATCTTGTGTTTTAGCGGGCTTTCCGTTGTTTTTCAGTGAGTTTGCTCGTGAGCTTTTGTTGTCCAACCAGGATTCGAACCTAGACTAACAGAACCAAAATCTGCTGTGCTGCCGTTACACCATTGGACAATGTCCCTGAATTCGGTTTGCAAAATTAGAATAAATTTTCATTATCTGGTATTTTTTTGAAAAAAAATATTCAAAAAAAAAATTTCTTAAGTAGGGTCTGCTGAAAAAGTCTTTAAGGCATCAGATGTGAGGCGACAAGGCGAAAT
>CAYLYP010000107.1:0-9438 GCA_964387795.1 uncultured Bacteroidales bacterium
CTCACCAGTTACTGTTGCAGTAAAGGTTGTGGTTTCTGTGATTACAAAAGGAACACCATTTTCAACACCATTGTTCCAGCTTAATTCACCATTTGCATATTCTGCATTTAAAGTGATTGAAGTACCATAGCATACTGCAAAGTCTTCAACAACACTTACTGTTGGTAATGGGTTAACTGTTACGGTTACTGGTTCATTAGCAGTATTGCTGCATCCATTTGAATTTGTTACCTGAACACTATAATTACCAGCTTCTGTTACTTCAATGCTTTGGCTTACTGCGCCGTTGCTCCATAAGTAAGAAGCACCTTCACTTGCTGTCAGTGTTACTGAACCGCCTTCACATATTGTTGTTGAACCGCTTGGGATAATTTCTACAACTGGTAATTCATTTACGGTTACAGTTACTTCGGCAGAATTGCTGCATCCATTTGAATTTGTTACCTGAACACTATAATTACCGGCTTCTGTTACTTCTATGCTTTGGCTTACTGCGCCGTTGCTCCATAAATAAGAAGCACCTTCACTTGCTGTCAGTGTTACTGAACCGCCTTCACAAAACTGAAGTGATTCATTTGCTGTAATAGTAACTTCCGGCAAAGCATTAACTGCAACGTTAATACCTCTTGTAGCTGTACAATTATTTGGTGCTGTTACCAATAAACTGTAGGTTCCTGCATTGGCAACACCTGCATTATTAATAACAGGGTTTGCAATATTACTGTTAAAACCAGCAGGGCCACTCCAGTTATAGGTTAAGCCAGCAGTTGAAGAAGTAGCACTTAATTCAATAGTTTCGCCTGCGCAAACAGGAGAATTACTTGAAAGACTTAATGTTGGTGCATTAGGGCTTTGAACGATAATGCCTGATTGTACAATCTCATGACAGCTCTTTTCCTCAGTTATCCTGATGGTATAACTATCTGAACCCAGATTTGGGAAAGTAAGGTTGATATTGGCACCTGTTGATTGTGTGCTCAATAATTGATTGCTGCTGTTATACAAGCGATATGTAAACACATAGTCATAGCTTGATGCACCAGGACCAGCCATAATAGTCAGGCTTCCATTAGCCTGGTTACAATGTGTCTGGGGGGTTGTTGAGAATGTCTTCAATACAAAAGGATCATGGATACGGATTACCTTTTCAACCCATTGGTTACCACCTGAACATAAACAAGATACATCTGCCTTGACAATGATTGTTTTTGTTGCGTCAAGGGCTACTAAAGGAAGATCATAGGATAATGCTACATAATCCTGATTTGCAGGAATTACTACTGTCCCTGATGTTAAGTTATGATGAACTCCTGATACAGCAGTCCCTTCAATTACATAATTGATTGTCTGAGGAAGTGTATTGTTTGAACCTGCTTCACGGTAAAAACGTACTTCATTAGGTGAGCAGCCCTGAAATACGTCATCACTTTCTACAAGATTATAAAAGTTCTTTATTACTGCGCCACTTGCGCCTAAGCTTTTTGCTTCTAAAAATACAGCTGAATCATACTGTTTGTCATAAATATCAGCCAAAGCAATTTTCATTTTATAGGTTCCGCATGCTTGCAAACCTTCTATACGGGCAGTTAAAACTGTAGTACGACCATCATATTCAATGGTTGTTGATCCTGATGGAACCGATACATAGTATGCAGCATTCTTATCAGGACAAAGATTTTGATTTGGACTAGAATACTCATCCTGATTATATCCGTTCACATGAATATTATTGATGCTTACAGGAGTATTGTCAGGAAGTTTTGCAATATTCAATGCTCCATTTTGATAAGATCCACTGAGACCAGGGCCGGAAATGAAAAAACCAAATACATCATTGTATTGGCTGCATGCCCATTCAGGATATTCATCCGAAGCAAAAATATATCGAAACTCTACAACTGTCCCATTGGGAACAAAATCAAAAGTTAGAACTACAGGATCATTTACTCTGCTTGAGGATACACCTGCAAGAGCCTGTAAATCTACTTCCCCTGTTAAGGAATACTCTGTTGACCTGCTTGAAGAACTGTTTGGGCCAATTGCATTAGTTGCTTTTCCTGTTGACAGTACAATCCCTGATTCCAATGGGAAATTTGGATTGTCTGAAGCACGGTCAAAGCGACCTATTTGTTCCCTGTTACCTCTGAACACTACATTGCTTGCTTGAATACAGCCTGTTACCAATAAGTCTGTTACCAGCTTATTTGGATGAAGAGGGTTGGTTACAACGTCACCTGTATAGTTCTGGACGCTAATAGCCGATGAAGTTGACTTTGTCAAATTCGGATACGGCACATTAACCTTGTCCCTTAGGTTTTCGTCCTGTTGGCCAAAACTAATTGTGGGGAGGGCCAACAATACGAAGCTCAAAACGAACAGGTTGAAAACGAATGAAAAACGTAATTCTGGTTTCATGTTACGAAAGTTGATTGTTGTTATTTTTCTTTTTTTTGATTTCTCACACGAACAAATAATTTCCTTAGATTAAACATGGTAAAATTATCCATAATGGTTCGCCCCTACAATTAGGATTTATCCTTAATTTAGTACTGTGGGAAACCCGTATGAAACATTCTTTCTCCCTTTGTGTTCTTCGTCAAGCATCATTCAATTTCAACAGGTTAGAAAGTATTGTTTCAAAAAAAAACAATTCGGAAAAAAATGCATTTTTCACTTGTCAGCTCAATTTTTCTTGTTCAAAAACTTTTCGACAAACGAAAAAACCATCCTTTTTATCAACCCACCCCCCCCAAAAAAAAACCAATAATTTTTCAGAAGTAACATCCCCTAATCCTGGATTATTTGTGTAATTTGAGCAATTTGTGTAATTTGTGGCTCCATTCAGTGTTGTTTATAAGGAAATCATTATTATAAAAAAATGATTTAAACGCTGATAGACAATTATAAAGCCCAAGAAAAACAAAATTGTTTTTTAAAACCGGTTAAGGGTATGAACATTAAAATAAAATTCTTAAGGGTGTTGTCTTGTTTTACATTATTGCTTTTGCTGTTGGTAAAAACAGGTTTTAGCAGGGAGCAGGGCGATACATTAGCAAAAACAAACAGGCTGGGTATAAAAATAAATCCCTATAAACCCTTTTTGGGACTGGCAAATATCGGATTTGAGTATCAGCTTTACAGGCACTTCTCTGTTTCGCTTTTTGCTGAATATGTATTTGCTGAAAAATTAATCATCGGAAAGGATATTGAACATCCGGTGTTTGTGTTTGAACTCTCACCCAGGTATTATTTTTCGGAACAAGAACCCTTATCAGGATTTTTTGCTGCACCTGTAACAGGCTTTACATTAAAAAGAAAAGATAGTAAAGAAGCCCAGGGTTTCATACTCGGTGCAGAATCCGGTTATAAGTTCCTGATTGGGAAAAAGTCCCGCTTTTTTATTGAACCAAAATTGATTTTACTCTATAATTTTTCTGCTACCGAAAAATTTTTACCCGGAATAGAAGGGCACCTGGGTATTCGCCTGTAATTATCTGTGTGGTTATATATTTAGGGTCTGCTGAAAAACACTTAACAAGCAGGATGAATATCATTTATAATGCCACTTTGTAATACCAGGTGCATGGATTTATTTCCTTAAGTGCTAATATGTTTGCATCTTGTTTGCGTTAGTCTTTAAGGCATCATCTGCTTCGTTGCCATCGGCTCATAGTATTATTATACAATTTCGCCTTGTTGCCTCACATCTGATGCCTTAAAGACTTTTTCAGCAGACACTAAGTATTCAATGCATTTTTCTTACTCCGGGTGGCAATTGATTGCAAAGCCTTATTGACTCTAATCGAAATTATTATGCCCTTTTCATTTCCTTTCCCAGAAAAAGCAAGCTTCCTTTAATTGTAAGACTTATGGGATATTCAAAACTATTTCCTTACTCCGATAGGAGTATCCTGTGCATAACCCCCAGATTTATCTGGGGGCACAAAGCAATACCTGCGTATAAAACTCCGTAGGAGTTTCCCCCTCAATCATCAAATAATAGATCTTCATCCCAATCGATACCATCTTCTTTCAGGGATCTTCTTCACCTCTATACTCCTTTTTCAAAAACCTATTTACATGTGTTCTAATGCCCATAGTGCCATCTTTCGGGAGTATTTCAAACTGAGCTTATTCGATATCGATTATTAGCTAAAGCTTCATGATGGGTTGTGCTGACAACATTAAGCCCTGTTTATTGGCAAACGTTTCGTATATTTTTTCTTAATCAAATTGTAATGAATGAAACAATGGATTTACATAATCCATGAAATCTTCTTTTCAAAAATACAAGATTTAGTTTCTAAAACTATAATATTAAAACAACGGCACTGGAATATCAGAATATATTCCTTCAAGGGACGGTTTTGATTTACTAATCACTTCTCCTTTTTCTAAATCGATGTCAATATATAACTGAGGTACCTGTTGTTTCAAATAATATAGAATCTTAGATGGTTCTGATTCTCGAATTAATTTTGGTTTGGATATCAAAACTCTTTTTTTCATGGGTTCAGTATCTTCTGGATTTCCATGAGAGGCAGAACTTACTTGTGGGTTATTGTGGTCATTTAAGTCCGAAGCCATTCCTAATTCCGGTAATATCCATGATTGAGGCATCACATAAAATAGTTTTTTTTCGCCTTCAACAAAAAATTTTGATATTTCATTCTGCACTATACTATCTTCGAGCATGATTTCAATAGCCTTTTGGGTTATTTGAGGAGAAATATATGTAACCGAAACTGCCATATAATCATTTCCATAAGCAGTTGACATTTTTGATATCGTGTAATTTCTTATTTTAAAAGCCGAAAAGATGGTAATGCTTATAACTGCTGCATAAATAAAAAAGACAGTTGTAGCATACAGTATTTTATTATCAGGAAAAGCGATATTGATCTTGCCCAAGTTGAATATTTTAGGAAAGAACATACCAGTTTTTTTATAATACATCGGATATGTGTCAGGGTATTTTTCCATGCATTCTTTTTCTTCGGCTTTAGCAAGCAGATAATATATAAATGTCATGGATACAAACATTATCCAAACAATTAATCTTGACCATACAAGAGACATTCCTAATCCAAAAAGTATCCATGCTGCATATTGCGGATGACGGATTACCTGATATATACCTCCGGTTACGGCTTCTTTTTTAGTAAACTTGGAATAATAGATTTGAATAAATCCTACAATAAAGGCGATTGCCCCTATAGCCATCATTATCCACCCTGCATTTATAAGCAAATGAATAATATTGGAGTTCGTTTCAACAAAATGAGGCAGTATCGTTTGAATTAACCATGCTGTAACAGGGTTTTCGTTTAAAAATTTCAAAGGGATTTCGTAAACACCATAGAAAAAAGCTGCAAAGGGTGTTGCCATATAAAGCATTTCAAAAAGAATAAAAATATATGGTAACCAAGCCATGCTTAGAAATTTTCTTTTATTACTTGATTTTGACATCGCTGATTTCATTAAAGTGAATTAATTTTTTTTATTGCAAAACCAGGTGCTATGCGCGACATTTTATAAAGCATTTTTGCACCGCCAACCTTTATTTCCGCTTTGTTTTTTTTCAGCCCTGTTATCATTTCGGAAACAGCCTTTTGGGCGGATATAGCAATTTTTGGAGGATTTCCCTGATGCCAGGGGGTATCAACTGCCGGAAACATTACTTCCACAATGTTGATGTTTTTCCCTGTCATTTGATGCCTGAGCACTTGGGTAAAAGAATGCAGAGCGGCTTTTGTAGCATTGTAAAATGGATACAATGCCCGCGGAATATATACCAATCCGGTGGTTATGTTTATAATTTCGGCATTATGGTTTTTTTCCAACACCGGAATTAATTCATGTATTAATTGTATCGGTGCTATAAAGTTAGTTTTTAATTCCGCAAGAAGTTTTTCCATTATTTGCGGATCATCAGGAAACGAAGTTTTATTTACTATTGCAGCATTGTTGATAAGAACATTCAAATCGGGGTGATTTTTTCTGATTATTTCAGTAAAATCAGCACATTGCTTACTGTCCGAAAGGTCGCATTGATAAGTAGTAAAATTGGATTCCTGCTGTTTTGCAGCTTCCAGTTTTTCAACCGTTTTACCACAGATAATAACCTTATTTCCTTTCTTAGCAAGTTCTCTGCCCAATTCAAGCCCAATGCCTGAACTTCCGCCTGTAATTAACACAGTATTGTTTTGCAGTTTCATGATTAATAAATTATTAAACAATGCTGCAAAGTAATACTGTCAGTTATTCTTATGCATTGACCTAAGTCAAAAAATGATTTTTTTACGTATTCGGCTTAATGTTTCGGGTTTTATTCCTAAGTATGATGCTATTATTCCCTGTTTAAGTCTTTGTTCCATCCCGGGGAATTCTGTGAGAAAGTTTTTATATCTTGTTTCGGCATTGAGTAGAAGTAAGTCCCTTTCTCTTTTTTCTTTAACCATATAACCTATTTCTATAAATTTAAAGAGAAACTTAAACCAGAAAATATCATTCTCAACTAATTGTAAAAAGTCTTTCCAGGATATTTCCAACACTTGCGAATCTTCTAATGCTTCGATTGAGAAATAGGATGGCCTTTCCATAATCATGGCAGAATATGAACTCAGGAAGAGGTTTTCCTTAATAATTGACTTAGTGAATTCATCTCCATTATTGTTTGTATATACATACCTGAAGAGCCCCGAAAAGACAAATGCAATTTTTTGAGGAACTTCTCCTGCTCTGATAAAGCAATCCAATGAATGAATTGTTTTAATTTTTCCTATGGAAAGAAATTCATCAATTTTATTTTCGGGTAGTATTATTTTAAGTTGCTCCTTCATTCTTGAAAATTATTATTAAGGGTTAACGGTATGAACAGTAAAGGATTTTGGGAGATTCCCAGTAAAGTTACAGGAAAAATTGAAGCGGGCAATAACCCTTTGCATACCACTGAAGCCCTTATTGGCTATACTGTGTGTTGGTCGTATGTGAATTAATTCATGTCTTCAATCATTGATAATATTGGATATACTGAATTGTAATGTTTCTGGATAAACATAATTGAACCTTTTTTATAAAGTCGCTCCCCCATTTTATCAACTATCGGTATTAAAATTCTTTCAGTTTCACATATTACTGGAGTTACTTTGTTTAATTCCCCGGTCAATTGATAACTAAGACAACTACATTTATTATTGCATCTGGAATTAAAAGCACACTCCTTACAATTTATATCCACCTTTTTTGATTCAGAATACATCTTTTGTTGAAGGTGTATGTTTATTCCTTCATGAATGGAACCGATAGCATATTCAATGTTTGAAATACCATCTTTCACAAATTGAACACATGGAAGTATTTTACCATCATGTGCAACTGAAATTTGCTTTTGGGCTAAATGGCATTGATAGCATTCAAAATTATTCTTTCGAATATGACTTGCAAGCTTCATTTCAAATGGAGAGAAATAAAATTTTTCTTCTTTCATGATCAATTTCTCATATAATGAATATGTAAGTTCGTTATTCTTTTCTCTATCATCTAACTCTCAAATAGTATTCTATTTTAAAAATTCACACCAATATACAAATTTGGCTCAAACAGGAAGTAATTATTCCATTTATCATCAATCTCTTTAAAAGATTGTGGAGTATTGGTATCAATTGGCCAATACTGACAATGGATTTGTGGTTCTATGTACATTCTACCCTTGAATAAAGGAATATGATATCCGAGGTGATAAGATGTATATAATTTGAAACCATTACCAATCTTGTTATTATCTTCACCTAAATAGGTCTTTAATTGTGGCAGTATTTCAACAGTAGTAAATAATCCTTTCCATAGCATACGTTGATAGGTAATACCCGATCCGGTTTCGCGGAGCCTGCCAGGATAGAAATTGTTTTCATCGAACTTAAGTTGCTCACTCATTGCCATACCCATAGTCGCAAACAATTTCCAGGTAGCGACCTTGATACCAATTTTGTCTTTTGATGTGAGATTGTATTTAAAATGAAGCTCATAATGGTGTGTATTGGTTTTTTCTTCACCAAAGTTTGCAAAACTCAACCATGTTGTGCTTACAGAGAATTTATAGTCAGAAACATGATTTCTATGTGAACCTTTTAAAGATTGTTCTGAATTTTGACAAAATGCTTGTGCAACAAACATTGTAATTAAAAATGACGTTGAAATTCTTTTGATTATCATAACTCAAATTTTTATGTTTTACGTTTTTCATGCAAAACTAAAGAGCCATGACAGTTCATTTCGTTGACTTAAGTTAAGAAATACATGAGTCGGATTATTTTTGTTTCATTATTCGTTTGCGGATCCTACTTAAGGATTCAGGTTTAATGCCTAAATAACTTGCAATTTGATGTTGAGGAACCCTATTTATCAAATCTGGTCTATTTTTTAGCATATTCAAATATCGTTCTTCGGGAGAGGCCATTTTAAATTCAGCTAAGGTGTCTTGTTGTTTCGACATTATTGCTTCAACCAAAGCTCGTGTCAACGATTCTAATTGAGGGAATTTTTGAAATAACTCAGTTTCAAGTTGAGGCGTACCAACACCTGCAATAGTATCTTCAACACATTCCAGATAATAGCCCGAAGGTGTATTTTTTCCATAAGCTGATGGCGTAACCGATTGGTCTTCTGTGAAAAAATCAGTCGTTATTTCATCACCATCATTTATGTAATAACTCCTAATACAACCTTTTACAATTAAATAGCATTCATTTGAAATTTTACCTTCTTCAAGTAAAACAGTTCCTTTCTTATATACTTTAACAAATCCGCTTTCATTAATAGCGTCCTCCAATTCTTTGGATACTATCATATATTTTGAAAGGTATTTTATAATTTCATTATCCATAAAGATATCGTGTTATGAAATTCGTTTTAATGATGGCGCACAATGGTAAGGATTTTATTCACTGTTTCCCCCAACAAAAATATCAAAAAACAATAAATACGGATGTATAAACAGGAAATGTTTTGTTGTGCAATATAATATCTCCTGGAATTGCATAGGTTTATTCATAAACGCCATCCGATTCTAAAAATACTAACATTCTGACCTTTCTATAATCCACGTCAACATCTAACCGGCCTGTAGAGACGCACGGCTGTGCGTCTCTACAGGCGTGCGTCTCTACCGCTGTGCGTCTCTACGGCCGTGCGTCTCCACCGCTGTGTGTCTCTACCGCCGTGCGTCTCTACCGCCGTGCGTCTCTGTAACCGTGCGTCTCCCATATTTGCAGGAGACGCACGTCTGTGCGTCTCTACAAATGCACGTCCCTACGTGTTAATAATCAAATGATTGAATTCAAACCGGGTTCTTCCCCCGGACATAATATTACCATATCCATTAATTCTCCAATATCCACATGGACGATACTGAACCTGATAAGACCTTGGTATATCCTT
>CAYLYP010000108.1:0-1529 GCA_964387795.1 uncultured Bacteroidales bacterium
ATAAAAATATTATTGTTTGTAACTTTGAAAAAAAAACACACATGGACAAACGCCTCAGCTCATTTGAGCAATTATTGGATATTATGGATACCCTTAGGGAAAAATGCCCCTGGGACAGCACCCAAACCATCGAAACCTTACGCCATCTTACTATTGAGGAGACTTATGAATTAGCCGATGCAATCCTCGATAATGACATGGAAGAAATAAAAAAAGAACTGGGCGACCTGATGCTCCATATTGTGTTTTATGCTAAAATAGGCTCTGAGAACGGCTCCTTTGACATCGCAGATGTGCTTGAAAGCATCAACAAAAAACTTATCCGGCGCCATCCTCATATTTATGGGGATGTAAAAGTTAACAATGAGGAAGATGTAAAAGCAAATTGGGAACATATCAAACTTAAAGAAGGCAATCGCTCCGTGCTTGCAGGCGTGCCTCATTCACTCCCTGCCCTTGTGAAAGCATACAGGATACAGGAAAAAGCCAGGGGTGTAGGCTTTGACTGGAACAATTCACATCAGGTATGGGAAAAAGTCAAAGAAGAGTTGGTTGAATTTGAGCAAACCATTGACAACAATGAAAGCAATGCCCGAAAGGAAGAAGAATTTGGTGACCTGCTTTTTTCACTTGTCAACCTTTCACGTTTTATGAATATCAGCCCTGAAAACGCATTGGAAAGGTGCAACAAGAAATTCATATCACGCTTTAACTATCTTGAAAAGAAAGCCACAGAATTATCCAAACCTTTAAGTAAGATGAGCTTGGAAGAAATGGACAAACTATGGGAAGAAGCTAAAAATGAATGCTAAGCACCTGATATTTCTTTTGTTTCTCATTCTTATTTCCAGACCTGTATCAGGAGATACTATTGATGTGGTTTTGCCTCCCAGGCCAGAATTGAAAATCAAAGAATATCTTTATGATGTCCCAAAAATATTTGTTGCTCCTTTTAAAGCAGATGGAAAGCAATGGCTCAGGGCAGGATTGCTAACAAGCGGGGTTGGGCTTAGCATGATTGCTGACAGGCCTGTTAATGAAGCTTTTACCAATAAAGGAACAACAAGCCCCAATCTTACAAAATACGTCCTTGATCCTATGGGCAATGGTTTAATAACATTACCAGCCCTTGGAACTATCGGAGCTTATGCATGGCTAAAACGTGACCAGGATTTATTTGATTACGCAGCCACTGCAGGATGGGCATTTGTATTTACCCGTGTCCTGACCCAAATACCCAAATATTCATTTCAAAGGGAAAGGCCACTTGACCAGATTAAGCCTGATCCATTTGCCTTTCATGGCCTCCTTGGCAACCGGGAAAACAAATCATTTGTATCAGGGCATACCGCTTCAATGTTTGCCTTTGCAGCAGTTACCTATCACTGGTTTCCCGAAAACAGGGCTTACGGTTGGATTGCTTATGGATTGGCTACTGCTGTAGGAGTATCCCGTTTATGGCAAAACGAACACTGGCTGAGTGATGTTGTTGGAGGGGCTGTTCTTGGTTACCTTTGCGGTGATTTTAT
>CAYLYP010000108.1:1629-9312 GCA_964387795.1 uncultured Bacteroidales bacterium
CCTTATTAAAAAGGACAGGGCAGGAGCTATAACTGAAACAAGAAAAACAAATTATTTATCCACATTTGCTTTCTCCACATGTAGTGCAAATTAAACATCCTTCCTGGTAGATTACTGATTCCTGTCCGCACTTCTTACATGTACGTCCACGGGCTTTAGTGCCATCAGGGATAAAGCGCTTTAATGCCCTTACTACCCCATTCTTCCAGGTGTGTAAACGATCTGAGTCAAGGTTCATATCTTCTATGACATCCACTACGCTTGGCAGAGGCATACCATGTCTTAAAATACCTGATATCAGCCTTGCATAATTCCAGAATTCCTTATGGAATGAACGCGACAAACCTTCAATGGTGATTTTATAACCATCATTATCAAGGAACTGAAAGTCATATCTTGATTTGCCCTGGTCATTTCTGTTTTTGATTACCCAGCCTTTATCAACCCAGTTTGGCAGATAAAAACCATCAGCCTTTCCTGTAAAAATCTCATAAGGGCGGTCATGAAGGGTTCCAACAACAGCAATCCATTTTTCACTATCGTTATTAAAACGGACAACTTGTGCTTCCAATACTTTTGGACGGGGAGGTGCAGTAGTCTCAGGGAATTCAGCATCATTCTCTTTCTTTGAATCCTTAACTAAAACGCCCGCCCTGGAACCATCTCGATACACTGTAATCCCTTTACATCCGCTTTCCCATGCAGTTTGATAGATTTGTCCTACCAGGTCTTCCGAAACATTGTTAGGGATGTTTACCGTCACGCTTATTGAATGATCAACCCATTTCTGCACTGCTCCCTGTAACCTTACCTTTGCAACCCAATCCACATCATTGGCTGTAGCTTTATAATAAGGCGACTTTTCAATGATTGCATTCAGTTCTTCATCTTTAAGGTGCTTCACTGTTTCTGCATCATAACCATTCAGGCTAAGCCAGTCAAGGAATTTATGATGAAACACATTATACTCTTCCCAGCAATCACCAACCTCGTCAGTGAAATCAATCCTTACATTTTTATCGTTGGGATTTACTTTACGGCGTCGTTTATACGAAACCATAAATACAGGTTCAATACCTGAAGTGGTCTGGGTCATCAATGAAACACTACCGGTAGGTGCAATTGTCAGCAGGGCAATATTCCTCCTGCCATACTTCTTCATATCCTCCATCATCTCAGGCTCCTGGCTGAACACCCTTTGGATAAAAGGATTGTTTACTTCACGTGTATAATCAAATACTTTAAATGCACCCCTGTCTTTTGATAGGTTTATTGAAGCCCTGTATGCCTCAATGGCAAGGGTCTTATGAAGGTTGACCGAAAAATCAATCGAATCATCAGAGCCATAGATATACCCCAAAGCGGCAAGCATATCACCTTCGGCAGTAATACCTATACCTGTACGACGGCCTTCAAGACATTTATTTTTTATATTGTTCCAAAGGTTTATCTCAACAGCTTTTATCTCTTCTTCTTCAGGATCTGATTTTATTTTTTCAAGAATTGCCTCTATCTTTTCAAGCTCAAGATCAATAATATCATCCATGATACGCTGGGCATATCCAACATGTTCCTTAAACAATGGAAAGTTGAAAGATGCTTTTGGTGTGAATGGGTTCTCAACATACCCAAATAAATTTATTGCCAACAAACGACAACTATCATAAGGACAAAGAGGGATCTCACCACAAGGATTGGTTGAAAGGGTATTAAAACCAAGATCTGCATAACAATCAGGCACTGACTCTTTCAGAATGGTATCCCAGAATAAGATACCTGGTTCAGCAGAACGCCATGCATTATGCACAATTTTATTCCATAATCCACGGGCCTGGATGCTTTTGGTAAATGTAGGGTTTGGGCTATTTATCGGATACTGCTGAACAAAATCAAGGTCATTCACAACAGCATGCATGAAATCATCTGTAATCTTTACCGAAACGTTGGCACCGGTAACTTTACCTTCTTCCAGCTTTGCATTAATAAAACTCTCTGAGTCAGGATGTTTTATTGAAACGCTTAACATCAATGCACCACGGCGGCCATCCTGGGCTACTTCCCTTGTTGAATTGGAATACCTTTCCATAAAAGGGACAAGGCCAGTGGATGTTAATGCACTGTTCTTTACAGGGCTGCCTTTAGGACGGATATGTGAAAGATCATGGCCTACCCCTCCCCTTCTTTTCATCAGTTGAACCTGTTCCTGATCAATCTTCATGATCCCACCATAGCTGTCTGAATTGCCTTTATTGCCAATCACAAAACAATTTGACAATGAACCTACCTGGAAATTATTCCCAATACCAGCCATAGGGCTTCCCTGTGGCACGATATATTTAAACTTTTCTATCAGGCTAAAAATCTTCTTTGCAGAAACAGGGTTCGGATATTTTTTTTCAATCCTTGCAATCTCATTGGCAATCCTCCAATGCATATCCTCAGGGGTGCATTCAAACAAATTGCCATCCGAATCTTTTAATGCATATTTGTTAACCCAAACACTGGCAGCAAGGCTGTCACCCCCAAAATAAACCGTTGATTTATCTATGGCTTCCTGGTGTGAATACATCTTCTTCTTCCCTGATGGAGCGGCACTTGTCGTTTCAACTGCTTGCTCACCTTCCTCCTCCGGGAGCTCCGGGCGGCTCCTCTTTCCCAAAACCTCATTATACAGGTTTTCTTTTTCTGATGCCCTCACCACATCATCAACAAGGTTTATGGCTGCTTGGTTGTCCATGTTTAAAAAAACTTTTCGGGTTATATATTGTTAACGGGCTAAAACGGAAATAGATAAACAAGCCCGTGTGCTATTGTTTATCTATAAGCGAAGATAAATAACAATGTCCTAAAGCCGAACAAGAACATATTAACAATCAAAAGAAGTTATCAACTTTTGGTCATAACGACCTGAGAAAAAAGCAAATAGACCTAAGAAACATTTCCTGAAAAACGCTATGACGTTGTTTTTCAATACTTTAAAATCTTAATAATTCTTAAAATGGTATTTAATAAGCGGTTACAGGTTCTTTAAAAATTTTATGATATTATTAAGGCCAGATAATGAAAAAATATTATTGTTTTTGCCATGATTATTTGTATAAAATAGAATACCCCATAAGCTTACATTTGAGGGTTTATTAATCCCAATGGCTTAATTTTAATTATTTTTACTTTGCAAATTGAAATTTTAAAACTTTGATTATTATACTGTTTTCCATCACAATGAAGCAGAAAGCATTGGTTAAAAAATCATTATCTTTGAATTACCCCTAAAACCAATTAAAGTGGATATAACATCTGATACAGGATTCGGGATCCATGCTAAGTTGATAAAGGAAACAAAGTGATAAGGGGCACGAAACCACAATCAGCTTATCGTTTTTTCCTGATTCTTTGTTCACTTATTTAGGGCACTAAATTACCAATTGCTTGAGGTTTGGCCAAAATGATTAAATCAACTAAACAATGTTAGGAACATTACATAAATATCTAAACAGCGCTGCCCAATTATCTGAAAAAGAGATGGGTGCTTTTGAAGAAATCCTAATCCAAAGAAGGATATATAAAAAAGAGCAGGTTGCAGAAAATGGCAAAGTCTGTCATAAAGCACTGTTTTTCAATGAAGGATATTTTAGGTTTTACCATATTGATGCTAAAGGGAATGAAATAACAAGTGACTTTTATTTTGGCCCCTCTTTCATTACATCATACACAAGTTTCATTACCGGTTCCCCCTCTTTTGTTAATGTTCAGGCAATGACGGATATGGATGTTCTTGAATTTTCAAAAAATGACCTGTATTTGCTTTATGACAAATATCCCAAAATTGAAAGATTTGGTCGGATAATCGCTGAAACAATAGCCATAAACTCGGAAGAACACCTCTTTTTGTTATTGAACCAAACAGCAGAAATGCGATATAAGAGGTTGTTGGAGAAAAACCCCCAATATGTGAATACAATCCCCTTACAATACATAGCTTCCTATCTTGGGATAACCCAGGAGACATTAAGCCGGATGCGAAAATCACTCCATTAGTTTTTTTTTGACATTTGTCAAATGCAATCATTTTCATTTGGTGTTACTTTGCACAAACATTATCAGGATTAACATAATGAAAATGAAAATGATAACTTTTAAAGTCCTAATCTTTGCCTGTATTTTTTTTCTTGGCTCATGCGACAAAGAAGAACTATCCTTTGCCCGGGGTGATATTGAAATAAAGATTGAAGCCGGTGAACATTGGCTGCACGACTTCCCATTATTCCTGGGTATTTCAAAACAGAACCCTCCCCAATTTGCAATCTGGATCGAAGACACTTCAGGTAATTACCTATCTACAGTATTTGTAACCCATAAGATTGCAACCGAGGCCTGGCAGGCAAATAAAAACAACCGACGAAAAGAAAGCCTGCCCCACTGGTGCCATCAAAGGGGAATAGTTTACGAAGATGGCCTAATGTTGCCCACAAAAGATAACCCACTCCCAGATGGGATTACCGGTGCAACCCCCAAAGCAGATAAAACAATTAAACTAACACCCGTTAAGCTTGAAAAACCATTTGTTATAAAAGCAGAGTTCAACCATTCCGTTGATTTCAATGACTATTTCCCCAAAGATGCAAAAGAAGGCGATGCCAATTATTCAGGTGGTGAAGAGGGAAGCGGTCAACCGGCTGTTGTATTTTTTGCAACAATTTTTGAGGGGACCAAAGAAGTGAAACTCGAACTCATTGGCCATAGCAGTCCCGATGGCTCTGATGGTAACATTCTTTCCGATTTGCAAAAATTAAGCACTGCAAAATCCATTGTAAAGAACATCACAGTATCAATAAAATAAAGAAATGAAGAGGATCCTTTTAGGTTTGTCCCTATCGCTTTTATTGAGCGGAAGCGCATTTGCCCAAAACAAAAAAATGCTGAACTTACAAATTTCAATAAAGCGGATAGAGCTCAGGTATCAACAACAGTTTTTGTTTGAAAAGCTGTGGGCTGGATTCTATACCGGAATCGCAAACCTTGACATTAACAACAAATTCGATGATGTTGTTTCAGGATTAGAAATCGGATTGAATGTATATTCAAAGCCAAAAGACCAGATTGCTGTTTATTCCGGCTTGGGTATATGTTCCCCTAATAATAATTACTTTGCAGGGATTGCCCCTGAAATAGACATTGCAGCACGTTATGCCCACTTTTTCGGTAAAACGAAAAAACACCTGTTGATAATCAACACCGGCTTCCGCTATTTAAAAATGGACTACAAACAAGCCTATGCTTCAGAAACAATAAAAGTTTCAACAATTGGCTCTTTCAATGTTCCCCCATTTTTCATTTCAATTGGCTATGGGTTTGGTTTTAACTGATGTAAAGAGGCTGAAAATAATAATTGAGAAAAGCATTGCCTACCTATTTCAATAGCCACGTTAAGGGCGGGAATGGGATTGTTCAGACATTTCTTTTTTCCACTGATTAACACAAATGAATACACAAATAAACACAAATAATTTAATAATGAACAAATTAGCCAATGTGAGAATTAGCTAATTATAAATACAACAAATCCTTTAAAAAAGGCAATTACCATAGATGTAACCACTTCTTTTGTATTCAATTTGCTAATTTCCTTTGCACAACGTCATCTCGAATCCCCTGCGGTAAGGCTTTTAGGGATGGAATCAATGAAATCATCAGCAATGCTTTTTAAAAGTCCGCAGGGGTGAGAGATCCCACCGGAAGTGACTGGTGATATTGTTCAGGGAAATATTCTTTGCATTCTTTGCGATAAGCTTTGCGTTCTTTGCGGTTAAAGTTTTTTTACCGCAAAGGGCACAAAGTTCCCGCAAAGGCCGCAAAGGCTATATATCCCATTGGATACTTGTTTAATCCTCAACAATAACTATTGGTGTTTTTACTTCATTGATAGATACTGGACTAAAGGCATATCCTTTCCATAATTGTTGGGGGTCAATAATCAATGATATTAAATCATGCTATACAATGAAATAAAAAGCCCTAAGAAGCGGGCATTTATATTTTACCTCTCCAATAAAATTTTAACAAGAATTGGCCCCCAAAAAAGGTATGAAGTTGTGATTAAGAAAAATATTACAGTAAATAATAGTGACACCTTGTGGCTATTTAAAACCTTAGGTTTTTCTTTAACTAACTGTTTCCCTTTTCCTGATTTATAGAATATTAAATAATTTACAATCACTATTATAATAAATATGCTTACCATTACATATTTCGACATGTTATAATCAACAGCATAAGCTGCAATTAAACTCAATAAGCCATTTACTAAAAGGGATAATGAAAAACTTAAAGTAAAAATAACTGTTGAATGCGGCTGACTATCAGGTAATACCTTTGTATAAAAAAGGTAATAATAATAATAAAATATGTTTATCATGGTTCGTAATTTTTAAAGAAGTTATTCCATAGTTCTTCATTGGATTGAGAAGGTTGACCAATCTGGCTTTCCGTATAGTTATACCAGTAGTTAAATTTTGCTTCCTGATACCATTCCGTATTAGTAACAGACCGTCCAATTTCCCAACCGAAACCCCAAGCAGCTCTGTAAACACCTCCCATGGTTGAAGCAGCATTAGAACCTTGTTCAATCAGCATCCAACCAGTACTTATTTCTCCAGAAGCATAATCTTGCTGAATTTTAAATGCATTCCAAACACCTAAGGCACGGCCACCCCATTTGATTCTATTGGATGTAGCTTTGCCAAATTTGTTTTTACCTCCAGTAACACCGTTTCCACCCCAAGTTTGTTTATAAATCTTGAAATTTTTACCCATCCACGTATCATATTTTTTGCTGTAGTACAAATCTCCAGCAACCGAACCGACAGTACCAACAATGGATTCCCAATCCAGATTACCACCTGCATTTTTACCTTTTACTGGCGGATCACCAATATCCCCATGCGCCAAATGATTAAACATCATCACATAAGCCCTGGTAACAGCACCATTGGCAAATTTACCACCACTGCTTTTTATGGAAGTGGCTCAAAGAACGTAATGCGAAGATAAAAAAAACATTGAATTAATTGGCTTATGCATTCCATTAATTTTCACATTGCCCCAACGCTCTGGTGGTGCGTTATAGGGGATAATTAATATCCCTGAACCCTCACCAATTGTTATTTAAGCAGCCATCGTTGTTTCTATTATAAATACGTAATCAGCATCTAATCAAAAAACCACTCATTAAACCCAAAAGGGTCAATAAATAAATAAATCAGCCATAACGAAATGTTTATTGCAAAAAATATTGTTGATGTTTCAAATAACCTACCAATGCTTTTTAAATTCCTGATAAAAAACCACGTATTGAGAAAAACTCCAAGGATAATAAAAAAGGGGGTAGAATTACAAATAATACAGTCTCATTATCCTTTAGCTGTCTTGAGCAGTTTAAATAGCAGGATTGCTATATAAATACACACAAATTCAAACAAATCAAAAACAGGTCGTTTTGGAATTTGCACCTGAATAAATAAATTCACCAAATAGTCAATGAAAAAAAACAAACCAATGGCTACCAGCGAGGCCAGAAGCATAATAAAAATAGCTTTTCTTATATTACCAAACCTGCTCTTTGAAAACAGCCAAAGATACCTTAAACCTAATAATACTAAAAATCCAATAATACTAAAAAACAAT
>CAYLYP010000109.1:0-8691 GCA_964387795.1 uncultured Bacteroidales bacterium
ACGGACGGTTGCCATGGGTCATGAGTTGAATGCACTGTGCTGCACTGTCGGCCCGGTCCTGGTGATATTGTGAAAATTGGCAACCATTTTACTGGAGGATCAATTCGGAATCATAGAGTCTTTGTTAACGGTAATGTTGATGTAGCTGAATTAATATTTGAAAGAGGAGGGGCTTCTACAAATCCACGATTGACAGTTAACGACACTACTGTTACTGCTAACTATCATAGGATTTCCGGCACAGGTACTTTAATGTATTATATGGGAAGCACCTCTGCAACAGTTTTGGCTGATTTTGGAGACTTTTCCAATCAGGAAGAAAGTGAATTTATTTATTCCCGCCAGAGTGGTAATCCTCATAATGTCCCCTCCAATATACTTGTGTATCCAAAGTTAAGGTTTGAGGGATCTGGTGTATTCAATATGCCCGAGGCAGATATCCTTGTGAAAAGCAACTTATGGATTATGAGCGGAGGGGCAAATGTAATTATGAATTCAGGGAGTGCGGGAGATATTACAGTATATGGGAACCTTCAATTGGGACAGGCAGGAAATAATAATTATGGGCGGTTGACTTTTCCTGCCACAGGGAATCCGCGCACAGTGGATGTTAAGGGTGATATTATTATGGTTGGGAATTCAAACCCGTTAATTTCAGTAGCGTCCCCGGGTAATACAAGCCTTGAACATACGCTTATAGCCCAAAACAACATCAAGCATTCGGCAGGGAATATTTATTTATATCATGCCGCCTCAGCCCGTGTAGTGCTAAAAATTGGGGGCACAAACAGTGCTTCTTATTCAAGGGTAAATGGGAATATCAGCCTGTACAGGATTATCATGGATAAAGGCACCAATGCTGATTCTACATTTACTTTTAACAACTCTGTTACCCTTTCGCATCCATCCAATTTGCCAGTCAAACCCATCACATTCCTGAATGGATGCCTGGTGTTGAACCATCAGGATATTGATGTAAGCCTGTCGAGTGGGGGAGGGAATGCTGAGATTGTTGCCACATCGGCACTTGATATTCAGCAGGGCAAGGCGAGGTTAAGCGGTTCAGGTGTAGGGCTCATACTTTCAGGCAGGTTGGGATTGAGCAATACCGGCCAGTTTTTAGCCAATGGTGCATCAAATAATTATATCCAATATACAAATTCAAACAAGTCGGCTTTATCAATCAGTGATAATGCCCTTTTGGAAGTAGCTGAATCGATAAAAGGTGCAACCACATTTACCAATGCCAATATCAGGTATTATCAGACAGGGGGTAATGTAAAGGTAGGGACACTTGGCAGTTCCCTTAATTCACCAACATTTGAAATACGGAACAATAATTCAAGGTTCAGGTTTTTGGGCGGGAGCATTTATATTCTCCGAAAAGGAGAAAACAACCTTGCATTTTTGGCAGATTCCTGTAATGCAGATGTTGATCCTGCATTGGCGACCATGTATTTTGGAGATGGGACATCTACTCCGGCTTCAACAATTTTTGCAGTTAACTCAGCGATACCATTTCCGAATTTGGTTTTACAGGGAAACAATGCTTTTACAGTAAGACAGGAATCAAAGCCAATGGTAGTCCTTGGTGATTTTACAATTGGTTCAGGCAAGACATATCAAACAAATGCCCTTGATTTTTATCTTCATGGGGATTTGACAAATAATGGGACTTTTACTGCATCTCCAAATAAAAGTGTTTTTCTCCAGGGGATTACCCAGGTATTGACGGGGACATTAAATTTTCAAAACCTTACAATCCAATCAGATGCACAGGTAGAACTGAATTCCTTATTGGCAGCATCAATAGGTGTGAATGGCAATTTGAATATCCTATCGGGCAGCCTGATAGATAACGGAAGGGAAATAAGTATTAAGGGGAATATTATCAATAATGGAACCCATGCAAGCCCTTTAGCAGAGTCGGGAGGTCTTTTATTTAATGGGAGCGGGCTTCAGACCATTGAGGGCACAGGATCATTGGGACGGTTGAAAATCAATAATGGTTCTGGCCTGGCATTAGCCTCAGACCATCAAGTAAACAATTCAATTATTTTTCAAAATGGATCAATTAATCTGGGGAGCAGGCTTTTAACGTTGGATGCAAACTCTGTGCTTGTAGCTGAAGGAAGCCCTTTTAGTGCTTCAAAAATGATATATACAGATGGGACAATGAATGCCTTAGGGTTAAAAAAAGGTTTCCCGGCCAATGTATTTGATTTCACCTTTCCGGTAGGGTCTGTTGGAAAATACGCTCCTGTAAGGTTTCATGTGGTACAGAACAATGAATCAGGTTATATATCTGTTGTACCAGTTAATAGCGAGCTTTCAGCAGCCGTTGGAGCAGGAAGCATTAATCCCAAAGTGCTAAATTACTATTGGAATATTGGTTCCGGTGGGTTCAATAATCTTCTTTCAAATGTTTATCTTAATTACAATCAGGTAGATATTCGTTCAGGACATGTGGAAGCTGATTATATGCCAGCAAGGTTGATGCCAGATGGGAATTGGCAAAAAATCCTTGATATCTCATTGGTAGATGAAACAGCAAATGTTATTTCATTTTTAAATGTGCCATCACTTGCTGCTGAATATACTGCTGGTTATGGTCTTCCAGACAAGGTGGCTTTATTTACATCCAGGCAGGATGGTAGCTGGAATGACCTCAATACATGGGAATCAGATGACCTTCCCCAACCATTAAGTGAGATTCCTTATGGTAGTATTGTTGTAATCAGGGAAGAGGATGAGGTAACAATTTCTTCTGACAACAGGAATGCATATAGGACTGAAATATATGGAAGACTTAATCTTGGGACCACATCCCAGCATGTATTGGGAAAAGTCTCTGGGACTGGTACCCTGGCATTGGAGAGTGGATCCTTGCCTGCAGGAAGGTATGATGATTTTTTTGCCTGTGGAGGAGGAACAATAGAGTTTGGCGGGACAAGCACCAATTATACGATCCCTTCAAGGGTTGAAAAAGTTAACAGGATCAGGTTTACTGGAAGCGGCCAAAGAGTACTCCCTTCATATACTTTACAGGTTTGCGAGCTTTTAGAAATAAGCGGCCAGGCTATTCTTAATAATCTTGAGAACAACAATTTAATAAAGCTAAGCGGGGACCTTGTCATGGAAAGCGGGGCAAGGTTTATGGATGGAACAGGGAATGCTTCCATTGAGATGCTCGGCACTTCTTTGCAAAGCATTAGCGGCCCCTTTGTAGGCAACAGCGGAATTAATAAATTGATAATCAACAATACTGCAGGAGTAGAGATATTATCCGATATTGAGATTAATAGCAGTCTGGTTTTTACAAAAGGATTACTCAATACCACTTCAACTGCAATGCTACAATTAAATTATGGGGCAAGTTATTCAGGAGAGGGCAACAATCGTTATGTAAATGGCCCGATGAGGAAAAAAGGTTTTAGTTCATCAGATTTTGTTTTCCCTATTGGAAAGAATGGGATTTATGCACCTGCAGGGCTAAGTTACCTTCAGAATCAAAGCAATCTAACTGTTTTTTCAGCCGAATATTTTGATTCCGGACATCCAAATGCTGCTGATATAAGCGAACCACTTGAGAGGGTCAGCTCATTAGAATACTGGGATATCAGCCGATTGGCAACAACTGCTTCAGGACGGGTTAAGCTATACTGGATGGATGCCCAGCGTAGTATGATTACGCATCCAACAGCTTTAAAGGTTGCGCATTTTAATGGATCAAACTGGGAGGATAATGGTTATTTGGGTTGTTATGAGAATGGGAATACAGGTTGGGTAATGTCAGAGGATGTAAGCTCTTTTAGTCCTTTTACTTTTGGTGCAATAACGGATTATAATTCCAATCCACTGCCTGTTGAGTTACTGGTTTTCACTGCCTCAAGTAAGGGAGATTATGTGCGTTTGGATTGGACAACAGCATCTGAAATTAACAACGATTTCTTTACAATTGAAAGGTCTTCAGACATGTTTTCATTTGAGCCTGTGGGAATAGTTTCCGGATCAGGGAACTCAAATGTTGTGCTATCATATCAATATGATGACCAGGAACCTTTGGAAGGGGTATCCTATTATCGGTTAAAACAAACAGATTTTGATGGTTCCTTCAAATATAGCGAAGTGGTTAAAATCCAGAGATCTGTTATTCTCTCAGAAGGCTTAAATATGTTGGTTTATCCCAATCCTGTCACCAACAGTTATATAAATGTATCATTATCAGGCTTGTCTTGTAATGAGAATGTTCAGGTAATGTTATTAGATATAACAGGTCGTCAACAATATTCAGGATTTTTATCAGCAGATGAAAACGGAGTTGTTTCAAACAGGATAGATTTGAACAATGATATGAAAAAAGGGGTTTATATCCTGAGTTTAAGCAGTAGAAAAGGTGTATTTTCACAAAAACTCGTAATAAACTAATTGTTTTACTTTTTAATTTGGTTAAAGGGTGGAGAAGGTTCTCCACCCTTTTTTGTATATTTACGAGTGGTTCATAAAAGATATAATATTAATTAACGTGGTCATAATGGAGATTCCATATTTTTTAGGTTATATTTGTTAGACAATCCTAAATTTTTTCAATATGAAATATGTTCACACATTTCTAGTGCTTTTATTGAGTGTTCCTATGCTGAGTTTTGGACAGCTATCAGGAACGAGACAAGTCCCTTCTGCAAATTACCCGGGTTTACAGGCTGTTGTGGATTCATTGAACAGCCAGGGCGTAGGTTCAAGCGGGGTAAGCTTTATTGTTGCCGGCTCTCAGGTTTTTAATGAGCCTTTCTTGACATTAACAGCCAGCGGGACTCAAAGTGGGCCTGTTGAGATTAAGTGGGATGAATCGGGAGATAAGCCTATTGTGAATTTTGCGGGCACTGAGGCTGCAAGTGAAGCAGGAATAAGCCTTTCAGGATCTGACTATATCACTATCAATGGCCTTGATATCCGCAATCCTGATGGCCTGCTTGAATATGGTGTATTAATCAGCAATGCTGATGAATTAAATGGTGCACATCATAATACAATAAAGAACTGTGTGATTACATTAAACAAAACTAATGTTAACCAAACAGAGGCAGTGAGGGTTTTCGCCACTACTGCACCTACGAATGCCAGCGGGACAGTCAGTTATAACAGGTTTATTAACAATACTATTTATAATACTGCCTTTGGGTATAATTTTGATGGAAATACATACACAACTCCTTTAATGAGCGTAGGGAATGAGGTAGGTGCTGAAGCAGGTGGTGAAAGCCTTATCTCGGATATCGTATTATGCGGTGTTTATATAAAAAATCAAAATGGGTTTACATTACACCATACTACTGTCCAAAACCTTACCCAAACTAGCTCAACTACTCCTGCTGCAGTTACTACAACAAGCGGAAACCCTACAGAGCCCCTTACAAATGCATTTGAAATACACCATAATACCATAAAGGATATTACAAGTTCAGCCACAAGTATTTATGCTTTGTATATGAGTGCAAGAAAGAGTACTCATAACATCTATAATAATGTGATTAATAATATTACAGCAACCGGAGGAGGTAATAATTCGGCAGATGGGATCCTGATTTTTGGAACCGATATTATTGCAAATGTCTATAATAATATGGTTTCTGGTATTGCTGCACCTGCATCGGTAATCACAAACAATGCTGCCACAAGAGGGATTAATGTAAGGACATTTGGAGCTGCTAATATTTATTATAATACAGTATTGCTTCAATTTACAGCCACAAATCCTGCTCATACTTCAGCCGCTATGTGTGTTTATAATGCAAATAGTCCTGTTGATATGAGGAATAATATTTTTGTCAATCTTACTACCCTTGCAGAAAACCCGACTGGGTATGCTGCAGCTCTCTATAAAAGCACGCCTGCTGTTGATAATATTGCAGCCACTACAAACAACAATATCTATTATGCAGGAGAGCCTTCTGCTAACCATCCAATCTTTTTTGGGTATAATTCAACAACTCCTGCAATTGATCAAACTCTGGAAGCTTATAAATTGAGGGCAGGATCTTTTGACCAGGCTTCATTTACTGAAAATGTTCCATTTGTAAGTGTTTCAGATGTTCATATTCAGCCGCTGGCTACAACAGTTGCCCGGAATAATGGACTTGTAATCGCAACTCCATTTGTTATTGACACTGATATTGATGGGGATCCACGCGACACTGAAACACCTGATATTGGTGCTGATGAGATTGCTAATGGTTTCCCTGATGTGGCCCAGAATCCGGAACCTATTGATGAAGCTACAGATATTTCAATTGAGGTTCAAAATGTTTCATGGGATTATATCTCATCCGTTCAATACCTTGATCCTGTAGCATTCCTAGTTTATAAAAACACAAGTCCTGATTTTCAAGGGATAGAGCCATTTGCAGTTGTTCCATTTGTAAGCGGGACCACAGCTTATCAGGCTTTATTCAATGAGGGACTGGGTTTGGAGTATTCAACAACTTACTATTGGAAAGTTGTTCCTACTCTTGATGTTGCAAATGGACCAGAGGCAGAGAATGTTCCGGTATGGTCATTTACAACCGAAGCACTTGTAATTCCTTATCCCAATACCGCTGAAAACCCTGTTCCCGAAGATGGTGCAATAGATGTTGATGTTGAGATTGGAAGTCTTGGATGGAGTTTTTCATTGCTTCCAAGCTACACAGCTCCTGCAGGTTTTAAGGTTTACCTTGGCACTACTGCTGAGCTAACTGAGGATGATATGATAGGATGGGTAGCGTATGATGACCAATTGGTTTCTTTTTCGGCTTCCCTTGATGCGGTTAGTCTTGAGTATGAGACTGAGTATTTCTGGAAGGTAGTTCCAAGCGTTGATCAACAATCAGGCCCAGATGCCCAGGATGTAATTGTATGGTCATTCACCACTTCTGTTCAGACATTCCCTTACCCCAATCCGGTTGAAAATATGGTGCCTGCTGAAGGTGATACCTTGATTGTAGCTGGTGTGAAATCTTATTTATATGATTTTTCATTTGATTTTACTCCAAATCCTATTTATGCTGTTCCGGCAGGTTTTAAGGTTTACGCCTGGGGATCAGATGCTACACCTTCTGAGGAATACGTGTATGTTGAATATGTTGAAGGGCAAACAGAATATATACTTGCTCAATTTGAGTATTATGAGCTTTTTGCTTACCTGGCTTTTGATGGTTATTGTAAATGGAAAGTCGTTCCTACAACTGACCCTGAAAGCGGCTATGATACCCCTGATGTTGAAGTTGTTGAGTTTTATTGTCATTATGTTAGTGGAATTAATGAAAGTCAAGGTGCTGAATTTAAAGTTTATCCGAATCCATCAAGTGGAATTGTTTATTTTACCCAGCCAATTGAATCGGTTGCAACAATAGAGGTTGTTGATTTGAGTGGGAAAGTGCATTATGTTATTCAGGTTTCTCCGTCTGAGACTTCCATCAATCTCTCATCTCTTGAGGATGGGTTATATTTCATCAGGATAAAAACTGAAAAAGCCATGAGAACAGCTAAATTGTTCATTAAAAAGTAAGCTCTTTCAGGTTTCCTGTTTTGGTTGGATTATTTTTGAGTTGTTTTCTCAATAAAACCAAAGAAGTATAGAAAAAGAAAGGCCGAAGCCCAATTGAGGGTTTCGGCTTTTTATGTTAAAGGAATTTTATTATTGAATGACATATTGACAGCGAAAACCTGATTTATTATGACAATATGACTGAAAAACCATGGGAATTTAGCCATTTTTTCTGTTTTTTCAAAATGGTATGCAAGTTGAGTATTATGGGTCAAAACCTAAATGTAAAACCAATTAAAATAGGAGGACTAAATTATGTTACCAGTTTTGAAAACCCGTTCAGGTATGCCTTCATTGATTGATGACTTTTTTGGACGCGACCTTATTGGTTCTTTCTTTAATGATCAAACAGGTATCAGCATGCCGGCAGTTAATATTGTTGAAAATGCAGATGCATTTAAAATTGAAGTAGCAGCTCCAGGTTTGGAAAAGAACGATTTCAAAATCGACCTTGAAAACAACATGTTGACTATTTCTGCCGAGAAAGAACAAAACAATGAGGAAAAAGATTTAAAATATATGCGCAGGGAATTCAGCTATTCATCATTCAAGCGTTCATTCAGCCTCCCTCTCACAGTGGATGGTGAAAAAATTGAAGCAATGCATAAGGATGGTGTCTTGATGATAACCCTTCCGAAACGTGAAGAAGCAAGGCCAAAACCTGCAAAACAGATTGCAATTTCCTGAACTCCTGAGCCCTTTCAGAGAATTGGGATACGTAAGATAAGTTGTTTCATAAGTAGGACCTACAAAAGGCTGATTAAAAAAAGCGGGCGATAAGCCCGCTTTTTAATTGGTATATGATAAGCTGATGATTCTTTTGGATTTAATTGCAGCGGAATAACTGGCATTGAACGCGATTTGATCTTTAATGCGTTCTGATTTTATACGGAATCTAAAATATGCAGCTTATGTATTACGGCTATTGATATTCATTATGTTTATTAATGGGTGGTAGTAGTGTTATATAATCAGGTCCTTCCTATGTTTTGATGCTAAAGTGATTTTCCTTTATTACACTGTTTATTGTATAATATTTTATCATTTCTCCTCTAAGTTTTTTGGAAAGGGGATAAAAAGGTTGTATCTTTAATGCCCTTTTTGAT
>CAYLYP010000110.1:0-7769 GCA_964387795.1 uncultured Bacteroidales bacterium
TTGGCAAGGAAGTTTTGCTTAAAAATAAGGGTATTGCGTTCAACGAGTATCTCTTTTTCACGTTGTTGGGCTTCAAGTTCAGAAGTAATATCCCTTACCACTCCAATGATGCTTCCATCATTGAGCAATGTGAGGGACAGTTCCATGGGAAACAGCGTAAGGTCTTTCTTTTTTCCTGTTGTTTCACCCCTCCAGTGTTTTACTTTTTGTAAGCCTGGAATTAATATGTTTTTTAAATGTGCTCCCTCTTCTGTTGAAAATAAGGTAGTCCATTTTTTGCCCAATAGCTCTTCTGATGATTGATATCCAAAAAGTAATACGTGGGCTGTATTCATATAAACGTATTCTCCTTTGGTGTTTATTAAGCCTATTGCTTCAATCGTGGCATCAAGTGCTTCTATACGTTTATCCTCACTGGCTTTTTTTTGTTGCGTGATGTCAAGCATTACTCCGTCAAAGAATTTTTCTTTGCCTTGCTTTGTGATGATCTGTTGCCCCTTATCCAGTATCCATTTTAACTTGCCGTCTTTGGTGATGATCCTGTATTCTATTTCCCACTGCCCTTCAGTTTCAACTGCTTGAGAAACAGCATTATGATAAGATATTATGTCATCAGGATGTATCAGGTTATCAAATAGGAAGTAATCCCTGTCCAAAAAGTCTGACGGAGAATAACCTGTCAACTGACTAGCCTTTTCGCTTATGAAAAGTATCCTTTTTTTATCATTATAACGATAGATAAGCCCGGATACATTTGAAAGGAGCGATTCATATTTCAACTGACTTTGCCTTAATTCTTGAAATGTCTGGATCCGGATATGGCTTAAATATGTGACAACACTTGCAATAATTATGAAAAAGGCACATCTTACCAGGGCTTCTATAAGGATTTGAGATTGGTTGTTGAAGTAATAAATAAATGCAAAATATAAAAAGGTGATGAATATTGAAAAGTAAAAGCCTTTTTTTGGATAAAACGCACAGGATAAAATGATTGGAAAATAATAAATGTTTTGAAAAATATAGAGGACGTCATGTCTTAAAAAAATGATGCTTATTATAATAGAAATTATTGTAAGGGCAATAATAGAAACAAAAGGGAGCCCTTTCCATTCTTGGACTGGGGGCTCCGGATATAATCTTATTGCCATGATAACTTGTCATTTAATACGTCAGTAAGACGTGTTGTTTAAACAAATAAAAAACAAATTCAATCCTGGCAGCTTAGTATTCAGTCAGCAATAAATTCACCTGCTCATTGATGAAAAAAAGATATTTAAAGTCAGTGGTTAAGAGTAAGGCGAAAATAATTCAAGCATTCAGGGCTGATTAAGGCCTGTTACGGACCATAATCTCTTCTGCCTGCATGTTCCCGAGGTTATAAGCTCGCTGGGCATAGTCGTATGCATTGCGTTTATCACCAAGGTTCACATAAGCCCTTGCCAGGGTAATATAAAGGTCTGCCCAGAATGGGTCATCATTTAACCTGAATTCGTATTGTTGCATCAATTGAAATGATTTTATATAATCATTTGCCTCTTTGCGGTAATCTTTAGTCCTGTTATAAGCTACAGCACGGCCAAGGAAACCATCCCAGTTCTGGTCATCAAGCCTTACTGCTTCTGTATAGTCATCAATAGCACTATAAAACCCCGGGGTCCTGCCTGATTGTAGTTTTACATAAGCACGGTTAATAAGTACTTTTGCTTTTTCCCTTTCGGCTTCTTTTCGCTCCTGTGAGTTACGTGGGGCAGCATTTATGCTCCTGTCAATAATACGTATTGCATTGGTGTAGTCGTTGTTCAATCCAATGTAGTCCCTGTCTTTTTCTTTTGGGATTTTTTCTTCAAGGACAAGACGAACAGAGCCCCTGAACTTATATGCTTCAATATTGGCATCCCATAGGTCAATGGCCTGGTTAAGCAATTCAAGGGCGCCTTCATAATTTTCTGCTTTGATAAACCGTTCTGCTTCTCTTGTTAATGAAAGCGAGGTAATCATATTCTGATTCTTCTCATTTTCCTTAACAGCAATTTTGTTTAGGTTATTTAATCCTCTTTCGATGAGTGTAATCGACAGTTGTAAATTACCGCCTTCGAGCCTCATAATGCCTTCCTGTAACAGTTTTTTTACTGAAAGGGTGTCTTCCTGCGCCGATACTTTTAGCGAAGACATAGATAATACAATACTTAAAAAAATGGGAATAAAAAGGACACTTTTCTTCATTCTATATCGCTTCATTTTATGGTTTCCTTTTAAGATTTCAAAAATACACTTTTTTTATCAGCCAGCAAAGTAATTGTTTTTCATTTATAACGGTTAATAAACAAAAAACTGTTTTTGAAGGTCAGATTTTTATCACAGGCTGATAGATGCAACCTCCACTGGTGTTGATACCGGAGCCTGTTACAGAGCTTAAAGTATTGACTTTTTGAAGAATACGCAACAATCCCAGGAACGCAAAAATAATTGCTTCTTTATAATGAATTGTAAGTAAATCAGGGATTTTTATTTCGCCTTTGAAATAATACCTGATGCGCTCGATCAGATATGCGTTTAATGTGCCCCCTCCACTCATCAGCATTTTATCATTGGGGCCTGCATTGGTAGCAGAAGCAATTTGAAGGGCAATATGTTCGCAACAGCTTGCAAGCAAATCGGCTTCCTTTATTTTGTATTGAGCCAAAACAGGAAAAAAGTTTTCCTTCACCCATTCTTCACCCAGTGATTTTGGGGGTTTCTCTGAATAATAAGTGATGGATTGAAGCTCATTTAACAGGTCCTGGTTGATAGCTCCCCGGCGTGCAAGCATACCATCTTTGTCATAGCCTAAATCTGTTTCTTTTTGCAAACCCTGCTTGCTTAATGAATCCCTGTAAATGGCATTTAAAACAAAATTTGCCGGGCAAATATCAAAAGCGATACGTTGCCCCCCCGATTGAAACGAGATATTGGCAAATCCTCCTATATTAAGGCAATAGTCATATTGATGAAAAAGCACCATGTCGCCTATGGGGACCAAAGGAGCACCCTGACCTCCCAGTGCTACATCTGCCTGCCTGAAATCACATACTGTTTGTAAGCCTGTAAGTGAAGCTATGTGTGCCCCACTTCCAATCTGTGTTGTAAAATGATTGGCTGGTTGATGAAAAATGGTATGTCCGTGACTGCCTATACAATCTACCTGGGAAATGTGATTCTCTGAAATGAAATCATTAATCAATCCTGCATAATATATGCCCAGATCTGCATTTGCTTTTGAAAAATCCATTGCTGATGCTGTGAACAGCGACCGCAATTTGTTGACCCAACTGTTGGGATAGGGGACAGTTGTTGCATGCTCTATCTCATATTCCCATCCACCCTCACGATTAATAAACCTGCAACATGCAAGGTCGGTACCATCAAGGCTTGTCCCTGACATTAAACCGATACAGCGATATGTTTTTGGTTCCTGCATGTCTTTATTCTTTTTTTTGCTTATAATGATGGTAATACTTTTTCAAGTGCTATCCCTCTGCTCCCTTTTAAGAGGATATAATCCCTATTCAAATTTTGTGCCATAATTAAAAGCTCAGGACTTAAACAACTTTCAAAAAAACTGTATTCTTTATAGGATGCTTTATGTTCCATAAAATGCTTCCCAACAAGGATAACTTTTCCTGAAAATCCTGATTTTATTTGTTTGAGTATTTCAAGATGTTCCGAAAATGATTCATTGCCCAATTCAAGCATATCACCCAATATCAGTGTCTTTGATCCTGAGGGTATCTGGAAAAAGTTCTCTAACGCTGCTTTCATACTTGATGGGTTGGCATTGTATGCATCTATAATAACGGTGTTTCTTTTGGTTTGTTGTATTTGTGAACGGTGGTTCATGGGTGTATAGGCTTCAAGGGCTTCCTTTATTTCGCTATTGGACACTTTGAAATAAGCTCCTATACATGCTGCCGCACAAATATTATCAAGGTTGTAAGTCCCGGTGAGCTTGGTATTGATGGATTCTGAATGCTTTTCACCCGGCTTACTGAAATGGATTTTAACGCTTAATAGTGGAAATACTCCGGTCACTTCTCCCCAAATCCTTGAGTCTGTCATTCCATATTCAACTGCCGGTATGCCTTCTGAAATGTTTTTTAACAAAGGATTTAGGGCATTCCTGAATATTGATCCTTTATGCTCTTTTATGTATTGGTATAGTTCTGATTTGGCTTTAATGACATTTTCATAACTTCCAAACCCTTCAAGATGTGCTTTGCCAATATTGGTGATTATCCCAAAATCAGGCATTGAGATTTTGCAAAGGGCTGCTATTTCACCGGGATGATTGGCGCCCATCTCAATAACAGCTAATTGATGTGATTCATTCACCGAAAGTACGCTTAATGGCACACCGATATGGTTGTTGAGGTTGCCTTGCGTATAGAAGGTCTTATACTTTTTGCCAAGAACCGTACTTATAAGCTCTTTGGTTGTTGTTTTTCCATTGGAGCCTGTTATCCCAATAAATGGGATTTTTAACTGGTGGCGGTGATATATTGCCAATTGGGTCAGGGTATCCAGGACATCATTGACAAGAATAGCTTTTTCGGACATATAGGCTTCCTCGTCAATAATTGCTGCAATACAGCCTTGTTCTATGGCTTGAGAGGCAAACTCATTTCCATTGAAGCGTTCGCCCTTCAGGGCAAAGAAAATATTCCCGGCTTTTATCTGACGGGTATCGGTACATATCCCGGTAGCTGTTTTAAATAAATTGTATAATGAACTGATTTCCATGTGTGAACTATTAAAAAACCCCAATTACGTATGTAATTGGGGTTCAAAAATACAATAAAGTTTGTAATTAGTAACCAACAGGGCTTCCAACACGTGTCATTGCACAACGGAAACCGATATCGGCAGTAGCTTCTTTTTGGTCAAGGAAACGACGGGTTCCGGGAACAATCCAATATACCCTGTCTTTCCATGAGCCGCCTTTGAATACCCTGGCATTATCATTGATCATTGATGTGGTGCCATATTCATACATCAGACGGTCTCTTTTTTCAAGCATGGATTCATCAGAATAATAAATACTTGATGAATAATCACCATCCAGATAGTTGATATTGTCTGCCTGACGGTAATTCCTACGGACGCGGTCAGTTTCAACTGTCCAGGGTTCCATCTGAATACGGCCTAAGCTGTCTTTTTGTTCGATGTTGCCTTCACTGTCGAGTTTATATCTTTCAAAAACGTTACCACGGAAAGGACGGAAGTCGGTCATGTCTTCGTTGGTGAGGGGACGATAAACATCCATTACCCATTCGCTGACGTTACCTGCCATGTTATATAAACCGTAGTCATTGGGCCAGTATGCAAATACCGGAACAGTAATTTCACCAGCATCATTAAGGTTGCCTGCAACACCCATCATATCACCACGACCTCTTTGAATATTTGCCATGATGGTACCCATTGTTTTATCCTGGCTTGAACGGATGTTATGCCCGTTCCAGGGATAAAGCCTTCTTTCGATTACCCTTTCATAAATGGTATTTCCGATAAGGCCTAATGCTGCATATTCCCATTCTGCTTCAGTTGGCAGACGATAGGAGGGGAGCAACATCCCGTCTTCCATACGTACACGCCTTGTGCCTGAGCCTTTTGGATCAAGGTCTCGAAGTTCCTTTTTAACAAGGCCTTCATATTGCCCTAACAGATATGCATCTGTATTGAAATTTCTTTCATTTAACTGGTCAGTATCCCAGCTAAGTACTCCTTCGCGAATGAGGATCATTTCATTCACACGGTCAGTACGCCATGCACAATACTGATTGGCTTGTTCCCAGTTTACACCAACAACCGGATAATCCCTATAGGCCGGATGGCGCAGGTAATACTGCACATAAGGCTCATTGTAAGATAAGCGTTCGCGCCAAACAAGGGTATCAGGAAGTGCTTTGGTATGAACTTCAGGATACTGTTCCCCAAATACTCTTCTTAGCCAATATAGGTATTCAACATAGTCAAAGTTCCTGACTTCTGTTTCATCCATATAAAATGACGAAATGGTAACCCTGCGGGGAACGTTGTTCCAGTCGAAGATTACATCCTGTTCGGTACGTCCCATAACAAATGTTCCGCCTTCAATAAATACAAGGCCTGGCCCAGTTTCTTGCTCCTGGTAAGGATTTTTTTCAAATCCCCCTGTTTTGGGGTCATTATACTGCCAGCCTGTAGATGGGGATACTTCTTTTTTACATGAAGATAATAAGCCCACTGCCATGATGAAGGCAAAAGTCAAAATCAGGTTTTTAGGATTCCTGGTCATGATGGTGGTTTTTGAAGTTTGCACAAAAATAACTAAAAAGTTGGACATTTTATTATAAGGTTTTCCAGATTTTTCGCCCGACAGCCAAAATTAAGTAAAACACTTATCTCATGGCTGCGACCCGAAAAGCCCGGGATCCCTGAAATATTCCAGTCGTAACTATATCCAAAGGTAATATTATCTGTCTGGAAGCCAATCAGCAATATTACTGAGTTTCCTTTGTTAAGGTCTTGCCTGAACCAAAGGCCGCTCACAACGGATTCAAAGTTGGCATAAAATCCATAATTAAAACAGAGGGATTTTGCCTGTTTTTGGACGATAAAATTAGGTGAAAAACTGTAATCCGGTGCAGAAAAATATTTTTTTTTCGGCTCAAAATGATATCCTCCATGCACTGTATACTTAATTCCAAGTCTAAAGGTTTCAAAAAAAGATGCTTTTGGTCGATTTAAATGATGGGCTGCCAAGCCCCCGTACCAGTTTTTTCCTGCCAATAATACTCCGGCACTGAAGTCTGCTCCCTGGATACTTATGGTTTCAGGCTGGCTTTCATTGCCCTGGCTGGTGCCACTGCCTCCTGCTTCCAACTGGTCGGGAAACACAAGGGCATTCCAGTCGAGGCCTTTATAATAATATCCCCCTTGCAGGGCAAAACGCGCTGTTAGGTTTTTATCCAGTTCCAAATGATACGAATATATTGCAGCACTTTGATTTGAATAAAGCAAGCCGCCCTGCTGGTCGGAAGTTGATATGATGCCAATGCCTCCCGATAGAAAATCAAAATACTGATCGTATGAAACCCCATAGGTGTTATAAGCCCCGATAGATGATGAGTTTTGGTTCCGGTAATTCAAATGGATGCTTGGGCAAATGCCATTGCCGGCGAAGGCTGGGTTTATATAAAGTGGATTGGCATAGAATTGCGAGAAATGGGGATCTTGTCCCATTGCTCCTGAGATACTTATAAGCAAAAATGCAATTATGGCAATTCGTGTTCTCAATTCTATGATTCCTTATTGATTACTTTTAACGCTTATTGTTCTTTTTTATTGTTTTATCAAAAGCTGTTTTTAATGTTAAAAACTAAAGACCGCCTGTTTGGGGTTTGAAGCCAACAATCTTTATTTTGCCCAATAAAATTAGTAAAATGCTTTTATTCATATACATTTTTTTAAGCAATGGTGCTTTTTTTTTATTGATCTGATAAAAATCATTAAATCAGAACACTAAAGAATAGGGGAGAGGTTTGGGGTTCAAAAACTACAGCTTTTTGAACCATTCATTATCGTTATGAAGCCCGGATGTCCTGAAAAACTGCTACGTTTTTCAGGACATGACATGGACAGTAACAATGTATTTACGATTGACGATTTACGAGTGACGAATGACGATTTACGAGTGACGATTTACGATTTACGATTACAAATACAGATTTACAATTTTATTATTTGTG
>CAYLYP010000110.1:7779-8475 GCA_964387795.1 uncultured Bacteroidales bacterium
CTGATTTATATCAAGGAAAGGGTTGAGCCGGTGTTAAGCCGGTGTTGAACCGGTGTTGAGCCGGGTTTGAGTCGGGTTGAAAGCGGCTCAAGCCCGGTTCAAATCCGTTTAAAGTCCGCTTCAAGCCTTAGCATGTTTAGTCTTTGTTGTGTCTTATTTATAGAAGAAAAGAAGTAATGATCACATTATGAGAGACATACGATGATAAGGGTGGTTGGTGGGGTAAATTTCATTACCACGATCATTTCTCCTTTATGTTGTAGTTCAAATAAACAGCGCAATAACAATATATCAGGGTCTATTGGAAGAAGGAGACCGAATGCCTGAGGGTTAATAGACCAGTAGGGACGCGATTTATCGCGTCTCCGTAAATGCAGATATGCAGCATTCATGTGTTTTTCGGCAATCAATAATTAATAAAACCTTGCATCATTTTTTAATAAAAAATTTTGTTAATTTTGAAGCCGGTTTATTTTGAATTTGAATATCGTTCACTATAATTATCAATTTATCCGGGATATTATTCAATTTCTGTTGCCATATTGGTATTTTATTTTTAGGCTTAACAGGATAAATATCTGATTGGTAATAGTTGTAATTCAGGTTTAAAACAAAAAGAGTATTAATGTTAAAATCATTGTTTGCGTCATGAACAAATTCTTTGTTGTCCTTATTGGATTTGTATTTTTTTCTATT
>CAYLYP010000111.1:0-1195 GCA_964387795.1 uncultured Bacteroidales bacterium
ATGGAACAACAATTACTGTTTTAAATGCAGGGCGTAAGCTTTCAAAAGCTGAAGACGGGCTTGCAGGTAAGGTATTTGTTACTTCCGGACTTGGTGGAATGTCGGGAGCACAGCCAAAAGCTGCTGTTATTGCAGGATGTGTTGGTGTTGTTGCAGAGATTAATCCAAAAGCATTGCATACCCGTCATTCGCAGGGATGGGTAGATGAAATATTTGACAATCTTGATAAAATTGTTGCCCGTATCAAACAGGCACGTTTGAACAAAGAGGCTGTGTCATTAGCCTATCTTGGCAATATAGTAGATCTATGGGAGAAATTTGTAAAAGAAAACCTTCCTATTGAATTGGGCAGCGATCAGACATCCTTGCACAATCCCTGGGCTGGTGGTTACTATCCCGCTGGCTTGAGTTTTGAGGAATCCAATGAAATGATGGCGAATCAGCCTGAGCTTTTCAAAAAGAAAGTCCGCGAATCACTTGTCCGCCATGTGAATGCCATAAATACACTTGCTTCACGCGGAATGTATTTCTGGGATTATGGCAATGCTTTCCTCCTGGAAGCCGGGCGTGCAGGAGCTGATATTTTTAAACAGGATGGCAAGACTTTTAAGTATCCTTCATACGTTCAGGATATCATGGGTCCTATGTGCTTTGATTATGGTTTTGGACCTTTCCGTTGGGTATGTACTTCTTCAAAACCCGAAGACCTTCATGTTACAGATAAACTTGCTGAAGAAGTTATTGTAGAAATGATGAAAACAGCCCCTGATGAAATCAAACAACAGTTGAGTGATAATCTAAGATGGATCCGTCAGGCTGAGCAAAATAAACTTGTGGTTGGAAGCCAGGCACGCATTCTTTATGCCGACAGTGAGGGACGTATCCGTATAGCCAAAGCATTTAATAAAGCTATAAGGGAAGGAAAACTCAGCGGGCCTGTTGTGCTGGGGCGCGACCACCATGATGTGTCAGGAACAGATTCCCCTTACAGGGAAACATCTAATATCTATGACGGATCCCAGTTTACTGCAGATATGGCTATTCAGAATGTGATTGGCGATAGTTTCAGGGGCGCTACATGGGTTTCGATTCATAATGGTGGAGGTGTTGGCTGGGGTGAAGTTATAAATGGTGGATTTGGGATGCTCCTTGATGGAAGTGATGACGCTGACCGCCGACTTGAGTCAATGCTGTT
>CAYLYP010000111.1:1295-8322 GCA_964387795.1 uncultured Bacteroidales bacterium
GGATGCTCCTTGATGGAAGTGATGACGCTGACCGCCGACTTGAGTCAATGCTGTTCTGGGATGTAAACAATGGTATTGCCCGTCGTAGCTGGGCACGTAACAAAGAAGCCATGTTTGCCATCAATAGGGCAATGCAGCTTCAACCAAACCTTAAAGTTACTGTTCCTAATATTACTGACGATTCATTAATTGATGGTTTGTTTTAGTTTTGGCATGTTTATTGCCCTTTGCTTCACAAGTATAAATCATTTTTGCCATGAATAAGATAACTTCAACCCAAAAAAATAAACAGATGATAAATCATGTTTTTACATCTGGCTGGTCTATTATGAAGAAAAGCTTCAGAAAAAGGTCATTTTATCTGCTTGCTGTTTTAATTGGCTCATTTGCCCTTGCAATGAACTCCTGTATCGATGACGTCATTGATGATGATGAGGATCCTACAGAAAAGTTTGTTGGTAGTTGGGTGGTAAGTGAAAATAGCCAGCTTTTTGGTCAAAATACCTATAATGTGAACATAAGCATTAACCCTGGTAATTCATCTGAGGTTATCATTGATAATTTTTATATGGAGGGTTATGGTGAAAATGTCAAGGCACTTGTTGTTTCCAACTCCTTGTCAATCTATTCACAGACCATGTGTGATGGAACAAAAACAGTAAATGGAAGTGGTAATTATTCCAACGGGACTATCTCATTGTCTTATACTGTTAATGATGGTGCTGATATTGATAATGTTACAGCTACCTATACCCAACAGTAACATTTTTCTAAAATGATTATTCAACAGTGACTTTCGAAAGAGAGTCACTGTTTGTTTTTTCTATATGTTTGCTTTTCAGGATGCTCAAACGGTTCAGGATTTCTTCATGCATGGCCTTGAATACCTCAGTATGGCTTGCGTAAATTTTAACATTCCTGTTAAACTCATCGCTTGAGATGTTATGTCTGTCAAATAATGCCTTATAATAGTAATCTAACGAATCCCTTAGTCCTGGCCGGAATGATTGTGTACGGGTATGAAAGGATTCCATCAGATAAACCTCTGTCATCACATCAATCATTTTTTCTTTTGAGATGCTTGCTTCTATTTTGCTATCATCCTTTGATTTACAACTGCTTATTGAAAGAATAATGATTATTGACAATAGTGCAGTGAGGGTATTTCTGATTGTGTTTCCTGATTTCATTATCTATTGAATGTTAATGCCTGGGCTCCTGGTTTATTGATAATATGGCCATTTTCAAAAACTAAAACCCCATTTACAAAAGTATGTGTTACTGATGATTGAAATGTTGTGCCGGAAAGGGGCGACCACCCACATTTTGAAAGGATGTTATCTGCACTCACAGTGAAAGGCTTTTGAGGGTCAAGCAATACCAAATCAGCATAATACCCTTTTCTTAGAAATCCCCTCTTTTCAAGCTGAAAACATATGGCAGGGTTGTGGCACATTTTTTCTACAATCTTTTCCATTGAAAAGACTCCCTGGAAATGCATCTCTACCATTGTTTGTAAAGAAAACTGTACAAGGGGTGCTCCCGAGGGGCATGAGAAATAGGGTTTCTGTTTCTCATCAAGGGTATGTGGTGCATGGTCAGTAGCTACAATATCAAGGAGATCGTTTATAAGCCCCTGACGTAAGGCTTCCCGATCCTTAAGTGTTTTAACTGCCGGGTTCCATTTTATTAAACTTCCTAATTTAGAATAATCCTTGTCTGTGAACCAAAGATGATGAACACACACTTCTGCTGTTATTCTTTTTTCATTTAATGGGAGCTTATTGCTGAGCAAAGCCAGTTCGTCAGCCGTTGACAGGTGTAACAGATGAAGCCTTGTATTGTGTTTGCGGGCAAGTTGGACAGCCTTGGTTGAAGAAATGAGGCATGCCTCATGGTTCCTGATATGTGGATGGTATTCAACAGGCACCTCTTCCCCATATTTTGCACGGTAAATATTACTTTGTTTTGAAATGACTGCTTCTTCTTCGCAATGCACTGCTACCGGGATTTTTGCAAAGCTGAATATTGTTTCAAGGGCATCAGGTTTATCTACAAGCATATTGCCTGTCGAAGCCCCCATAAATACTTTTATTCCGCAAGCCTTATAAGGGTCAACTTTTTTAATTTCTTCAATGTTGTCATTTGTAGCCCCAAAGTAAAAGGAATAGTTAACAAGGCTTTGGCTTGCCCCAATGTTGAATTTTTCTTTGAGCAGCTCGTTGGTAATGGTTTGTGGAAGGGTATTTGGCATCTCCATAAAACTGGTAATACCCCCGGCAGCAGCAGCACGGCTTTCAGTATATATATCAGCTTTATGGGTTAAACCTGGTTCCCTGAAATGAACCTGGTCGTCAATAATTCCGGGTATGAGCCATTTGCCCCCTGCATCAATAATTAAAGTGTCGGATGAATCTGGCAGGGATTCTGGTTTCCCTTTGCAAATAACTGTTATGATGCCTTTTTCAAACTGTAGGTATCCTTCAAAAGAAATCCCTTCATTTATGAGCTTTGCATTATGGATGAATGTTTTCATAAATGTTATTTTTTAAAGGGTTAAAAAAGCATTAAACAACATAAAGATAAGGCATTCCAACAAGAATGAAAACAGAAAAGAAGGGAAATAAAGCCTTTTATTGCTCCTGAGGGTTATATGGCTTATACTTTTTGAAGAAACTTGATATCCTTAAGGTAATCACCCCAAAAATTGCTTCTTTAAATATCCCTTTGCTCATTTTAGAAGTGCCTTCGGAGCGATCGGTAAATATTATTGAAACCTCTTTAATGCTAAACCCTAATTTCCAGGCAGTGTATTTCATTTCAATCTGGAATGCATATCCTGTAAAACGGATTTTGTTTAGGTTTATGGATTCAAGAACACGGCGGCGATAGCATACAAATCCTGCGGTTGTATCCCTGACTTTTATCCGGGTGATTATGCGCACATACGCAGAAGCAAAATACGATAGTAAAACCCTTCCCATTGGCCAGTTTACAACATTGACGCCTTTGATATACCTTGAGCCAACTGCCACGTCATGCCCTTCAATAGCACAGGCATGGTATAGCTTTAATAAATCATCAGGGTTATGAGAAAAATCAGCATCCATTTCGAATATATACTGATAATCCCTTTTTAAGCCCCATTTAAAACCATGAACATAAGCTGTGCCTAAGCCAAGCTTGCCTGCCCGTTGTTCTAAAAACAAACGCCCTTCAAATTCGAGCATGAGTTTTTTAACAATGTCGGCTGTGCCATCAGGCGAGTTGTCATCGATGATAAGCAAATCGAAAGGATGCGAAAGGCTGAAAACCTTCCTGATAATCTTTTCAATATTTTCTTTTTCCTTATAGGTTGGTATGATTACTAAACTTTCCGCCACGGATTGATTTTCTTTTGTTTATTATTCTGATGATTTACTAAGGGCTTATTTTCATGTTGTTTAAAAAGCATAATAATCCTGCACTAAAACTATCAACATGGAAAAAAGCAATCAAAATTACATTTTTGTTTGTAATAAACGAAGATGCTATGCATTTAATTGTTCACACCTATTGGTAAAGATTTATAAATCTGGTTCCTTTAGTGTTTGTTTTCTGAAAAACAACCAGATATATGCTGAAAAAACTATTGTTGTAATTAGCTGGATCAGAATTGGTGTGGATATTAAACTATCATTAAGGAGCGATGTTTGGATCAAACCAATCTTTAAAAGATAATAAAGCAATTTGCTGGCAATGATTGCACTTAATATAGCAGGGAAAAATTTCATGTATTTAGATAAGCCATAAAATAAAAATACCATCGAACATAATTCGATGCAGATAATCAATGATTTAAATACTAAGGGATGCATTGAAATGGCGTAAGAAAATATTGGCAACGTTATGGCCAATAAAAGTGCATTCTTTTTGTTGGAATGGGCAATGGCAAGAATAACCATAAGCCTCATGGGTTCAATGAGATAAAGCTTTATTCCGCTGAGGTGCGATAGTGTAGGGATAAGGTAAATGACCAAAAGTGCAAATATCTGAATGGAAATTGTTCGGATCCATTCATTGCGCAACAGCGAAACAGTGGTTATTGTTGACTTGTCCATACTTCTTGTTTGAAAAGATTATAAATAAGTTCTTTTGCAACAATTGCTTTGTTCAAATGTAGTAAAAATCCATCTAAAAGAATAACTTTGTTAGGCAAGTTTTTATCAAAACTTTCGCTTGTTCTTTTTTTGTTACATTTTGTTTGAATAATCTTTAGTGTTTAACAGGCCTTCCTTGGCATAAGCTGATAAAAAACATGATGAGACGAAGGGATTTTATTAAAAAAAGTGCATTATTAACTGCGGCTGTTGGTTTATATGGAAATCTGACTGCCAGTGTTTCAAAGCTTGTAACTCCTTCCGGGAATACTGTAAAGCCTGCTTTTGATCTTGTAGCTATCAAAGGGGGCGAGCTTGTTCCAATGTTTGAAAAAGCTATTGCTGAAATGGGAGGGATGCAGGCCTTTGTAAAGCGTGGACAGTCTGTTGTTGTAAAACCAAATATTGGTTGGGATGTGCCCCCTGAACGTGGTGGTTGTACTCAGCCGGCACTTGTTGCAAAGATTATTGAGCATTGCCTTAAAGCTGGTGCGCGAAGGGTATTGGTGCTTGATAATACATGTGATAACTGGCAGAAATGCTATAAGAACAGTGGTATTGAAAATGCTGTTATCCAGGCTGGCGGCCAGATGGTACCTGCTAATCTGGAACGTTACTATAAGGATGTTGAGATTCCGGGTGCTAAGGTGCTTAAAAATGCTAAAGTCCATGAGCAAATAATTAATTGCGATGTCTTTATCAATGTCCCGGTATTAAAGCACCATTCGTCTACAACCCTTACCATTTGCATGAAGAACCTTATGGGCATTGTATGGGACAGGAGGTTCTGGCACCGTAATAACCTCAACCAATGTATTGCTGATATGTGCTTATACCGTAAGCCCGATCTGAATATTGTGGATGCTTACCTTGTAATGACCAAGAACGGGCCCAGGGGCACTTCAGTTAACGATGTGGTTCAAATGAAAAACCTGCTTATTGGCACTGATATCGTAGCTGTTGATGCTGCCGCAGCTCTTGTCTTTGGTGCTAAACCCGCTGATATAGGATTTATTAAGCTGGCTCATGACATGAAAATTGGCTCTATGGAGCTTTCCGGCCTTAAAATACAGCGTCTTTATATGTAAACCCTATCCCTGATTAAATATGGCTAAGATTGGTTTGAAAAGAATAAGGGTTTTTGTCGCATTGATTGCTTTCATCTCTTTGTTTCTGACTTTTCTTGGGATTCAGGCAGGAGGGATTTCGCATGTTTCAAATTTCTTTCTCCATCTTCAGCTCCTCCCTGCCTTATTGAAGTTCACGGTAAGCTTTTCGCTTATTGCTATAATCAGCTTTCTTTGCATTCTATTGCTGAACTTTGTCTTTGGCCGTTTTTATTGCAGTACCATCTGCCCATTAGGTGTATTGCAGGATTTGATATGGCGCACAGGCTCCTTGTTTAGAAAAAAGAAATCAAGGCGTTTTAACTATCAACCTTCTTCCAAACGTATCCTGCGCTACGGATTATTGCTTGTTACCCTTATCTTTTGGATTTCAGGCTCTTTATTTTTGATTAATCTCCTTGATCCATACAGTAGCTTTGGGAAAATCAGTGTTGCAATTTTTCGTCCTGCTTTTATCTGGCTAAACAATCAACTTGCTTTTATCCTTGAGAACTTTAATGTTTTTAGTGTTGCACCTATCGACCTGAAATGGCTTCCTGCCAATGTGCTTATTGTGTCTGTTGCTTTGTTTTTGTTGATTGTGGTGCTTAGTTTGTGGAGAGGACGTTTGTTTTGTAATACATTATGCCCGGCTGGTGCTTTAATGGGAATTTTTGCCGAAAAGTCATTGTTCAGGATATATTTTAATGAAGCTGCCTGCAACCAATGCCGCAAATGTGAACGTAAGTGCAAGGCTGAATGTATTGATCCTGTCAGTAAAACTATAGATCCCGGCAGATGTGTTTTGTGCTTCAACTGTTTGGATAGCTGTGACAGGGATGGTATCAAATATGGATTAGTAAGAAAATCAAAAGAAGTTGTTGTTTCAGAGGAGACTCATGACATTGGCAAGCGTAGTTTTTTGCTTTCTTTGGGTGCTGCTATGGTATCACTGCCCCTATTGGGTAAGAAAAGTTTTTCACAAAACAACCAACATCCGGGTTTTGTCCCTACAGCTTCCGATAATCCTGTAACACCTCCTGGTTCACAAAGCTACGAGCATTTTACATCGGCCTGTGTTGCTTGTTATCTTTGTGTTAGTGCTTGTCCTACTCATGTAATTGTTCCTTCTTTTTTCGACTATGGGTTAAAAGGCTTTATGCAACCCAAACTTGATTATCATGCAAGCTTCTGTAATTTTGAATGCACCCGTTGCGGTGAGGTTTGTCCTACTTCAGCCATCCTGCCTTTAGCTCTTGAACAAAAGAAAACCACCCAGATAGGAATAGCTCATTTTATGCCTGAAAGTTGCGTGGTGGTGGTTAATGGAACCGATTGCGGGGCTTGTTCAGAGCATTGTCCCACCAAAGCTGTTGAGATGGTACCTTATGGCTCCCTGCGTATCCCAAAAGTAAATCCAGATATCTGTATTGGCTGTGGTGCCTGCGAATATGCGTGTCCTACTTCACCTTATAAAGCAATTTATGTGGAAAGCAATGTAGGACACAAAACTGCCCTAAGGCTGGAAACACTTCCGGCTGATGAAGAAAAACCAAAAGATGGGGCAACAGAAGAATTTCCTTTCTAATTAGTATCTGCTGTAATCTCAATAGAAGTGCTTATTGCTGGCGTAGCTATGTTTATTGATAAACAATCATTTATTTTTTTCATATCAGGAAGAGACCATGTTAAGGGTTGAGTCGGGGTTGAGTCGGGGTTGAGTCGGGGTATGTTCCCCATTAAATACATCTAGGAAATAAGGTTTTTATCAATAAATTGGGG
>CAYLYP010000112.1:0-8314 GCA_964387795.1 uncultured Bacteroidales bacterium
CAGAATTCTGAATGTAAACCCAGAAATAAAGATTACTAACGCAAGAAAAATTGTTGATACACGAAACAGAATAATCCATGGTTATGATTCAGTTTCAGAAGAAATTATCTGGGCAATAGTATCAAAAGACCTGGGAAAATTAAGACAAGAAATTTTACATCTACTCGACGAATAAAATTACCTGCCAAGATAAACAGGGTTTCATTTGCTCAACAAAAGCCAGCATGTTACACCAGCTAATGAGGAAGAGCAAATAATCCTGGTTTTAAAAAATCCTGCATGATGGCACTATGTGTTTTTAACATAGCAAGGGATTGTTAAAGATAATTTTGGGATATTAAGGCTTCATGCTCAATTAATTTAAAAAATACTATATGAGTAATAAGCATTGGTAAACCATTGCTCCAGACTGTTGGTATTTTATAAAAACAAGAAACAATTTGTCCCTTCAACAATCTATATTATTATTACATTTGAAAAAAATAAGCCTTACTAATGAATGGGATAGGTGCATGATGGTTTATAATTGGATTGGTATTAGTTGGGGGATAAACGCTTTGACTGCAAATTCTAGAAATTAACAACATAATAAGAGACATAACAACATGAACACAAAAGAATATCTAAAACAACTTAGCATCGTAATTTTGGGTATCCTGATTGCTTTCTGGGTAAACAATATTGGAGTGAATTATAACGAACGTGTTACACAAAAGCAGGTATTGCACACAATCCTGAATGAATTAAAAGATAATAATGTCAGCATTAAAACGACAATACAAAGTTTGGATACCTTAAGCATGACTTATTCCAACATAAAAAACAAGGATACCGAATCAGGTGTTGCCACAATCAATTACTTGGGGTTACAACTAAAAAGCATTGGATACGAAACAGCTAAATATACAGGGATATTGAAAGATGTAAATTATAAATTGACATCAAAAATTGTAGAAAACTATGAATCACAAAGCTACCTGGAAGACTCAGAAAAGGTAGTTATAGATGAACTATTTGTGCTTATTAAGAATAAAACGAACAAAAGCGATGAAATTGATTATTTTTTGCTTCAAATTTCAAATTTTAAGAACCATCTTGAGAGTATTGAAACTGATCAAAAACAATTGATCGAAGACTTAAATGTCTCTCTTGGTTTGGAAAGTGAATAGTCAATTAATCGAACAAAACCAACACACAATATTAGGGCTTCATGTATTCAACATGACAGCATGAAGCTTAGGTTGAACTCACCCGGATGGATAGCACAATAGGCTTTTAAAACCGGAGAATTAACTAAACAGGAGGATTGAAGAATGGACAGGAAATATGCATGTTATTGTGGCCTTTACTGTGAGAATTGTGCAGTCAAGGTGAAGGTTGAACCGGCAGCAAAAGTTTTACATGAAGAAATGGCGAAGCTTGGATTTGAAGAAATAATGCCGTTCTTTCCCGACGGAGAAACGTTTTGGAGGTTTTTAAAAGGTATGTCTGCTGAAGGGGTATGCGTTTCGTGCAAAGCCGGAAGCGGAAACCCTGCTTGTAAGGTCAGGCAGTGTGCACAAGAAAAGGACATAGAGATGTGTGCTTTTTGCAAAAGCTATCCCTGTGAACTTTTTACAGATTTCTTTGAAGGCTACCCAATGCTAAAAAACGATAATGCAGTTTTGAAAGAAAAAGGCTGGGAGTCATGGGGAAAACTTCAGGATGAACGTCACACAAAAGGTTTTGGACTTTCATATACCAAATAAAGCAATGAATTATAGCAGGAAATATCCCCTAGTTAAAAAGCAGTTCAGTATTAAAATCCATAAAGTTTTTTATCTGAGGGTAATTCCAGGCAGAATAGTTTTCATTATTTGAGTTAATGATAACAATGTTTTTCACACCTGCATTTTCTGCTGCCTGGATACCTGCAAAAGAATCCTCGAAAATAAGCGACTCCTCAGCTTTAATGCCCATACTTTCAAGTGCTTTAACAAAGATGTCGGGATGGGGTTTGCTCCTTAATGAACCATCATTATAAATGACAGATGACCTGTTGAAATATAAACCCAGATCAAGGTATTTAAAATAAAAATCAACATTTTCTATTCCCGAAGAAGTAGCAATTGTATAAGGCAGGCTAATCTCTTTTAGGAACATGATAAAATCCATTGCACCAGGTGCCAGTTGCATATCAGACTGCAAACACAGCTTTTGATAAATCAATTCTTTTTCGATAGCCAGCTTAAAGATTTCTTCATCCGTTAAAGGCCTGGAAAAGATGTTTAGCATAATCTCCTTATTGCTCTTCCCATGTATTTTTTCCCCTTTCTCCTTATCAGAAAGTTTGATATCAAATTTTTCAAGGAATAAATCCCATGCTTTGTTATGAAGGGGTGTGTCCCAAAACAAAGTACCATTAAAATCAAAGATAATACCTTTAACTGTCCGCAACATAATATATTGGTTTTAAAATAAATATCAGGATTATACAACCGCAAAGCGATTCTTGTTATTCCAATGTTTTCAAATTATCCATAATGAATATTGTATGGATTGAGGAACAAACGCCGGGTTTTTCGAAATATTGCAATACGACCATCTAAATACAACAAAAGAGCACCCAAAATGGCAAAAACTTATCAGGGTGCTCCAAAGGGCATAAAAGGAATAAGAAGTTTTGGAAATTACTCCCCGAGTGTAATGTGATTGCCAAGGTTTTTCATGATTTCATCCATCGCTTTGCCCTTAGAAAGTGCATAATATTCAAGTTGGTCTTTGCAGATTTTCCCAACATCAAAATAGCTGCTTTGAGGATGGGCAAGGTACCAACCACACACAGAGGCAAGGGGTATCATGGAGTATGAACTTGTTAACCCAATTCCAATATGTTTTGGTGCATCAAGGAGGTTGAAAATGCTTTGTTTTTCAGCATGATCCGGGCAGGCAGGGTATCCGGGAGCAGGCCTGATTCCCAGATAAGCCCCTTTAAGGAGTTGGGTCAGGTTAAGTTTTTCGTCCTGTAAATAGCCCCAATAGTGTGTCCTTACCCTATGATGCAAAAGTTCAGCAAAGGCTTCAGCAAGTCTGTCAGCAATAACCTTAATCATGATTGCCCCATATTCATCACCTTGTGCAATATGCTTAGCAGCCATCTGATCTGCACCATGGATACAGAGTGCGAAACAACCTAAATAATCTTTTTTACCAGCTCCTGCAGGGCAAATAAAATCTGAAAGTGATATGTTGGCCTGGTTTCCCTTTTGTTTTAGTTCCTGATTGCGAAGAAAATGAAAATGTCCTACAGTTAAATCCGATTCATCAGGATCATAAACCAAAACTTCCTCTTCCATACTGTTTGCCGGAAATAAACCTATAATCGCATTGGCTGTTAAAAGGTTTTTTTCAATAAGCAAAGAAAGTGTTTTCTGGGCATCAAGGATAAGCTTTCTGGCTTCAGCACCCCTTTCATTATGATCCAATAAATCAGGGTATTGGCCTTTTATCCCCCATGCATGGAAGAAGGGAGCCCAATCAATATATGCAGCAATCTCACCCAGATCAAAATCTTTAAAAACTTTTATCCCCTGAAAAGCTGGAACAGGAATATCATAGTCCTCCCAGTTAATCCTGGCTTTGTTTTCCCTTGCATTTTCGAGTGTAACATACAATCTTCCTTTGTTTTGATATTGTCGGGCTATATCAACATATTGCAAGTTTAGTTTTTCAAAAAAACTCTCTGATTCATTTCCCAAGGCTTCACGTATAACTGATGCAGCCCTTGAAGCATCTTTAATCTGAACTACTTTATTATAATGAGGTGCAATTTTTATTGCAGTATGCACAAGGCTTGTTGAGGCTCCTCCAATAACAAGAGGGATCTTCATTCCTCGTTCTGACATTTGTTCAGCAACATAGACCATTTCATTTAGGGATGGGGTAATCAGACCTGAAAGCCCAATCATATCAGCATTTTCTTTAATTGCTTCTTCTATGATTTTCTCTCCGGGAACCATAACCCCCAGGTCAATAATTGTATAACCATTGCATGCCAACACCACTGAAGTAATATTTTTACCTATATCATGGACATCCCCTTTAACAGTTGCCATCACAATCTTTTTAACAGAAGCTGGATCTTTTAAACCTGCTTTCTTTTCATTTTCTAACTGTGGCCCCAGGGCAGCTACTGCCTTCTTCATGATTCTTGCACTTTTTACTACCTGAGGAAGGAACATCTTGCCCTCACCGAAAAGATCACCAACATGGTTCATTGCATCCATAAGCGGGCCTTCAATCACACGAATGGCAGACTGGTATTCAACATACGCTTCCCTGACATCATCTTCAATGTAAGATTCTATTCCTTTTATCAGCGCATAGTTAATCCGTTGCGTTACATCGAGCATTCTCCAACCCAACAGCTCCCTTTCTTCCAGTTCATTCGGTTTATTATTTTGTTGCCTCTTTGCATACTCAATAAGATTATGCGTTGCCCCTGCATTTTTGTTTAATATAATATCCTCTGCCAGTTTAATAAGTTCCGGATCAATCAGTTCATATACCTGTAACTGGGCAGGGTTCACTATTCCCATATCCATGCCAGCCCTGTAAGCATGATAAAGGAAGACAGCATGCAATGCCTGACGTATGGTGTCATTTCCCCTGAAAGCAAAGGATAAATTGCTTACACCCCCGCTTATCTTTGCAAACGGAAGGTTTTCCTTTATCCATTTACAAGCCATAATATAATCAAGGGCATAATTCCTGTGTTCATCCATGCCTGTAGCTATAGAGAGGATATTTGGATCAATAATAATATCGTGGGGGGCAAAACCTGCTTTCTCAATCAGCAGGTAATATGCCCTTTTGGCTATTTCTATTTTTCGTTCAAAGCTTACTGCCTGCCCCTCTTCATCAAAAAGCATTACCACAACAGCAGCACCATATTGTTTAATAAGTTTTGCGTGATGGATAAAGACCTCCTCCCCTTCTTTAAGGCTTATTGAGTTAACAATGGATTTTCCCTGAACGCATTTTAAGCCTGCTTCAATGACATCCCAGTTTGAAGAATCAATCATTACGGGTAATCTTGAAATCTCAGGTTCTGAAGCAAGCATATTTAAAAAGCGTGTCATTGCATCAGGCCCTTCAATCATTGCATCATCCATACAAACATCAAGAGCCTGGGCACCACCTTCTACCTGATGAATAGCAATACCTAATGCTTCATCATATTTCCCTTCCCTAATCAGGCGGGCAAACTTAGCTGAACCAGCTACATTTGTCCGCTCACCAATGTTTATAAAATTTGATTCTTTGCCAATCACAATATGCTCCAAGCCACAGATTACTGTTTGGTGCGGTGGTTCTGGTATTTTTCGTGGAACATGTTTTTTAACCTCCTCTGCAATCTTTTTAATATGTTCCGGGCTGGTTCCACAACATCCACCTACAATGTTTACAAGATTGTTTTCCAAAAAGCCACCTATTACCGACGCCATATCTGAAGGTGACTCAGAATAATTTCCAAATTGGTCAGGCAAGCCTGCATTGGGATGAACACTCACAGGCACAGAGGCCAAACGGCTTAAGGCTTCCACATACGGCCTTAGTTGTTTTGCCCCAAAAGCACAATTTAATCCAAATGAAAACAAATCATGATGGGAAAGGGAATAATAAAATGCTTCAAGAGTCTGGCCAGATAAAGTCCTGCCACTTTTATCAGCGATAGTGCCGGAAATCATTACCGGTATTTTTATGCCATTGTCCCTTTCATAGTTTGAAACTGCAAAGAGTGCCGCTTTGGCGTTAAGGGTATCAAAAATTGTTTCAATGAGTAGCAGTTGGGCTCCCCCATCCATTAAACCAGAAATCTGTTGATAATATGCATCCCTGAGTTGGTCAAAATTTATTGCCCTCTTCCCCGGATCATTAATATCCGGAGACATGGATGCAGACTTATTGGTTGGACCAATCGAGCCTGCTACAAATCTTGGTTTCCTGGGATCCAGCAGGCTATACTTCTCACAAGCTATGGATGCCAGCCTTGCTGCTTCATAGTTTATTTCATATACAAGACTACTGAGCTGATAGTCTTCCAGGGAAACAGCATTAGCACTAAAAGTGTTCGTTTCAATAATATCAGCTCCTGCCTCAAGGTATTGATTATGGATATTGCTTATGATATCAGGCCGCGTAAGACTTAACAAATCGTATGCACCATAAAGCTTTTGGGGGAGATGGGCAAAGCGCTCACCTTTAAAATCTTCTTCTGTCAGCTTATACCTCTGGATCATTGTCCCCATCGCCCCATCCAGAACAAGGATACGCTGTTTAATTAACGACTGCAATGTTTCTAAAGCATTCATAACTTAAAGTGTTTTTTTTGCAATCTCAACAATATTATCTGCTTTACCCATTGTATAAAGATGCACCACAGGAAAACCGGATTTAAACAAATCTGAGATCTGGGCAGAAGCCCATTCAATTCCTAATTGATGCACCTGTTTATTGTCACTGCATTTATTTATTTCAGCAGCCAGATCGGAAGGGATGGTAAGACCAAAAGTCCTTGGCAACAAACTCAGATGGTCTTTTATTGCAACAGGCTTGATCCCCGGAATGATAGGAACCTTAATACCCTGTTTCCTGCAACGTTCAACAAACTGATAAAAGAGCTGGTTATCAAAAAACATTTGGGTAACAATATAATCAGCACCCTTATCAACCTTTTGTTTTAAGAAAGCAATATCATCAGTGATATTGGGAGATTCCTGATGTTTCTCAGGATAGCCGGCTACTCCTACAGAGAAATGGGTGGGTTCAGGGTTTTGAACGTATTGCTCCTGATATATCCCTTTATTCATGGCAACAATTTGTTCAAGAAGCTGTGCTGCATATTGATGTCCATCAGGTTTTGCAACAAACTTCCCGGTAATTTTATCTGCATCCCCCCTTACAGCCAATAGATTTCTTATTCCAAGGAAATCAAGGTCAATTAATGCATCTTCCGTTTCTTGTCGTGAAAAACCCCCACAAATAATATGAGGCACTACATCGACTTTGTATTTTGTTTGAATTGCTGCTGCGATGCCTACTGTTCCAGGTCTTTTCCTCACTACAGCAGGGATTTTTTTTCCATCAGCCTGAAGCTGATAAACAAGCTCTTCGCGATGGTAGGTAATATTAATATACGGAGGCTTGAACAAAATCAGTTGGTCAAGCGTTTCAAAAATACTTGCCATACTGCTCCCTTTTACCGGTGGTAAGAGTTCAAAAGAAATACTTCCTGAAGTAACAGCTGCCAGATGTTCGGGTATGGTCATGGTCTTGTATTTTGAAGTATATTAATGTACTAACAAATCAGTCAGCGCTTTTGTTGTCTTCTTTCTCATCAAAAAAAGCAATAAATTCATACAATTTGTAAGTAAGCTTCTGGATTTTCAAAAGATTTGGGATAATTATGTTTCCAATCACATATCATCGTCCGGCCCTTAATATTGCTCTTCGATACGCTCATTTATAAAACCATCAAAGTCAGTTGGTTCCCTTAGGTAAAGGTTTAGCTTAGATTCACAATCATTTGTAAAAGAAGGGGCTAAAAAACACCTTTGTGTTTTTATACTTCAGCAAAAAGCATGCATCCTGGATTTCCCTTGTTTGTTAAACACAATGTATTATGCTTCCTGCCAAAACTCAAGGATAAGGTTTTGTATCATCTCGTTTTCAATCAAAAAGCCATCATGCCCAAAAGCAGAATCCATTATATAAAGACGGGCCTGGGGGATGAGTCTTGAAAGTTCTTCCTGCTCCGGTGGGGGAAAGAGAATATCGGATGAGACTCCCAGGACCAGGGTATTGGCTTTTATCCTTCCCAGCGCTTTTTCTGCCCCATCCCTTCCCCTGCCTACATGATGTGAGTCCTGGCTTCGCGTTATGGAATAAAAACAATGGGATGAAAACCTTTTGCTTAATTTCTCCCCCTGATACCTTTGATATGACGAAGCCCTGAAACCAAGGGTCTTATGAATATCTTCCTCAGATTGTGTAATTACAAAAGCCTTATAGCCTCTGAAAGAAAGCATCCCTATAGCCCTTGCTGCCGCCAGTCCTGCTTTTCCACCATCAGGGTCACCTGAGAAAAAGCTGGCATCTGCTTCCATTGCCATTCGCTGGGCTTCATTAATGGCAATGCTCCATGGATTGGAATAATAGCTTGTTACCAATAGCACAAGATGTTGAATCCTGTCTGGCTGGGCAATTGCCCATTCCATTGCCTGAAATCCACCGATAGAACCCCCGATAAGTGTATGAATCCTGTTTATGTTCA
>CAYLYP010000113.1:0-8125 GCA_964387795.1 uncultured Bacteroidales bacterium
AAAAAATTAATATTTTTTTATTGTTTTTATTAAATTAACAAAATTATTCTTATTATTGCAATACTTATTTTAATATTTCTAATAAATATGAAGGATATCCTAAAACCCCTTTATTCAAATATTTACAATGTAAATACCTGTAAATCAATACGGGGGGGGGAGGATTTTCTTCGTTTAACCCTATAATTTATACCGCACATCCCCATCGGAAAGCCCGGATATTATTCGCTTGCTTCATTTCGGTGAAGGATGTGCCGCCCTGAACCTATCATGTTGAAACTGACTTCTAATTAAAAATTCATTTACTAAAAAAATTAACAATATGAAAAAAATTTTAATTTCTTTGTTTGTTGCCAATATCGCCGTTTTAGCATTTGTTTTTATAATTTCTCCAAAAGAAACAAAAGCAGGTGTTCCTGCGAAAATTTGGGATCCAATATGGGTACCTTGTGGTTTTTCCGAAGATGACATTTCTTATGCTAATCATTGTTTTAAAGGACCGTTCTACCCAATTTGTAACAATGGACCTTGTGGAGTCACAATATTAGAATAGTAGATATTTCTTAAATAAATGCCGTACAGTGAACTGTGCGGCATTTATGAAACTAGTATTCAAGGAATAAAATTGGAGAGTTGAATTAGAAACACTACTTAAAAAAGAAATTATGATGAAAAAATTTCGGCTGTTGTATTTATGCATCTGTTTATTTGGATGTCAAATGGAAAAGAAACCTCATGAGGCTGATAATAAGACTTTAACTACTATCCATATTGAACTTAACAAAAAGAACACCAGTGAGGATTTTCTTAAACTTGTTGAAGATGTTCGTTTTGTTCCATTGGAAACAACAAATGAAAATGTGATGGGTGAAAGTACTAAAATTTGGGTAACTGATAGTTTATATTACATGTTGGTTTTTAGTGCAATGAACTATCAGCTTCATATTTATACGCACGATGGACACTTTGTATTAAAGAAAGAGGCTGAGGGAAAAGGAAAGAACGAGATCAATGATTTACGTGACTTCTGCCTTGGTGAAGATAATACTTTTTACCTACTCGGGTATAGGGAATATTATCATTACAATGACAAAGGAGACTTACTAGCTGTTTCCCCATTAAAGACTCCTTATGAAAATTTTAATCCAACTCAATTTTATATATCAGCTGACTCATGCATGCTTATGTTTAATTCTTCTATGAGGCCTCAGACGCCTCCTGAAAAGGAGAAGTATTGCATGTTTTCCTATAATTTTAAGCAAAAAACATGGCAGAATGTTTTGAAGAGACACACAGCGACTGTTTCAGACAATGTGATAATTCAATCGAATAGCAGCATTTTAATAAACCCTGTAATGGGGATCGATACCATTTATACATGGGCTGATGGGAGGTTTAAACCATTGTATTATATTGATTTTGGCGATAATAAAATTAAAATTGATGAATTACCTGCCGATTATTCCTCGCCTTTAGCTGTAATGGGCTATGCACGTAACAATAAGAAGTGTTTCCATATATTGAATGTAGCAAAGGATGATAATTGGCTGAGATTTTTCTTTTTTTGTCGTGACTCATATTCGAATGTTTGGCATAATTTGAACAGTGGAAAGACATATCTTTTTAATCCCAAAGAGGAAGATATCAAACATATATTGCTATTTAGTCGCCCTGTGGGGGTATGCAATAATGAGTTTGTTTATAATATTTCCGCCCATAAAATTCTTGATTTTCTTCAATCCAACTCCCTTGACTTCAAATTCCTATCCGAAGCGCGTCATCAGGAAATCATTGATCAATTGAAACAAGTTAAGGAAACAGATAATCCGGTATTGATGTTTGTGAAAATGAAACCTGAATAATCAGATTGAAGCAAATCAGTTTGATTTGGGAAATCCTAAGAGAAGATTTTAATAAAATTGTTAACCATTAAGAGGATAAATATGAAAACCAACTCATTAATGCTCTATCTGTTGATAGGGATGAACATTGTTTTATTGGGCGCCCTGATGTTTATGGGGATCAGGCAGAGCAAGTCAACTACTTCCGGGACAATGTATTCGGAACAAAGCCTGGCAGGCCTGAATGCCTATAAATATATGCTTGCGCAATACCAGTTGGCCTGTGAGGGCGAACAACTCCTTCCCGGCACCTGCCTTGTCAATGAACATAAGGACTCCATTAAAATAGAAAGCCTGATTAGCAAGCCTACCCTTGTAATGCGTTATTCAGAGCTGAATTGCCATAGCTGTGTGGATGCCATGCTCACCGAACTGAAAAATAACCCGTTTTTTAATGAAAAGAATTCATTATTACTTGCATGGTATAATGAACCTGCATATCTTTATCAATTCAAACGCATGAACCGTATTGAAATGCCGGTTTATAACATTAAAAATACAGGCTTATTGGCAGATACCTTAAATATGCCATATTTCTTTATTATTGATAAGGATCTCAGGGTAAGCAAAGTATTAATCCCGGAAGAAGGCGATACAACAATGGTTCCTGCTTATTTAAAAATTACTGAACATCATTTTAGTAAAACTGCATCCTAATCCTGCCAATATGAACAAGACCCCCCTGCTATTTTTATTATCACTTGCATGTTTATGCTTTCTGCTAAATTCCTGTAAGCCATCATCCGGCTCAAAGAACCCAGATCAGGCTGTTGAAGAAACAGAGATTATTCCTGATACCACAGAGGTGGAGGTTACAGAGGTTACTTATGGCACTTTTGAAAATGAGATCTGGTGCCATGGGATATTACAGGCAGGGCAAAGGGCAATCGTCCCTTTTGAAGTCCAGGGCAACATTGTAGAAGTATTTGTAAAGAACGGGCAGGAAGTCAAGGCAGGGCAATTACTTGCCCGCCTTGATGATTATAAGCTAAAACATGATTTGGATCAGGCAATCATAAACATGCATGAGTCACGCAATAACTATTACTTTGAAATTGTAAGTGCAGGCTATCAGGTATCAGATACAGCAACAATACCAACAAACCAACTGGCTATATTCAGTTTGCGGTCAGGGCTTGATGCTTCAAAATTAGCAGTATCACATGCACAAAGGCAGCTTGAGCAAAGCAGGATATCAGCCCCTGTAAGTGGAACTGTTTCAGGCCTAACAGCCCAGGCATATACACCCACTTCATTGTACAATAATTTTTGCACAATACTTAACACAAAAAACCTATCAGCCAATTTTCAAATTCTCGAAAGCGACTTAGCCCATATCAGAACAGCCCAAAGGGTAATGGTATCTCCTGTTGCCCTTCCACAGCTAATGGTGGAAGGACAAATAAGCGAGATTGATCCAAGCGTTGATGAGCATGGATTAATCAAAGTAAGGGCAATGATACATAATTCATCGGCAAAGCTAATGGATGGCATGAAAATCAGGGTAGCCATAAAGGCCAATGTTCCCAACCAGTTGATAATCCCTAAGTCGGCTGTTCTTTTCAGGCAAAACAGACATGTAGTTTTTACTGTTGTAGATGGGAGGGCTGATTGGAATTACGTTACTATTGGACAGGAGAATTCAAGCCATGTTTCAATAACTGAAGGGTTGGAGAAAGGACAAATTGTTATAACAAATAATAATTTCACAATAGGGCACCAGGCAGCAGTAAAGATTATTCAGCAAAACGAAAAATAAAGATGCTAAAAGACGATAAGTCGAAGCATAATAAGTTATTTAGCCCATACACCATCAACATATTGTTTGTTATGTTATCGATGGTAGGGCTTGCATTGCTGCCACGCCTGACTGTAAAACTTAATCCACAGGAACGTTCACAAAGCCTCTCGGTGAGTTTCCAGTATCCGGGAGCGGCAGCCCAGATTATTGAACATCAGGTAACATCAGTGCTCGAAGGTGCTTTGTCAACCCTCAATGGGGTTAAGCACATCGAATCCGTCAGCCAGATTGGTTCCGGCTATATAAACATAGAAACAGAGAAAAACACCCGGATTGAAACCCTAAGGTTCCAGGTGCTTTCTATAATAAAGGATTTATGGCAAAACATGCCAGAAGAAGTTAGCTACCCCGAAATAAGCAATTCAAAAGCGGGCATTTCGGAGCAACAGTTACTTTTTTCATATACCCTTAACGGGGATGCATCAAGTCCTGAATTGTTTGAATATGCAAACTACCAAATACGCAATGCAATCAATGAGATACAGGGGATAAGCGAAATTGAAGTATTTGGCTCTACACCTTTTGAATGGCATTTTATTTATAACAGGCAACAACTCAGGCAGTATGGGATTAGCCCCCATGAAATAACAAATGCATTGTATTCCTGGCAGCAACCCACCTCCCTGGGTGTTGGAATGAGTTCTTCCGATGGGGAAGCAGGCAGTTATCCAATTATCCTTAGCTATAAAGACAGTAAAAACCTAGATGCGAATTGGAAAAAGATCCCTGTAAAAAACATTAATGGGCATATCATATATCTTGGAAATATCGCAGAACGGAAAATTGTTCAGCAACAGCCCTCTGCCTACTTTAGGATTAACGGACTAAACACAGTATCAGTGAATGTGTTTGCCGAAGAAACATCAAACCAGATTTCACTGGCCAATCAGGTTTATAAAGCTGAAGAGAAGATGAAGCAAAACCTGCCATCAGGCTGGTCGCTTATCAGGATGTACGATTCAAGTGAATTTTTAAGGAAAGAAATCAGCACCACCTCAATCAGATTGGGTATTGCACTCCTGTTGTTATTAGTGCTGGTAATGCTTGTACACAGGAGCTGGAGGTATCTCCTGCTGATTACCTTAAGCCTGATAGCAAACCTTGCCCTGGCAGTTGTTTTGTTTTACATGTTTAAGGTTGAAATACACCTTGTATCCATTGCCGGGATCACTGTAAGCATAGGCATCATCATAGATAATTTTATCATGATGGCTGATTATCTGAAATACCGAAAAAACATAAGGATTTTTACTGCCTTATTGGGAGCAACATTAACTAGCCTTGGGGCACTGGTTGTTGTATTCTTTCTTGATGAAACAGACAGGACAAACCTTATTGATTTCACCTGGGTGGTGATCATCAACCTATCTGTTTCCCTGGCAGTTGCATTGCTTTTAATCCCTTCACTTATGAAAGCATTAAGGATTGAAAGTAAAATGTCGAAAAAGAAAAGCTGGCGTTTAAAGCTCATCAGCCGGATGAATGGAATCTATGCCTGGTACATACGAATTTTTAACCATAAAAGAAGGCGATGGATTATCCCTGTGGTTTTTCTTTTAATATTTGGCTTACCGGTAAATTTACTACCTGTTCAACTCAAAGATAAAAGTATTGCTGCCGGAATATATAACAAAACCCTGGGAAGTAATTTCTTCAACAGCAATATAAAACCTGTACTGACAAAATATACAGGTGGCACCTTAGTCCCCTTCATGAACCATATCAGTGGTAATAGCATATTAATGCAACAGGCTGGCGAAACAATACTTTACATTTATGTTTCACTGCCAGGGGGTTCTACCATAGAGCAATTGAATGACGTATGCATCAAGCTTGAAAGCTACCTAAAACAGTTTAACGGGATCAGGCAGTTCCAGACTTTTATTTACGGCCCCCAGAGCGGAAGGATACATGTTTATTTTACTAAGGAATCACAGGAGACAGACCTCCCCTATCAAGTTAAGAACCTGATGATTGAAAAGGCAAATGAGTTTGCCGGAGCCGACTTTGGGATTTATATGCAGAATGATGGCTTCAGCAATGAATTAAGGGAAGGCAGCCGTTCAAACAGCATCCAGCTTAGCGGCTTCAACTATCGCGAACTATTAAACCTTGCACTTATTGCCGGTGATAGCTTAAGCCAAAACCCAAGGATTAAAAACATGACAGTTTTCAGTGGCAGCACACAGTTTGACCCTACGATAATAAATGAAAAAAGCCTGCTTATTGATAAACAAAAACTTTCAGCTTTAAATATCGATTATCTGAGCTTTATTGAAGAGATGCAGATGCATTCAGCCGCTCCTGTTTCAAAAGGTGTAATTAAAAATCAGGGTGTTTATACACAGGTTAAAGTGTTTGAAAAAGACTGGAACAACAATGACCTTTGGTATATCCTTCATAACAGGATGGATCTTGGTCAGGGCGGAGTAGAGCCATCAAGCATTGGTTCGCTTCAAACCATTAAAGTGGATGGGAGCATCCATAAGAAAGACCAATCCTATCTGGTTTTACTGGCCTTTGATTATGTTGGCCCGTATGAACTTGCCCAAAGGGTAATAAAACGGGAGATAGAAAACCTGAATCAAAAACTGCCCCTGGGATATAAGGCCGAACTTCCAAAATATGATTATTCATGGATGTTTGGTGAAAAGCCTGCCCGTTTTTGGTTGCTGGGGTTAATCATACTTATCATCTGGGGTCTTTGTGCAATGATCTTTGAGTCCCTTATACAGCCTTTCGTTGTTATTAGTATTATCCCGGTCTCTTTTGCAGGTACTTTTTTCACCTTCACCTATTTTGACATTACTTTTGATGAAGGGGGCTATGCTGCATTGATAATGCTTAGTGGCCTTGTTGTCAATACAATCATCTATATTTTAAATGACATCAACCATTTCAGGAGAAACACTGCTTTTAAGCCAATACCTGTTTACTTAAAAGCATTCAACATAAAGATTATCCCGATCCTGCTTACATCCATTTCAACTATCCTGGGACTGTTGCCATTTTTATTGGTTGACGGGAAAGCACCATTCTGGACTGCCTTTGCCGCAGGGACTATTGGAGGGTTGATATTTGCTATTCCGGCAACTATCCTTTTGCTTCCAATGCTCATCCGAATGAAGCAAAGCCCTCCCCTTTCGATAAGCACGAATAAGGAATTAAATCAGCAAGAACAATAAACGATTAATGCATTAGATATGGTTCGTTATCTCATACAAAGACCGGTAGCAGTTATTATAAGCTTTATTGCAATTGTAATAACCGGCCTTATTATTGCCCGCTTGTTACCCATCTCTTTACTACCGGATATTAAAATACCGGAAATCACCGTTTATGTAAGCCACCCAAATACCAGTGCATTAGATCTGGAAAAAAGCATTGTAGCCCCAATGAGGAACAGGTTGATGCAATTGCCCGGCCTGGATGATATCCAAAGCGAATCAAGGGATAATTCAGCAGTTATTAAACTTACTTTTGATTATGGGACAAATATAGATTATGCATTTATCGAGGCAAATGACAAGATAGATGCAGCCATGTCTGAACTCCCAAGGGAAGTAAGGCGCCCAAGGATTATCAAGGCCAGTGCTACCGATATCCCGGTATTTTTATTAAACCTAAGCTATAAAAACCAACAAGCTTCCTCAGGATCAAAAAACTTTGGGGAGCTTTCAGAATTTGCTGAAACAGTTATCAGAAGAAGGCTTGAACAACTGCCCTCAGTAGCTTTTGCAGATATAAGCGGGACAGTTAAATCAGAATTGTTTATCATCCCTGATGAATCAAAAATGCAAAGCCAGGGCATAGAAATCAAAGATATCACTGATGCACTGGCAGCCAACAACATTAGTGTAAGCGGCATTCATGTCAGGGAAGGGCAATTACAGTATAACCTGATTTTCAGGAATGAATTAAGGACAGTTGAAAATGTTAAAAATGTTATCATAAATTCTTCAGGCCGCCCAATGTTTTTATGGCAATTGGCACAAACAGGCATCAGGCAACAAATGCAACAAGGCTTATATCTGTCCCAGGGACAGGAAGCCATTTGCCTTGCATTGATTAAAAGCAGTGACGCCAGGATTGATGTTATGCGTGATGAAGTATCCGAACTCATCGGACAAATGCAGGAGGCATACCCTGAAATAGCCTTTGAAACCAGCCAGGATCAATCATTTTTGCTAAGCTATACAATCAACAACCTCCGTGATAACCTTATCCAGGGATGCTTTCTGGCTATCCTTGTGATGTTCCTTTTTATCCGTGACTACCGAAGCCCTTTATTGATTGCAGTTTCATTGCCTGTAACATTGGTAATCAGTTTACTATTCCTATACTTTTTCAACATTTCAATAAATATTGTTTCCCTATCAGGATTAATACTTGGAGTAGGAATGATGATTGATAATTCCATTGT
>CAYLYP010000114.1:0-8076 GCA_964387795.1 uncultured Bacteroidales bacterium
ATCAGCTTAAAGCCCATAGTAGCTTGTATTATTTACCAGACATACCTTAATGAGAGCGCAAAGTCCATATAGAAACCTGTGTAGCCAATAAGGTTCAGGGCAGGTTTAAGGTCTAAGCTGATGCTGATGGGTATTTCCTGTATTTTATATTCCAAACCCACGATGCCATCAATCCCCATTACAGCATGGCTGTTATTGTCATCAAACCAATTATGTGCATAATAGCCGTCATATACACCCAGGTGTACACCACCACCATAGAACCATTTCATGCCGGATACATCAAACGCGCCCGTATGTTTTTCATAAAGGCCTGTAAGTAAAAATCCCCTGTAATGTGTCCCTAAAATACCTTCAATGGCATTAGAGCCTGATACAAAATGCTTAATTGTCAGACCACTTGAAAAACCGCCCCTTAAACCAAGTCCGGTACGGTATTCCTGAGCCTGGACAAGCCCTGATGACACTAATATTAAACAAATCAATAATGACCTTTTAAGCCATTTAAAACTGCTTTTATTTTCTGCCCTCAGGTTTTGTTCCCCTGAATCATTCTTTAGCTCAAAGATTTTAGTTGTTTTCATTGTTTAAAGCTTTGTTATTTGATGTTTTGGTTTTTTCCTCAATGAGTGGAATTAATCCACGTTTTTTTTACCTAATTTCAATTATTATTATTGAAATTCAGGTATTTCTGACAATATGCTTATTGATAAATCAATTATCGTTCCTAAGTACAAGTTTGCAATAAACAGGGTAATGGTCAGAGAATTTCTTATTGCCTGTCACAAAATCATAAGCATCGAAAGTTTTACTGTGCATGATGTAATCAATCCTGAACGAAGGGACAGAACCAACATACGTCCTGCCAAGCCCCCTTCCGGCATGGAAAGCATCCCTCAGGTTTTTTGATAATACCCTGTAAACATAAGAGGAAGGCGTATCATTAAAATCTCCTGTCAGTATTACGGGATAGGGCGATTTGGCAATGTGTTCTGCTACCAGTTCTGCCTGTTCTGCCCTTGAAAGGAATGCACGTTTCAACCGCCTGAAAATCCTTTTGCCCCCTGTTTTTATCTCCTGGTTTTCCCCTGTTTGTATGATGTTGTTCATGTTTTCTACAAACTGGTAATCTTCCTGGCTTAAGCCAATGCTCTCCAGATGGATGTTATACACCCTGATGGTATCATTGGCTTTTTTTATATCTGTATAGATACAAATATTTCCCGCCTGTGTTCTGAAGGGTATCTTTCCCTTGTTTACGATGGGGAAGGCACTAAAAGTGGCTATCCCAAAAAAGTTAAGGTTTCTTGAATTCTTTGTATATGCCGCATGTGCATGCCTGGCTTTTTGAAAATCCTGTAATGTATCAAGTGTCTGGAACTTTCCGCTTTTGTCATATACAAATTCCTGAAAACAGATAATATCAAAATCACCCTTGTCAACAAAGCTGAAGATGCTGTCTCGGTTTGTGAAGTTTAGTGTCCAGTTTTTTTTGTAATTATAAAGGTCGAAATTTCGGACATTATAGCTTAATACGTTTATGGGTTCCACACCTTCAGGAATGGCTTTTTTTCTCAAAGAAACAAGGTTCCCCACATGGAAGTAACCAATGAGGATTGCAATCAATGAAATGAACAAATACCGTTTTAACCTGATTAAATAATAAAGCATAAAAACAATATTGATAACCAGGAAAACGGGGTAAGCAAGGCCGAAGAAAGCAAGGATCCAAATGAGGTCAGGGCTGATCCAGGAAGCCAGATAGCTAAGAAAAAGCAATACAACGGCAATAATGTTTAAAAACAAAACAGTATTGCCCACAAACAGGCGGAATAGATTTTTTTTCTTTGCTTCCTTCATCCCCCGAATTATTTATTGTTGCCCATTTTAAAAAGAAGTTCTTTTTCCCTGGCTGTCAGGCTCTGATAACCGCTTTGGGAAATCTTATCAAGGATTTTGTCTATTTCAAGTTGGTTTTGCTTTTTGATGGCCGAATAATCGTCATCATTCATCGGACGTTGATTTTTATATTCAACTTTAAGCTTCGATTTTTTTGAAAAGATTTTCTTTATGGGTTTAAAGATTTCCTGAAAGAACGACGAGATGTCATTCCCGTTTTTAAGCATCATAATATACATAAATCCCCAAAAAGCACCCCCCAGGTGGGCAATATAGCCGCCTGCATTTCCTCTTGGGATACTTATTATATCAATGACAATCATTATCAGGGCTATATATTTTAAGCGTACCTGTCCGATAAACAATAGGTTTAGTTTTAGGTTGGGCATATAAGCTGCGATGGCAATAAAGATTGCAAGTACACTTGCCGAGGCACCTATCATATATGCACTTTGCTTAGATTCGGCAAAGCCAGGGAAGGTATTAAAAGCCAGGATGAAAAAGAGCGCCCCTGCAAGACCCCCGATGATATATGTTGTTGTGAGCCTTTTCTCGCCAAGGTAGGAGATAAACAATCGGCCTCCCACATAGAGCATGAACATATTAAAGAAAATATGGAAAATTTCTTCCTGGACAAACATATATGTAAATATGCCCCAAGGCCTTTGTAGCAAAATCCCCGTATTTGAACTTACCCCAATCCATTCATTGATAGGGAAGGCGTTTTGGGGAACGGCAAAAAGGAATAGGAAAACCTTAAAAATGTTGATAACAAGGAAAACGGCTATATTTATCAGCATCAGCTTTGAAACAACAGAGCCGCTTTTGAAAAAGAGCCGGATTTCGTCCCAGATATTTCTATTCATTGATAGGTGTTTTAATCGTTTTATGTATGCTGCCTAATATTGGTTAAGGGCATTAATGAAAATAAGAACCTGATTTCTTTTTCCAAAGCATAATCAGCAGGAAGCCAAATATCATCCCTCCAAGGTGGGCAAAGTGTGCCACATTGTCACCTGCCCGGTTGGCCATGCCAAAAAAGAGTTCCAATGCCCCATAGCCCATTACAAAATATTTTGCTTTAATAGGGATTGCAAAAAACACATAGATGAGGGTGTTGGGGAAGAGCATCCCAAAGGCAAGGAGTATGCCGAAAACAGAGCCGGAAGCACCTACCACAAGGGGTGCGTTCAAAAACCCGACCCTGTATTCGCTCATGAACTCTATGGCTACCGATAGGGCTTTTTGGGGGTCTGTTGTATTGTAATAGTTAAAGTCTTTTACAAACTGTATATATAATGATTGGACTTCCTCCGATACGATGGCGATTTTCCCCGAATTAAAGAATTCAACAAACTTATCGTTGCTTGGATTGGTCAGCAGCACATCAATGGCATCCAACATCGGTCTCATCTCAATGTACAATACCCCGTAATGGATAAGCGCTGCACCAATACCTGTGACCAGGTAATAAATCAAAAAACGCTTGCTCCCCCATACGTTTTCCAAAAGGTAGCCAAACATCCATAAGGCAAACATATTGAAAAACAAATGCGAGAAGTCGCCATGCATAAACATATAGGTGATGAGTTGCCAGGGGCGAAAGGCATCAGCAGTAAAAAAGTGAAGGCCCAATAATTGGTAAAGATCAATATGAAATGCACTTCCTACGGCAAAAGTGGCCAGGAAGAACAAGATGTTGATTATTAAAAGGTTTTTCACTACCGGGGGCAAATAGTTAAAACCCTGGAAACTGTATTGGTTCATTTGCTGCGTATATTATTAAATACAAAAATACATTTAAAAGCATTTTGTTCAATTGACAAAAGTTTTATCAAAAAAGCTTATCTGAATTTTTCTTCAAGTTCTTCTATTGATAGGATGTAGAAAGTGGGCTTCCCGCCTGGGTTTTGGTATGGCAGTTCACACCCGAAAAGGGAATCTATGAGTGCTGTCATTTCTTCATTGTTAAGTTTTTTTAACCCATTTACCGCCATATTACGTGCCATCGAACGTGCAAGGTTGATGCGGGAATCTATCTTTAGGTCTATCTGGTTCTTTTTATAGTTCTCAAGGATGCCGTCCAATGAAGCCTTGATATCTTCTGATGCGCCCAAATCGGCAGGGATGCCATGCACGATAAAGCTGTTCTGCCCAAACTCGCCTACATCGAAGCCCAATAGTGCAAGGTCGGGGATAAGTTCGCGGAGCAGCTCTGCATCAAAATCAGGAAACTCAAGGGTGCGGGGAAAGAGCTCCTGCTGCGATAAGCCCTTTTGCCCGGCCAGCATACGGGCATATTTCTCATAAAGGATCCTTTCCTTTGCCCTCATCAGGTCAATGACCATAATGCCCGACTTTACCTGGCTGAAAATATAACGCTTATGGACTTGAAAAATAGTCCCAATCGAAGTGTTTTCTTCTGCCTTGTCCCAATTGGAGCTGATTACAGTCTGGGTGGGGCTGTCGTTTTTATCCTCCCTTTCAGGAATTGCAGGTGTGGCTGCAGATGGGAACAGCTTTTCCCAATTGCCCGGGTTCGCCCTTGAGTTCAGGTTTTTATGGATATGGGGTTTGGGTGCCTGTTGCGTGGCAAAAGGGTTATAGTCGGGGTTTACCTCAATTGTAGGGATTTTAACGGGCTGTTGGGGATCAAACTTATATTGGTCAAATATCGTTTCCCTTTCAAAATCAAGGGAAGGGGAGAGGCTGTATTTCCCGAGGGCTTTCTTTACTGCTGCTTTGATGATTGCATAAATCTCTTTTTCATTTGTAAACTTAATCTCTGTTTTTGTGGGGTGTACGTTTACATCAATCTGTGAAGGGTCGCAATCAAAAAACAGGAAATAGGAGGGGTTGCTGTTATCGGGTATCAGCTCCTGATAGGCCGATTCGACAGCATGGTTAAAATATGGGCTTTTAATAAACCTCTGGTTGACATAAAAGTACTGTTCGCCTTTTGTTTTTCGTGCAAATTCGGGCTTGCATACATAACCTGTGATGCCAATAAGGTTTGTTGTTTCTTCTACAGGCATCAGCTTCTGGTTATACGACAATCCGCCCATCAGCGATGCAATGCGGTTCTTCAGGTGGGTGCTTTCGAGCTGGTGTGTGAGCTGGTTGTTTTGATAAAGGTAAAAAGCCACCTCAGGGAATGCCATGGCAACCCTTGTAAACTCGGTGAGGATATGTTTGCGTTCGATGTGATCTGCCTTAAGGAATTGGCGCCTGGCAGGGGTATTGTAAAAAAGGTTTTTCACCATCAGGCTGGTGCCATCGGCGCACTGGCAAGGTGTTTGTTCTTTGAGCTGCGATCCTTCGATTATTAAATGGGTGCCCAGGCCATCTGTTTTTTGTTTGGTCTTTAGTTCAACCTGTGCAATGGATGCAATGGATGCCAGGGCTTCGCCCCTGAAACCCATGCTCCGTATCCTGAACAGGTCATCGGCACTGCTTATTTTTGATGTGGCATGACGTTCAAAACACATACGGGCATCTGTTTCCGACATCCCTTTCCCGTTATCTATCACCTGGATCAATGTGCGGCCCGCATCTTTTATAATAAGTTTTATTTCAGTAGCGCCTGCGTCCAATGCGTTTTCAAGCATCTCTTTAACTGCTGAGGCCGGGCGTTGGACTACCTCTCCGGCAGCTATCTGGTTGGCTACCGAATCGGGAAGGAGCTTAATGATTCCACTCATTTTTCAGCTTGTGTTTCTATTTCAATAACAGCCAGGTAATCACTGCAAGGGCAAGGAGGATGAGGATAAACCTTATTTTGGTAAATTGTTTGTCCTTGGCAACCCTGTTCCTTTTCCAGCGCATTTGTATCCTGTCGCGCATTGCTGCTTCATCATATTCGCCATTGCTTACCGATGGCCTCTTTAACTTTTCCAGCTCTTCTTTCCTTGCATCATAAAATAAAGGCTTGTAATTAAATTGCCGGGTCTTGGGTAGTTTGATAAATGAGATTGCCATTTGGTTCTTTTTTTACAAAAATACAAATATTCGTTTAGTACTTCCCATCAATATCCATACCTCTTTTTATTTGAAATGATAATATTTCATAAAGCAGCACTGTTTTTTACAATGCTGGCAGTTGAGACTGCTAAATTGTCATGGTTTTATTGCCATGTATCCAATAAAAAAAATCCTTCCCATGAAGCTTTAGTAAGGCTTCATGGGAAGGATTTTTTATTGGGCCCGATCAGTTGCTCCTGTCCTCGAAATTTTCTTTCTTCTTTATCCTGATCCTTCTGAAAATCAGGTAAACTACCAGGACAATGCAGGCAACAGCAAAAATCCCATAGCCTAATATTATTAATTTGGGTATCAGGGTCATATTACGAAAGTTTTACTGCCGTGCCATAAGCAAGCATTTCGGAAGCGCCCTGCATGATCATTGAAGTGGCAAACCTTACATTGATTACGGCATCAGCGCCCATGCGCCTTGCATCGTCTATCATGCGTTGAAGCGACTGTTCCCTCGATTCGGCCTGAAGCCTTGTATATTCTTCTATTTCGCCACCAACAAGATTTTTCAGTCCGGCAAAGATGTCGTGGCCAATGTTTTTTGCCCTTACGGTGCTGCCCCTTGATATACCCAGTATTTCGGTAACCTGTCTGTTGGGGATGCTGTCTGTTGTTGTGATAATCATAATTTTAGCTCTTAGGTTTGTAAATTAAAATGCGTTCCCGGATCCCTGTCATTCGTCGGGGACCGGGCTTTCTTTGACAGCAAAATTAATAAAATTGGGGATAAAAACAAGGGAATGCAAAGGAGTCCACAGATGAATACAATTGAGTCCACAGAGGCACCCAAATGGGGCCACAGATGAACTCAAATAAATCCACAAATTACACAAATTTAAAGAATTACACAAATTAGAATGAGGATTGCATAAGTGCTAATGGGGTAAGGAGCAAAATGCAAATATTATAATTTCCGAAGGGAAGATTGGATTACTGAAAACAAGTATTATCAGGCAATCAATAATTATCATTGCAGGGGTGACAAGGGATAGCGGCAGGGAGATGTTCAGAAATCATTGTTTAATACGCATCATAGCAAAGCACAGGATAAAGTGTCCTTCACCCGAGCCTGATAAAAGTATAACATCAGGATACCATCTTAAGGGTTGAGCCGGGGTTGAGCCGGGGTTGAGGCGGTGTTGAGCCGGGTTTGAACCGGGTTGAACCCGGCTCAACACCGTTTTAAAACCGCTTTAACACCGCTTTAACCCTTAACATAAACCCTCAATGGTATGGATGGGGAGTGCGCTTGAAGGGAAGAAAATCTATTGGATGACTTTGTAAACAGCAGTAAATCAGATTGATGGATGTATTATTGATTAAGGAGGGGAGGGTAGGGGTGCTTTTCCAAATAGCAGGATGTATGAATTTGGGATACTGTCGGATATGGGTGTTGAGAATGAAATGGAAATTCCTGGAGTTGGGATTTTTACTGAAAACTCTTTGTTTATTGGTTGATAACGCATATTATTTGGAACAAGAATTACCCACCTTGTTAAGTCCATTGTCGAATTTAAAATATTCAAAAAAAATACATCAGATAGCTTTACCTTTGCCTGGGCAGAAACCTAACTTTTAAGGTTTTACCTGCCTGATTGGATAACATTCAGCTTACGTGGTAAGTAATTAAATAACATAGCACATGGGGTATTTAAGGGAATATTACGAAAGGTTCATTAGATTGCAAGAATCAGAATGGGAATTTATTGCTGCCCATTTTGCCAGGAAAGTGTTCTCCAAAAATGAAATAATAATTAAGCAAGGCGGGACAGAAAAATTTTTGTCATTCATTGAAACAGGGATTATCCGGTATTATATTCTTGACGATGAAAATGAACTGACATTTAATTTTAGCTTTAGTAAAGAGTTTGCCTGTGCTTATGATTCCTTTTTGACGCAGATGCCTTCTGAATATGAATTACAGGCATTTACCAAAACTGTCGTTTGGCAAATTTCTTACGATGATTTGCAAACGATATATGCCCAGACCAAAGCAGGTAATTATTTAGGCCGTTTTGCATCTGAGAAATTGTTTTTGGCCAAAAGCAAGCGTGAGCTATCATTACTTAAATACAATGCCAGGGAAAGATATTTAAGGCTTTTTAGCGAGCAACCCGAAATAAAAAAATTCATCCCGATGAAGTA
>CAYLYP010000115.1:0-7732 GCA_964387795.1 uncultured Bacteroidales bacterium
CGATTGACGATTTACGAGTGACGATTTACGAGTGACGATTAAAAATACAGGTTTACGGTTTAACAATTTACGAGTGACGATTTACGATTGACGATTATAAATACAGGTTTACGATGTAATAATTTACGATTTAGCGATTTACGAGTGACGATTGGCAATACAAGAATTTACAGAGATGCCAAATTGTATTCATGGGATTATTCAAATTATTAAATAACAGAATGATACCAGTTAACCCATTGAAACAGGGCATGCAGTAGAGACAGGGCATGCCCTGTCTCTACATTAGGGCATTCACCATCCAACCGATTTATTGAAACCGAAAATTTGTATTTCAATTCGTAAATCGTAAATCGTACATCGTAAATAGGTGGTTTTGTATTTCAATTCGTCAATCGTAAATCGTACATCGTAAATAGGTGGTTTTGTATTTCAATTCGTCAATCGTAAATCGTACATCGTAAATATTATTAGTGTGTTTTTTTTATTTGAAAAATATGCCAATATATAGCGAAAAAGTTATTAACAATAAAAACAATTTGATTGGAACTTACTAGTTTTGCTAAAGTAATTCATATCAATAGGTTGAATACGTAATAAAAGAAATAAAATAAAAAGAAATCGACAAAAGAGGAAAAGAAAACTAATAATTTACAACAAGGAATGTTTGATTTGCCATATTTTTTTTTAAATTTGTTGGCCAATTAAAAGGTTTAAAGGGGTCAAGTCCTTAAAAAACCAGATTAAGACAGATGAAAAAGGGCGATAATTAATTGATAAAAAGACCAAAAGATGAAGATTCTTGTATGTGAAGATGATTTCATGATGGTGAAAGCCATAGAGCATAAGTTAGTAAGGGATGGTTATGAGGTTACCGTAGCCAATGATGGGAAAGTAGCGAGCGAAAAGATAAAAGATGGTGAGTATGACCTTATACTGACAGATTTGCTGATGCCCTTCACCGGTGGCCTGGAAATCATAAACATGGTTAGGAATGTTATGGCCAAGAGCACCCCAATTATTGTTTTATCAAAGGTTGGGAATGAAGAAACCATAATAGAGGCCTTTAAGTTAGGTGCTGATGACTATTTGACAAAGCCCTTTAGCCCGAATGAATTGTCTATAAGGGTTAAACGTTTGATGTTAAAAAAATAAGGATCAGACAAGGCAAGTTGCACCAAGCAAAAGGCAAAAAAGTAATCAGAAAAAACAGTAAAAATGAAACGCTCCCATTTTATCAGAGGAAGCCTGAAACGATTTCGGTTAATCATACTGGTATTATTTTCTTTAATAAGTTCAATAAAAGGTTTTGGACAGAATTTGCCACTTCCTAATAATCCTGATTCATTGCTTCAGGTAGCAAACGACCTGGCATTTAATGAAAAGACAGAAGAAGCACGAGTGATATGCAACCAGATATTGGTATCATATCCTGAATATCATGATGCAGCAATATTAATGGGTCGTACTTATGCATGGGAAAGCAGATTTGATGAGGCCCGCAAATATATTTTGCCTGTACTTGACCAGGATCCAATGCATAAAGAGGCCATCTATGCAATGATAGATGTTAGTATGTGGTCAGGTTCATTTGAAGAAGCAATAAAATACATTGACCTTGCATTGCTCCAAACGCCGGCATCTGTTCCCCTGTTGATAAGAAAAGCGCAGGCATTGATAGGCCTTGGTAAAGAAGACCAGGCTGCTTTGATACTTAACCAGGTCCTTGATATAGACCCATCAAACAAAGAAGCCATTGAGTTGCTTAATTCCCTTAACATCAATAAGCTAAAGAACAGGCTTACCCTTGGTTACCATGGAGATTATTTTGAAGATGGGAGTCCCTGGCACCTTGGATATCTTGAGTATGCAAGAAGGACAAAAGCAGTTGGGACTTTGATCGGAAGGGTTAACTATGCAAGGAAGTTTGACAGGGATGGGGTACAGTTTGAAGTTGATGCTTATCCAATTATCACCTCGGGCACATATTTGTATCTGAATGCAGGCTATTCGCCGGATGACCTTTTCCCAACGACACGCTTTGGATTTGAAGTATTCCAGTCGCTGCCCCTTTCATTTGAAGTGTCTGCCGGTTTCAGGATGCTCAACTATGTCCACAATGATTTAATGGTGTTAACAGGATCGGTGAGCAAATACTATAAAAAGTATTATTTCTCCTTTAGGCCATATTTTACATTTGCTTCAACAGGAGGCGATTCTCAGGCATATTATCTGACAGCAAGAAGGTATTTTACTTCAACCGACCATCATCTTACACTCATCATCGGGACTGGTTTTTCGGCAGATGATGGGCCTTTGATGCAAGGCGACAGATATAACATTGAAAGGAACAAAGCAATGTTGTATTATCAGCAAAAACTTTCCCCAAGGTTTTTAATAAGGGCTGGTATGGGTTATCAACAGTATAGTGATGGGATATGGGGCGACAAGGTTTCAGCCGAAATTGCAATATCCTATTTGTTTTAACTAAATTCTCAACCTGAAAATGCAGGAAATGAAATCAGTTTATGAATTAAATATCGGGAACTTTAAACATTGGGCACGGATTATCTTTTTCTGTTTCCTGATGGCACTAACAGGCAGCATAGTTTTTGTTTCACCTGTTTTTAGCAGCCCCGAACCTTCTTTTGACCAGGAGACCTATCAAAGTTCGTCACTTAATGATAGTGCATATCAGACATCTATTCCAAAAAGCCGTGTTTCAAATGCCACTCCGGCATTGGTTGACAAAAGTATAAGCGAAGAAGAACCTTCTGGTCTCTTTGATAAGCTGGTGTTCAGGTTTCAACATGCAAGAGCAAAAACCCGGATATTAGTGGTCTTTCTTTTGTATTTTTCGTTAAGCTTTATCACCCTTTTTACCTTTATCCTTATTAACAGGACTATAAAATCCAACAGGAGGAAAAAAGCAGATAAGCTAACAAACATCTATCAGGAACAGCTTGCTGACTATTTATTTGGTGATGAAAATGAAGTCCCTGTATTTCAGGGATTAAATAATTCATTTGACAGGAATGTGCTCTTACATGAGATATTGGGCCTTCATTCAAATATATCAGGTGAGTCTGCAGAAAAATTAAGGGATTTATATTTTAACCTTGGGTTCCATAAAGATTCACTAAGTAAAGCGTATAACCGTAAATGGTATATAAAAGTAAAGGGTTTCAGGGAACTGGCCCAGATGAATTTTAAAGAAGCCAATGAGCATATTTACAAGTATGTGACTTCAAAAAACAATATTCTCCGTATTGAATCACAGATTGCGCTTGTGAAGTTAAGTGAAGACAATCCATTGTTTTTTCTTGAAAAGATGAGGGAAGACTTGTCGGAATGGGAACAGATAAACATCCTTGAGACCATAAACTATCACAAGATAGATATCCCAAGTTTTGAGAAGTATCTTGAATCCAATAATCTGAGTGTAATAAGTTTTGCAATCAAAATGATTGGGGTATTTAAGCATACTTTTTCAATAGATAAAGTAATAAAGAAACTGGCACATATATCAGAGGGTATTCGCAGGGATGCCATAAAAACAATCGCACAGCTTGAAATGCCAGAAGGCATGGATGCATTAAAGCAGGCATTTGATGCTGAGACAGAAAGGAACCAGGAACTCATAATGGATACCATGATGACGATGTCTGGCAGCGAAGATATTCCTTTTTTAAAGCATGTATTGAACACCAATACCAATTTCAGGGTATGTGTAAATGCAGCACGTATCCTTCAATCACTTCCCAATGGGAAAGATGCCCTGGAAAGCATTAATGCGCTTGCCGATGATTATCTGAAAACAATAATTTCCAACGTCAAAGAAAGCAACGAATAATGATTGAATTTTTTAAGGTACTTCAGTTTATTATTGAAAATGGGATCATACTGATAACCATTTTCATCTTTGGCTCATACGTTGCCCTTGCAATATTTTCGGGTAGGGCAATGATGAAGTATATCCGAAAGAATTCCTATGTGGATTATCGGATACTGCTATCATCACCCCTTGCGCCATCTATTTCGGTAATTGCGCCTGCCCACAATGAGGGAAAGACCATTGTTGACAACATTCGTTCACTTCTTTCGTTGCACTATAATGATTTTGAGGTGATCATTGTTAATGATGGGAGTACAGACAACTCCATGGAGCTAATAAAACATGCCTTTGACCTTGAAAAGGTGAATGCGATTTACGAGGAAAAGCTTAAAACTAAAAAGGTTAATGCTGTATATAAGAGCCGCAATAAAGCTTTTGCAAAACTTATTGTCATTGACAAAATAAATGGGGGCAAAGCAGATGCATTAAATGCAGGTATCAATTTCTCAAGTAAGGATTATATCTCATGTAATGATGTTGATTGCGTGCTTGTAGAGGATGCTTTGCTTATAATGGCAAAACCATTTTTAGAAGAAACAGACCGTAAAATTATAGCTTCAGGAGGGGTAATCAGGGTTGCCAATAATTGTAGGGTTGAAGATGGGAAGATGGTTGAAGTTAAGCTTCCAAAGAAATTTCTCCCAAGGGTACAGGTGTTGGAATATACCCGTGCATTTTTGATGGGACGTATGGCGTGGAGCCGACTGAACGGGCTTCTTCTAATATCCGGGGCTTTTGGTATGTTTGACCGCGAAACGGTAATTGCCTGTGGAGGTTATAATACAAACCTTGTAGGTGAAGACATGGAGCTTATTGTCAGGATGAGAAGGTATATGGTAGAGAACAAGAAAAAATACCGTGTAATATATATCCCAGACCCATTGTGTTGGACAGAAGTGCCGGATACAATTAAAGTATTAGGGCGTCAGAGGGACCGCTGGACGCGTGGCACCATGGAAAGTTTATTCATGCATTGGAAAATATTCTTCAATCCGAAATACAGGTCTTTAGGGATGCTCGGTTATCCATACTGGTTTTTCTTTGAATGGATGGCCCCACTGATAGAATTTGTTGGTTTGGTTTATTTTGTAATAGTTGCGATATTAGGATCACCAAACTGGTATTTCTTCTTCCTGTTGTTGGGAGTGGTTTACTTGTTTGCAGTTACATTGACACAATGGGCCATTTTATTTGAGGAGCTTTCTTTCCACCGTTACAACCGACGGAGGGATATCATAAAAATGCTATTCACCTCAATGTTGGAACCAATCATTTATCATCCGATGCTTCTTGTTTTCAGTCTTCGTGGAAACTTTAAATATTTTTCGGGAGAAAAAACCTGGGGAAATATGGAAAGAAAAGGGTTCCATCAGTCAGAAAAACAAAACATTGAGGCAGATGAAGAAGATAAAATTGCAAGAAGGATAGCATAAAATCAATACGATAAAAATTAATATAAAGGGGGATTGGTGTTACATTCAATTCCCCTCTTTTATTAAAGAGACCCATCATTTTGGGGCACCATAAACATTTTTTCTATCTTTGTAAAAAAAAGACTATATGCTACAATCCATGACCGGCTTTGGAAAAGCTACCTGCCAATGGAAAAACAAAAGTATCTCCATTGAAATCCGATGCCTGAATTCAAAACAATTGGATGCCAATCTTCGCCTTCCAATATTATATAAGGAAAAAGAAGGCTTATTGCGGAACATGCTTTCCCAAAACCTGATGCGTGGGAAGATAGACCTTATTTTAAATGTTGAATGCACTGATGGGGATAGCGCATTTTCATTAAATAAAGAATTGATTAAGAAGTATTATCTTGAAATAATGCAGATTAAAGAGGATTTGAATGTTCAAGACCATTCAGATGTGCTTTCTGCAATCTTAAGGTTACCTGACGTTTTAAATTCGGGGGCACAGGACATTGAAGCAGAAGAATGGGAAGCCATATCTGATGCATGTATGGAAGCAATTAATAAAACAAATGATTTCCGGTCGCTTGAAGGCTTATCACTCGAGAAGGACATCCTTGGCAGGGTGGGATTGATTGAAAACATGCTTGAAGAAATAATGCCATTTGAAAAAGAGCGAATTCAGGCTATAAAAGGGCGACTGCTTAAAGGCCTGGAGGAGTTATCAGAAACAATACAGACAGATCCCAATCGTTTTGAACAGGAGCTCATATACTATCTTGAAAAACTTGATATCACAGAAGAGAAGACCCGCTTAACAAAGCACTGTGAGCATTTTAGACAAACCCTGAAGACCGAAAGCTTTAGTGGCCGCAAATTAGGTTTTATTTCCCAGGAAATGGGAAGGGAGATAAATACAATAGGTTCAAAAGCATCTTATGCCCCAATTCAAAAGATAGTGGTTCAGATGAAGGATGAACTTGAAAAGATTAAAGAACAATTGCTAAACATCTTGTAAGAGATATGGATCGTTTGAAGAATGGCAAGGTTGTTATATTCTCGGCACCCTCAGGTGCTGGTAAGACAACGATAGTGAAAAGGATATTGTCGGGTATCCGCAATCTGGAGTTTTCAGTATCGGCTACCAGCAGGATGCCCCGCGAAGGAGAGGTAAATGGGAAGGATTATTATTTTCTGGATGCAGATGACTTCAGGAAAAGAATTTCTGAAGGGGCTTTTCTGGAATGGGAAGAAGTATATGCCAATTCATTTTACGGGACATTGAAATCTGAACCACAAAGAATTTGGGACGGAGGAAAGCATGTGATATTTGATGTGGATGTGATGGGTGGGATAAATATAAAAAAGATATTTGGGCCTCAGGCTTTGTCTTTATTTATTATGCCCCCAAGTATTGAAGTATTGAAAGAACGCTTAACCAACAGGGGGACAGAAAGCCCGCAATCGTTGCAAAAGCGCCTTGATAAAGCATCTCTTGAAATGAGTTATGCAAAGCAGTTTGACAGGATAATAGTGAATGATAACCTTGAAACAGCCGTTGAAGAAGCATTCTCGCTGGTAAGAGGTTTTATTGCTTCTTAGTCAAGGTTAATAATCTTGAAATACTCCAGGGTTGGACTTAAGGTGTTTGTTGATAATCGACAAGATGCTTTTAGCCGAACATGCCAGAGAAGAATTCAGAATAAACAGCAAACATGGAGTTCCATCTGACCTCAAATAAATAAATATTTTCGGATGCATAAAAATATTGGTTTGTTTTTTGGTTCATTTAATCCAATACATGTGGGGCATTTAATGATTGCCAGTTATATTCATCAAAGTGTTGGTTTTGATGAGACATGGTTTGTGATTTCACCACATAACCCACTAAAAGATTCCAAAAGTCTGACTTCAGAAAAAGACCGTCTTAGGATGGTTCAGATTGCCATTGGGCAATGCAGTTTTTTTAAGGCTTGTGATATTGAGTTTTGTTTACCAAAACCCTCATATACAATAAAAACCCTTGAGGCATTGCGTGATAAGTATCCTGATTATCAATTCAACATTATTGTGGGTTCCGATAATATTGATGTGTTTGATCAATGGAAGGATTATCAAAAAATACTTGATAACTATCAGCTTATTGTATATCCGCGTATGCCTTTTAAAGCTTCATCAGATATTTATCAATTGCCAACAGTTAAATTAGTTGAAGCACCTTATCTTGAGATTTCTTCAACATTTATTCGCAGTAGTCTTGCTAAAGCATGGGATATGAGATTTTTTCTTCCAGAGGGAGTAGCAGTTTATATCCGGAATGAAAAGCTCTATGTATTATAAGACTTTTGTTTTGCTGGTTTTATAATAAGCATAATCCTTCTCTGAATATGCATTGAAGGCTAAATGCTTATGCCATTTA
>CAYLYP010000116.1:0-7727 GCA_964387795.1 uncultured Bacteroidales bacterium
TGAGTCAGGCAACAGATCCCAATGGGGTGTATTATGTTAGGGAACTTGATAAACAAGCCAGGGGTGGTGGAGGTTTTGTTGAATACGTTTTTGAAAAGCCAGGTAAAGGGGTACAGCCAAAGCTAAGCTATTCAGAAATGATTCCCGGTACCGATATGTGGATTGGGACAGGTGTTTATATTGATAACATTGATGAACAGCAAGGTATCATAGAAGCATCTTTTTCGCAACAGACCAGACGTACCATTATAGGTATTGTTATAGGTCTGGCAGTGGTATTGGGACTTTTAATTATCCCAATAATACTTGCCATAAGAAAAAGCATTCAGGAACCGATAAATGATGCTATTTTACTTGCTGACAAACTCTCAAAAGGAGACCTGAAATCAGATATCTCATCACCCTATAATGATGAGATAGGTCAGTTGGCCAATTCTTTGCAGTTTATGGTTGAAAAGCTAAGGGAAACAATTGGACAGGTCAGGGCAGGTAGTGATAATATTGCATCAGCCAGCCAGCAGATAAGCAGTACTGCCCAGCAGATGAGCGATGGTGCCAACCAACAGGCATCTGCTGCCGAAGAAGTGTCTTCTTCGATGGAAGAGATGGCTTCAAATATTCAACAAAACACAGATAATGCCCGTGAAACAGAATCAATTGCCATTCAATCCCATCAGGGAGTTGAAGCAGCCAGCAAGACTACTGAGCTGGCTGTGAATGCAATGAAAGAAATCGCACAAAAAATAGGCATTATTGGTGAAATAGCCCGTCAAACAAATATACTTGCCCTTAATGCAGCAGTTGAGGCAGCCAGGGCAGGTGAACATGGGAAAGGATTTGCAGTGGTGGCAGCTGAAGTCCGTAAACTTGCAGAGAGATCCCAGATTGCTGCAGGTGAGATTGATAAGTTATCAAAATATGGGGTGGATATTTCTGTTGAAGCTGGCAATAAACTTAAAGAGATTGTCCCTGAAATCCAGAAAACAGCCCGTTTGGTTCAAGAAATTTCTGCAGCAAGCATTGAACAAAATACCGGGGCTGATCAGGTCAACAATGCCATCCAGCAATTGAACCAGGTTACCCAACAAAACGCTGCTGCCAGTGAAGAAATGGCTACTTCAAGTGAAGAATTGGCAAGTCAGGCTGATCAACTTCTTGACCTTATCTCTTTCTTCCAAATTGAGAATTCAATCCTGAAAAAAAAGACTTTTACCCAGCAGCCGAAAGTTCAAAAAAAAATAAGGGATATTAAACCTCAACAGCATACAAGTCATATCCCCAAAACAGTTCCTTCAAAAGGAATAAATATCAACCTTGAGGATCATTCTTCTGATGCTGATTTTGAAAACTATTAAAATTTAAGACTTTCAATTCTGATTTGGTGGATAATTCATTCAATAAACGCTTGTAAGGGATTCCTTTAAATATAAAGGACTGTATATTTTTTACAGTCCTTTTTTTGTGAAAATGAGATGGTATATAATGAACCGAACATGTTTGCGAATGATAAAAAAATATGCAAATAGCAAACATGGAGTTCCATTCGACTTTAAAAAAAAAATATTTACGGATGAAAATTCTTTAAGTATTAAATGACCGAAAGCTTTTGCTTAACAAATTCATCAAATGATTATACATGTTATAACACAATACTGTAACTTGAAAAACCAGTGTTTCTTGGTGTAATTATTATTGATATTTGAATAATTTTAAGACTTGTTTAGCGAGAAATAGTTGCTTAACCTAAAGAACATGAAATTATGAAAAATAAGTTTCCTTTTCGTATTTTATTAATTGTTTTTGTGTTTGCAATGCAATTAAGCCCGCAGGTATCAGCCCAAAAAAAACTCCATGTGGGTGCAGACATAGTCTCATCTTATGTTTGGAGGGGTTTGCTATACAATCCTGTCCCAAACATCCAGCCATCCATAACCTTTACTTCTGGTGATGAAAGTTTTTCGATTGGTACTTGGGGAAGTTATGGGATTGGTTCTTATTATGGAGAGGTTGACTTTTTTACTACATACTCAGTAGGCGGTCTAACGCTTGCGCTTTGGGATTATTATGTAATGCCGGCTGATTTTAATTATAACTTTTTTAACTATATAAATGATGAAACCGGCCATTCACTTGAGTTTTCAGCAGTGTATGAAGGGCCGGAAAATATTCCCTTTTGCTTAACATGGGGAACATTTTTTTATGGAAATGATTTGAATGAAGCGGGGAATAATATGTATTCTTCATATTTTGAACTGGGCTATAATTTTAATATTGGTGATACCCCAATATATGTTTTTACCGGTTTTACTCCATGGGAAAGCTTTTATGCCCCTGAATTTTCGTTGATAAATGTTGGGCTTACTGCCAGTAGGAGCATCAAGATTACTGAATCATTTGAACTTCCAGTTGGAGGTGGTTTGTATTTTAATCCTCAGGCCAAAAGCTCCTATCTTGTATTTACCCTTTCATTCTGATATTTAGCCCCTTTGGTGGCTTTTCTTTTAGATGATGGGTATTTGTATTCTAACATAAAACCGGATTTGAAGATTTTTTGATTAAATAAACTGACCAAAATGGAAACGAATAACAAAAGAGGTATTGTCAATAGCCTGAGTGGAAAAGTAGCAATGCTTGCATCAGGTGGGATCATACTAACGGTATTAATTCTGGTTGTCTTTAGTACTAGCAGGTTTCGAAATGCTTCAGTGGACCAGGCAAGCCAGCTTGCATTAACTGCCGCACGGGAATATGCAGGGGAAATAAAGAATACCTTTGAAAATCCATTGAACCATGCCCATGCTTTAGCAATTTCTTTAGCAGCTGTTAAAGATCCAACGAATCCTTTAAAAATCTCACGTGCTGAAGCAGAACAAATGGCTTCAAATGTATTGATATCTAATCCTACTTATTTAGGGTTCACACTTGCCTGGGAACCCAATGCCTTTGATAATAATGATACTGCTTTTATTGATAGCCCTCATTCAGATAAAACTGGGAGGTTTGTATCATATATAACAAAAGGAGAAGGTAATCAGGTTGTAATTGAACCATTAGTTGACTATGAAACACCTGAAAAGGGTCCATGGTATTGGCTTCCTAAGGAAAGAATGACTGAGGTTCTTTATGGTCCTGTAATGTATCCAATTCAAGGGGTAGATGTTTATATGCTTTCATTTATGAGCCCGGTTATTTATCAGGGACAATTTTTGGGTGTAACTGGAATAGATATTTCAATAAACTTCCTTCAGGAATTTGTTGCAAAGGCAAATTTATTTGACGGAAATGCCGAAATATCTGTGATTACCAATGAGGGTGTTTTTGTTGCCAATTCAGTTGATAAAGATCGTCCTGGAAAGCCTATTAAAGACTACCTGACAAATTGGGAACAGGAACTTCAAGACATCAAATCGCAAAAGACAGTTGTATTAAAGGAGGGCGATTACCTTGAAGTAGGAGTACCAATCCTGGTAGGTGAAAGCCAGACCCCATGGCAGGTGAGAGCTAAAGTACCTTACTCAATTATTAGCAGGCAGGCTACAACAATGATGTGGGCTTTAATTATTATGAGTTTGGTTTTGGTAGCAATTGTAATAGTTGCTTTGTTGGTTGTGATTAGGATGATGGTAGCTGCACCACTTAAGGTTATGACAAATACTATCGCTGATCTGTCACAAGGAAACCTGGAGGTTTCGTTTGAATCAAAATCAAATGATGAGATAGGTCAGATGGCAGGTTCTTTAACTTCAATGGTCGAAAAGCTTAAAAATATCATTGGACAGGTAGTTGCAGGTAGCCAGAATATTGCATCAGCAAGCCAGCAAATGAGCAGTACTGCACAACAATTGTCGCAGGGGGCGAACCAACAAGCATCAGCAGCAGAGGAAGTTTCATCTTCAATGGAGGAGATGTCAGCCAATATTCAACAAAATACTGATAACTCAAGGGAAACAGAAACCATTGCAGCTCAGTCATATAAGGGAGTTGAGGAAGGAAGCCAGACTACTGAGTTGGCTGTGAACTCAATGAAAGAAATTGCCCAGAAAATAGGAATAATTGGGGAAATTGCACGTCAGACCAACATACTTGCATTAAATGCTGCTGTTGAGGCTGCACGTGCTGGTGAACATGGAAAAGGTTTTGCTGTTGTTGCTTCAGAAGTCAGAAAGCTTGCAGAACACTCACAGCAGGCAGCCGGAGAGATTGATAGGCTCTCCAAATATGGGGTTGAGATATCAGTAGAAGCGGGTGAAAAGTTAAAACAAATTGTTCCGGAAATTCAAAAAACAGCAAGACTTGTTCAGGAGATATCTGCTGCAAGTATTGAACAAAATTCAGGGGCCGAACAGGTGAACACAGCCATTCAACAACTTAATCAGGTAACCCAGCAAAATGCAGCTGCAAGTGAAGAATTAGCAACTTCAAGCGAAGAACTGGCAAGCCAGGCTGAACAATTGCTTGATCTTGTATCTTTCTTTAAAATGGAACGTGGAATAAGCAACATGCAAAAACATGATTTTGTTAAACATGTATCCCCTCAGCCTAAAATCCAAAACGTAAAAAAGCAGGCTAAGACTGTTGCAGTGCCAAAAAACCCAAAAACTGATATGAGCAAGGGTGTGAAACTAAATCTGGATAAAGATTCAAGAGACTCAGATTATGAGAGATTCTGATAAGTAAAAAAGAATGCTATTAAAATTAATTTTGTAGGAAATTGATTTTTGTGTCCTTAAATCATGATCAGGTGTAATTATTGAGGGTTATTGATCCCTCAATAATTATACCTGATTTGTTGTGTGTATAAAAAGTGTTTATTTCTGATGAAAAAACCTTATCAATCAGTAAATACATCATTATTTACTACAATTTTATTCATAATTTGCTTTTTGGTTAATGTTCAGACGGAACTCTACGTTTGCAATTTACATTGGTATTTTCGTGCCGTTCGCAAACTATTATGTTTCATGATTTGTGTTCCAGGATTTATTTCCTGATGTGCAATTATGCTTGCATATTGATTTTATAAACCTTTAAGGCATCGTTTGTTTCGTTGCAATAATCTCTTCGGTTTGTTATTCAAACTTACCTTGGCGCTTAGCATCGGATCCCTTAAAAATCATAACGACAGACTTTAATAAATGAAAAGTGCATATCAATCAACATTAATAACATAAATTAACATAACATGAAAATATTAAATGCCAAATAATGAGCAGTTTGTAAATTTCCAATCATAAAATTAACAAAAAATTAAGTAAATATAACTTAAAATTATTTTATAATACCTTGATAAACAATACCATGGATAGGTCACGGTATTACCATGGTCTTATCACGGTCTTATCACGTCCAGTATTGTCCACTCGGATATTGGACATGAAGTGGTGAAAATATGGCTTTGGTGTCTTAATGGCCAGAAAATGTGTATAATAACCATAGGGTTTTTCACTTCCAGGGGCAATGAAAAAATCTTTTGTTTCAGTAACCTATTGTTTGTTCAAGTTTTTTTTGGGGATTAACCTTTACATTAAAATTTTTGTTTTATTATTGGCTTCAAATATTCATATGAATGCTGATTTATTTGGTTCATTTTTAAAATAAAAGTATTTAGTATTTGATGGTTTATCATAAAACAATTGAAGAGATAAAATGATACGAACATGTTTGCGAATCTAAGACAAACACAAATGTAAATAGCAAACATTGAGTTACATCCGACCTTAAACAACAAATTATTGGCGGATGAACCGGACATGTTTGCGAATCAAACACAAATGCCAAAGAAAATAGCAAACATGGAGTTACATCCGACCTTAAACAACAAATTATTGACGGATGAAATAATGGACTGATAGATGATACAATAGGATTTATTTTATTGAATTTGTAAATTAATTGCTATTTTTACATGATTAATTTTTACTTGTTTTAAACATGAAGATTAATTTTGAGTCAGGCATTTTAAAAAAAAAATTTCTCCCAAGAAAGTATTCAACTAAAATTTTTAAATAAATGAAGATTACATCCCGTTTCAGGCAAATAAAAATATCGACAAGGATACTATACATGATTTTCATGTTGGTTTTGTTGATATTTGGAATTGTATCCATTTTTGCGTTAAGCTTTAATGATGCGAAAAAATATAGCATTACCCAGATAGGTCAGACCATATTTGATTATCAGAAGGAGAAGCTTCAGATAGCCACGCATTCAATAGCTGTAGGATTGGGTGATATGATCAATGATACCTTAAGTCAGGAAGAAAAAGAAGAGTTTGTTATAAAAGCAATAGATAAAATTCGTTTTGAAGAAGATGAGTCGGGTTATTTCTTTGTATATAGAGGGACTATTAATATTGCCCATCCATTAAGAAAGGAATTCAGGGGGACTGACAGGGGGAATACTGCCGATCCCAATGGGGTCAAATATATTAAATTGCTTTCGGAAAAGGCAGTTAAAGGTGGTGGTTTTGTTGAATACTCTTTTGATAAACCGGGCAAAGGGATACAGCCCAAGATTAGTTATTGTGAAATGATCCCTGGAAGTGATATGTGGATTTCTTCGGGGATTTATATTGATAATATCACAGAAAACCAATTGATAATTGAAAATGAATTTAACAGCAAGAATAATCAGGCACTTATACGGATTTTTATTATTGTGTTTATTGTATTGTTTGTTATTGTTATTCCTTTTTCAATAACTGTAAGGAAAAGCATTAAAAAAGGAGTCGAAGAAACAATAAAAGTAACAACAGCTTTTTCATCCGGTGATTTTTTTATTGAAATGCCTGAATCGCATAAAGATGAACTTGGGATTATTAACGAATCGCTAAATAATTTAAAGACCAATCTTGTAAAAGCAGCTGATTTTGCAGAAAAAATTGGTGAAGGGGTTTTTGATGTTGATTTTACGGTACTAGGCGCTAATGATGTATTGGGGAATTCACTGGTGCGTATGAGGGATAGCCTGAAGAAAGCACAACATGAGGATAGCCTGCGCCAAAAGGAAGAGGAAAAAAGGAATTGGGCTACGATAGGACAGGCTAAATTTGCAGATATCCTTCGTCAGGACAATTCAGACATTAATAAATTATCGTTTAATGTAATCCTGAACCTTGTAAAATATCTGAATGCCAATCAGGGAGGCCTTTTTATACTGAATGATGACAATCAAAATGATGTTTTCCTAGAAATGAAAGCCTGTTATGCTTATGACAGGCAAAAATTTCTTACAAAAAAAATTCTCCCGGGAGAGGGATTGGTAGGAACCTGTTACCTTGAAAAAAACAGAATATATCTGACCGATGTACCCCAGGATTATATTCATATTACCTCTGGCCTTGGACAGGAAAACCCGGATTGTATCCTAATTGTTCCACTTGTATTTAATGAAAGCGTGTTTGGGGTTATCGAAATTGCTTCTTTTGAGCGATTTGAGGATTATCAGATTGCTTTTGTTGAAAAAGTAGCCGAGAGCATTGCATCGACAATAAGCACTGTTAAAATAAACCTCAGGACCAGTTTTCTTCTTGAACAATCACAGCAACAAGCTGAAGAAATGAAAGCCCAGGAAGAAGAAATGAGGCAAAACATGGAAGAGATGAATGCCACCCAGGAAGAAATGGCACGCAAGGAAGGTAAGCTTAAAAGCCTCACTGAAACGGCTGATAGCTTTTTATGTATTGCTGAATATGATTCAAATGGATGTTTTGTAAAGATTAATCAGAA
>CAYLYP010000117.1:0-7018 GCA_964387795.1 uncultured Bacteroidales bacterium
AAAATGAAAAATTTCCTTGGGCTTTTAGTCCTTACAATTGTTATGTCTTCTTGTAACATAAAAAAACACGCCCTTGAACTAAACCTTACAAAAGGTGAAACATATAATCAGGTGATGAGCAATAAAACAATTATTTCCCAAAAATTGATGGGAGAGGATGTTATCATGGGAATGCTTATCACTGGAACTATGTCTTATAAAGTTTTGGATTTCCAAAACTCACTTTATGATATGGAAGTAAGGTATAAAGATATGACCATGACAATGAACCTGCCTAACGGAAAGATGGAATTCAGTTCGCTGAACATTGATTCTGCTGACATTTTTTCAACTATTCTTGGCTTAATGATTGACAAACCTTTTAATATTAAAATGACTAAATCCGGCAAAATTACTGAAGTGAGAAATATCGACAATCTGTATGCAGGAATCTTTGATAATTTTCCTTATCTGGATGAAGCCCAGGTTAAGCAACTCTTAAACCAGTTGGATCAAGCCTACGGAGAAAAATCATTTATAGGAAACCTTGAAGCGTGTACTGCTATTTTTCCAAATGCCCCTGTTGCCCTGAATGCTAAGTGGAAGGTTAAAATAAAACTGGAAGCTAGCATACCTACAAATGTGATTTCTTCTTATAAACTTACCCAGGTTAGCGATTCCTGCTATCATATTTCAGGAACTTCCAAATTAAAAACTTTTGATAAAGAAGACTACGTTGAAAGCGATGAGAGTATAATTAAGTACGACCTTTCAGGCGAAATGGTCTCCGATATTATAGTTGATAGAACTACTGGTTGGGTCCTGAATGCAACTTTGGTCCAGAACGTTGAAGGCTATGCAACTTTTAAGGCAAACGCCCAAAGATCAACGGATGTGTCAGTCCCAATGGTAGTAAAAAATATTATGACTTATTCTAATAAGTAAATTTTTGAAATCAGTTTTAATCATGTTTGTTTATCAATTAAATAGCATGAAATCTTAAAGAGATTTATAAAAAAGCCCCGGAAACTTTCTTTCCGGGGCTTTTGAGTTATTAAATGCCTTTATTAAAGCTCTTTTAATACAGACACATTCTTAAATGCTTTGTATTCTCTTATAAAGATGTTGTTTTTATAAAACAACATCTTTTATTAGTCAGTCAGGACATATCTTAATGAGAGTCTTGCCCCTACGACCAAATGGTTCCTGGTGTTAAAATCATGCTCATAAATTGCAAAAAATGGTTTAAAAGGAGCGTCGTAGTATTTCGAATGGTTCCAGCTAACTGAAGGGCCTAGCAATATGCTGAACTTTGGGCTTAATTGATAACCAAAATTTAAAGCCAGGTTTTGATGCTGTGCATTTTCACCTGATAAGTCAGATTGTGAACTTAATTCAGGATTAAAATACAATTTGTTGTTCATCTGAATAATTGAGCCTAATCCCATCCCAAATGAAAAACATTTATTGTTATGAGAATATGAAGCAATGAATGAGGTGTATAGCTTTTTAATACCAATTTTGAATGAAATGTTTATTGGATACAATTCAGAAAGCGATACCTCAAACGCCCTATATCCCCCTTTACGCACAATGGATAAAAAGCCAAGAGGAAATCCTGAACCCAGGGTATCAACAATATTTATAAAACCCAACTGAAAGCCATTCAATATTTTGGTTGTGTTTACAAAGCTTAGTTGTAATCCTTTTAAAGATATGGAGGTATTCACAAATCCAATTTGAGCACCATCTAAGTGCTTAGCTGTTGTGTTAATGAAGCCTAATTGAACACCATTGACTGAATCAGCAGAGGTGTTCAAAAATCCCATTTGGGCGCCTTTGGTTGTGCCTGGAACAGTATTTATAAAAGACAACTGGGCGCCTTTTAATGAGCCCCCACAGGTGTTTATAAATCCTAATTGGGCACCGTTCATTTCTCCACCCACGGTATTAATAAAACTCATCTGGGTCCCGTCAAAACGTCTTTGGTTTACATTCACAAATCCCATTTGGACTCCTTTATGTGATCCGGCTGCAAGGTTCACAAACCCAATCAGGGGTATATTAACCTGATCCGGAACCCAGTTGACAAAAAATGTGTAAACCACACTTTTATTACCGGTAGTTATTGTGTCCTGTCCAAATGATTGGACGCTCATGCAAATTAGCGTTATCATTACGATAATGCCTTTAATTGTTTTTGTCATTTGAAATTATTTTATTGGTTTTAAGGTTCATAGCAAAGCATGTCTGCCGGTTTATTTTGCTTTTATTAAAAACCTGCAAACATGTAGTAATACTAAAAAAAACAACAAATGAAGGAATACACAGAATCATTTCTTCTGGCTAATAAGTAATGATTTTTCTGTCTTGTTTTTCTAACAGACAATGTGTTGATACTACCTTCCTGTCACAAATGTTTTTTAAAAAGCACTTATTGGTGTCGCAAAGATATATATTTTAAAATTAGCTTGTTCCGGTTTTTATTTGGCAGTTTGTTCAATAGTAATTGTTAGATGTTTGCAGGATAGGATAGTTTCATCTTTAATACGGCTCCTTTAAAGATAGCACCCTTTGGGCTTATTCTTTTTTCTATACAAATACAATCCTTCCTTGATAGGTTTGAAAAGGAAGTCTTTTTGTGATTTGCTTGCAAGAACCCATAACATCATTGCCGTTAACTGGGGATGTTACGAATGTTGAATTCTCTGTTTTTTATATATCAGTACTTTTTGTCATGTTTTTTGTGCAAAATCTTCTTTATTGTTTTTTTAGCCAATAAAAAGCAAGTTTAATGGATTTCAATTACCTTTGAGTCGGAATCTAACTAATTTTCTTTTTTAGAAAGCGCTAAAAACAGAGTGGTATTGTTTTAATAAAAGTCATTAAACTTCAATTCACTAAAACATGCAAAAAGGAACGATTAAAGTTTTAATTACGCTGTTTACCTCTTTATGGATTACAGGCCTTAGTGCCCAGAATTCAATAAATACAAGCGGCGGAAATGCAAGCAGCACTGATGGTAATATGAGCTATTCCGTTGGCCAGGTTTTTTACAATACTTCTCAGGGCACCAACGGTTCTATTATTGAAGGTGTTCAACAACCCTATGAAATATCGGTTATTATTGGAATAGACGATATTGATGGAATTAATCTTTACTATTCAGCATATCCAAATCCGGTTACTGAATTTTTGACGCTCTCCATAAATGGGGTAGAAGCTTTTCAGTTGGTATGCAGTCTTTATGACCTGGATGGTAAGCTTATTCAGCAGATACAAGTTACAGATCCGGAAACAAAGATTTGGATGGCCGATTTAGTTCCTGCTTCTTATATTATCAGGCTTACACAGGGAAATAAAGTTGTCAGGTCATTTAAAGTAGTAAAACTGTAAAGAGCTTATTAGCGTTCTTGGTCTACAAACAAACCAATGGGCTCAATGTTCTTTATTCGAATACTCTTTTTGCTTTCCTTTTTGACCGGAAAACAAAATCAATGATTGTTCTTAATCATCCAATCCGGGTAAAAGGATGTTTTATTAATAATATTGATTTGTTTGAAAATTAATATTTGATGATTGCTGGCATCGAAGAATGCAAATTAGTATTGGATGTTTCAAAAACATGATTTTTTGCTTCATGTTTTAAGAAGCATTTCAACTGTATGCAGTCTGAATCCATCAGGGTATTTGAAAAAATGTAACGGATTTAAAAACAAAACATTAAACACAAACCTCATGAAAAGAAAGTGGAATTGTATTTTTGCTGCTGCGATACTATCAATCGCAAGCATATTTTCGGGTGCTGGTTTATTTGGACAGGTGCCTCAGAAAATGAGCTATCAGGCTATTGTCAGGAATAGCAACGACCAATTGGTGACAAATCAGAATGTCGGGATGCTGGTAAGCATTTTGCAAGGCTCGGATGAAGGTACAGTGGTTTATTCCGAAAGCCATTCATTAAGCACAAATATTAACGGATTGGTTAGTATGGAGATTGGTAGTGGAAGCGCTATTGTTGGTGATTTTTCAACAATCGACTGGGCTAATGGGCCATACTTTATTAAAACAGAAACAGACATTACAGGAGGAACAAATTATACAATTTCAGGAACTACTGAATTATTAAGTGTGCCTTATGCTTTGTTTTCTGCAAATGGAACCCCTGGTCCTGCTGGTCCTGAAGGCCCCCAAGGTCCTGAAGGCCCCCAAGGCCCAACCGGAGCTACCGGTCCTCAAGGTGCTACTGGCCCTGCTGGCCCCCAAGGCCCAATCGGTGCCACTGGCGCAACCGGAGCTACTGGCCCTGTTGGCCCTATGGGTGCCCAAGGTCCTGCCGGCCCTATTGCTGGTTCAGATAAACAAATTATTTTTAACGATAATGGTTCTGCAGGCGGTAACGCAAACCTTCTTTGGGATAACGGGACAAATGCTCTTTACCTGAATGGGAAAATATCTGCATATCAGGCTCAATTCTATAGTCTTGTGGGTACTGGCACCCGGTTTGTTGGCACTGATAATAATGGAAACCTTTTTGCATCCACTTTTTTGGGTGCAACAGGAACAGGAACCATAAATACTATTCCTAAATGGACTTCAACAGGTAATACTTTAGGAAATTCCCAGATTGTTGATAATGGCAACAATGTTGCTATTGGTGCTGGCATCTTTAACTCTTATAAAATGTATGTTTATCATCAGCAACTTACTACAAATGGTGATGGACAAAGTGCAATTTTTTGTTATAGGGACCGGGATACCCAAAACCAAGGAACTTCTAATGGTATGACCGGATCAAATACTGGTGTTGCTGGCCTTTCATTTTGGGGCGATGAATATAGTTTTGGCACAGCGGGCTGGAACTATAATGATTATATCCGATGTGGCGGCATATTAGGTAGTGAAGTATTTGGTAATTATTGGGGAAGCCTTGGTTATAAAGCCAGCAATTCCAGTATTTATGGTGTTTATGGCACATCTGCTTATGCTAACGGGGCTGGCAAGGACAATACTTCTGCCGGTATCGGTGTTGCCGGATATGGCTCCTTAATGGGTTCCTGGTTCAGGGGAGATGTATATGGTGCTATCGTTAAAGGTGAAAGAATGAGCTTGTATGTGGATGGAAAATCATATACAAATGATGTAATTGCCCAGCTTAACCAAAATACGGGTAATGATCGTTTTGCAACTTATGTGCCTACTTCAATGACCGTTGATGTGTATATGAAAGGTACCGGAGAATTGGTTGGCGGAAAAGCAGTTATCAAATTTGATAACAATTATCAACAGATCATTTCTGATAAAGATCCTGTTATTGTTACGGTTACCCCTATCGGGAAATCAAATGGGATTTATCTTGATGCCGTTAAAAGCGATGGTTTTGTTGTAGCAGAAAACAATGATGGGAAATCAAATGTGAAATTCACCTGGATTGCCATTGCTACAAGAAAAGGCTATGAAAACCCTCAAAACCCATCTGAACTATTGAGCCCCAATTTTGATGATCAGTTGGACAAAGTATTATTTAATGAAAATGAACTTGATAAATCTGCTGCCCCTGTTTGGTGGGATGGTGAAAAATTGAACTTTTCACCTGTTCCCCTAAAACCGATAGTAAGATAATTCTCAATCTTTTTTATTTAAGACTTTATTGGCTTAAAGCAAACAAAATACCTCTGTGAGGAATTGTTTGCTTTAAGCTTTTTTCTTTTATGCGGCAAATTTGTTTAATCGAAATTTGTAAATCGTATATTGTCAATCGCTAAATCACTAAATCATAAATTGTTACATCGTTAATCTGTATTTCTAATCGTCACTCGTAAATCATAAATCGTCAATAACTTTATACCATCTCCACTACTTCTCCAATATCCACATGGACGATACTGAACCTGATAAGACCTTGGTATATCCTTGGTAATACCGTGACCTGGTCATGATATTGAAAACCAGCTTATTAAGTGATTTTCTTTAACATTTAATAAGTTAAAATTAACATCCATTAACAATGGGTGTGTTGTATATTGTTGAAGGCCTGTTATATGTATCATTATCTATAAGTTAATAAATGTAAAATGATTTTATTTATTTCATTGTTTTTTCATTAAGCAATCAAAAATTTAAGCGGGATGTTTCATATTCTGGTTTAAACCGAACAAAAGCAAAGCAGGATCGAATGTGAAACTAACAGGAGTCATATAAAACTCTTTGAATAAGCCAATTGAGTTTGGTTTTTTGTTTATCATAATCTTAGTTTTTGGGATAATGCAAAAAAGCCTTATAGAAGGAATACTTTTGAGTAAAATATTTTCCTGAAATTATGATCAGGCTTTGAAAGGAAGACAATTATAAACTTAAGTTTCGATATAGGCCTGTGTCTTCATTTTGAAATCATTGTTTGGTGATTTTCAATTGATTGTTTTAAAAACATTCGGTTTTTGTAAACATGCTTTACGGTTTTGCCTTACCTCAGTGATTTTGAATGAGTGCAAATAATCTTTTTGTAATTTAGCAGGCATTACAAATCATTGATAGGTGGAGAAGCAGATTATCATAAAAGGTGCATGTGAGCATAACCTGAAAAATGCAGATGTTGTGATCCCCCACAACAAACTAACTGTTGTAACAGGAGTATCAGGCTCGGGGAAATCGTCTTTGGTTTTTGATACCTTGTACCGTGAAGGGCAGAGGAGGTTTTTAGAAAGTTTATCGGCTTATTCACGTCATCTTATTGGCAAGACTTTTAAGCCAGAAGCAGAATCGTTTGAAGGGATATTACCGGCTATAGCCGTGAAACAGGGGAGCATGATCCGTAGCCCGAAATCTACTGTTGGCACCATTAGCGGTTTGTATGATTATTTAAGGCTCTTGTTTGCAAGGATTGGAAAACCTGTTGAAGAAATAGATATAAAGCTTAGCAGGGCATTATTTTCATTTAATTCCCCTTATGGATATTGCCCTGAATGCAAAGGCACAGGTCTTACAGATCAGATTGCCGTGCATTTGATTGTTGGGGATGAGCGGAAAAGTTTAAGAGAGG
>CAYLYP010000118.1:0-6926 GCA_964387795.1 uncultured Bacteroidales bacterium
CTATTACAAAATAAAAGTATACAATATAAACACATATCGTAGCTTATTAACTAAAATATATTACTTTTGTGCCAAATTTTTAAGGATGGAGATGAAGAACTGGTATGCACTATATACGCGTTCCAGAGCGGAAAAAAAGGTTAAGAAATTATTGGAAGAAAAAGGTATTGAGGTTTATCTTCCTTTGTATAAGACTCTTAGGCAATGGAGCGACAGGAAGAAAAAAGTGGAATTACCACTTTTTAGTTCATATATCTTTGTGAAAATTGATATCAAAAATATTAATGAAATTATTGATATTCAGGGAATAGTTAGATTTGTCAGGTTTTCGGGAGAAATAAATCCAATTCCGGAAAGCCAGATTTCATTAATCCATAGGATACTTTCGGAACCTTATGAGGTTGAACCTTATTTGGAAAATCCGAAAAAAGGGACAAAAGTGGAAATAGAATTGGGAGCATTAAAGGGGCTGCGTGGTGAATTGATTGATTACAGGGGTAAAAGCAAAGTAATTATCAGGTTAGACTCACTTGACAAATCTGTTATTTTGAATATCCCCCTAAATCACATCAGAAGTATCCGCTAAACACGGGTTTTTTGACAACCAATCAATTTACCTGAATTAAAATACGTGTTTTTACCCATGCTTATTTTAGCCTTATGGTGTAATTTTACGTATATATGTTTCTGCATATTTAAACTGAGATAACTATCACAGTTTTAATGAATAACCTAAGCTTGTCCAAATCGAAAACGCCATGATGGAAACGCTTACCCGAATGATTCCTGTTTTTAAAAACAGAAAATTTAATGGGTTAAAAGAAGATTATCCTTTGTTCAGGGAAGTAAGCATAAACAAGACGCTTCGCCAGGAAGACCCCTTGCTTTCAAAAAGCAGGGAGTTCAGGCTCTTCAAAACCATTAGAAATGAAAGCGGAGAAGAAGTTCTTGATTATATCACTCAATTCGTTGATCTGGGTTCAGAACAAACACAGGTTCTTTCAACAACTACATTGTTCAATGTCACATGCCTTCAGGACGAGTTTTATGAGTATATCGTAAACCTGAAGAAATTCAATGATGTAAGAAGGGTTAATAAGTTTCTTGAAGCTCTTAACGATAAAATTGAACCTCATGGTCTCTTCGTTGGCTGCATCGAAACCCTTGAACAACGTAAGCAACGCCTGATCAATAAATTCCCGCCATTGCTTAATAGATTATATCTCACCGGGGATTACATTTTTAAAAGGGTGTTCCCTAAAATGCCCTTAACGAAACAAATATATTTCGCACTCACAGGAGGGCGCAATCGGGTAATCTCAAGGGCAGAGATTTTAGGCCGTATCTATTCTTGTGGCTTTGAGATTGTTGATGAACGTACTATTAACAACACCTTTTATTTTGTTGCAGAAAAGAAATCTGAACCTATTTATCCTGAAAATCCGTCTTATGGTCCTTTGTTTAGAATGAAAAGGACTGGTAAAGGGGGCAAGCCAATTTTTGTTTACAAGCTAAGGACTATGTATCCTTTCTCTGAATACCTTCAGAAGTATATTTATGAAAACAACAATTTAGATACAGGTGGAAAATTCAAAAATGACTTCAGGATAACAGCTATGGGGGCATTTTTAAGAAAATTCTGGTTGGATGAATTGCCAATGCTCATAAATGTTTTAAAAGGAGAACTCAAAATTGTTGGCGTCAGGCCCTTAAGCTCACAATACCAAAGCTTATATCCTTCCGATTTGATACAGTTCAGGCATCAATATAAACCAGGGCTCGTTCCCCCATTTTATGCTGATATGCCAAAAACCTTAGAAGAAATCATTGAATCTGAAAGAAATTATCTGATTTCTTACCAAAAGAATCCCTTAATGACAGATTTTAAATATTTCTTCAAAGCGTTTTTTAATATTTTCTTCAAAAAAGCCAGAAGCAGATAGTTTTCTTGTCAAATAACAACAACTAGCATTTATCAGTATTTCTATGCGTAGATACTCTTTAAAATAGGGTATTTGCATATTTTTACTGATTTTAAGCAATTGAAAACCCCTGTTTTGACCATAAATAGTTAATTATGTAGTACAAGTTTTGAATAAAGATTGTACATTTGTCTGATTTCTTTGTCGAAAAAAAAGTAAAACACAACAAATAATATATATTTTTTATTCACACATAAACCAGATTACAAATTCTGGTTTATTGATTGTGATAAAACATTAAAATACAACAGAATGGGAAAAAAATACCAATTAGTAATGATTAGCCTGGCCATGATGTTTTTCCTGGGCCAGGAGTTAAAAGCACAATACACCGGTGGAATAGGCTCTGGTTATGCCTCTTTCTCTTCAGGCTGCTTTGTTCAAGCTCCCACCCCGTCTTACGACCAACCTTTTTGTGAAGGGGGAGATTTGCAGTTATATGCAAGCACAATACCTGCTGCTACTTATTCATGGTCTGGACCAGGTGGCTTTTCATCCAATGAGCAAAATCCATTGGTTACTGCTGCAATATCAGGCACATATATCGTGGTAGCTAATATTGCTGGTTGTGGAAGCAGTATTCAGGTTGAACTTGAAGTTGTAGCAACTCCAAGCGTTGAACCATCTGTAGTTATCCATGCAATACCTGGTAGCTCAATATGTAGCGGGGATGAAGTAACTTTTGTTGCCACAATTAATAACGGGGGAGCTACCCCAACTTACCAGTGGTATGTTAATGATGTTTTACAAAGCGGACAAAGCGCACAGAGCTTTGTTTCTTCTACCCTTAACAACGGAGATTATGTTCAGGCTTACTTATTCTCCTCTGCCACCTGCGCCAATCCTTATCCAGCGCTCTCAAATGTTGTTAACATGACTGTTGGCAATGCTGTTGTTGATGTTACAGTTGAAGCACTTCCTGGTGAAACAATTTGCGCTGGCTCAGTGTTACAGCTTAATGCTATTAGCGAATCTGGTGGAACAAATCCTCAATATCAGTGGTTTAAAAACAATGTTGAAGAACCAACTGCTACATCTGCTTCATATACTCCGGCAAGCTTTGCCAGTGGTGATCAGTTTTCTGTCAGACTCACATCTTCATTGGCCTGTATCTCAGGACCCAACCCGGTAACATCTGACCCTGTAACCATTAATATCAATCCCCTTCCCGCAGTTTTTGAAGTACAAGGAGGTGGTTCGTATTGCCCCGAAGGAGCTAGTGGCGTAGAAATAACATTAAGTGGTTCTGAAACAAATGTTGATTATCAACTCTTTGATGGAACATCCCTTGTAGGTAGCATTATTAATGGAACAGGAAGCCAAATCAGCTTTGGTACTGTTGCTAATGCTGCAACATATCAGGTTGTTGCCCGTAATACACTCACAGCTTGCGAAACAACAATGAACGGCTCTGCTGTTGTTACTGTTGAAGCTGCTCCTTTAGTTTTCAGCGTTACTGGTGGCGGATACTATTGCCAGGGTGGTGAAGGTGTTTCCATCGACCTGGATGGCTCACAAAATGGGGTTACTTATGAACTCTATCTCGACAACAACCCAACCGGCAATATAGTATCAGGCACATCTAATTCGATTAGCTTTGGAAATCAAACCATTGCAGGAACTTATACTGTTGTTGCTTCAAATGGTGGCCTGGGTTGCCAAAGCACAATGAATGGCTCAGCTGATATTTCTATTAATCCTCTTCCTGATATTTTTAGCTTAAATGCAGGAGATTCTTATTGTTCTGGTGGCACAGGAATAGAAATTGTGCTTTCCGGCAGTGAAGTAGGGATTAATTACCAGTTATATTTTGACTCCAATACTATCGGAGAATTAGTTCCTGGCACAGGTGATGAATTGATTTTCGGACTTTATACACAGGAAGGGGATTATACTGTTACTGCTATTAACCCTACAACGCTTTGCAGCGTTCAGATGGATGGAACAGCTTCTGTTTCAATCCTTCCTCTGCCTCAGGTTTTTTCTGTAACAATGACTGGGGAAAACGTTATCTGTCTTGGCCAAACAGGCCCTGAAATCGGACTTAATGGCTCTGAAACAGGTATTAGCTATCAGCTACTCGTTAACAACAACCCAATTGGAGACCCTGTTTCTGGAAATGGCAGCACAATTAGTTTTGGAACTCAAAATACCGATGGAACATATACAGTAATCGCTCAGAACTCAAACACACTTTGCGAAACTTCAATGACAGGTTCTGCACAGGTAATTGTGCTCGATACCCCTCAGTCTTTTGATGTTTCCGGCGGTGGTGCATATTGTGAAGATGGCACAGGCGTTTCAATACTATTAAGTGGTTCCGCTATTCAGGTATCTTATGAACTTTACCTAAACAGCAATCCTACCGGCATTGCCCTTATAGGAAATGGTTCTCCTCTGGAATTCACAAACGTTTTAGATGCAGGAACTTATACTGTTATCGCTTCTGACGCTGGCTCTGGCTGTGCAACCTTAATGAATGGTACCGCTGAGGTGATAATTAATGCCTTGCCAATTGCTGATGCAGGAGAGGCTCAAACAATCCCTTACAATACCTCTGCACAACTTAATGCTGCCAGTGGCGGCCCTGATACTTATTCTTACGAATGGACTCCCGCAGCTTTACTTGTTGATCCTAATATTCAAAATCCTGTTACTGTCAATCTTACAGAAACAACATTGTTCACTGTTGTTGTAACAAACCTGACTACCTTATGCCAGAATACAAGTCAGGTAAACATCACTGTTCTTGATCCTGTTCCTACTTATACCCTTACAATGAGTATATCTGGACAAGGAACAACAGACCCTGCTGCCGGCCCTCATGTTTATAACGAAAATACTGAGGTTACCATAACAGCTACACCTGAACAGGGATGGGCTTTTGAAAAATGGATTGTCAATGGAACCGATAACACATCCAATCCTCATGTCATTACCATGACCGAAGACTTTGCCGTTGAAGCTGTTTTTGTTCAAATACCTACTTTCGAACTTACTGTTTCTGTTGTTGGTGAAGGGACTACTGATCCTGCTGCCGGCATACATACTTATGCCCAAAATACCGATGTTGTGCTTACGGCAACTCCTTCAACAGGATGGTTATTTGAAAAATGGGTAATTAATGGTGATGATATAACAGAAAACCCTTACACCCTTACAATTACTCAAAATTCTACTGCTGAAGCTGTATTTGTTGAAGAAAGCACAAACTACACTTTAACAGTTCAGATGGTTGGTGAAGGTACCGTTACCCCTGAACCGGGTGAGCATGAATACCTGTCAGGTACTGAAGTTACCCTTACTGCTACCCCAGCCACTGACTTCGAGTTTGACAAATGGACCATTAATGGTGTTGACAATACTGAACCGGAAGTTGTAATTACAATGACTGAAGACGTCCTTGCAATTGCTAATTTCAAACCGGTTTCCATTGTTGAAAATCAGGAAATAAGCTGGAAAATCTTCCCTAACCCTGTTCAAGACAAACTGTTTGTTGAAATTAACATCACAAATGCAACAGGCTCCATCCAGATTATTGATAACCGTGGCCAGCTTGTCAGAAACATAAATATTGTAAACAATGACAATGTTTATGAGATTGAAACTGCCGATTTGCCAAAAGGTGTTTATTACCTGAGGGTCAACGATGGTAAAAAACAATACACCAAAGGTTTCATAAAGAATTAAATGTTTTTTGTAAAATAGTAAAAAGTGCCCCTGTCAGGGGCATTTTTTTTTAAGTATTTTAGGTATTTTTGACACATAAAAAAACCATATCATGCTTATCATTGGAATTGCAGGTGGAAGTGGATCCGGGAAATCCACAGTTGTAAAAAAGATTGTAAAAAGGCTGCCTAAAGACTCTGTGTCTGTCATTTATCAGGACTCCTATTATAAAGATAATGGGCACCTTGATCCCGAAGAAAGATCAAAGATTAACTTTGACCATCCAAGTGCCATTGAATTTAACCTGCTTGTAAAGCACCTCGATATGCTCAGGGAAGGGAAAACAGTCCAAATGCCTATTTATTCTTACCTTACCTGCGCAAGGGCAAAAGAAACCATCCCTGTGTTTCCCCGCGAAGTTGTCATCGTTGAAGGAATACTTATTCTTGCCAATCCCCGCATGCGCGAACGCATGGATATTAATATCTTTGTTGATGCCGATGCCGACGACAGGCTTATGAGGGTCATCAGAAGGGACATTGAAGAAAGGGGCAGATCATTTCTTGATGTCCTGGACCATTATGAGAAGTTTGTAAAACCTATGCACCTTCAGTTTATCGAACCCAGCAAAAGATATGCTGAGCTCATTGTCCCACAAGGTGGCGAAAATCATGTTGCCATTGATGTAATTACCTCCATGATAAAACAATTCCAGTTACAACAGGAAAAACAAAAAGACCAGTAATCAATAAAACTTTAAATCTGTTTCCCTTTTAAAATACAAAACCTCAACGCCATGCAATGGTATAATTTCCATACCCATTGTCACCTTGATGATGGGAAAATGCCTCTCGAAAATTATGCAATAGAAGCTATCAGGAACAACATGGCAGCCCTGGGGTTCTCAGCCCATGCACCTCTGCCTTTGGAAAACGAATGGAGCCTAACAAATGAATCCTTTAAGGCTTATGTATTGGAGGCCAGGCAGGTTAAAGAGAAATTTAAAAATCAGATCCCTATCTATATCTCCCTGGAAATGGATTATATTCCCGGACTGACAAAAGACTTTGCCCAATGGGTAAAAGAGGGCGATTTGGACTATACCCTTGGGAGTATCCATCTTGTTAAAAATCCTGACGGCAATGGCTACTGGTTTATCGATGGTCCCGAAGAAGGTTATCTGATTGGCGCCAGGGATTTGTTTAATATGGATTTTAAGAAAGCTGTTAAGGCGTTTTATGATCAATCCATCGGGATGATCAAAACTCAAAAACC
>CAYLYP010000119.1:0-6925 GCA_964387795.1 uncultured Bacteroidales bacterium
TCTCATTAAGGTATGTCTGGTAAATAATACAAGCTACTATGGGCTTTAAGCTGATATCCGATTTTATGCCAACAGGCGACCAACCTGATGCCATCCACCAACTGGTGGATGGTATCAATAATGGTGTGCCCTGCCAGACCCTCCTGGGGGTGACAGGCAGCGGAAAGACATTTACAATTGCCAATGTCATAGAGCAGGTACAGCGCCCGACACTTATCCTTAGCCATAATAAAACACTGGCTGCACAGCTTTACGGTGAATTTAAACAATTCTTCCCCGAAAATGCTGTTGAATATTTCGTTTCATATTATGATTATTACCAGCCCGAAGCCTATATCCCATCATCAAACACCTATATTGAAAAGGACTTATCCATCAATGATAATATTGAGAAGTTAAGGCTGAGCGCTTCCTCGGCCTTGTTGTCCGGGAGACGGGACGTATTGGTGGTTGCATCGGTATCATGTATATATGGCATCGGGAACCCTGAAGATTTTAATGCCAATGTAATCCATATTAATGTTGGCATGGTAGTATCCAGGAACAAATTTCTATACCGCCTTGTTGAAAGCCTTTACTCAAGGACACAGGCTGATTTTACACGGGGCACCTTCAGGGTCAAGGGCGATACTGTTGATGTGTTCCCGGCTTATGCTGATTTTGCATACCGGATTGTATTCTGGGGCGATGAGATAGAAAGCATCGAATCCTTTGACCCCCTGAATGGGAATAGCTTTGAAAGCTTTGAGCAAATTGCAGTCTATCCTGCCAATATCTTTGTCACCACCCGCGACAGCATGCAGAACGCCATCCATAACATTCAGGATGATTTAGTTTCCCAGATGGAGTTTTTCAAAAGTACCGGGCGTGAGCTTGAAGCCAAAAGGCTTGAAGACCGCGTTAACTATGATCTGGAGATGATGCGGGAACTTGGTTATTGCAGTGGCATCGAGAATTATAGCCGATACTTTGACGGACGCAAACCCGGAGGGCGGCCTTTCTGCCTTATCGACTATTTCCCCAACGACTTCCTTTTGGTGGTTGACGAGAGCCATGTTACAATGCCACAGATCAGGGCTATGTATGGGGGCGACCGTTCAAGGAAAACCAACCTCGTTGAATATGGCTTCCGATTACCTTCTGCTCTTGACAACAGGCCACTCACCTTTGAAGAGTTTGAAGGCCTTGTGCACCAATCAATCTTTGTGAGTGCTACCCCTGCCGACTATGAACTTATGAAAAGCGAAGGGGTTGTGGTGGAACAGCTTATCAGGCCAACAGGCTTACTGGAACCCGTCATTGAAGTAAAACCATCCTTAAACCAGATTGATGACCTCTTAAATGAAATCAATATTAGGGTACAGGTGAATGAAAGGGTGCTTGTTACCACTCTTACCAAAAGAATGGCGGAAGAACTTTCAAAATACCTGATCCAGGCTTCGGTAAGGTGCCGCTATATCCATTCGGATGTTGACACCCTGGAACGTATTGAGATATTAAGGGAACTCCGCCTTGGGGTTATTGATGTCTTAATTGGTGTAAACCTTTTAAGGGAAGGGCTCGACCTTCCCGAAGTATCCCTTGTGGCAATCCTTGATGCAGACAAGGAAGGCTTTCTCCGTTCGGAGCGCTCACTTGTGCAGACAGCAGGCCGGGCAGCACGTAACATCAACTCAAAGGTCATCATGTATGCCGATAAGATGACCCGTTCGATGCAGGCTACCATTGACCAAACCAACAGAAAACGGGAAAAACAAATTGCATATAATATTGTAAACAACATCACCCCTACCCAGATAAAAAAATCCATCGAAGCCATTCACGGGCAAACATCAGTTGCAGATACACGGGCAAAAGCATCGAAGATTTATGTTGAAAAAGAAAGCATCGATATTGCTGCCGACCCTGTTGTAGGCTATATGACCAAAGAACAGCTCCAAAAAGCAATCATTGCAACACGCAAGGAAATGGAAAAATCTGCAAAATCCCTCGACTTTATTGATGCTGCCAGGCTCAGGGATGAAATGCTTGGCCTTGAAAAGCTGCTCCAGGAAAAATACCTTTAGGGCACACTTAAGTCAAAATATCTTTTATTGTATTTTAATCTTACTTCTATTGAAGATTTAATGTTTTTTATCTAAATTATTTTAAAAAATTACTATTTTTTACTTGTTTAATACAAAGATTTGTTATATATTTAACAATCAATGATATGCCATATTTCTTATTATCCCTATTGGCCTGTCAGATGAAACAATCCTGTTTTTATTCTTAATATCAAGCTGCCATGGACTTATTTGAAAAAGCTGTTAAGAACATTGGCCCTTTAGGCCAATATGCCAACAAACTGCACGGTTATTTCACCTTCCCCAAGCTGGAAGGCGATATTAATACAAGAATGCTGTTTAATGGAAAAGAAAAAACCATTTGGGCTTTAAGTGATTACCTCGGTATTGCAAGTATTGCCGAAGTAAAAGAAACAGACGTGCAATCATTAAAAGAATATGGCCTGCTGAACCCAATGGGTTCAAGGATCACCACAGGACATTCATCATTACATGAGCAATTGGAAGTAAAACTGGCTGCATTCTCTGAAAAGGAATCTGCTTTTGTTTTAAACAATGCTTACCAGGGAATGATATCCATCATTGATGCAATTGCCGATCGCAAGGATGTTATCATTTATGATTCCGATTGCAATGCAGGCATCATTGACGGGGCAAGGTTGCATATCGGGAAACGATTTGTTTATCAGCATAACAATATAGACAACCTTAAAAAACAATTGGAACGGGCAAGCAAGCTTGTTAAGGAAACAGGAGGTATTATCCTTGTAATCACCCAGGGGGTTTTTGAGCTATCAGGGAGCATAGGCCGAATAGATGAGATAATAAAACTAAAAAAGGAATTTCGCTTCAGGCTCATGGTAGATGACTCTCACGGTATTGGGGTATTGGGCGCAACAGGCAGGGGCATTGGAGAACATTTCGGGCTTCAGGCTTCCATAGACATCTACTTTAGCTCCTTCGAAAATGCCTTTGTCAGCATGGGTGCTTATGTGGCTTCAAAAAAAGAGCTTATCAGGTACCTTGCATATAATATGCGCTCCCAAACCTTTGCAGGCTCATTGTCCGCCCATATCGTTGCAGGCATCTATAAAAGGCTTGAAGTTATTGACCTCCATCCTGAATTCAGGGAACAGCTATTAAAAATCAGCCAATCGCTACAATCCGGCTTGCGCTCCAATGGGTTCAATACGGGTAATTCGCAAGCAGCAATCACTACGGTTTACCTCTCAGGTGATACCTCCGAAGCAACCCATATTGCTGTTGAACTAAGGGAAAAGTTTAATATCTTTTGCCATGTTTTGGGATATCCCGTTATCCCAAAAGGGATGATCCAAATCAGGTTTTTTGCCAGCAGGCTCCATACCCTCATTGATGTAAGGGATGTAATCAATGCGATGATAGAAATCCGTAGCAGGTTGGAAAACGGGGCTTATTATGCAGGGGAAGCAGCCCATCTGTCAGTTTTGGAAAGCAACCCTCTCAGCTAATCCCATTGGGATAGTGATTTATTGTAAGATATGCTGAAAACATTCTACAAGGAATAATCTGTTAACACAATTATCCCTTATTATCATTGGATCAATGAAGGCTTTTCTTTTGAGCTTAGTATTAGGTGCAATCCAGCTTATTGCAACAGTTTCCAATCAGTTTTTTCACTGCTGATTTTCAAGCACCCTGAATGAGACAATCTCAGCAATAAGCCCCAAAGGCAATTCCTGATTAAGGGGAAATTGTACAGAACCCTTCCCCTGCTTAAAAGCCGAAAGCTTTTCCTTAAACTTTTCATGCCCTGTTGGTGTAGCATAAAACCCAATATGATTTTCATAGCCCCCAAAATACACTAAGGGCTTTTTGTTCATCCAATAAGCTGGCATTCCATAAGCAAAGCCTTCGATTGCACCCGGAGCATTTTCGATAACCACTTTTCGGATTGACAACAACCTATCCCTTGTCTTCTCTGGGAATTTGGCTATATAGGCATCAACACTTTCATGATCCTGTTTCATATAATGCTTGTATTTTGTTTATTACATAAAGGATGTAATAAAAATAATTTATAAATGTTTAAACAAAAAATACAGTACCTGGTTCAAAAAGGCAAAAGCTGATAAGGGAAAAATCAATTTTAGTATCTTTACGAAAAAAAAAGATGGCTTTGGCAATCATCCTGATCCTATCATCAATACTATTATTAAAGCATCCCTTTTTCAATAAGATTGACAAAATCCCTTATTGGTGGGTATTCGCAGTTTTCATCCTGAAAATCGGGTTAGGCTGCCTGATTACAATCATTTATACCTATTATTACCCTCCAACGGATTCGGATATTTATAAATATTACACGCAGGGGATGCATTTAAGCCAGTTGGCCGTGCAAGACCCTGTCCTGTTTATAAAAGTCATTACAGGCCTTTTTCAGAACGACCCTGAGGTATTTAACTTCGTCGATCAACTTGATTATTGGTTTAAGCCCTATAATGACAACATCTATAATGACTCGCGTATCATCATTAAGCTAAATGCAATTTTGGGGCTTATCAGCAGGGGCAATATATACACCCACACGATAGTAATGTGCCTTCTGTCAACAATGGGCTTAACGGCATTGTACCGCTTTTTTGCATATTACATAAAGGAATCAAAAAAAGCATTGTTTGCAGCAGTGTTTTTATTCCCATCGGTGCTATTCTGGGGGTCGGGAATGCTTAAAGAAGGCCTGTTCTTTTTTGCCATAGGCTATACCTTATATTTTATCCATAAGCTGATAAACAAAGAAGCAGGCTGGAAACTTTTTCTATCATGCATCCCATCCATCCTGCTCATGTTTTATTTAAAACCATTTGCCGGGATTTCATTATTGCCCCCTTTACTGGCTTTGCTTATCGGTAAAAGGTTTCATATCAGTCCTGCATACAGGTATCTTTTTGCCATTGCCCTGTTTTTTATAATAAGCCTGCTATTGCCATACCTGCATCCGGGATTAAACATTTATCAGTTTATTTTCAACAAACAAAAAGATTTTTTCAACCTTGTAAATGCAGTTGGGGCCGGGAGCATCGTATATATCCCCAGGATAAGCGCATCAGCATGGAGTGTAATCATGGCTGCCCCTGTAGCACTTTTTAATGTGTTGTTCAGGCCACACATTTTTGAGGCTCACTCCATCGTAAGCCTGATGGCAGCCCTTGAGAATGCATTAATTGCGCTGCTCATCATCCTGAGTATTTTTAGCTGCCTGATAAAAAAACAACAGATTTTTAAAAATGAGATCTTTTGGTTTGCCCTTGTATATGTAACCATATCTTTTTTAATTATTGGATTGACAACTCCTGTAGCAGGGGCTTTTGTAAGATATAAAACATCAGCGCTGCCCTTTTTAGGGGTTTTATTTGTAATGGCAATCCACAAAGATATTTTTGGTTGGGTACAAAGGAAAAGGCAAAAAAAGCTGTGATTATTCAATTCAATAACTAATTTTGCTTTTTGAAAACAACAGGACAATCAATTTAGTAACAAAATATACATCAAAAGGGCATGAAAACAGTATTGATAACCGGAGCAAGCAGTGGAATAGGTCAGGCATGTGCAATCAGGTTTGCAAAGGAAGGCTACAGACTCATCATAAATGGCAGAAGGTCTGATAAATTGGAAGCACTTGAAAAACAAATCAGGCAAGACTATAAGGTTGAGACTTTTAAACTCGTTTTTGATGTAAGAAAAAGGGATGAAGTAATCAAAGGGATTGCATCCTTACCTAAGGAATGGTCAAAGATTGATATCCTGGTAAACAATGCAGGGTTGGCAGCCGGTCTTGATCCGATACAGGAAGGCAGTGAAATGGATTGGGAACAGATGATAGACACCAATGTAAAAGGTTTACTATTTGTAAGCCAGGCAGTAATCCCGGGAATGATTGAAAATACCAGCGGTCACATTATTAATATTGGAAGCATTGCAGGCAGGGAAGTATATCCCAAGGGAAATGTTTATTGCGCAACGAAACATGCTGTTGATGCCCTTACAAAAGGGATGCGCATGGATCTTCTGCCTTATGGCATTAAGGTAAGCCAGATAGCTCCCGGTGCAGTAGAAACAGAGTTTTCAATTGTCCGTTTTAAAGGCGACAGCGAAAGGGCAAAAAAGGTATATGAAGGCTTTACCCCATTGAGGGGAGAGGACATTGCAGATGCTTGTTTTTATATTGCCAGCCTACCCGGACATGTCAATATCAACGACTTACTTATCATGCCAACAGCCCAGGCATCGGCTACTATCATACACAAAAAAATATAATCTGATGCTTTTAAGTGAAACACTGAAAAAAAACTTAAATTAGCAGGCTGAAAAGTGTTTTTTTTCTAAAAAAATGTTATATATTTGTATCAAATCAGCATGGTTTTACTATAAAAAACACTGATTTAAAGTGAATTATCAAGGCACTTTAAATATTAAATAATTTTTCTTTTCTGGGTTCAGAAAAAAGAGGGATCAAAATGGAAAACATCAAAGTAATCATAGTCGATGACCACAAGCTGGTAACAGATTGCATCAGCTTATTCTTAAAAGGGGCTCCTGAAGTGGAAGTCATTGGGGTAGCCCATAGTGGGAAACAAGCGCTTGAACTATTAAAAAAAATGCAACCTGATGTCATGTTGGTTGATATTTCGATGCCGGAGCTAACCGGGATAGAAACAACAGACATCATAAAAAAGAAATATCCTGAAATCAGGATAATGATACTATCAATGCACTCTGACTATAATAATATTTCAGATGCCATTGATGCAGGAGCAGATGGTTATGTCCCCAAAGATGTCAGCAGTGAAGAATTGATAGATGCAATAAAGACCATTTAT
>CAYLYP010000120.1:0-6869 GCA_964387795.1 uncultured Bacteroidales bacterium
TTGGTATAATCGTATCATTTAATTGCTTTTGAACAAAACTTAAAATACTATCCTTTAAAACTTTAGTTTTAATTGGATTTACTATGCATATAGGGAAATCATATTTATACCCACCTTCAAAAACATGTCCTATTGCGAACGGTATTGTAATAATAGTATAAGAAAACATGAATTTTATTGCTATAAATACCAATATAACTGAAACGATAATACTGCTCATCTTCTTCATTTCAATATTATTAACGGTTAAGAAGAATAATCATAATAAGACTTCCCCATCTGGTCTACTGAATGCAATTTTCCAATCCCTGCATCATAAAACATAGCCTCATAATCCATCCATTTCAAACCAAGGCTCTAAAGCTCTTTGTTTGGGATAAAATGCCTCATGTTGGCTGGTTTTCAATTCAGGCTTTAAAGATATAAAACTTTTTTATCTCAAAGCAAGCATTCTTGGGTGATATGATTTTTCATCCAAAGCTTTTGCCTTAATCAATAAACCTTTTGGGTATTATCAGCCAGATTATATTAACCACAAATCTTGTATTCAATTTGCTCATTCGCTAATTCGCTAATTTGCTGGCAATAGGGAGAAAAAAAAGCCCCGGACACAATATCCGGGGCTGAAAAAAATCTTTTTTAAAAAGGATCAATAAACAAGGTGTTTATTTTTTAAGATGCTTGGCGAAAAAGCCTAACATATACTGGTAAAGCTCCATTGAGTTTTCTTCCCTGTAAAAACCATGGCCTTCGTTGTATTTAACTAGATAAGGCACATCAAAACCTTTTGCCCTCAAAGCAATTACAATCTGGTCTGACTCATTGATGTTTACACGTGGGTCGTTGGCGCCCTGTGCAACAAACAAAGGTTTTTTAATCTTATCAATCTGATAAACCGGGGATACCTCACGCGCAATTTTTGCCTCTTCGGGATTGTCAAGATCATACCATATCTCTTCAACAATCTCCTGCATAGGTTTCCAATATTCAGGGAAGGAGTTAAAGAAAGTTTCAATGTTAGAAACACCCACATAGTCAACACCACAGGCATAAAGATCAGGGGTTTTAACAAGGCCCATCAGGGTAGCATATCCACCATGACTTGCACCATAGATTGCAACCTTGTCTTTATCTGCCCATCCCTGTTCGATGGCATATTTAACACCATCCTCAACATCATCCATTACCTTGCGTCCAACTTGTTTGAAACCTGCCCTGAAAAACTCTTTACCATATCCACCAGAAATCCTGAAATTAACCTGCAATGTAGCATAACCCCTGCTGGCGAACAACTGTGTTTCAGGATTAAAACCCCATGAATCGCGGATACCTTGTGGTCCCCCATGAGGGTTAACGATCAAAGGCACCCTTTTGCCCTGAAGCGCTTCTTTTGGCAAAGTAATATAACCATAAATTGTCAAGCCATCGCGGCTTTTAAATTTAATTGGACGCATTTCGGCCATATCAGCTTCTTTAAGCTGGGGCATCAGGTCATAAAGCAATGCAAACTTTTTGGTTTTTGCATCATACTCATAATAAGTCCCATAAAGCTTATCACTCTGAACAATAATCAAGCACTTGGTTTCATCATCATCACTGTCAACCACATAAAAAACCTTATCCTTAAATTCTTTTTCCATCAGGGCATGGAGCTCTTTATAAGTCTTGCTTACAGGGATGATATTGTATTTCTCGCCTTCGTAAGCATAATAATCAACCTCATAATTTCTTTTCCTTGAAAGGCTCATCCCCGACACATCAAATGTAGGGTTTGAGAAAACATCTTTCAGGGTTTTATTGTTTTTAAGGTCATACAAAACAATTTTAGATTTATCGCTTTCGAGGTTGGTCATTACATAAGCTTCATCTTTGTTTTTTGAAGCATAGTTAAATGAGATGATATAGAAAGTCTCGTCCCATTTTGTTTTCTTTATAAGCTTAAACTCACCAGTGGAGAGGTCTTTATAATAGAATTCGTTCTCAACGCCATTCACAAGCTTGCTATAGCCGCGTATTTCACCATCTTTGTCGAAGATAAAATCCTGGATTGGATTGTCAATATCTTTATTTTCAAACAACTGGACCAGTTCACCGGTAACAACATTAAGCTTATAAGGCTCAAAGATTTGCTTATTATTCTTGTTCATTGTAATAATAATAAAATCTTTTTGTTCCTTAAGGATATTTGAAATGCTGGCAGTAACACCTTCAAAAGGGGTCAGGTCAAGGGTATTTGTGCCATCAATATTAGCGGCATAAATATGAAAGTTTTCATTTCCACCTTTGTCCATTGCAAAGAACAAACGTTCATTGTTTAACCAACCATAACCTTTGATAAGCTCATCTTTTTCCTCAATGGCCCGGATTACTTTCCCGCTAGCAATTTCCTTTACATAAACATGGTTCTTGTTCTGGTCGTCTTTTTCTTTATAGGACATGTATTTTCCATTGGGCGACAACTGGAATGAAGAAGCCTTTGGCCTTGCAAAATAATCAGCAACTTTATACTTATAGTCGCCAGCATCATAAGCAGCAAGCTTTGCTAATTCTTCAGGTGTTGAAGGGAGACTGACATTTCCCGGAAGCTTGCTTTCAAATTTGGCAAGCACCAAAGGGAAAGTCATCCCTGCCTGCGAATAAGTCCCATCAAGTTTCCCATCTTTTAATTGGCCACTATAGGAAAACTGTAACTGGGCTGACTGAATGTTTATGGCATCACCATTGAACTCAGTTTTTTCGATACCAATGCCAAAAGCACCCTGTGCAGGAACATCCATTGTTGTTGTTAAAGCACCTGAGCTTTCAGAAATATGGAAAATGAGTTCCAATTGATTTCCGTCCACATCAAGATTACCTTTCCAATCTCCTGCAATGCCTTGAGCAAAACCAGCAGCACTGGTGAGGACAAACAAGAGCAGGAATCCAAAAAATTTTGTTTTCATGACAAAAAAAAATTAGTTTTTAATAGTTGATTTTGGGTTTTAAAACATCAAAAATAAAAGAAATACTTCTATTATTAAACTCTTTTCCCAAAACAAATCAGGATATTAACAATTCTTATAAGCACAAAACATCTATTTTTAGAATGCAGACAAATACTTAGTAATGTTTTACAGCTTTTTTGCCATCTGCGCCAGGAATGATATTGATTCCCGGAAATGGCTTACATACGTCATCAACAATATCAGGGATACTAATAGCTTGCTACTCAAAAATCCACTCCCCTGGTTTATTAATAAAAATTTTATTCCATTCGTTTATTGGCAATTGGGCATAATATCAATATTTTTTGAACGATTATTTATTGTTTTTCTTTTCAAATATTTACATTTTACTGAATTGTATCTTCACATTTTCAAGTTCTTCTATAAAAACATTCATATTGGAAGATGGATTATCGAAGAGGGTTAGTTCTTTTGCTCGTTCACATGCTTTTGTGCAAATCTCAGATAATTTAATTTCAAGTTGTGAATCAATAACTCCTTTCTTGTATGTATTTTTATTTCTGTTGCTCAATTGTCGAATGCAATCTTCCGTTGTAATGTTTGCTGTCTGATTTTTATAGTGAAGTAAAAACCACAACTCAATAGACGGGTTTGATGCTATCAATACAGCAGATTTTATAGCTTTAAGTTTCTCTAATACTTCTGGCACATCCGCATCATACATCAAAAAGTCCTTGTCTTTGTCATGAGTGGGTTTACCTTGCTTGCTATTCTGAATTATTCGTTGTGTTATTTTATTCCCAACAATTTTAGGCACAATTTCAATGGGGATTCTATATTTTGATCGCAGAAAACATACATATGCTTCTTCTGTTTCCCCTTCACAAAAGACCCAAAAATGAGGTTTTATCTTTTTCTCTTTTGATGCACTTCTTTTACTTACCATCGAACAATGATTTAATTTTTTCACTTGAATCATTTATAAATGGAATTGCATCAAAACGACCTTGCAAATATGCTTTTTCTAAATCCATTGTATCTCGAAAATCATTGTAATCGTAAAGCGAATATAAATCGGTTGAGCCATCTTGATTTTTATTTGCAAAAAAGATTTGGTCTTTTCTTACATTCTTTAAATTTAAAAAGCGAGTGTTATGGGTTGTACACAATAACTGAGCTTTCTCACTTGCTCTAAAAATATTAAAAAGATATTCAATTATTATTGGGTGCAAACTATCTTCAATTTCATCAATTAATAATACTTTATTATGTTTTACTACATCAAGTATAGTCAACATTATGAAGAATAATTTGATTGTTCCTTGCGATTCTTCTGTAAGAAAATCAAAAGCTATTGATGGTGAGGCTTTATGAAAAGTTCTTATTTGTAAATAATCTTGAACAACATCTTCAACAGTTAAAGTCATAGTATTAGCATCAGCTTTATAATGCTTTCCTGCTTTTTTTAATATTTTAATTTTGACATCAACAATATCACTGTCAGCAATTTTGATAGCATCAATAAGTTGTTGTTTGTTTTGGTTCGTTAGGGTTTCAATGGCGGAAGCCCCAAATCCAACATAGTCTAAAATAAACTGACTATGAAAATAATTAAAAATTTCTTTTCCAATTTCTCTATCCATTTGACTGGCACGTGAAATATACAAAGTTTTTTCAGAGGTGTTCTCAGCCACATCCAAAGGACGTTTTATTTGGTCTCCAAAGCTATATTTCTCTTTTTTTGTTTTCCCCAAACGCTCATCGCGGGTAAAAATTTCTTTTATTCTTCCTTTGGGATAGAAATATAAACTTTCAGAAATAATCTTTTGACGTGTTAATGAAAAGGAATACTCATATTCAATGCCTTTGCTAACAAATCGAATGAAATAAGTACTTGGCTTACTATTATAACCATTGAATTTAAAGGGTTGAAAGTTGTAAATAGTATTTTCATTATGTTGGTGAGATTCAAACACTAAAGCATTACAAAACCGAATAGCTTTGATAATATTACTTTTACCGGAAGCATTTGCTCCATAGATTGCTATTGTTTTTAAAACAGGGGTGTTATTAAAATCAAACAAATTATTATTGAGTGCCCTTGCATTTGCTGATTTTATATTTGCAGCTCTAAAATCAAGAACAATCTCGTCACTGATAGAGAAAAAATTACTAATCCGAATTTCTAATACCATTTTAATTGCTATTTTTGTAAATATATTACAAATATAGGTAATAAAAATGATTTAAAGGCATAAAACTCCATTTTAAATATTCATTTGAAATCATAGTGAGGAATCCCTTCACCTAGAAGATCCATCATCACGTTTGTATCAATGAAGAGTCTGGGAATCATTTATATTTATTTGATACACATTCACCATATTCTTTTTTATAATCAAAATCATAAGGTATTATAACACCTGTTGCCATACTCTTCACAAAAGGAGATATCTCAATATCATCGGTTTCTTTAGGATTATTCTTACTTACCAACAATCTTAAGTAGGATTCAATAATCCGTGATAAGCTTCTTTTCTGAGAATAAGCATAATCCTTTGCTTTATCAATCACGAGCTTATCAAGCTTTAAGGTCAGTTTTGAGTCCATATATCGTTAATTAATACATATAATATAAGCAATTAAGCCGTATGATGCATGTTTTCCTAACAGGGAAATAGTGAATAAAACCTAGTTGAATTAACCTTACTAAATTTCTCATCAAAAAAACTCCACCCCCATTCTTTTCTTTAAAAATCCATTCCCAGGCCCTTAAAAAAACCATAGTGCTGTCCTGCGGGATTAGTTCAAGCAGGGCTTATTCGCTATCGCTCATTAGCTGGCGCAACATGCAGGGAAGTGCCGTCCACTTGAAGCCCTAATTATTATGCAACTTACTTTTTATTTGTTTTCCAAAGATTTAGGCAACATCAACAAAAATGGAATACAATTGTCATAATTCAACTCATAGTAATTTACACCTAAATTGATATTATTGTAATAATCCATTTGATGCTCTTTATAATATTTTTCTGAAGATAGTTTCCAAAAATCTTTGCCAATCATTTCTGTTAAAAACCATTTTTCAAGTAATCGAGCTGCACGACCATTGCCATCTCTAAATGGATGAATATGGGCAAATTTTAAATGAATTAATGAAGCAAAATAAAATACCTCCGATTTGGATAAATCCCTTTTTAATAACGTATCTAAATCTGTAAAAAAATCTGTCATTGTTTCTTTCACAAGTTCCGGCTCAACTGCAAGGTAAACTAATCCTGATTGACCAAAAACGCCTACTTTATCATTGCGATATTTACCTTGCATGCTTTTAATCACAAGTGTTTTTGCAAATATTCTATGACATTGTAAAAAGCTTTTTTCAGTCAGTGGATTTGATTGCGCATACTCATACGCTGAAATTAAATTCTCGATTTCTTGAATCTCTTTGTGAGGTTTAAATTTCTCTTGCGAAAATTTATAATTCATGTAAGAGTTCAAATCAATACTATTCCCCTCTATGTTTGATGAATAAACCGCTGACACCTGTGTTTTATATCCCAAATCAGTCGTTTTCTCTATAAAGTCAAATGACTCAATCAGCTTTTCAATTTGATTGCCAACTAAATCATTGTATTGATCGAAATATTTATCATCAAGAATTCTCATCTGTCAATTTTTACCCAAAGATAACATTTTTAGCAATTTATCTGCGAGAAAGGCAGTTTTTAGCATGTTGCATAACAGATGGCAATAAGAAACGTAGGGTATTTCAATGCTCCTACCTATCAAGCTACCGAGCCGTTTATTAAATGTTATGTCGTTCATATTTAGTACTTTCCGCCCTATGTTTTTTATTGCGTGTTGAACTAAATCCCGCTACCGCGGGCTGGCTTTCAAAGATAGTATTTTTCGATAACTTAG
>CAYLYP010000121.1:0-6571 GCA_964387795.1 uncultured Bacteroidales bacterium
CTTATTATTGAAGCCAAAGCACTTCCTGCCCAAAACAGGCCTTCTTCGTTCAATGGATTGGTTGGGGATTATAGCATTAAATCGGCCATCGACCGCCAGACATTAGCAGCAAATGATGCTGTTAATCTCTCATTTACCATTTCAGGTAAGGGAAATATTAAAATGATTGAAGCTCCAACCATTACCTTCCCACCAAACCTTGAAGTATATGACCCTAAAATCAACGATAATATTTCTGCATCGGGTTCTGGCATCTCAGGATCCAGGGCTTTTGAATACCTGATTATCCCCAGGACCGGGGGTGACTATGAATTGCCGGAAACAGAAATTGCTTATTTCGACCCATCTTCCTCAAGTTATCATATTTTAGAAATCCCTTCTTATAAGCTTCAGGTTTCAAAAGCTGAAGGCGATGCAGGCGACACCTATAGCAGTGCTGTGGCCCAGGAAGATGTTCAATATATTGGTTCCGACGTGAGGTTTGTGATTACAAAGGCCTTCAATTTAAAACCTATCGGAAGCGTATTTTTTGCTTCTCCCCTGTTCTTTGTGCTTTTGTTGGTACCATTACTTCTGTTTGCCCTTTTTATTGTAATCTGGCGCCGTAGGATAAAACTTCATTCTGATACAGCCCTGCTCCGCAACAAAAAAGCTGATAGAATTGCTCAAAAAAGGCTGAAAACGGCCAAAGACCTGATGGATAAGAATGATGAACCAGGTTTTTACACCGAAATATCTAAGGCTTTATGGGGCTATATCAGTGATAAGCTCAACATCCCTACTGCACAATTGAGCTCTGATTCAGTACAACAAGCATTTGAAAACCAACAAATAGATCCTGCTTTAGCTGCTGACTTCTTAAAGATTCTTGACAATTGCGAATTCGCACGCTTTGCTCCCGGAAAACCTGACGAAAAAATGGATTCTATTTTCCAGGGCAGCCTCCAACTCATTCGTAACATTGAAAAAAACCTGAAGATTAGTTCCTTTTAAGCAACTGGATGAATCATACATGTTTGATAATCAAATACAAACATCCGTTTAATCAGCAAACATGGAATTCCATCCAACTTTTAACTAAAAAAATTACTCATGAAATGAAAGCATATTTTAAAATCCTTGCAATATCGCTCTTCCTTATTTCAACCTTTGATTCTTTTGCTCAGGATGCTAATAAACAACAAGAAGCCCTTGATGCTTATCAGAAAGGTGAATATCAATATGCTGCCGGATTATACGAAGAAATATTAAGCCAGGAGCAACATGCTTTTGAGCTTTATTACAACCTGGGCAATGCATATTTTAAACAAAATTTGTTTGCCAAAAGCATCCTTAATTACGAAAAAGCATTAAGGCTAAAACCCAATGATGAGAATACCCTTTTTAACCTGAATGTAGCCAGAACAAAAACCATCGACAAAATAGAGCCCCTTCCTGAGTTGTTTTTCAAGAAATGGTGGAATGGCCTTATCGGCATCCAAAATACCGGCTCATGGGCTTATACATGCATTATTTTATGGGTTTTCCTATTAGCATCTATTGCAGTTTTTTTAGCTGCAAAAACCATAGGCATCAAAAAAATCTCGTTCTCTCTTGCAATCGTATTGCTTGCTTTAAATATACTTAGCTTTACCCTTGCATATAAAAGCTATCAAAACCAGACCAATAAAAATGAAGCCATAATAATGTCGCAGCGCTTAACAGCTAAGAGTGCACCCAACGAGGGAAGTACTGATTTGTTTGTAATTCATGAGGGAACAAAGGTTAGTATTACAGATAGGATGACAGAGTGGGTAGAAATAAAACTTGCTAACGGCTCAGTGGGTTGGATAAAAACCGGAACCTTTGAACTCATTTAAATAGAAAAAAGAATATCTTGCATTTAAAGTTAAAACATCGATAAAAAAAAAGCCTTCTGCTAACTTCAGAAGGCATTTTTTTTGTCAATAAAATCTGATCTGGTTCACATTATTAAGGCCTGGGATCAAAATCAAAACATATATTCGTTTAATATCCTGCACTTTAAATATTACTACTCACTAAAATTAAGAACTTTAAACACCAAAAGGGACATGTTCCTGAAGTGTTCAAAGAGGTATCAGGTTAAGGGTTGAGCCGGGGTTGAGCCGGGGTTGAGGCGGGTTTGAGCCGGGTTTGAGGCGGGTTGAACCCGGCCTAAACCCGGTTTAAACCCGCTTTAAACCCGCTTTAAACCCGCTTTAACTCCGCTTTAAGTATGACCATGTCAATAAGAGGGAGCGAACAGGAAATATTGGGGGAGTGCTCGCGTTAAGGATAAAAACACTAAATATCAATGATTTATAAATAAAAAAACTTATAATAAAAAATTCCGAATACTTATTTGCTATCTATTTGGGAGAATAAATAAAAAAATAAAAATCTTTTATTTATTTTCGCAGACAATTAACAATTCGTCATTCTAAATTCAAGATTTAAATTAAAACGAATATGTTTGCGGATTAAATACAAACACCATTTTAAATGCGAACATGGTGTTGCATCTAATCATTAACAAAAAAAATATCTTCAAATGAAAAAGATTTTGCTATTTATTACAATAACAATAATTTGCACGAATGGATTAATGGCCCAGTTTGAATCCAATTATAACGGATATAAGGGTTTATATGCCGGAGGGGGGATATCAAATTTCCAAAACTTTAAAAGCCATGACAAATATAATTTAAAACCATCTTTTTTCGTAGGAGGCATCTATGGAAAAAATCTAACAAAAGCAGGTTATTTCATTTCCCTTGAAGTTGAGAAAAAAGGTGCATATAGTGATATTGACAGCCTTGATTTTAGCTTACTCTATTTAACTGCAAGCCCCAATGCAAGGTTATTTATCCATCCTTTACATTCCTCATTTAATTTTGGTTTTAACCTGGGGTATTTATTAAGCAATGACATTTACAGCTCAAATCTGAAAAAAAATGAGGATATCAATTCCAGCTTAAAGAAATTGGAACTTGGGGTAACAGCCGGTATTTCAATTCATTTGTTCAAAATCAAAAACAACAGTGTTGTCTTTAACACAAAAGTTGATTTTAGTTTAACCAACACAGCCTCCTATATCCAGAAAAGGATATTAAAGATATACAAATCCGATTTAGCAAATTTCTCAATTAAGGCAGGAATTGGGTTCCATATTAACAACTAAAGTTAGTAACAAAAATATTTGATTACAAAGAATAGGTCAGGTAATAAGCTTAAGTAGGGTCTGCTGAAAAACACTTAACAAGCAGGATGCATATAATTTACAATGTCAGTTTTTCATAATGAGTGCATGGATGTATTTCCTTTGGTGCTAATATGTTTGCATCTTGTTTGCGTTAGTCTTTAAGGCATCATCTGTTTCGTTGCCATCGGCTCATAGTATTAGTATACAATTTCGCCTTGTCGCCTCACATCTGAGGCCTTAAAGATTTTTTCAGCAGACCCTAAGTAAGAGTTTTTCAGCAGTCCCCATTTATAATTCGGGATACTGAAGCCGGACGTGATAAATATTCATTAAACGTTTTTTGAAAATTCGTTTTATTGAAGAAATATCCCTAAATGTTATATCAGCATTTTCAAATTGTTTAAGGGCCATTTGCTGATCAATAATTCTTTCAACAAGCTCACTTATTGTTTCTTCATCAATATTTGTAAGGCTTCGGGAAGCGGCTTCCACTGAATCGGCCATCATAAGTACTGCTGTTTCTTTTGAAAAAGGGACAGGACCGGGATAGGTAAACTCTTTTTTATTAACAACATCAGCAGGCAGGTTTTTCAGCGACATATTGTAGAAATACAAAGTGGTAGTTGTGCCATGATGTGTCCTTATAAAGTCAATAATATATTCAGGCAGCTTATACTTACGGGCCTTTTCAATCCCTTTGATAACATGGTTAATAATAATCCTGGCACTTTCGTCATAAGGAAGTTCATCATGAGGGTTAATTCGGCTGACCTGGTTTTCAATAAAATACATAGGCATATCCATTTTACCGATATCATGATATAAGGCACCGGTACGAACCAATAAGCCATTACCCCCTATTTTGAATACAGCTTCTTCGGCAAGGTTACCAACCTGCAATGAATGCTGGAAAGTCCCGGGGGCTTTCATACTAAGTTCTCTTAATAGAGGGTTATTTGTATCAGAAAGCTCAAGCAGGGTAAAATCAGTAACCAGTCCAAAAAGTTTTTCAAAAATAAAAATAAGAGGATAAACAAACAGGGTAAATAAAGCGCTCATTGCATACCTGAGATATTGATTGGGGTCAATATTCTCAAAGGAACCTGTTTGAATCAGGTTCAAACTTGTGTAGGTAACCGAATAGCTTAAAAAAATCAACAATACAGTAAGAAAGAGTTGAGAACGTCTCCTCATACCTGCAATGCTAAGAATAGCAACGATACCGGCAATTAATTGGAGAAAAATAAACTCAAAACTTTTTGGTACCATGAACCCAATAATTATCATACCAATAACATGAATAAACAAGGCTGACCTGTTGTCAAAGAATGCTTTTCCCAGAATGGGGACCAGGCAAACAGGCAGTATTGAAATCCAATCAGGGCGGTGTTTTGTAAAAAAGCTTACTAAAAACACCATAAGGTATATAATCAGAAGTATCAGAACGAGTTTTTTATGGCTTTGATAAATGTCCTTTCTGAAAAAAGCAAGAAACAGTGCCAGTAAGGTCAACGCAACACTAACAAGGATAATTTGCCCTGTCATCATAAGCAAAAACTGCCTGTTCCCTCCTACCTGTTTTAGATATTCAGCGTGAAAAGATTCGAGAATCTGAAATTTCTCATTCGTAATTATCTCTCCTTTGGAAACAATTTTTTCACCTTGTTGAACCATCCCTCTGGTAGTGCTCAGATTTGATAACAATGCCTGTCGTGCCTTTTCGGTTGTAACTGTATCTGGTATAATATTATAAACCAATGACTTTTCAAGGATATTGATCAGTTGCATCCTATATCCCGTATTAAAACGCCCGGCCAATTCAACAGCCTTTTCAAATGCCTGGCCAAGGGTAAGGAAGTCTGAAACCTGATGCTGGCTTGCAACCTGATTTTCCAACAATAAAATCCTTGAATGGTTTGAGTTTAAGGCTAAAGAAACATCCAGATCAATGATACCTTTTCCATATAGCGTATCAAGGATCAAAAAACCTCCATACATCAAATCTTCCCTGGTTTTTACCTTATCATCAGTCTTTATTTCGTTCTCTAAATATTTTTCAAGCTGTAGGGCAAAAAATGTTTTTTGCTTATCTGCAACAGTTGTATCCCTCACAAAAAAAGGCTGAAATCGCTCAAGTAAAGCATTTTTCTCCTGTTCGAGCTCAATAGGGTCTTTTAAAATAGCAAAATCAAAAGGGGCTATTAAATCTTCATAAGCCCAAGGCCTGGCACGCAAATAATTATAATGAAAAGTAGCATAGCGGGGAAAAACCTGTACTATGCCTATCACAGCAACAGCAAAAATAACATAGCGGATCAGCGTGTTATAGTGAAAAGATATATAATCCTTTATTTTTTGCATACTAAAAATTTTTCCCTACGAAAGTAAAAATAAAAAATGAATGCCCATATTCTTATCCAACAATTGGTTTGTTTAGTTTGTTTATTTTTTTTTACTTTTACTTATTAAAAAATATAAGTCTTTAATAATTGACAATCCTATCATGCAAAAAGCTATTTGTCTTTTAAGCATCATACCTTTGAGGGAAACACCATCCGACAAAGCTCAAATGGTTAACCAGGTATTATTTGGTGAAACCTTTGATATCATTGAAACACAGGACTCCTGGCTAAAAATCGAATTACATCATGACTTATACCAGGGATGGATAGATCAAAAGCAGGCTTTCATCCTTGATGAGCCACAATGGGACGAATTAAAAAATGCAAGTTCTTATTGCGCATTAGACATGGTGCAGATTTTTGAAAACCTTACTTATGGCACTCAATTTCCCGTTCTGATTGGGAGTGTGGTTTATAATGCCCATAATAATAACTTTTCAATTGCAGGTCAGCAATATAGCCATACGGGTGAAGTTAAGCTATTTGAAAAAAACAGGAATAAAAACAAAATGCTTGAATTTGCATATTACTTTTTAAATGCCCCATACCTTTGGGGAGGACGTTCTCCTTTTGGTATTGATTGTTCTGGTTTTACCCAATTGGTATATAAGCTTTGTGGTTTTTCAATTCCTCGTGATGCCTGGCAGCAGGCAAATGTTGGTTCAGACATAAATTTCCTTGAGGAAGCAAGGGCTGGAGACCTTGCATTTTTTGATAATGATGAAGGAAGAATCATCCATACCGGAATACTTTTGCCCAACAATCAAATCATACATGCATCCGGTATGGTTAAAATTGACCAGGTGGACCATCAGGGCATCTATAGTATTGAACAAAAAAAATACACACATAAACTACGTATGATACGTCATATAGATTGAAAATGGATAAGTCCAATTTATTCATTTTTATTCACTGTTGTCCGGGAAAAAAAATAAAGGGCAACAAGGCAGTTTTGCTTTGTTGC
>CAYLYP010000122.1:0-6294 GCA_964387795.1 uncultured Bacteroidales bacterium
ATTTCTGATAGAATCCATGCTGAAAAACAACTTCAAAAACTTAAAGAACTTTATGAATTTGCCATTGAAGGGAGCAATGATGGTATTTGGGACTGGAACCTGATTACAAATGAAGTGTTCCTGTCACGGCGCTGGAAAGAAATGCTCGGCTATCAAGACAACGAATTACCAAACGCATTAAGCATATTTGAATCCCTGATCCACCCTGATGACAGGCTCCGTGTCAATAATTATGTGAAAGAATACTTTAATGGTAATTTTGAAAAATACGAAATCGATTTCCGGATGATCCATAAAGATGGCTCTCATCTTTGGATTACCTCCAGGGGCAGGGCTCTCAGAAATTTGGAGGGCATACCTTACCGAATGTCAGGGGTACATACCGACAACACCCAAAGAATTATTTACCAGCAAGCTTTAAGAGACAGTGAAGAACGTTTTAGAAGCCTTGTAGGATCACTTAACGACATGATCTACACCCTTGATTCCAAACAAGTGTTTACGGGTGTTTATGGAGCTTGGATCGAAAAAAAAGGCCTTTCTCCTGATTACTTTATTGGAAAATCGGCTATTGATGTCTTTGGTGAACAAGATAAATTGCTTCATGCTGAATCAAATAACAAAGCCCTTAAAGGGGAAATTGTTACCTACGACTGGAACTATGCTTCGTATGACCATGTTTATTATTATCAAACCATCCTCTCCCCGATTTATTCTTCTTTAGGTGAAGTATCCGGTATCTCAGGCACTATCCGGGATATTAGTGCTGTTATTAAAACAAAATTGCTTGAAAAAGAAATTGAATCTACCAAAAATACCCTGCAGTTTAAACAAAACTTCCTGGCTTCAATGAGCCACGAAATCAGGACACCGCTTACCGGCATACTAGGAACAATAAACCTGCTGGAAAACACAAACCCTTCCCCTTCTCAGATTGAACACCTGGATGCCCTTAAAAATGCTTCACAAAACCTTAAAGACATACTTGATCTTGTTCTGGATTATTCCCGTATTGAAACCGGAAAAATCAAACTTGATTATAGCCCTTTTAAAACCTCTGATTTAACCTCCGGTGCCCAATCTCTTTTCAATCGTATTAATCAAAAATCCATCCGCTTTAACTTTTCCCTGGATGAACAATTGCCTGAATTTATTCTTACTGATAAAAAAAGACTGTTTCAAATTATTAATAACCTCATTTTAAACTCCTATAAATACACTTCTGATGGTGAGATCTTTCTGGGTATTAGCCTCTTTGAACCCAAGACACAATGTTCATGCACCCTGCTCTTTGAAGTTAAAGATACTGGTCCAGGTATTTCCTACGCAAAACAAACCGATATATTTATACCTTTTTCAGAAGTCCATAAAATTAATACTTCCAACTATGAAGGCACCGGACTTGAACTTGCTATCTGTAAAGAACTTGTCGAACTTATGGGTGGAAAAATATGGATCGAAAGTGAATCATTAAAAGGCACTTCGTTTAAATTTAATCTCTCTGTTCAAATTCCAAAATCTGTTGACTCCATCTGTGAAACAGATGTAACCAATAACGCTGCTCCTCAAAAAAAAATCAGTATCCTTCTTGTCGAAGACCAGCCCATCACCCAAAAAATTGTAAGGCTTATGCTTTCTGATATGGGCCATAACGTATCCATTGCTTCCAATGGAAAAGAAGCCCTGGATTTATATAAACCCGGCCTCTTTGATCTAATCCTTATGGATATCCAAATGCCTGTTATGGATGGCATAACAGCCACCAATGCCTTAAAACAATCATACCCTGTCCTTCCTCCTATTGTTGGGCTTAGTGCCAACGCATTCGAAGGCGACCGTAAAAAGTATATCTCCCTCGGCCTTGATGAGTTTATTACTAAACCCATTTCCTCCGAAGACTTCTCTAAACTCATTATGCGTTTAAATATTCATTAACTGATTTTTTCACAAATTATCAATTTCTCCTTTATCGTGCAATTATTCTTATTGCCTTAATCCTGTTTTGCTTCTCAGAGGATTTTTTTTTAAAATACCAAATTTCACGGAGGAATCTCCATATTTTAATCTGTAATTTTATATCATATTCTACACTATTACCTTTTTTGTGATTTTTTTCTCTGATTTAGCTTTAACCAAGGTCTTTTGTTCCCCTGTTAAAGCATCTATCAACAAACAAAAAGTCAAATGATAAAATCTAATTTTATTCTACCATGATTAAACGTTTTTTTAAAAAAAGAAAAGCCCGAAAAATACTCCAGGAAGCAGAATTCCGCGAATTGGAACTCAATCAATATTGCATTTTCCAATATGAGGTTTATAACCAACAGGAAAGAAAAGAGATTGAAACCTTAAGAAAAAAAGCCTTCCAACTGCTTAAAGAATGTACGCCTGATGATCGCATCTTTTTACCCTACCATCATATCAATAAATCAGCATTTACAATAGAGAACAAATCTGATGAACTAAACCACTTCCCTGTCAATAGTTTTATATGCAACGACCTGTAGTGGTTTGATACAAATCCTGAATATAAAAGCGCCGGGTAATGATGCCCGGCGCTTTTTTGTTCACTAAAATGTTATAAACTCTTATGGCAAAACCACCAGTCATAACACTCATATTCCTGAGGACGTTTTTTTGCTGTTTCTACATCCTTTGCGGGTGGAATAATCACCCTGTCGCCTATAAGCTCATTATTAGGCCAGTTTGCAGGTATTGCTACCTTATTCGCATCAGCAGTCTGTAACGCCTTTAATGCCCTTAAAATTTCATCCATATTACGACCAATTTCCTGGGGATAGAATAATATTATCCTTATTACCGAATTGGGGTCAATAATAAACACCGCCCTCACTGTGTCTGCAGCTTTACCCGGATGTATCATCCCAAGTGCTGAAGCAACCTTACCTGTTGCATCGGCAATGATAGGGAAATCAATCTGAACACCAATTTTTTCATGTATCCATTCGTCCCACTTAATATGCGAAAACACCTGGTCAATTGATAAACCTAACAGCTCTGCATTTAATGCCTTAAACTGGTCATGACGTTTAGCAAATGCCACAAACTCTGTGGTGCATACTGGCGTAAAATCGGCTGGATGGCTAAATAGCACCAACCACTTGCCCTTATAATCCTCTACAAGGTTTTTGGGGCCATGGGTTGTTTGAAATGATAAAGCAGGCACTTTATCCCCAATTAATGGAAAACTTTGAACTTCTGTTTGCATTGTTTTATTCCTTTCGTTTGTTTATGAATAATTTGAATTACTTATTTAACCAGGATGAATACATCCATACCTGTTTTTCCTGTTCCCTGATATAATCACTTGCCATCGCATTGGTGCCTTCATCATCGGCCTCAGCCGATACATTCAGGATTGCCCTCTGCTTTTCAAGCAAAATCTTAAATGAATCCAAAATTGACTGGATACATTTTGAACCATCTGTTACATTCTGAACAGCTTTAACCTCCGAATTGTTCAAATAATCGTTAAAACTGTGAAGCGGAACACCTCCAAGGGTTAATACCCGCTCTGCAATCTCATCAATCTTTAGCTGTAAGTCGGTGTATAATTCTTCAAACTTTACATGAAGCTCAAAGAATTTCTCCCCTTTAATATTCCAATGAAAGCCCCTGGTGTTTTGATAAAACACCTGGTAATTGGCTAACAAATCATTAAGCTTTTCAATCAGTTCCATTGAACTTGCCTGGTCTAATCCTATCCGGCTTGTTGTTTTCATCTTTCTATTCTTTTTTATTGTTTATTTTTCTTTTTTAATCCCTGATCCTGAAACTCACCTGTTAGCTGTAAGCGGACATCTGAAATCCGAAAACCTTCTATCTGCTTCTTCTCAAAATATGCCCTCAACATCTTATCCAGCTCATCATCGTAATAGTCTTCCAATCGATCGCTTGAAGCACAATACAAATGATGATGGTGTTCACTCACCCTGTCGTAACGCATGCTCCCTGAATCTGTTTTCACCCTGCATACAAGCCCCTTTTCTACAAAACTATCTAATGTATTATAGATTGTGGTTACTGATAAACCCGGTATGGAGGGCGAAATCTCTTTGTATAACTCCTCTGCAGTTGGATGGATTCTCGACTTTTCCAATGCCTGCATGATTGCTATACGTTGGGGCGTTACTTTTAATCCGCTTGAACTGATTTGTTGTGCAATTTCCTGTAGTGATTCCATCTCAGTATGATTTAATACAAAGGTAATAATTATTTCTTATTTGTAATTATTACAATTTAATATTTAACACAATTTAGTATCAAATACAAAATATGCAATTTGATTTAAAAAAATCATTTTACAAGGATTTTTTATAAAAATATATATTTTAAAGAAATTATTTTACTTTCAATTATAATATTTATATTTTTTATCTTATTTTTGTTACTGTTGATTCTCAACCCCGGTACCTTATCAACAAATACCTGTCATAAGGTGATTACATCCATTATAATCCCTCCCCAAAGCGGATGTAAAAACCAAATTGTTTTTATCTAAAATACCCTCCCCACTTAATTCTGAAACCAAAACATTTTTAGAGTGGCATTTTATATGCTATCTGAACCAGAAAACATTTAAAACACCTTTTACAATATCAATCATTACAAATTAAAAACATCTACAATGAAAAAGTTTGCGATACCAATTTCTGTTTTTGCCCTTGGCATTTTGCTCATCCTGTTTTCAATTGTTTTTTCAGGTGGCAAAAGCCAAATGGAAATTAAGGTCCAAAAAGCCAGCCTGATTATGCCTGCTGCCCATAAAGTTTATGCAAACCCGGATGCACTGGAGGGCGAGCATTATCTTTTTAAGGCCAAGATTACCAACTCTGGGAAACAAAAGCTCGAAAATGTTACTGTCAGCTTTGAGGTGCCTGGCTTTATTGAATGGACTGAAATTACTTCCGCCGGATGTATGATTCCCGGACAGTCGCTCATTGCTACCTGTTATCCGGTATTTGATCAAAAAATCACCGAAAAAACTACCGAATCAGTTGAAAAAGTGAATATCAAGGTGGATTGGAATGGCGCTTCGGAAGAGGACATCATTGAAGAAAGCTTTAGCTTTAAAATGCTCAACCGCAACGAATATGCCTATACTACCATCCCTAATGACGAAATTGCAAGCTGGGCCGATGTTTTTTATAATAATGATTTAATTGCCTGTTTTGTCACACCCAATGACCCAATCATAAAGTATTATACCCAAAAAATTCAGGAAAAAGTGCTTAAAGGAGAGTCTTATGTTGTTAGCAAATCCCCCGAACAGGCCATGAGGTTTATACTGGGTATTTATGAGGCTACCCGGATGGCACACATGGTTTACAGCGGAACAAAAGGTATTCCATCCTCACTGGAAGATGTCCAGACAATGATACAACATATAAGGCTGCCCCGCGAAGTAGTTACTGGAAATACCGGACTATGTATCGAACTCAGCACTTTATATGCAAGCATTTTATCTGCTGCCGGGCTTGATCCTGTTATTTTTATGATACCCGGCCATGCCTATCCTGGCGTCAAGGTAAATGGCCAATACATTGCAATTGAAGCTACTGGTATCGGAGGCGAAGGCTTAGGTGGTATTGCAAGTGCCGAAGATGCTTTAAAAAAGGGGATGGAAGAAATTGATACATTTTTTAAAGCCATTCAAATGGGTGATCCCAGATACAGCCTTGTTGATATCCATGAAGCGAACAAGAAAGGCGTTGTTAGCATGAACCTTGAAGATGACCAGTTTTTACGCCAAAAAATTGATGAAATAGCTGAGAAATTCTCAGGTTCAACATCAAAGAAAAGCATTCAAAGATATGAATCGCAAAATGTTTCTTCCCCAAACAGGTTCCCCGGACCATTGTCTTTTATAATCCCCTCTGGCTGGCAAACATTTCGGAACCCTGCACCCAACTTCCCTATGCTTATTGCACAGGTGGTTTCCCCTGATCAGATTGCATCTGTGTCTGTTTACCAAATACCTGCCAACAACCCCGCCAATGCAATGTATGTATTGGCCCAAAACTTCTCACAGTCTGGCCTTGCGCTCGATTACTCCATGAATGGCTCCCATATCCAGGGAACATCCAGCAATTATTCATCTGTTTTTGTCTGGAAAGGCAGGATTGCTCAAAACGCGGGAGGTTACAGAGTGGTTGCTGTTGGTGCCGACCAAAATTACTACAACCACTATTCAGGCATAATCAACTCTGTGTATAATAGCATAAATTAAAATACCATGAAAAAGATTGTATTAACTTCCTTTGTATTGTTGTT
>CAYLYP010000123.1:0-6171 GCA_964387795.1 uncultured Bacteroidales bacterium
TTAGCGAATTAGCAAATTGAATACAAAAGCAGTGGGTTAAAGGAATATCATCTGGAATTTTTAAAGGATTTGTTGTATTCATAATTTGCTAATCCTCACATTCTCACATTTGCTAATTTTTCAAGCATCCGGTGGGATCTCTCACCCCTGCGGCCTATTATTAAACAGTGCTACTAATTTCATTCATTCAATTTCAAATAACCTTACCGCAGGGGATTCGGGATTACGTTGTGCAAAGGAAATTTGTTGTATTCAATTTGCTCATTTGCTCATTCTCACATTTGCTAATTTTCACATTTGTCCCTGCGACTGAGAAATTCCACAGAATGCGACTGGTGACGTTGTGCAAAGGAAATTTGTTGTATTCAATTTGCTCATTTGCTCATTCTCACATTTGCTAATTTTCAAACGATACTATTTCTCCGAAAATGTGGATACCACATAATCAGATGTTTTATCTTCAGTGACTATTTGTCCGTCAAACAAACGGATAATCCTTTGTGCAAAGGAAGCATCCCTTTGTGAGTGTGTTACCATGATAATGGTTGTGCCTGTGCGGTTCAATGACTCCAGCAGGTTCATCACTTCTTCGCCATGGGCCGAGTCCAGGTTCCCGGTGGGCTCATCGGCAAGGATAAGGTGTGGGTTTGCAATTACTGCCCTTGAAACGGCAACCCTTTGTTGTTGACCACCGGAGAGTTGCAGGGGATAGTGGTTTTTACGGTGCATTATTTGCATCTGGTCCAATACTTCATCCACCCTTTTTCTACGCTCTGAAGTGCTGTAACCCAGGTATATCAATGGTAGTTCCACATTTTCAAAAACAGTGAGCTCATCAATAAGGTTGAAGTTTTGAAAAACAAAACCAATGTTTTTCTTCCTTAGGTGTGCCCTTTGCTTTTCGCTGAACTTTGATACTTCATTATCTAAAAAGAAATAAGAGCCTGATGAAGGGTTATCGAGCAGGCCCAGGATGTTGAGCAGTGTTGATTTGCCACAGCCCGAAGGGCCCATGATGGCAACAAACTCTCCTTTTTGTATCGAAAATGTTACTTTATGCAATGCAGTGGTTTCCACTTCTTCGGTGCGGAACACTTTTGTCAGGTCAATGGTTTTTATCATATCCGTAAAAGTTTATTCGTTCAATATGCTTAATTTCTTTTAAAGGGGCTGTTTATTTAAAAACGATTTTGTCTTTATCGCCAAAGGATTCATAAGAAGAAACAATGACTTTTTCTCCGGCTTCAAGGCCTTCAAGCACCTCATAACGGTAAATGTTCTGCCTTCCGATTTTTATTTGCCGTTTTACAGCATAGCTGCCTGATTCGTCAACAACAAAGATCCAATTTCCTCCCGTCTGTTGGTAGAAGCCTCCCCGTGGGATTGTAATTGCATCGGTCAGCCCGCTGAACTTTAACTTAAGCTGGATGGTCTGGCCGCGACGGATGCTTTCAGGGGCTATATTATCTACAAAGAACAAATCCACCTCAAAGCTGCCCTGTTTAACATCTGAATAGATCTTTGATACTGTCAGGTAAAAAGTCTTCCCTTCATACTCAAACTCTGCTTCCTGGCCTATGCTTGTCCTGTTCACATAGCGCTCATCTATCCTTGCCCTTAGCTTGTATCCCTGTGGAACATCTATCCGGGCCAGGTTTTCTCCTGCACTTTTCGTTTCCCCGATTTCTGAATTAAAACCTGACAACTGACCTGAAACAGGAGCTTTGATGACAAGATTATCAAGATTGCTTTTCAGCATGACAAGATTGTTTTGCATCCTGTTTATAGATTCACGTATCTGCCCCATTTGAGCTATTGTGAAGATGCTGTCATGTTTAAGGCTTTTAACAGCTATATCTTTTTGTTTGCTAAGGTAATTCAAATCCCGTTTTGCATTTTCATACACTTCACTCGAAATCAATTTGTCTGCATACAGCTTTTCCTTGCGATAAAAATCAAGCCTGGCTTTATCTAGTTGATAATCAATTTCTACTAATTGTTTTTCGAGGGTAAACCTGTTCTGCTCAATGCTTAATTTAGAGTTTTGAAGATTATTGAGCACATCATACAACTGGTTTTCACGGTTCATATAGTCCATTTGCAACGATGAGTTTGAGAGCCTGAGGATACGCTCATCCTTTTCTACCATGGCGCCATCCCTTACATAGATTTCTTCGACCCTGCCACCAAAAACTGCATCAACAAATATTGTTGTTTTGGGCTGGACAATACCATCAACAGGGATAAATTCCTGAAACGGGCCTTGAACAACTCCATCAATACTGAGCTTTTCTTTCTCAATATAGAGTTTACTGCTTTTATCCTGGAAAAATATTAAATACAGTATAAATAGTAAAAGAATGGCGCCGCCAACTATTGCAGCTATCTTTTTTGATGTCCATTTTTTCTTTTCAATGACACGGTCCATTACCAAAATTTAAAGATTTTATTTCCTATAAAAAAACTGTGCCAAATATACTAAGTTGTTATCATACAATGATAAAGCAATTTCTGTTATTTTTTCTGTTGTCAATGATTGTCCATTTTCGCACAATCCTTGTTTGGAAGTGGACAGTATTGGTTTTTTATGCTTAATAATTGTTGATATTGTTTTGACTCCCTTTTTTTAAAAATAATAAGAAATATTGCCAAGTCGAAGAATACAAGGTGATATGTTTTAAATTAAACTAAAACACCTTTTTTTTATATTAATGACGGTATATTAATGATGTGTTTTACGATTAAACAAATCTGCTATCTTGGCTACAATACTCAGTTTTTCATTTTAGCTTAAACATTTGTATAATATAAGGGATTTTTTTTATACCTTGGTTGCCGTTTTTTTTCTTAATTTGTAAAAAGGGAATTTTTTATTTGCTGCAAGGCAAAATTAAAACATACTACTCATGGAAGTAACAAGAATATTTGACCTGCTTGACCGTTATGCCGAACTCTGCCCTGGAAAAACTGATGCCATTGCAGGTAAAGATGGCGGAAACTGGATGACCTTTTCAACTGAACAGTTTATTGAGAATAGTGAAAACATCAGTTATGGACTGATGAAACTGGGGGTCCAAAAGGGTGATACAATTGCATCCATAACCCATAACCGGCCTGAATGGTCTTATCTGGATATGGGGATTCAAATGATTGGGGCCATTCATATCCCTATTTACCCTACGATTTCGGATGCCGATTATGAATATATCTTAAAACACGCTGAAGTAAAATATATTTTCGTGGCAGGTGAGGAGATGTTCAGAAGGATAAAACATATTATTCCAAACCTTCCTGAATTGAAAGCCATCTATACGTTTAAAAACCTTTTTGGGATACAGCACCTTAATGAGTTAATAGAGCTTGGTCGCAAAAACCCACAGGCTGACAAACTTAAAGAAATCAAGGCCAATATCAGTAGTGATGATATTGTAACCATCATATATACATCGGGCACTACCGGCACGCCCAAAGGGGTTATGCTTAGCCACTCAAACATTGTGAGCAATTTCAAGGCCGTTGCCCATATACCACCTTTCGGCCCGCCACACCGTGCAATGAGCTTTTTGCCCTTATGCCATATCTATGAGCGCATGATAAACTATATGTATATTTACAATGGCCTTTCTGTATATTACCTTTCAAATATGGGGCAGATTGTTGACTTTTTGAAAGAGGTAAATCCTGAAATCATGTGTGTTGTCCCCCGCTTGCTTGAGAAGATGTATGATAAGATCCTTGCTAAAGGGCGTACCCTGAAAGGGATCAAACGGATGATTTTCTTCTGGGCCAATAAAGTCGCCCTCAGATACCAAATGGGCAGGGAGAATAAACTTATCTATGGCTTTGAACTGCGCCTTGCCCGTAAGCTTGTCCTTAATAAATGGAAGGAGACTTTTGGGAAAAACCTTGATATTATTGTTTCAGGGGGCGCTGCCCTTCAACCCCGCCTCGCTCAGGTGTTCTGGGCCATGGGCTTAAGGATTATTGAGGGTTATGGCCTTACCGAAACATCCCCGGTGATTGCAGTAAGTGAGTTTTCTCCTAATGGATTGGCTTTTGGAACAGTAGGCCCTGTCCTTAAGCATACTACGGTTCAATTTGGTGAAGATGGCGAAATCCTTATCAAAGGGCCCGGCCTGATGAAGGGTTATTTCAAAGACCCTGAGCTTACATCTGAGTCTATTGATGCTGACGGATGGTTCCATACAGGTGACATTGGCCATATCACTCCTGAAGGCCAGCTTAAGATTACCGACCGCAAGAAACTCATCTTTAAAACCTCCTTTGGAAAATATATTGCACCCCAACTTATTGAGAACAAATTTAAGGAGTCGCAGTTAATTGACCAGATTATGGTGGTGGGTGAAAACCAGAAATTTGCTGCTGCCCTTATCGTGCCTGATTTTGCCCATCTTAAGGAATGGTGCAAAAGAAAAGATATCCCTTATACCACAAATGCAGAAGTATTGGCTTTGCCAAGGGTAAAAAAACGCTTCCAAAAGGAAGTGAACATCTATAATCAGTTTTTTGGTGACTTTGAGCGCATCGTCAAATTTGAGCTTATCGATCATGACTGGTCTGTCGAAACAGGTCAGCTAAGTGCTACCTTAAAACTGCGCAGGAGCTATCTGAACAATGCTTATAGCGCCAATATCAACAGGCTCTTTGCAGTCCCCAACGGTGAAAAATAAAAACAGTTGATTTAGCTTGGGTTTGCTAAAAAAGACATCACTTCAATGTCGTTTATCAGGGATGTTACAAATAATTGTAGCATCCCTTCTGGCTTTAATAGTGCCTGACTAAGCTTATATGCTTTGCACGAATCTTTGTAGCCCTGAAGATTAAAGTTTTAACCGCAAAGAACGCAAAGTTCCCGCAAAGAATGCAAAGACCGTTTCCCTGACTGACATCACCAATCGCATCCGGTGGGATCTCTCACCCTTGCGCTTGCTATTCTTACTTTCGGGGAAAATTTAATATGTATCTTTCTAATCATCCAACGCAAGGGTTCGAGATGACGTTGCTCATTATAAACGGAGAGAGGGGAGAAAAGGAGGCGGCGGAGCCGCCTCCTTTTCTCCCCTCCTTATGAGCCCAAAGGCCGTCATTTCGAAGGAGCAGGGAAAGGAAAAGAAGCGGTAGGATGTTAATAATCAGAAACCGAAAGGCTTTTCATAGACCCTGCGACTGAGAAATCCCATAGAGTGGGGCTGGTGATATTATACAAAGGAAATATCTTTTCAATCAGCGAATTAACAAATAAGCAAATCGAACGCGAAATCTACGGTTAAATTAAAAAAAACCTTTTCAGGGTTCTATTAAATTGGAAACACCAGTTCAAAGCTTTGGCTTTCTGAAATGTTTTCCAGCTTAATCGTATTATCAGGACTTAAGGGCGAATGAAAACTTAAAAAGCACTGAAGGGTATCACCCGGCTGGAGCGGTGGCAGTTTAAGAATTGCCGAATGGTGGTGCCGCCTGAATGTAGCAAGGTTTATTGATGTTTCAAGGCTCCTGGTATTGATTGCCATCAACATAGCCAAATCATCATCCGACCATTCCATATCTTGCATTGCAGCGCCCCAGCTAATCGCCAGGCTGACATCATCCGTAAAGCCTGCCATCAGCTCTTTTGCACCTGCCCTTTGGCCCTCGCTGACCAGCAACCACCTCAACTGCTCCTTGTCTTCTGCAGCCCGGTACCGTAACAGGTTTGCCGACAATGCCTTCTGAAAAGCCATCCTCCCTTCAGCCAAATCATAAAACCCTACCCGCGCAAAATGGGATACTGCCTTTACAACTTTCATTACTTCGGAAAAATCACCCTGAACCTCTTTCATTCGTCCTTCCGATGGTTTTAAAAGGGCAGCCCTTTTAACTCTCACTACCTGTTCGCCATTCAATTGATAAAACACAAGATTGCCCACCGTTCCGTTTAAGGGACCGTAAAGCCCGTTTTTTGCCCTTGCCATAATACTGTAGTTTTAATGAAACAATCATATTTAAATCCTATCTATAAATAAGTTTAAGTTTAATTCATCATTATAATAACGCATACGGTATGCAAATATTATATATTATCCATAAATTATCATATTATTTCAACCGGATTTCAGACGGACTTGAACCGGGCTTGAGCCGCTTTCAACCCGGCTCAAACCCGGCTCAACA
>CAYLYP010000124.1:0-2930 GCA_964387795.1 uncultured Bacteroidales bacterium
GTTGCCAGTTCCTGATTTGTTAGAACATAATCCGGAACATATCCATGAATACCTTTAATGGCTGCTCTGATTTTTGTCATATATAAGGATTCTTAATTAAAAAAAACAAAGCTATTTGGTCAGGGCTTGTTCAATAAGACTTGACAAATTAGCATTATATACATCTTTGGAGAGCAAAAGCATGTTTTTGATGGCCACATCATTTGATATGCCATGCCCAACAATTACAGTTGCATTTACCCCGAGTATAGGAGTCCCTCCATAATTTTCGTAATTAAAACGGTTGAAGTAATCATCAGTTAACCCACGTTTTAACATGAGCCTGTATATTGCTTCCGCCTGTTTTAAAACAATATTGCCGGTAAAGCCATCACATACGATAACATCGGCCTTGTCTTTAAACAGGTCGCGGCTTTCAACATTTCCTACAAAGTTAAAATCATTAGAGCCTTTCATTAAACGAAAGGCTGACTGACTAATAATATTGCCTTTTTCTTCTTCGTGACCGATATTTAAAAGCCCAACCTTTGGATTTGTAATTCCAAATACTGAGTTAGCGTATAAAGAACCAAGAATCCCAAATTGGTAAAGCACATCAGGTTTGGCATCAGGATTTGTACCAACATCAATTAGTAATGAAACGCTTCCGTTTTCTTTTGGAAGTATGGATGTTGTAGCAGGCCTGATTATCCCCTGTATTGCATTTACACTAAATATTGAGCCAACAAGCATTGCTCCGGTGTTACCAGCACTGGCAAAGGCATCAATTTGTTTGTTTTTTAACAGGGTAAAGCCAACTGAGATGCTGGAATCGGTTTTTTGAGTAAAAGCTTTGGTGGGATGTTCCCCCATTTCAATTACCGATGGGGCATGAACAATTTCAAAAAGAGCCGGATCGGCACCTTTTTCATTTAGCTTTTTATGGATGATGTTTTGATCCCCAATGAGAACAATCCTGTCCTCAGCCGAAATGCTTTTTTGGGCAAGAAGCGCACCCGAAATAGTGCATTCGGGCGCAAAATCTCCTCCCATTACGTCTAAACCAATTTTCACCATGGGCTTATATGTGAATGAATGTAGAAAATTGTTCCTTATGCGGAAGCAGATTTTTCAACAGCCATCTTACCACGATAGAATCCACATTCAGGGCAAACATGATGCATCAGTTTTACTGCACCACAGTTTGAGCAATTGGTGATTGAAGGTGCCACAGCTTTATAATGTGTTCTTCTTTTGTCCCTTCTGGTTTTCGAATGTTTGTGCTTAGGATTTGGCATATCTCTAAAGAATTATCAAATTTTTACTTAATTAATTGAACTTCAGATTCCGCAGGGCATCCCACCTGGGGTCTCCCTGCTTATTGGTGTAATCTTTTTCTTCCTGATCTTTATCCTCTTCATCCTGCTCTGTAGTTTTTGTGTATTGCTTCAGTGCTTCCATGATTGCAGGATTACAACCACTATGACCATTTGCATCTTCTGGATGGACTTTTTTTAATGGAAGGCTTAAATGCAGATATTCATAGATTATCTGCCCCAGATAAAGAGGACTATCCCCCGTTGGGATAACTATTACTTCATCACTTTGCTCCTGATAATCTTCTCCAAATTTTACAATTAAGCGGTATTGATTGTCAAGTGGCAGGTAAAAAGTATCAAGGCAGCGATCACATATCACTTCTACTTCCCCTTGGATGGAAAATTCAAGAACCATCATTGAGCTTTCCTTCAATAATTCAATACCCACTTTTACATCCGCTTTTTGAATCTCTGATTCTTCAAAATGAGAAAAAAAAGCATCATTTACCTCAAAATCAAAATGATGTATTCCTAGGGAAAGATTAATGTGTGGAATATTAAACTGTTTCAGTGTGTTCACTATTGCCTTAATTTTTAAGGTTGCAAAGATATAACTTAATGATGAAAAAAAAAACTTTTTATTGAAGGTGTTAGCTGTCTATTTTTTAACCTGATTTTTTTTGTGAATTCAGGAGTATTTTTTATCTGAACAAAAGCCTGAATTTTCAATAATGGCTTGCCAAACAATAAACACTCCTGAAGAATTGGTCATGATATCAAAGAAAAATCTATTTTTGCTTTCGTTGCTTATTATTTGAAAGCTTTCTCAAGCAATGCATCTCCTCCCATCTTTAGGCGATGGAAATAATCTGGTACAGCTTTCCCTGTCAATTCATCTACAAAAAGCTTTGCAAGATATTGACCTAACATAAAGCCCTGACCCCTTAATCCAAGGAATAAACCTTTTTCGACATCTATAACCATGCGGGGTTCGTTGTAATATCCTGACCAGAAACTTTGGAATCCTACAGAAGATATTTCAGGGATCCAATCAACAAATATTTCTGAAACAATTTCTGCAAAATCTTTACTGTTTGTCTTAAGATCCCGGGCTGTTTCAAGGGGCTCAATCTGTGGAGATGCACAGCCAATAATCTGGCCTGTTTCTCCTAATTGTTGCCCGTAAACAGCTACAAATCCTTTGTAAACCCTACGGTCGATAAGCATATCCAAAGGTTTGCCATTGACACCAAGCATAGGTAGGCGACGAGTAATAAATGCCTGATGTTTTACTGGATATAATCCGGTATCAATACCCAGGCTTTTGGCAAATACATACCCGTTATTCCCCAGGGCATTTATAAACAAAGGTGTATGGAATTCAACAAAACTTCCATCATGCAACTTTACAACTGCAACATATGTATCATTGTTTTTTTCAACATGAACAAGCTGGCTGTTTTCCAATACTTTGCCCCCCCGGCTAATTCCTATTTCCCTTAATGCTTCAATCACTTTGCCTGGCATGGCCTGCCAACAATCTCCTGTTTTCAGGGCTGCTATATAGTTTTTGTTGTTTTTGTTGAAATATGGTGATACTTCTGATTGAAACTGAGATGGGGAAAGCATGGT
>CAYLYP010000124.1:3030-4124 GCA_964387795.1 uncultured Bacteroidales bacterium
CCTGTGAGATTTTCTTCAAATGGCTTGAGCTCTACCGGTTTTGGATAATTCTCTTTTATTATAAAACCTCGTACGTTTAACATGTCTTCCTGTTTCATCTCTTTTGATTCCACGCGGGCTACATGTGTAAGGTTTTTCTTTTTAAGTATTTTTTTCAGGCTTCCTTCCCCAAGAATTTTGGCATTATTATCAACAAGATATACCTCTGAGCCTTCTTCCATTTCAAACTCTATTGGAAGAAAGAAGGTGTTCTTTTCAAGGTTATACCCAAATATTGCCAGACCAGGACATTGGTAAACGCATTCCATGCAACCAATGCACTTGTCATAATCAATATTAGGGACAGTAGAAGTCGATGATTTTGTTATCGCTCCATATTGGCAAGCAAAAGCGCAGGGGTTACAAGCAAAACCGTAAAGACAATCAATCTGTACAAAGGGCTTTTTCATCCTTTCTTCTGAAGGCTTAAAGGGCTCCTGTCTTACCCTTACAGGATGCTGTTGGGAGTCGATATACTCTTTTGATACCATAAGATAATCATCGTAATTGAATCTTTTTCCCATGCATTCAAGGATTTCATAAGCAACCTGTTTGCCTTTTAATACGGCACTTGTTCCTTCCCCAATCCTTACCGCATCACCTGCTCCAAAGCAATGGCGACCAAACATATCACGGCCTTTAATCAGCAGTGTATCATCTGGCATCAGACCTGTACATATATTGATTACATCAATGCCATCAATGACTTGTTCTGTCCCTTCAATGGGTTCAAAGTTCTCACATTTGGCTATCACGGCTCCTTTAATGCCATCTCCCTTTTCATTGGGAATTGCCTCAAGGATCATATATCCCAACATTACCGGAATTCCAAGGCGGCGTACCCTGTTTGCCTGAACAGGAAAACCTCCTTCGCGGGGCATTGCTTCAATAATCGTTTTTACTTTTGCCCCTGCCTGTGTTAATTGATAACTCGTTAGGTATCCGATATTACCTGCTCCTACTGTCAATACATTTTTGCCTAAGAGGGTTAGCTCTGTGTTCATCATTTTCTGAACTACTGCTGCTGTATATACTCCAGGTAGGTCATCATTATG
>CAYLYP010000124.1:4224-6156 GCA_964387795.1 uncultured Bacteroidales bacterium
CCAATCCCACATTCCAGGCTCCTGCTCCTGCCTTTTAAACTATGACTATGAATGGGATATCCAGCCTGATGCAAAGCGGCTGCTATTGTAAATCCCTTGTTGCCTTCAACTTTTTGCCCGTTGAAGGTAAATGTTACGCTGGGCGTTTCTTTTACCTCAATAATGGGGTGTTTTGTAATTTTATGCATGGAAACCTTATTTTGTTCGTTATGAATACAATCTTTTCTTGTATCCTTCCTTTTTCTTAAAGTCATTTTATTCGCTTGTCCCAAGAGGACTTTCGATACAAAGGTAAAAGATTTTGAATATTTTTTTTCTTATTAAAAAAAATTAGTATTCTATTGGATTTGTCTTTTAATCGCCTGAATTAACAGCTTATGGCTTTATAATAAACTTATAAATTGTGTCTTTTTTCATTAACTTTGCAATATAAAAATATACAGTAATGAAAAAATTCAGCTCTGTTTTAATTATATTAACTCTTGTGATTGTCACAGGATTGATTGTTCAGGTCTTATTTAAAAAAGTTACCCCTAAAGAAAAAAACAAAGTGGAAGTTACAGTGGATGAAAAGATGAACACTTCATTATATATTCAATTACCTTCGCCTTCCCTGAAAGGAGAGATTAGCCTTGAGGAGGCTTTATCTATGCGTCGTTCAATAAGGAGCTATGCTCAGGAGCCTTTGACTGTTATCGAGCTTTCCCAACTTCTATGGTCTGCTCAGGGAATCACAAATGAAAGCGGATTTAGAACTGCTCCATCTGCCGGTGCAACATTTCCCCTCGAATTATATGTTGTGGTCAACAATGTTGAAAACCTTAAAACAGGATTATACCATTATCTCCCTTTGAAACATGAACTTGAAGTTATACGATTGGAAGATCTTAAGTCCAGGCTTACTGATGCATGCCTGGGGCAGGCTATGATAACAGAGGCTGGTGCTGTATTTGTTTTTGGGGCTGTCTTTGAACGAACTGCCAAACGTTATGGGGATAGAGCTGAGAGATATGTTTACAATGAAGTGGGGCATGCTGCTCAAAACCTTCATCTCCAGGCTGCCACACTTGGCCTTGGAACTGTAGTTATTGGTGCGTTTGTTGATAGTGCGGTGGATAGTATCCTTTGCCTGGACAATGATGTTAAATCCATTTATCTCATGCCTGTGGGAAAGGTCCAAAGTGTTAAATAAATTCGTTTTCTAAAGCAAATATCTTACAGAGAAAGGACATTTTTTGTTCCGGCACTCTTTCTGGTTTATCAATAATTATTTTTTATGGTCAGATGGTGCTCCATGTTTGCTGTTTTGAGTGTTTTTTTTGCTTATTTCGCAAGCATATTCGTTTCTCAAGCTTAATATTTGGAAATCTTTGAAATGAAAACAATAAAAGATATTTTTAAGATTGGTAATGGCCCATCAAGTAGCCATACAATGGGCCCCAAACGGGCTGCCGAGAAGTTTAAGGCTGAGAACCCAAATGCAGTGTCATATAGGGTGACATTATATGGAAGCCTTGCTGCTACGGGTATTGGCCACCTTACCGATCAGATATTATTTGAATCATTTGCCCCCAAAAAACTTGGTATCATCTGGCAGCCAGAAATTGAGCTTCCTCTGCATCCCAATGGGCTCGAATTTGAAGCCCTGGGCCCTCATGGGCAAACACTCAGGCTTTGGAGGGTTTATAGTGTTGGGGGCGGTGCTTTAATGGAAGAAGGCGAAACAGAGGCTGTTTCCCAGAATATCTACCAGCATACCTCTATGGAACACATTCTCCAATGGTGCCAACATGAGAACAAATCTTTTTGGGAGTATGTTGAAACCTTTGATGAACCCGATACTTTTACCCACCTTGCTGAGGTTTGGAAAGTTATGTTTGATGCTGTTGAACGTGGTATTGAAAATGAAGGCATGCTCCCTGGTGGATTACG
>CAYLYP010000125.1:0-6034 GCA_964387795.1 uncultured Bacteroidales bacterium
AATCAGAAAGAGAGTCATCGGGTAGCAGTCCAAGTTTTTTTCTTAAGCGGTTCCTGCTTTTGTCAACGGCTTCTTTTGTAATGCTGGATATATTTGCGATTTCTTTTGAGGTGAGGTTTAGTTTTAAAAAAGCAGAGAGACGAAGTTCATTTGAAGTAAGATCAGGAAATTTATTTTTTATCCTTGTAAAGAAAGCAGGGTGTACTTCCTCGAAATGAAGTTTGAAAGAATCCCAATCAGATTCAGAATTCACCTGTAGGTTTATTTGGGTAATAATGCTCCGTGTATCATTGATATCAAGCCCGCTATTAAGTTTTTCTTTTAATTCATTAATAAATTCATTTTTACTTGCCATTTGCAACGCAAAGGAAGATAGTTCCCTGTTTTTTTTGTCTAATTCAAGATTATAATTTTCCTGGTTCAGGGTGTTTATTTCTTTTTGTTTATTGACCAATTCTTTTTGAAGTTTAAGGTCTTTGCGGTGCAGGCGGATAGTAACAATCAGAAAAGCGATAATGATTAAAGTGCCAATTGAAATGCCCATCATAGCCCTAACGGTTTTTTTATCAAGCTGGCTTTGTAAAGAGAGTTCCCTGATAAGTTGTTCTTTCTTTTCCGTTTCATAACGTGTTTGAAGCTCGGCAACATGGTTTTTTACTTCAATGCTTTTAATGGAATCGTTAAGGTTGCTTTCTTTTTCAAAGTAGTAAAGTGCCTGTTTAAAGTCGCCCGTTTGCTTAAAAGCTTTTTTTAAGCCAGCCCAGCTTTGAATAAGTTCACTTGGGAAGTTTTTTTCTTTTGCAAGGCTTTCTGCCCTTTTGAGATAGGGGATAGAAGATGATGCCTGGTTCAGGTCAATATATAGTTCACCAATGGTAATCAAATCAATGATGACATTATAAACTTTGTCCATTTCTGAAGAGATTTTTAAGGCATTAAGGGCAGTTTTAAGGGCCTCCTCTTTCAATCCCATCTTTTTTAAAACAGGCACCAGATTTGACAAAGCAACCGACATCCCATTTTTATATTGTTCTTTTTCGCAAAGGGCATAAAGCTGATAATAAACTTCCCGGGCTTTTGAATATTCCCCATCGTGTTCGTATAATCCACCCATGTCATTAAGAATAGACATGTGGGTAAAAAAATTGGCATATAGTTCATCTGCCCCTGCTAATGAATCGGCTATCATGAAGTATTCCCTCCATTTGTCTTTTTGCCCAAGCAGCTTATAAACCTCCCCAATATGTTGATAGTATGCAGCTATATTTGAAAGGTCTCCGATCTTTTCGCGCAGGTCAAGGGCTTTAAGCTCTTCCTTAAGGGCTTCGCCATAGTTGCCAATATTGTTTAGTTCCATCCCAATATTGATAAGCATATCGGCTGCACGTGTTGTATCACCCATTTCAAGATATTCGCCGTGGATTTGTTTATAGGTGGCAATGGCCTCTTCATGGTTGCCAATATCGCTAAGATAAGATGCTTTGTAAGACCGTGCTGAAATATAAACCTTTTTATCACCTGATATTTTAGCATAATACAGTGTGCTGTCAAGCATTTGGGCAAGGAGCTTATCTTCACCGGTCACATCATAATGCTTTACCAGTTGAAAGAATGCCCTTGCTGTGGCTACTGTGTCTTTAACATTTTTACAGCTATCAATTTTTGCCTGCATCTCTTCGATGCTTTGAGCAATGCTGTTATTTGATATCATCAGGCATAGTAATCCCGCAATCAGCAGGTTTGCTGTTTTTTTCATAATCAGAGGGATGGGATGGATGGTTGTTTATTTGTGTTTGCTTGTCTTTATAAACCTTACTAATTATTTATCAGTAGGATAACCTACTGTTTGGGCAAATACAATATATTGCGAGGGGCGAAGCTTAATTGCTGACTTGAGGGCATCTTTATCAAGGCTTGCCCTTACAACAGTATTCAGGTTTTCGGATGCGCAATAGAGGTAAACATTTTGAGATATATACCCGGCATCAACGCCTGCATACCAATTCTTAGTATCTTCATCCCTGTTGCCCATTCGCTCATAATCTGCAACAAAGACAAGATTTATAGGGGCATCCTTAACAAATCCCTGTTTGCCGGTTTCCTTTCTAAAGTCTCCTGCAATATGAAAATCAAGGCGGTTTTCTTTTGCATTATATATATAAACGGCCTGAGGGAGAAAAACATAGATATCTATTTCCTGCATGTTCATAGCGCTGGGCGCTGTCCTGCGGCCTTCATTTTCCCTGTTAATGCCAAATGCAGCCCATAGTAAATTGGAGAGGCTTTGCATATCCAGTTCCTTTTCTGAGAACTCCCTTGCGCTATGACGTTTTGCCAATGCTTCCATCAAGGGCATGCCTCCTGTGGTCCGGGGCAGGGGCAACGCTATATTGGTGCTTTGTGAAGAAACAGTTTCTCCCATAAGTGAAAAAATTAAAACTATCAGTGATGCAAAACAAGTTTTTTTCATGGCTGAAATTTTAAGCTAATTTAATATTTTGCCTGATTCAATCAGTAGCTTATTCATATAAATAATTGTTTTGTTAAAAAAATATGTATTAATGCATTGCTATCCAACTTGGCTCAGGATAATTGATGATTGAAAATCTAATTTATGTTTAGCATAAACGATTTTGACATTCATTTTATGGTTTTGGCCCCTTTTATAGCAGGCATGTTTTATAATGCATGAAAATCATGCAACTTCTTTATTTCCAGATGGTATGGTTTATAGAGAAGAGTTGGGTATTCTGCAAAGTATTTTCGTATTGATAAAACACTACTTATGCAGTCAATACCAATAAAGACTTTTTGGGCTTTGGGTGTGCTGCCAAATGGCGGGGCGTCATAATAATTCTTATAGCTTGTGGCAACAAATCAAATCATGCCGTAAAAGCTTTTTCAGCAGGCACTGTTTAAACAGGTATTCTGCATGATATGTAAAATCATTGTTGACTCTTAAGCCATTGGATTGTTACTGAACAATAATTTTACGTATTTGAGCTTTGTTTTGTCCTGTGATCAATCGGATGAAATAAACACCGGGCTTTAATCCTTTGGTTTCAAGCACTATCTCATGCTTGCCCTGTTCTATTGTTACATCAATCAGGGTTTTTACCTCCTGCCCATTGCTGTTTAATACCTGAAGCAGGACATGGGCTTGTATATTTTGTATCCATGATATCCTGCCGGTATTGGTTATGGGATTTGGAAAACACTGATACAGAAAAAAATCATTTGACAGGTCATTTGTGTATTCATCAATATGAACTCCAGACCCGCCCTGATATTTTAAAATACATCCTGAATAGCCTACGGCTGTTGCGCCTTGTTCTACAGTATATGATAAGCCGTATAAACTGCTAACAGAACCTTCCAATTGGATTTCCCAGTTGGCTCCTCCATCTTTGGTAGCGAGGATTATGCCGGAAAAATTGCCATCTATAAAGCCATCACCCAGGGCAATGCCATCAGAGCCATTGATAAATGAGATGTCCCTTAATAAAAATGTAGTGCCGCTGTTCTGTGTTTGCCAGGATTCGCCCCCATTGATAGTTTTCATTATTAAACCATCTGCCCCACAAACATATCCTGTGTCGGGATCAGTAAATGATACCGCAGTAAGTTGGCTTGTTGAGCCACTTTCCAGCAAAGCCCATGTGTCACCGCTATCAAGGGATTTTAAAATGTTACCATTGTTCCCGACAGCAAAAGCAATATCTGAATTATAAAAAAACACATCACGGAAATTGGTAATATTTTCTATTTCAATGGGGAGCCAGTTGACTCCGGCATCAGTAGTTTTTATAATTGTGCCATTATTGCCCACAGCCAATCCATTATTGCTATCAGTGAAGCTAATTGCCCAAAGGGCTTGCTGGGTGCCGCTGTTTATTGTTTCCCAGCTATTGCCACCATCGGTGGATCTGATGAGGGTCCCTCCATAACCTACGGCTACTGCTATTGAAGGGCTAAGGATTTCAACATCAAATAAATCATAAGAATTAACAATGCTAACATCTTCCCAAAGGATCCCAGCGTTAGTAGTTTTTACAATCGTTCCCCAATTGCCTAATGCTAACCCAAAACCTGCATCATAAAAATCAATACCACTTAAAGTATTTTGAATGCCTTTAGTTAGCTTTTCCCAGTTGCTTCCATCATCAGCCGATTTCCATAAAGAGCCATTATCACCTACAGCAAAACAAGTCTGGTTGTTGGTATAAGAGACACCATTAAGCCAGCCACATTCGTCATTTTTTATTGTCCAGTTTTGCCCCCCGTCATGGGTGGCGAGAATTACACCCTGACTAACGGCTATGCCATTATCAGCATCAGTAAAAGAAACATCGTCAAGTCTTCCCACAGTGCCTCCCTGCTGAGTCCAGGTCTCACCACCATTGGCAGTATGGATGATGGCACCTTGTGTGCCAACAGCAGTGCCATGATCAGGGTCAACAAAACAAATATCCAATAGTGCGCTTGTTGTTCCGCTTTCCTGTAAAGCCCAGCTTGATCCCCCATCGTTTGTATGTAAGACTGTCCCGTTGTTGCCTGAAATGCTTGCAGTTAATGCCCCGGAAGCTGAAACACCATACAAGTCAACACTTATTTCAGCATCAACAATTTCCCAGCTTTCACCTCCATTGTCTGTTTTTAATATCGTACCCTGTTCCCCAACAGCATATCCTTTGTTTTGATCAAAAAATGAAACCCCATGTAAGTTCTGGCTTGATTTACTGTTTTGTTGAACCCAGTTCACACCTCCATCAACAGTCCTTAAGATTAAGCCTGACTGCCCAACGGCAGTGCCATTATCCTCATCAGTAAATGAGACATCCCGGATGGTAAGTGTTACACCGCTATATTGGGTTTTCCAACTGCTCCCCCCATCCGTAGTTTTAATGATGGTGCCGTTAAAGCCTGTAGCCCAACCGGTATTATTTGAAATGAATACTACGGAATTCAAGGTGTTGCCCTGGGGTAATGGATTTTGCCAATACCATCCTGCTGTTTGACTGCTGCCTGCCTGAAATAAAGCTGTAATTAAAATCAATGAAAACAGAAGTCTTTTGATAATAGCATTTTTCATGGCTTTTTAATTTTATGGTTCTTTATCTGCGTTTTTAATGGATTTACGCTTTGTGGGGGAGGCCTTATTTAATTGCTGTATTCATTCCCTGCTTAGGGCATTTTGGGGAAAGCCTGATATTGATAAAGGAAAACAAACAATAAAATTAATAAAATATAATATAAATAATCAATTAATTCGTATAAAAATAACTGTGCTTAAGAAGTTATTGCATGCGTATCCGGTTTTGATGCTTTTTGCTTTGCCCATAGAAGAGGTGCATTATGTATGGGAAAAACATTTATGGTAATTTCATTCAGCCTTTGAGCAGATACAAATACCATTCAAGGCCAGGGATAACAAAAAAAAAGAGGGATCAAAAAATGATCCCTCCGAAATAAATGTTTTAACAGGATTATTTTCTCCCTGTTTTAACAGGTATGGGCCTTAGCTTTGGTTGATAGATTGCATCAACAAGTGCTTTGTATTTTTCAATAATATGCTTTCGCTTCAGTTTCAATGAAGAAGACAATTCCCCGGTCATTGGGCTCCATTCATCTGCAATAAGGATGATTTTCTGGACTTGGTCGATGTTGCTTATCTTAGCGCCAAGTTTTTTTATCTCATCCTGAAAATGCTTCACTACCTGGGGCATTTCAATAAGATCGGCATTTGTCTGGAAATAAATCTTCTTCTTCTGGCACCATTGGGTCAGCTCCTGGAAGTTCGGGATAATAAGCGCAGTGGCAAACTTTTGGTTCTCACCAACAATCATTGTCTGTTGTATATAAAAGCTTTCCTTTAGTTTGTTTTCTATTTGTTGAGGGGCAATATATTTGCCATTTGACATTTTAAATATCTCTTTTTTACGGTCAGTAATTTTAAGATATTTCCCTTCAACAAGTTCCCCAATATCGCCTGTATGGAACCATCCATCGGCATCAATAGCTTCACGTGTTGCAG
>CAYLYP010000126.1:0-5820 GCA_964387795.1 uncultured Bacteroidales bacterium
AAGTTACATTCCAAAGATTTAATGCCAATAAGTTTCGGACCATTCCCTCGCTGGTACCTCTTATTGCATTTAGTTAAAATCCTTTTAAATGCCCTTTTCATTGCTTCCATTCTTGAGTTCATCAGTATAATCACATTCAATATCAAAAAGTTGAAATTCTTTGCTTTTAAAACCTGAAAATTCAAATCTCAAAACGACTATGTCACCAATGATTGCTCCTATCATTCTTCACAATTTAAGGGATTAATTAGAACAGAATATTACTAATTTATCTATTATAAATTTTACATATTCTAATGATTGTTCCTCATGTTCAAAGTCATATGGAATTACATCAATATTCAGATTCTCTTCGTACTTAAAATGAAGTTGCTGCTTAAAGCCTTCATGTTTAGGAAAAATTAGAATAAGATGAACAGGTTTATTTACCATTTGATACTTTTTCCCATATGCATATAATTGATACATATCGGTTTGCGAAATACAATAGTTTTTCTGAGGAACATTTTCATCAATTAATTTCCATTTTGTATCAGCTACCAGTAAAAATTCTTTCGAAGTTATAACTATATCGGGACGCAAACGGAATTTTTGTTGATTGAAAGATAAATCATGAAGTAAGTAATGTTTTCTATCCTGGGTTATAATATCGATTGAAGGATAAAATTGTTTTATCCTGTGAGCTACATATGATTCAAATAAGGTTTCCATTGGAAAAAGGATTGCAGTATTTAAATGATTCCCCTTATAGCTCGTAAATGATTGATTTAAAAGAAATACCTTAGCCCATTTTAGTACTGTTTCATAATGATTGAAAAGTCTGTTTTGACCATCCAACTGTAGCAAATCCTTTTCAAGATGTTTTGAATCTTCAACCTCATTGAATAAAAAAAGAAAATTGATAATTTGACGAATGTTTTTTGAAAATTTGCTTTTATCCTTTAAATATGATAATGCAGATTTAAGAATGCGGTTTTGCGGAATATCGACCTTAAACTCATCGTAATTAACAAAGAATCTTTCACTATGAACAATATTATTTTTAATATTCTCAGTAAATACAAGCCGACCCTTTAAGTATTTTTGATTTTCTTCCTGAGAAGTATAAAAGTGTTTAATACCTCGTTTCAATAAAATTTCCATTTCTTTCAAAAAAACTGAGATAAATATTTCTATAATGGGAATACGACATGTTTTTAAATGAGCTTTATCGATGCTTTTAAAAGGAGTATTTCGCAAGGAACGCAGCATTTTTAATAAAACTGATTTGCTGTTCCTTATTTGCTCTTCCTCGTTAATATTATGTGCTTGGTATATTTTAGGTAAAATTTCTATTATTGTTCTCTGTCGTGTTTCTATAACTCCAACATAGTTTTTCACCTTTATAAAATCTTTCCCTTTTTGTCGATGGATGGAGAATGCCTGATCAATACCTGATTCTGGATCATTATTCTCTGCTACAAAGTTTTTAAGGCTTTGGAATGAATTATCATCAAGAAATATACAATTCAATTGATCCTCTGGCTTGTCCGGTAAAAATTCCTTTATGTTCCAGATTGTTCCAAATTCACAAATATTTTTAGTAACTGACATTTTAATGTAATTGAGCTTCAGGTTTCTGATAAATGTAGATAAATGCTTCAATTGGAATATCTTCAAATCTTTCATCGACCAGTGCAGGATTTATTTCGTATATAATTTCATCCTCATAATCCTCTACATCGTAACCAAATAGTTCTTTTTCTGCTGCAGCATTATAATGCTTTTTTATTCTGATCAGTTTTTGTTCCTGAGTTTTTCCCCATTTATCGTTGTCACCTAAAACCAGCTGTATTTTTTCCCAGTCATTGTAAAAATATTCCTGTAAAAGGGGAATAATTTTATTTTTGAAAATTTGACATAAGTCTATTTTGCTTAAAAGATTCATCAAATAAGAATGACCAATAGTGTGATCTCTGTCAAGTAAAAATTCAATTCTTTCGTTTATTTTATTTAATAGCTCCTGCAAGTTTATTCCTTCAAGATTTTCATTAAGTAAAGAAGAATCAGGCATCATTTCCTCAAAATGAAATCGCCGCCGCAAAGCAGTATCGATGAGTGCAATGCTACGATCGGCAGAGTTCATAGTGCCTATAATATATAAATTGGATGGAACAGAAAACCTGGTTTTTGAATATGGAAGGGTAACTTCAAGTTCATGATCCGCATATTGTCTTTTATCCGATTCGATAAGAGTAATTAACTCTCCAAAAATTTTTGAAATATTACCCCGGTTGATTTCATCAATAAATATTGCATAAGGATTAGCACTGTCTCTTCTTGCTTTTTCTGCTAAACGTAGAAATATTCCCGGTTCAATTTTGTATTTAAGCTCCTCTTCATTTTCAACTTCAGGACGAATCCCTTCAATAAATTCTTCATAACTATATGATTGATGAAAAGTCACCATTTCATATCTTTTAATAACAGAACCTGCAGGAATATAATTTTTCCATGATTTATATTTTTCCATCAAATCCGGGAGTGTTTCCTCCGTCTTATTTTTATCAATTGACCAAACTGAATTTTCGTCTTTCCAGAATATCTGTATATCGCTTTTTAAGGTGACATTAACATTTGGACAATCATCCTTTGTATGATTTTGCAAATAATACCAAATCGTATTTCTTGGTTTTGTGCTTTTCGATTGATTGATTTTTTCCACAATTAAAGGATGTTGGATTATTTCGTTTACCTTACTATTACTTATATCAAGCAAACTCAATGTGATGACCTCCCACCAGGATAATTCATTCACAAGTTCATAAGTATAAATTTCCTTTGATTGTCCCTCATCTTCATCGATAAACCAGTGTATATATTCATTCATTAATCGATATGTTTTACCTGTCCCTGGAGGACCGAACAGAATAAGATTTTTGGGAATATTATATGTTTTTGGAATCACAGTTTTTGGTTCCGAATCCTGAGAAGATATTTGTATCACTTTGTCTGAAAAAGCGATATTAAAAATGTGCTCACGATATTCAGGATCAAAAACAGCTTTACGGTAAGCCGGGTTATCATATTTGATAAAATTAGACTTGGAGGCAAAAAGCAATTGTTTTTGGGCTGCTTCTAATTGAAGCTGATAAAATTCAGTGCTGAACTGAACATCGTGGTTAAATTGTATCCAAATTGGTGGATTTATTTCACCAGTAAAAGGGCTAAATTTCTCAATTCTTATAACATTGGCATTTAAGGAATATATCTCCTCTGCCTTTTGGGGAAGACACAAACCTATAGAATCATTTGAGGAATTAATAATATACCTTTGATTAATAGTGAAAGCGATTGATGAATAATTCTTTGGTGTTGAAAAAACAATCCGTTCATCATTTATATTAACGTTCAACTTACCACAGAGCTTTCCTGTTTCGTGAAAATGGGTTCGGATGACTTTTTCGTTTCCTATCTTACGAATAAGATTAATGAGGTTTAACTCATTAATTGTAACAAATACTTCGGAATCCATATCTGCTAATCTCTGAATTATTTCATACTGTGTTTTTGTTGCTTCGAAGTTGGTTCCCTGGTTTCCTCCCTTAAAATTTGAAAATTCAGGGAGTGATGATAAACTTTCCTTAAGCACTGGTGTGTTCCATAGATTATGCTCTATTTCTATTTTAACCATTTCGTCAGCGTTGTCATTTTCATGTACTATGTAATATTTTGATTCTTCTGTATCTTCATACCATCCTATTATATCAGAAGCAACTTTACAAAGAGCATAACATCCCGGTTTATTTCCAGTTACCCATAGAATTATTTTATCTCCAGGCTTTATTCTGTTTTTATGAGCTTTAACAGACCAGGATTTCAAGGCTTTATCACGCAAAGAACCAACCACATCATAAAATTTTGGATTTCCCTGAAAGATCCAGTAGTTAGGTTCTTTATTGTTTTCTAATGTTTTAAAAAGTATATCCTGACAGAGAATGTTCCTTTCATTATCTGGCCAGGCAGAACTGGGTAGCGTACCATTTGTTAAATTCCAAAGCTCTTCATCTTGATTTATATATTTGTCTTTCAAATCATCTATTAGCTCCAAATAATGTATATATCTTTCTCCTGATTGTTTTTCTTTAATCCCAATTAGTTTACAATACTGTGAATAATAGGAATATTTATAAAAAGTATATTTGTGTGGATACTTAAAAGTCAAATAAACACTAATGGCTCTCTCGTCCTGAAATCCATTATCTGATGGTTTAAGTTGCTTTTGAAAATAATCTACCTTTTCACTAAAAGTCTTTATTCTCATTCCCAATTCAATTGTTTCATCGAAGAGGTATTCAAATAAACTTCTGGCTGGTTCTGGATAATTTTCTGCGACATTTAAAATTGTGCCATGAGATAAAGCATACATTAGATTAGTTTGTTTCTTTAACACTTCTTTAAGCATTAATGGGAAACCTGATGCATCTAAACTCCAATAGCTTTGAAAGTGCTGAATTGCCTCATACTTGTAATACTCATCGGAATGACCTTTTGATCGTTTTAATTGCTTGTATTTCTTTATTAGGTCAGCAATTGGATCCTCATAAAATTTTTTACCCTCGGCAGTTGCGATTAGATAATGATTTAAAAAATCAGCAACATAATAATTCCTTAATTGAGGAAATTTTCTCAACAAATCGTCTTGGGCAGATTTTATAGAATGATATGCACCGACAGGATCACGGTTTATATTATATCCTAATATCTGGAGAGCATCTTTGCTTTTCTCATTTACAATAACGAATCTGTTTTTATCTATTCTATTAAGAAAAATAGTGGCAAATCCAACCCCTAAGTATTTATAGTTTGAAATTGAACGTAACCAATTGCTTACATCAAAATCTGTTCTATATGGTCTTAGCAAATATTCCCGATAGCGGTCGTATTCCTTCTCCATCTCCTCTTTAAGTTTGCCTGCAGTTCTGGCTCCACCAGTTTGTATCCTTCCACCAACTCTTGCAAATTGAAATATGTACTCGATAAATTCTTGTCTGTTAAGGGATTGAAGGTAATCGCTTGTTCTAAGTTCCGGGTAATTATCTTCATGTCCACTATGTTCATCATTTTCGTAATAGCGAAGATATGACTCAATTAACTGGTCTAAGTTGCTGATCATTATTGTAGCTTTTTATTATTCCCTTAAATTTACTTAAAAAATTGGTCAATTCAACAGGTTATGACTATAATGGCTATTTATAAGACAAATTTTATTCTTTTATAATATTGTAAATCAACATAATATGAAAATAAAAATTTATACAATATATCTTATTGTTAAATGAATATAAAATGTAATTAATTATAGAATAAAAATTATTGCAGTTCTGTATTAATATGTTGACTTAGAATGTGTAATAAATCTGCCGGAGGAGTGTACCCTGATAACATCTCACCAGTTTCTTCATTTACCCAATCCCTTATATCAGAATCATAAGACATCTCTTCATATTCAATTAGTATGGAGGGAGATATAGCTTCCGAGTGGCTAACTCTGGGTAGGTTAAATCCAAATCTGTCAAATAACCTAATATTTTTCATGGCAGACAGAATATTATAAAGTGCAGAAATATACACATACCGTGTAACCTTTTTCCTGTTTTTTTTATTGGGATCAGGTTCGGTAAATATTTTACTGCCATATTTTACCACTTCAATTAATCCTTCTACATTATTTTTAATAGACCTGATATCTTGTGCCCAACCATTTGTGTATCTTTTTGTCCATAGTTTCATCCATTCCCTCTTCAGTAGAATAGCAATTTCCCAATTTGGAACAATAAT
>CAYLYP010000127.1:0-5784 GCA_964387795.1 uncultured Bacteroidales bacterium
TTGTTTCACGTGAAACAATTATTCGCTCTTTGATTTAATTATGAAAAGCTTATGTTTGGCATATTATTCATTTGATTTTTTTGAATAGGTTATTTGGCTATTGGTATTTTTGTTGTCTTAGTGAATCATCAAATTTATTATATAAATAATTTTTATCATGAATTTTATTTAATATTTTTATTCTTGATTAAATAAGTTCTTATCATAATTGTTTCACGTGAAACATTTTTAAGCAGATATAAAATTTTATTCAAAAAACATTTTTGGTGGTTAAATTAATATTGTTTCACGTGAAACAATATTAATAAGGTTTTACATGTTGTTATTTAAAAGATCTCAATGAGATTTTTAAGGAAAGCTAAAAAGTTAAACTAATTTCATTAAAAAACAAATGGAAAAGGAGGCAATTTGCAAGGTTTGTGGATCAAACTCATTCTTAGATGTTTTTCAGGTTAAGGATACGCTTGTTTCTGGCAATTACTTTAACATTAAAGAATGTGAAAAGTGTGGTTTAAGGATTACTTATCCTTATCCGGAAGCATCGAAATTGGGTTCTTATTATCTTTCAAAGGACTATATTTCGCATACAGACAGAAAAACAACTTTTTTTGAGAAACTTTATGGTTTTGTGAAAAAATATGCCATAAAGAAAAAAGTTTCTTTGGTTAAGGACTTTGGAACGAATGCATTGGATATGGGTTGTGGGACAGGTTCTTTTCTTGAAGCGCTAAGGAATTCTGGTAAAAAAGTGTATGGAATTGAGCCAGATGAAGGTGCAAGAGCAATTGCTGTCAAAAAAGCAGGATGTGAAGTTTATCCTGATTTGAATATGTATTTGAATCTGCAAGCTGGTTTATTGATGGATTGCATTACACTTTGGCATGTTTTGGAGCATATTCCTGATTTTGATTTGACAATTCTAAAATTGGTCAATGCATTAAGTGAGGGGGGAAAGCTTCTGATTGCTGTTCCGATGAGTAAGTCCTATGATGCGGCATATTATGGTTCAAACTGGGCTGCTTATGATGTTCCAAGGCATCTTTTTCATTTCAACAGAGAAACGCTTAAGGCTATTTGTGAAAAAAGTGGTCTTAAGCTCATTTCCCATAATCCTATGTTTTTTGATTCTTTCTATGTCAGTATTCTTAGTGAAAGAAGCAAAAAGAGAAAATTTGCATTTTTAAGAGGTTCCTGGATTGGTTTGGTTTCAAATTTGTATGCATTATTTGGAGTAAGCCCGTATTCAAGTGAAATCTTTATCTTTGAAAAAAAATAATATAATCATGAAAGTTGCCAGGAAAAATTTTTATACCTTCTTGCTTTTATTTTTTGGCCTTCTTTTTTTAGTTTTCTCCGAATATCTAAAAAAAGAACCTTTATGGAGAGGTGATTTTTTTGATTCCTATAAGCGCTTTCAGAATGTATTTTTAGAAAGAGAAGAAAAGCTTGATAATCACATCTGGGATCTTCATTCCATATTAAACGATACTACTTCAGAGGTTTCAAAAAGGGCACAATTGATTGAGCATATTGATCATTTTACAGAAAATGATGAGGCTTTTTTTGTTTATAGGGATGGTAATCTTATATTTTGGTCTGATAATGGGATTGTTGTTGATCCCATTATATTTGATCAAATTCAAAACCAGCATACTTTTTTTCTAAAAAATGGTTGGTTTTTTGGGAAAAGCTATAAATATGATAAGTATGAATTATTTGGGTTGTTTAAAATAAAGAATGATTATAAGTATGAGAACCGTTTTTTGGTAAATCAATTTATTTCTGAGTTTAAAGCACCTTTATCAATGGATATTTCCCCTTATGAAGGGGTCTTTGAAGTTGTAAATAATGAAGGAAATTTTGTGTTTTTTATATCTTATGATTATTCAAATGAAAATGCTTTTTTAAAGGCAAGAAAGGTTATTTCAGTATTATTTGGTTTTTTATTCATTGTTTTTGTATTGTTTTTCTTTTACTCGTTTGAAAAGCATATTAGGAAAAAGAGCCTTTATGGTGCAATACTGTTTTATGTCATTGGTTTAAGTTTATTTCGGTTTTTATTGTTTTATTTTCATATTCCTGGCTCATTTTATCAGTTTCAGGTTTTTAATCCAGGGCTTTATGCATCCTCAAAATGGCTTCCTTCTTTAGGGGATTTTTTGTTGCATGTAATTTTCTTTTCATTTTTTTGTTGGTATATATATAAGCTGATAAAACAAGAGAATCTCACAAAGAAAATTTCTTTTTCTCGTTTTATTTTTAATAATAGAAGTCAAAATGGTAATATTTTGTTGTCTGATTTGACATACAACAAATCTGTTAGAGGCCTTACAAAAAAAGCATTGTTTTCAATTATTTCAGCTGTATTTTTTCTTGCTTTATTATTATTAGCCCGCTATGTAATTTTTCTTATTAAGGGATTAATCATTAATTCAAGTCAGAATTTTGATGTAAATAGTATTTTTCAGATTGATACAACAGTGCTCTTGTTTTTCCTAAGTATGGGGCTTGTATTGTTTTGTTTTCAACTATTAGTAAGAATTGTAGTTTTCTTCATAAAGGAATTTGAATTTAGTTTTCATCATTCAATTATCGTTCTATTTGTTACGTCCTTAATTTCATATTTATTAATAAAGGACATTTCATTTTTGATTTATCTTGTTGTATTGTTAATTATTGCTTATGAATTGTTACTTCGTTATCACATTAGAAAAAATTCTTCTTATTCAAGGATTGTTGTGATATTGTTTTTACTAAGTATTTTTAATACATTAATTCTTTATGAAGGAAATGATCAAAAGGAATTAGAAGCCAGAAAAAGTATTGCAATTAAGTTATCATCTGAGCAAGATCCAATTGCTGAATTTATGTATTCAGAGTTTGAAGATGAATTACTGAATGATTCAGTATTTAAAAAACTAATCAAAGACGATCCCTATAATCAGGATCAAATTTATAAACGTTTGGTAAGCAGGTATTTTAAAGACTATTGGTTAAAGTATGATGTTCAGTTAACACTATGTTTTGAAGGAGAGCTTTTACTTGTTAAACCTGCGAATTATGAAATAGACTGTGGAGTTTTTTTTCAGGATTATATTAAGTCTGTAGGTAGGCCGACAATGGCCCATACATTGTATTATCTGGATAACAACACGGGAAGAAACAGCTACATTTCGCGAATACCTTATAAGATAGTAAGGAATGGTGAAGATAAAACAGTTTGGCTAAATATTGAACTTGATCTTAAATATATTGCAAATGATTTAGGTTTTCCTGAATTATTAATTGATAAAGATGTTAAAATAAACAGGGATCTGGCTAACTATTCCTATGCTATTTATAGAGAAAATCGTTTGATTAATAAATATGGTAATTTTCCTTTTAGCATGGATTTACTTCCTTATGGTAATTTCAATGATCAAATGAGTTTCTTTGATTATGCGGGATATAATCATCTCTTATTCAAAAAGGATGCTAAAACAGTAATTTTAGTTAGTAAGATTAAAATTAGTTTTTTTGGTAAACTGGCACCATTTTCATACCTCTTTATATTTTATTGCATACTTACAATCGCATTTTTTGTAGTAACAGGTAAATTTCGCTATCATGAAATGTTCAAACTCTCATTTAAGCGAAGGGTTCAGTTTAGTATGGTTGGTATCGTTCTTATTTCTTTGATACTGATAGGAGGGGGATCTTTATTTTATATTTATAAAATATATGAGAACAAAAACAATTCGCACCTTCGTGAAAAGGTCTATTCTGTTTTAACTGAACTTGAACATAAAATTTCTAACTACCCTTCACTAGGCAAGGAAAATGAAGATTTATTATACGAATTGCTTTTGAAGTTCAGCAATGTTTTCTTTACTGATATTAACCTCTATGACTTAAATGGAACCCTTATTGCTTCAAGTCGCCCAAAAATATTTGAGGAAGGCCTTTTATCAAAATATATGGATCCGAAAGCATATTTTGAGTTGTCTGATAATCAGAAAAGCTTTTTTATACATAATGAAAGCATAGGCAAACTTAGCTATCAATCAGCTTATATTCCTTTTCGTAATTCAGCAAATAATGTTATTGCATATTTAAATCTTCCATATTTTGCCAAACAGAAGGAAATGCAGAAGGAGATAAGTAGTTTTTTGGTAGCTTTTATAAACATCTATTTGTTTTTACTTGTTCTCGCAATTTTTATGGCTTTTATAATTTCCAATTATGTTACCTATCCGCTCCAGTTAATCAGGGATAATCTTGGAAAAGTTCAACTTGGAGGGCTTAATGAAAAAATAGTATGGAATCGGCAGGATGAGATTGGAAATCTGATTAATGAATATAATCATATGATTGATCAATTAAGCGAAAGCGTTGAACTATTATCAAAGAGTGAGCGCGAATCAGCCTGGCGAGAGATGGCTAAGCAAGTTGCCCACGAGATTAAGAACCCATTAACACCTATGAAGCTAAGTGTTCAGTATCTTGAAAAAGCCTGGAAGGATAAGGCCCCAGACTGGGACATAAGATTATCCAAATTCACTAAAACTATTGTAGAACAGATTGATTCTCTGTCAGTTATAGCAACAGCCTTTAGTGATTTTGCCAAAATGCCTATGGGAAAAAAGGAATGTATTGAATTAATCCCTTTTTTGCATTCTATTCCCGAATTGTACCATGGTCTGGAGAATGTAAATATCAAGCTTGATATCAAGCTTTCGAAATCAACTCATTTTATTTTGTTTGATAAACAACATCTCATCAGGGTATTTAATAATCTCATAAGAAACTCAATACAGGCTGTTGAGAAAGATGACAATGTATATGTTGATATTATTGTTTCACATGAAAATCAGAATTATTTAATTCAGGTAAAAGATAATGGGAAAGGTATTCCACAGGATCTTAAACAAAGGATATTTTCTCCTAATTTTACTACAAAGACAGGAGGGACAGGGCTTGGCCTTGCGATGGTTAAAAATATGATTGAGTTGTCGGGTGGAACGATTTGGTTTGAATCTGAATTTGAATATGGAACAAGTTTCTTTATTTCAATTCCTGCATACTTTCCTGAGAAAAAATAATTATCAGCAATTAGCAGTTGACTAATAAAAGAAAAGGGCATTAAAAATGCCCTTTTTCTTTTATTGTAATAAAAGCTAAACAGCTTTATTGATATTCAAGTATCTCAGCATCCCCTTGTAATACCATTAATCCATTCATTGCTAGTGCTTTCATCTCATCTTCGCCAGGATAAACAAATATTGGGGCAATATGATTTATCCTTTCTGATACAGACTCTACAAAAGGCTTACCATAAGCAATACCACCAGTTAACAGGATTGCATCAACTTTACCTTTTAAAACAGTTGACATGGCACCAATATCTTTAGCTACCTGATAAGCCATTGCATCTTGTATAAGCTTTGCTTTTGAATCACCTGATGAAGCACGTTTTTCAACTTCATAAGCATCATTTGTTCCTAAATAAGCAACATATCCACCTTTCCCGGTAATCATTTTTTTAATTTCTTCATGGCTATACTTACCACTAAAGCATAAATCAACGAGGCTTTTTGCAGGCAGTGTACCGCTCCTTTCAGGGGAGAATGGACCTTCACCACTCAATGCCTCATTAACGTCGATTACGCGGCCTTTAAAATGCGCCCCAACACTAATTCCTCCACCCAGGTGTGCTACAATAAGATTTAAATCTTCATATTGTTGTGATACTGATTTTGCATGCTGGCGGGCAATCGCTTTCTGATTTAAGGCATGAAAAATTGA
>CAYLYP010000128.1:0-5776 GCA_964387795.1 uncultured Bacteroidales bacterium
CCGTTATTAAGAAGAGTAGCAACAACTTCATTATATTTCTCTTTATTTAGTATAACACCAATCTCTTCAGGTTTTCTTCCTAAAGCCATTTCAGGGCTAATTCCTGTTTCAACGCAAAATGCTTTGTTAACCATTAAATAGCGGCCATCGAGGTCGCTTAATGTTATTACACTAGGAGCTGACTCAATAAGGGTCTGGAACAATTCCTGGCTTTGATTTATTGTTTCCTGTGCTTTTACCTGATTGCTTATGTCAACAATGACCCCTCTTATACCTTTAATACATTCCTCCTCAATAAGCGGGGCAGAATAAATCTGCATATAAGCTATACTCCCATCATTTCTTTCTGATGAATATAAATTTCCATATGTCGAAGAACCACTTTTTAGCTTTTCGATATTCGCTTCCAGATACTCTTTCTCCCTGATTATTGACCTTATCAATAATCCCTTTTTCAAATCATCCTCAGTCAATCCAAAAAAAGACAAGCCTGACTTGTTTAAATATGTCAATACCCCTTCGGTATCTGCTTCAAAAATTGTCTGGGGTAGTAGTTCAACGGTATCCCTGTATTTCTTTTCGCTCTTCTTTAGGGCTTCCTCTGCTTTCATCCGCTCCCTGATGTCCCGTTCAGCCCTGGAAATAGCCTTACGGTTTATTGAATGGATATAAAAGCCAACAATACCAATAAACACAAGTGATGTTGTTATATCAATTAAAAAATCACGAAACTGGGCTTCTTCAATTTGAAATTGATTTTTAAAAACAAACATAAAAACTAACATCATTATCACATTCACAAATGAATAAACCAGTATTAAATATTTTTTATCCCCAACAAGAAAAGGCACCATTGTTAATGCAGAAAATATATAAGCGATAGTATCCAAACGTCCTACTCCCAGGCTTTTATCATTGATAATAACAATCCAGACAGAAATCAATGAAGATATTACCATAAGATTTGCCGCAAAGTGATAATAGCCTTTAATAAGAATAATATAACAACAAATAAATACCAACAATACAGATGATAATGGTATCAATATCGGTAAAAACGGACCTCCATAAACAGGATTTAAGATTTGAAGGTAGGTTGTCGAAGCAATTAAAAAAAACATTGTAAATATCAATATAATGCTCAAATAATAAATAAACCGGGCACTTTGTTGAACCACAAAATCTGCCTGCTCATAGCTCTTTAATGCCCTGGGCAATGATACTCCCTCTTCTTTTCTGAACATATCAGCCAATCGTTTCATAGGCCTTAGCTTTTATCGTATGAATACCAGTTTTCAATTATTCATGAATTTAATAAGACCAGATGTATCAAATCCAAATTTTGTTAGAATATTTTTGAGCTCCACTGAATGGTTTAACCTTTAATTTTTTCAAATTGTTTTAGAAACCAACTCTGTATGCCTGAATTCAAAGATAATTTTTTTAATGTACAAATCAGTACATGTTTTTATGAAAAATTAAAGAAATTTATAAAGTTTAAACCTTTGCATTTAATTCAATCCTACTTTCCTTATTTTACTTAAATCAACATTGCAAATCATTAGTTACACCTACCTGAAAAATATTTTCAATAACCTCTGAATTGAACATAAACATAGCTTTTTATCATTAATTTTGCAGAATTCATGTTGCATTATAGAAGTATTAATAACATTATTTAAAACATATTTTACCTGAAATGCGTGATAGTGTAGCATATTTTTAATATATTTAATCCCATATACAATAAAGATGGAAGTAGTTCTTAATTTTCATTTTTGTGCCTGGCCTGATACCTTTGAAACATGCTGTACCTCTTCGTTCAGATGTTCTTAACCTTATAATAATTATCACCTTCAATAAACAATGGTGCCTCAAAGTTCAATTTTAGCCCTGATCCTTATTATAACATGGAACAATGCTTTTTCCCAGGACTCATTACCTCAACTCAAATCAATAAGTATTCAGGGAAGTGAAGGCATTTATATATTTGTTCAGCCGGAAGCAACCGTAAATGGGAAAAAAGTAAGCCGTATATTACTCGAAAAAAAGAATCCAAAAAAAAGATCCTGGTCAAAAGTAGGGGAAGTAAATGGCCCATTATCACCCCTTGAAATAAAAAAAACTATTGGCACCGACCTTAGCAGATGGCTTATTGAAAGTATGAACCTTGTTGGGGAGGATGCTTTATGGGACTATTTCAAAAACCATCACAGGCCCTATGACTATGGAATGGCTTCCTTACATCCTTCTATACTGATTGCTTTAGGACATGCACTAATCGACAAACAAATAAAAAAAGTGAAGCAGGGGCAAATAATATGCTATCGCACTTTATATTATGACAGCAATGGCCAATTATTACACTCCATTAGCTGGGAACATGAGTTTATTGAATTTGAAGATTATAATAAAGCTGTTTCTATAGGTTTCAATCAATCAGATTCGATACTCTTTGCCAGTTGGATTGCCCCGCTCAGTCCAGACAAATGGCCAGTATGGGCTAAAGTTTATCGAATCAATAACTCAAAAGGAATAACAGAATTACTTTCAAACAGGATTCTTGCACAAATCAATACAACTGAAGATAGCGTTTACTATCACCTTACTGATTTCATCCCCGGCACAGGCTCCTTTAGCTATTTTATTGTTCCTGCCAATTTCACCGGCCTGGAAAGTTTTCCTTCTGACACAATAACCATTTACAAGGATTATAATATCAATCCTGATAGCATTACAATCAAATCCAGCCCATATCAATCCGAAACTCATTATTCAATAAAGCATTCAAATAACAACAATCAGGATTCTTTAAGCACTTTGAAGAGTGAAAATGAAGAAGTCCCGGATACTGAACAGGAGGAAAAAATCAAGGCATCAGGCAGCTTGATAATAAACAAAGATGAAGGTCCTGATGATATAGTTTATTATTTTAAGCTTCACCACAGTGGCATCCGTATTGGACAAATCCCATATAACACATGGCAGGCCAGTACTTCAAACAAAAACAACAATGTTCCTCTTCCACCGCATGAGCTAAATTTCAGCTATGATTTGGATGGCTTATTATTAGAATGGAAGACCGAAAGCCATAGCGATAATGTTGGCTATTTTGTTTTAAGAAAAACCGCAACCGAAAATACATGGACTACCATAAGCCCTTTGCTCAACACACTTAGCTATACAGATGAATATCAAAACATAAAAAAAGACACCATATATATTTATTCCGTTCAGGCTTTAAACATAAACAATGAGTTAAGCATTCCTTCCCTCCCATTGTATATCAGGTTAGAACCAGAAGTTAAAAATACTTCAATCCTCAACAAAAACAATGAAAAAAATACAGCTACTAAAAATGCCAATCAGCCTGATATCTCAAACATTAAACCAGCACCTCCAATTGTCAGACAAATTGCAGGTGGGATAGAACTTTCCTGGGACAAAACATCTCAAAGCCAGATTTCGGAAATCATTATTTACAGAAGGACAAGCAGGCAGGATAAACCAATTGAAATAGCTACAATAAATTATAATGCTGCATTTTTTATTGACAGCCCGCCATTTGACATTGATATTTTTTATTCAATAAAGTATAAATCAGCGCAACAGATAAGCAAATCCTCAAATGAAACAAAGATTAAAAGAAAGAGGCTTAGAAATTGATAAATTCAAATTTTGTTCCATCAAATAAGCCCTTATCACTAAGTTTTATTTCAGGTATCACAAGCAATGCCATAAACGACAATGTCATAAATGGGGCATACAGCCCTGATCCAAAGCTTTTTGCAAGCTCATCAAGCTTCACATATTTGGCTGCAACATCTTCATAAGAGGCATTGCTCATTAAGCCTGCAAAAGGGAGAGGAAGGATTTCATTGATTCCCTCATCTTCACACACGGCACATATTCCCCCTTTTTCATTTATAATGTTATTGACAGCTTTACAAATATCCTGATCAGTAACACCAACCACGATAATATTATGCGAATCATGGGCTACTGAAGAAGCTATTGCCCCTTTTTTCAAGCCGAAATTCCTCACAAAAGCAACTGCAGGCCTGGTATTCTCATATCTGTTGATTACTGAAATCTTAATAATATCATTTTTAACATCTGAAACAAACAAGCCATCCTCACTTATCGGCCTTTCCATGACCATACGGGTAATCAACTGCCCATCAATAACCTCTATCACAGGAATTTTATTTGGTATTGCAGGAACATTAAAATCACTGATTTCTTTGGAAAAGGCATTGAATTTGTTTACAGCTTTTATTTTTTGAAGGGGAACTGAGGGCACTCCCTTTTCAAAGACACATTTGCCTTCTATGATTGTTTTTAAAACATTAAAATGATCAAGGCAATCAACAATAACAAAATCTGCAGGGTCTCCCTCTTGAAGCAAACCCATTTCAAGCCCATAATGCCTTACAGGGTTCAGTGAAGCCATTTTAAAAACAGAAAGAGTATCAAGACCTCTCTTCAATGCTCGATGAACAAGTTCATTAATGTGCCCTTTTATTAACTCATCAGGATGTTTGTCATCTGAACAGAAAGCACAATTGGCATAATGCTCCCGGGCAATATCAATAAGATCGTCAAAGTTTTTTACCGCCGAACCCTCTCGTATTAATATTTTCATGCCAATGGCTATTTTCTTTAATGCCTCTTCCTTTGTAAAGCATTCATGATCAGTGGTAATACCTGCTGAAACATATTTCTTTAATTCGTCACCCATTAATGCAGGTGCATGCCCATCAATGACCTTACCCATTTCAAGGGCAATTTGTATCTTTTGCATTACAAGTGGATCCCTCTGAATTACACCCGGGTAGTTCATCATTTCGCCAAGAAATTTAACCTGGGGAAATTCTTTAAAGATTTCTCTTATATCTTCAGGGCTGATTTGAGCCCCACTACTCTCGAATGGGGTTGCCGGAACACAGGAAGGAGCAGAGAAATAAAACTTCATTAATGCCCTGTCACCATCCCTAATCATAAATTTCACCCCTTCAACTCCCAGTACGTTTGCAATCTCATGGGCATCACAAACTGCTGCAACAGTCCCATGTTGCACTGCAATCCGAGCAAACTCAGATGGTACAAGCATAGAACTTTCAATATGTATATGCGAATCAACAAATCCTGGAACAATATACTGGCTATAAGTCTGATTATCTTCTGTAATTTCAACAATACGTTTACCGTCAACATACACAGTTCCGGCATATATCCTATCCCTAACAACATCTATTATATTTCCTGAATACTTTTCCATATTGTACTTATAATGGCGTTTGGTTTTTCTTTGATTATTCTATCTCCACAACAAAGATATTAAAGAAAAGCTTTTTAAAAACCTTGACTCAACAATCAATATCTTTCATTAATAGCATTTTCCATTAGAATACTAATTAAGGTCTTTTTCCTAATGAAAAGCTATTTTATTTTGCTTGTTGAATTCAAGAAAATCCTGAAATAGTAATATTTCCAAAATCACACAATGATTATTATTATTTCTAAAGTCAAAACTAATTCAATTTAACCTATATTTTTTCGATTCGTTTTTTATATTAAATGATAAAATTTAACTTAAATAACACAACTCATTAATCCAATATATTCAGTACACGAGAAAAGTTTTAAACCGATTTTCAAATAATCACTATATCAATTATAATAATTCAATCCGTTTTTATATTTTTACCTCGTCCGTATTTTTCAACTTATTAACAAATTAAAACCATGAAAAAACTTTTACTTCTTTTAAGCG
>CAYLYP010000129.1:0-1856 GCA_964387795.1 uncultured Bacteroidales bacterium
TTTTGAACCAAAAGTAGAACCTTTAATGCTCCTTTGGAATATGGTAATCATGGGGGGCATACGTTTAAACCAGGGTAAATAGCCCTCTTGTCAGGGACTTAATCATGATGTTTTTAGGGTAATACCATCTTTAGGATTGAACCGGGATTGAACAGGACTTGAATCGGGGTTGAGCCGGGTTGAACCCGACTCAAACCCGACTCAAACCCGACTCAACCCCGGCTCAACCCCGACTCAACCCTTGACATGGTATTAAGTTGATAACAGCTTTTTGATACCTGCTTTTTGCAAAAAAAAAAGGAGATTATTGCTAATCTCCTTTTTACCAACCGAATGGAATCATTATTCAATAATGATCCGTTTTGACATTGATTCTGATTTGCCTGTTATTTGGATTAGTAATACCCCTTTTGGTAAATTCATATCAGGAATTATCCATGAATGTATATCACCTGTTTCATTTGCCAGGAGCATTTCTATATAAACTGTTTTGCCCAGAAGGTCAACAATGGTGAGTTTGACATTCTCATTGGGTGCAAACCCATTTGCTGATACTGCAATCCTTTGCCCGTTGTTGGGATTTGGATAAACATTGAATGAATTATAAATCAATTGGTTTAGATTGATTGAAATGACTTCACTATATTCAAACTTCCCATCAAAATCTGTTTGTTTGAGCCTGTAATAGTTAACGCCATTTTCAGGGTTTTGGTCATTGCATGAATAGTTTAACTGCTCGGTGCTGTGCCCATTTATAGCTTTGCTTGGTGTGATGCTTACAGGACTAAAATTAATTCCATCAATGCTTCTTTCAATTGTAAAGATATCATTGTTGATTTCGGAAGCAGTTGACCAGGATAATTCAACAATGTTGCCATTCAATTTGGCGCCAAAGAATAAGAGTTCAATGGGTAATGGGTTTTGGGCAAATGAACCTCCCAGGCCATAAACAGAGAAGCCTGATACACCTGTTCTGCTAACCTCATAATTACTGTCTCCGGCATTGATGGTATTAATCCCACCATGAGTACCAGGAACAACCCATCCGCCAGAGCCATTGCTTGGCCTTTTGAGCATACGGAGGCCTTCTGGTACTGTTATCCCATCGATGCCCTGGGTTTTAAATGAGATATTGTATAATGCACCATTGTTTAATCCAACAACAGGATTTACATGCCAAACACCATTATCTGAAATATTGTCAACAATTAAGCCTCCATCAGTTATTGGCATATTTGAATAAAACTGATCGCCAAAGGGGAGGTTGGTATCAAAAATAACTGATAGTATCCCCGGTGTTGGAGCTTCAGTAAAACGGATGTTAACTTCCCTGAAATAATTACCGGTTCCAACTGGCATATCGAAAGAAGACAATCCTGAAATCCATCTTTGCAGTTCACCGTTAATATGGCCTGATGTCCTGATGATATTACCATTCCTGCTTTCTGTTCCAATCCTCAGGTATTTCCCGGCTGTCATGTTGATGAGCCCGTTAAGGCTGAGTTGGTTTTCAACATGGATATCCTGGGCGGCATTTATCCCTGAAGAATTATTGGTGCCAAGATTATAAAAGCTTAGTGTATTGCTTGATGAAATGCTTTGTGTTCCACTTCCTTCTAAGGATACAGAACCCATATTGGGGACAAAGGAGCCGGTAATACTTATGTTGCCATAGATATTAAGGACTGCATTATCAGCCATACTTAATGAAGCATCGGCCCCAACAATGAGATTATGTGCAAAAGCATTGGTGCCATTCAGGGGGATTTGAGGGTTGAAAATAGCAGCATCAGTAATCACTACATCAGAAGTTGTTGATGGAGTGCCTCCACAAGCCCAGTTATTGGTGTTAAACC
>CAYLYP010000129.1:1956-5770 GCA_964387795.1 uncultured Bacteroidales bacterium
ACATCAGAAGTTGTTGATGGAGTGCCTCCACAAGCCCAGTTATTGGTGTTAAACCAATTTGTGTTTTGTGCCCCTGACCAATAAAACTCCCCATTATTTGGCCTTACAATGATTTCAGTATTCATTGTGATTTCGCAGCCAGGATTATAAGCAACCACATTGAAAGGTGTGTTTGTTGTCAGGACGTTAGTTGGTAAGGTAATGTTTGTTCCGTTGCCGGTTACAGGTGCTCCGATATTTGTGTTATTTGAAGCAAGCTCAAGTTGGTAAAAAGTCCCTGACTGAGAGTTCTCAACAACAATCTGGGTTGAACTGTTTTCACATATTGGATGTGTAATCAGATTTCTTGTGAGCGGTGCAGTGTGTATTGTAATAGTTTCAGTTGTTGATTCAGTGCTTCCACTTGGTCCCTGTGTAAGTTTAATTGATCCTGATGAAGAGTTCGACCATGTTACTGAAACAATAGAAGTGTTTTGTCCAGATTGAATTGTTCCATCTGTAACCTCCCACAGGTATGAATGTCCTAATTGGGCATTGGTATGGTATGAAACAGTGGCTCCGGCACATACGTCAGTGGGTCCTACGACAACAGGCCAGTTGATAACTTCTACAGTTTTGGTAATTGTTCTTTTACACCCGGTAACATCATTGGTCTGGGTGAGCGTAATAGTAGCAAAGCCTGTTGTGCTGCCCCATTGAACATTGAATGAAGCTGTTGTTGTCCCGGAAGTAGTAGCACCTGATGAAGCAGCACCTGAGATACTCCATGAATATGAGTTTTCGTTTATGCTTGGTACTGTAAAACTTACTTCAGAATTTACTATTACCCTGTCGGGTCCTGTAATTACAGGGTTTGGTGTTTCTAAAACTTCAAGTTCTGCATCCCCGCTGAGGGTAATGCCAGACTCATTGTTGTTGTCATATACTTCAAGCAGGCTGATGGTATATGTTCCTACTCCGTTAATAGCATAAAGCTGGCTGTAATCAAAGATGATATAAGCAGGAGAAGAAAGGTTGTTAAGTTTAGGTTGAGGGTTCCCATTAATTGCATATACAAGGTCCCATGGGCCATCACCGGTAAATTCAACAGTTAAAGTCATGGATGCACCACTTTCATCACAGATGTCATTGTCAGAGATATTAGTGATTTTTGCTGTTGCAGTTTCATCAAGGCCGAGGGTAAATAATTCAGGTGTTGAGCCAAAAGTAACAGTGGCAGCAGTTTGAACAGTTCCATTAGAAACACCTCCGTCTATAATTGTTTGTCCTATACTATGCCATAAGCTAGGGATATACCTTGCTACCCGCATCTTTTGACGGCCAAGCACTGTTGCTGGTACAGGCTCGCTCAGGTTGTCCCAGCGAAGCCTTATATTTGCCTGTGAACCTGTTGGACCGGTTATTTCCCAGTATTCGTTTGTGCTGACAGCTTGTAATGGAGCATTGAGTGAAAGCCTGTTTGTTGGTTCTTCATAATGATACTGTGATGTCCAGTATTGGTTGCCAGTGGTGATAGTGCCAAATACCCTTGATTTTCCAATGCGCTGTGTTCCTTCAGTGTTTGTATCCCCAACAGGGAAATCAAAATATGAACCTGTAGCAATGAGTTTGCTCAAAGGACCCTGAACGAATGAGTTGTTGCTTCCGCCTGATACTACGCTTGTTGAGGTAGATGTAAGGCTCAGGATATTTGATGTTGTTGTATAAATAATCCCATTGGTAAGGTAAAGGATGTGAGATACATTAACAGCACTCCCTAAAGTAAGTTTTCCGTTTACCTGGTTGATTTGAAGGTTATAAAAGTTTTCTCCACCTGTTGAAATAATCTGTGAATTGGTTCCATTGAAGGTCACTTTGCCTTTACCGGCAATAAAACCTGATGTGGTATTGCTTGTCCAGTTACCTCCAACTGTAATATTCCTGTTGAAAGAATAATTATCGAGATAACCTTGTTCAATAGTCAGGTTGCCACGAACAATAATATCAATAGCAGGGATTTTCTTTGTAGTTCCGGCTCCCATGAATTTCACATTGGAGTAGGTTGTAATGGCTGCCGGCAGGGTTCCGTTGCCAACGTATTCGATGGTGCTGATATCTGAATTCATGAAGTCAGTATAATCTCCACCGGGGAAGATAAATGAACCATCTGTGGTTGAAGTAAGATTGATGGTGCCATACCCATTCACATGGCCAAGATTGTGCTGGTATGTCTGACCCAAAATTAATTTAGCACCTGATTTAATATCAACTGAATTGGCATAAGCGCCATTGTTGTTGATTGTAATTGAATGGCCTTCTTTAATGACTACCGGATTGCCATTGGGTGCCTGCCCATAAGCAGGAGTTCCACTTTCATTCACTGACCATGAGTTGCCATCAAACCAGTTGCCACTTGAAACACGGCTATATAGAATTGGCTTCTCTGCGAAGTTAGCTTCCAGGCCTGCTGTATATTCACCATCAATGTAATTCACATTTGATGATGGGTTGATGAGGATTCTATGGCCAGTAGCATCTATGTTTCCATTATTCGACTGCCATTGGAAATCATGATAACGGCCAACAACATAATTGGACTCATTCCCTTTAACATCATCTGCATTGTAGGCATAAGTGTGTCTTACTGTTGGATTGTTAAAGCCTGTAGAGCTTACATTCCAGAAATATTGTAGCTCATCTCCGGTAGGGGTAGCAGTGGCAGGGTGATAAGCATTGACAGGCTTAACGGTAATAGATCCAGGAGTGCCTCCTGTATTGATAACATTTAATGTTGCTGGTGTGTATTTCCCGGCAACCCCAACAGGGAAGGTGAATGAGCCATTAGCAGCATATTCTTTAGTGACCCCTGCATCGGATAGGGCACCGTTGGTGATAATATATCCTGTTGTGTCAGAGGCATTATATATATTGCCTGTTGATGTTAGGACTAAATGTTTATCATCAATTAGAAAATATGTATTGGTATTGAAGCGTAATCTTCCCTGAACAATCATTGATGCATCTAATCTGACATTGTTATTAAACCTAAGAGATCCTAAGGATGCATAATCTTTACCCGTAATGGTTTGTTCTGTGCCTTTTAAAAAGTAAAGATAAGTGGAATTGTTTAAACTGGTGATGCTTGATTGATTCAAAAGTGTTTCCCCAAGTAATTGGACAGCATGATTCAAATGTAAGTTTCCGGATAACACACTCAGGTTCCCCTGGATTCTTATTAAACTTGGCAGAGAACCAACTGTTGAGATTTTTCCATTAACTTTTTGGTTGTCAATAATTAAATCCCCAAATCTCAACATGTTTTCACTGCTATTATTAATAATGCGTTGCTCAGCCACTTCTCCATAAAATGTTGTTTTTTGATTTACAATGCCAATATTGTAAATGTTTACCATTGAAGCAGTGGAATTCGAAATCAAATCCCCCCCAATATTAACATCCAGGCCTGAAGTAATGAATGATGAAGCACCACCACCATCTGTGCCAATCTGTAAGGTGCCTTTTATGGTAGCAGGGTATGATCTTAACCTTGATGTTTTTGCATTTGTTTGTCCATTAATGGTTAAATCCCAAACCGGATTGGCAAGGAACAAATCAAAATATGCCAATGTGGTTGTTGAATTTCCAAGGGTAATTTTACCTCCTTCAACATTGTGGCTTTCAGCATTCAGGTATAAATCACCAAATGTCCTGACTGTTGTTAAGGCTGTGGCACCATTTACCAAAACAATCTCTCCTCCTTCCATTTCAAAAGCACTTCCAGGATTTGTGATTTCCAATAATGCCCTTGATAATTGTCTGTTCTTTCCAAAGATGG
>CAYLYP010000130.1:0-1334 GCA_964387795.1 uncultured Bacteroidales bacterium
CTTATTCTATGAACTACAAGCGATTGTAATTTTTTCTTAACTAAACGACATTGATATTTAATTCAATAAAAAACACCCTTCCATAGTGAAGGGTGTTTTTTTAACATATTCTTTGAAAGAATTATTTACTTTTCTTTAAAGGCAACAAAGTCAATCTAACTTACTTTTTTTAATGAGCAAGCCTATATGATATTGCCATATTTCGAAATGGCTGTTTTTCTTTTGTGCAATGAATTTATAAATAAGATGCCCAAAGGTTTTATCATATTAGCGTGATAAATGATAATTTATTTTGACTTTCTGCCAAAAAGCTGTTGGAATGAAAAGTTGTCTTTACCTGCAAAACCAAAATACCCTTCTTTAACTGTTTTCACTTCTTCAATTGTAAGAAAAGCATTGGGATTATATTTATCAATGGCTGCAACAACTTCGGGAATGTTCTTGCGCTTAATAATTGTGAAAACAATCTTTACAGGTCCTTTGACACCCATTGCATCTACCTCAGTGACCCCGAAACCTAAATTACGAAGGAAAGTAGTCAGTTCAGTTGTGTCTTTTTTGGGGATTATCCTAATGATAACATTCCCAATTGACAACTTTTCCTCAAGGGTGATACCGATATAGTTTCCCATGGCAAAACCAGCCCCATAAGCGATATAACAAAGAGGGTTGTTTAATTGCTTCATGATTTGTGCTACAGCAAGCAACCAGATAATGACTTCAAAAAAACCCAGAAAAGGCGCCATATATTTAAAACCTTTCGAGACAAATATCAGGCGCAGGGTGCCAATGCTCTGATCCATGATACGGGCACAAAAAATTAACAGGGGAAGGATGACCCAGCTCCACCAGAATGAATCCATGAATTCGGGGTTGACCATAGAATTGGGAGTTTAGTGAAATTCGTATGTATAAGAAATGAGATAATTGATATCAGGCCCCAAACCATAATGATGGCTGTAAACATGAGATTCAACAACCAAATTGTCTTCGTTGTATGTTCTTTCTACACGGCCCTTAAGGATGTCATCAGAGTTTTTTTCTTCCTGATAAAGAAGGTTCCCTTTTTCATCATATTCCATGAAAGTATGGTTCTTGCCTTTTTGGTTTTCTTCTATGACTTCAGTCAGGTTACCTTTCTCATTATAGAAAAAAACAGCCCTTTCAATCAAATCATCTTTTTTATTAAATGTTTGGTTTTCCAATTGATGACCCTCATTATCATATTCATAAGTTTTTTTAAAGTATGAACCAGTCTCAAGGTCTTCTTCAATGATCTCAATGGGATTGTTGTTATCGTTAAAGGCTTGTGTTTTTTTGAAAAGGAGATTTTC
>CAYLYP010000130.1:1434-5690 GCA_964387795.1 uncultured Bacteroidales bacterium
GACCGTTCAGCAGAAACAGCAGCCTGGGTTGAAGCACAAAACAAAGTTAGCTTTAGCTATCTTGACAGTATCCCATTTAAAAAGGCAATAAAAGAACGCCTTACAAAGATTTGGGATTATCCACGTATTGGGGTCCCTTTCTGGGAAGGGAACAAGTATTTCTTCTTTAAGAACAATGGTATGCAGAACCAGAGTGTCCTATATATTCAGGATGGGCCGGACGGCGAAGCAAAGGTGTTTTTAGACCCTAATACCTTCTCTGAAGATGGAACAGTATCATTGGCCTCAACAAGCCCTTCTACTGATGCTAAGTATTTTGCCTATAGCATTTCCCGCGGCGGGAGCGATTGGAACGAAATTTATGTGATTGATATTGAATCTGGCAAACAGCTCAATGACAAAATTGAATGGGTTAAATTCTCAGGGATATCATGGTTAAATGATGGATTCTTTTATTCAAGGTATGATGCCCCTAAAGCAGGAGATGAGCTGAAAGGCAAAAATGAATTCCATAAAGTGTATTACCATAAGATAGGGACTACCCAAAGCCAGGATCAGTTGGTTTATCAGAACTTACAACAACCACTTCGCAGCTATGGTGCCGGTGCTACTGAAGATGGAAGGTTTGTCCTTTTATATGAATCGGAAACAACAAGCGGTAATGCATTATACGTGAAAGACCTTGTTAAGAAACAAAAGGATTTCACCCAAATCATGGAGGGTTTTGAATTTAGCAATAGCATCATCGATAATATTGATGATAAGCTCCTGATGATGACTAATAAAAATGCCCCCAAAAACCAGCTTGTTTTGATTGATCCTGCAGCTCCAGCCGTAGAAAACTGGAAAGTTATCCTGCCGGAAAAAAATGAAGTATTGTTAGGTGCTGCACTTATTGGAGGAAAAGTTGTTGCAACTTATATGAAAGATGCCAGCTCAAAGGTTTTTGTTTACAATCTGGATGGCTCATTGGTGTCTGAACTGGAACTGCCTACAATAGGCACTGTTGGCGGGTTCAGCGGTAAAAAGGACGAGTCGGTTGCTTATTACGCTTTTACTAGTTTTACATATCCTACTGTTATCTTTAAACTGGATATGAATACTTTAGAAAGCACTGTTCATATAAAACCAGAAGTGGATTTTGATATTGATGCTTATGAAACCAAACAAGTGTTCTATACAAGTAAGGATGGCACCAAAGTCCCAATGTTTATTGTTCACAAAAAAGGAATTGAGTTGAATGGGAAAAATCCTACTTTGCTTTATGGTTATGGTGGATTTGAAGTAAGCCTGACCCCTTCCTTCAGCATTTCAAGGCTGGTATTACTTGAAAACGGTGGTATCTTTGCAATGGCCAATCTTAGAGGAGGTGGCGAATATGGAAAAGAATGGCATGAAGCCGGCACAAAGCTTAAAAAACAAAATGTCTTTGATGATTTTATTGCTGCTGCTGAATACCTGATTAGCGAAAAATATACCTCATCTGATTATTTAGCAATCCAGGGAGGCAGTAATGGAGGCCTGTTGGTAGGTGCAGTAATGGCACAAAGGCCTGAGCTGTTTAAGGTGGCTTTCCCTGCCGTTGGTGTTATGGATATGTTACGTTTTCATAAATTCACTATTGGCTGGGCATGGGCTGGAGATTACGGGACTAGTGAAGATTCTGTACAGTTTAAGAACTTACTCGCATACTCTCCTTTACATAATCTTAAGGAAGGTGTTGAATATCCTGCAACTTTAATTACTACAGCCGACCACGATGACCGTGTTGTCCCTGCCCATTCATTTAAATTTGCTGCTGAACTCCAACGCCGGCACAAAGGGAACAACCCTGTTTTAATTCGTATAGAAACTAAAGCAGGGCATGGAGCCGGTAAACCTACAGCTATGATTATTGATGAACTTACTGACACCTGGGGGTTTATGTTCTTTAATATGGGCATTAAACCAAAGTATTAATACTTTCTTTTACGATAAAAGCCTGGTCATTGACCAGGCTTTTTTTATGGGATTGAAAATAATTGTTTTATTAACTGGATGTCTGCCTCTGACCAATCAAGGCTATAGATGTCTTTTTCTTCAACCCATTTTATTTCTTCATGGTTTAAGAGTTCAATGGTCATCCCCGCAGCTATTACGCATACAAATCCCTGAAGCAAAATTGTTTTGTCAGGGTAAGCGTGGATGATTGGCTTGAGCTTTTTTATTATTTGCACTTCAATATTTAGTTCCTCTTTTAATTCTCTTTGAAGGCACTCTTCATCGTTTTCATTTTTTTCTTTTTTTCCACCCGGGAATTCCCATTTCTCACCTCTGTCTGTACCTTTTTTTCTTTTACAGGCCAATATCCTTTTGCCTTCAAATATTACTGCACAGCTTACCGGAATGGAGGAAGCAGGGTATTTTATTTGCTTGTCATTTGTTTCCATTTGATAAAAAGGAATTAGTGATTTGTCTGATTGTTTATTATCTGTATGCGGGTTTCTCTTGTATTATTTTCGGTATTTTCCTGATTTATTACGGAAAATGTGACTGTATTTTTGTATCATAAGTGATTTCTCAAGAAATTAGATGCTACCAGTAACTGATTTCTTTAGATTAGTTTGATTTTAATATCTCACAAAAAACAATTCCAATGAACAGCTTTAATAATTTGAAAATTGGTGCCAAACTAAGAGTTATTTCCATAGGCTTGGTTTTATTGGTCATGGCTTCATTAAGTTTTTACATTTATTTTACCCAAAGAAGCAGGATGTTAGCCGAGTCTGATATCTTTATGATGGAACAGGTCGATGATTTGAACCATATCATCGAAGCCCAGATACAAAACAGCCAAAGGAATGTTAACAGTGCAATGGAAGCAGCCTGGTATTACTTTAACCAACAGGGCAATATCATTGTAAAAGTAGATACAATTTCAATCCAGACAACAAACCAGGAAAACAAATCAGTATCTGATGCAGAAATTCCTGCCTGGGAACTAAATGGGGGTGTTCTTTATCAAAACACGGATATTGTTGATAATATCAAAAAGATTACCAATGCTGAGGCAACAATTTTCCAGAGAATTCCCGGGGGATTTGTGCGGATTGCAACTACTATAGCAAATGAGAATGGACAAAGGGCCATAGGTTCTTATATACCTGCATCCTCAGAAGTTGTCCAGACCGTTGAAAAAGGCCAGACATACAATGGCAGGGCAATGGTATTAAATGATTGGTATTTAACTTCCTATAAGCCAATAATGATTGATGGGAACGTTGAGGGGATGCTTTTTGTAGGGGTTAATGAAAAGGATATGGAATTTCTACGGGAAGTGTTTTATAGTAAAAAGTATTATGAAACGGGATATCCTTTTATAGTCAATAAAGAAGGTGTTGTTACTGTTCACCGTGAAATAGAGAACCAAAGCATACAGGGGACGAAGCTCCTTGAGCAAATGTTAAATTTTAAGGATAAAAAAGGCATGCATAAGTATATCTGGCCTGAAGATGCAAGTGGAAAGCCTAAGACATTGTATTATATTTACAACGAAGACATTCAATCATTTTTATGTTCTTCTACCTATGAATCTGAGGTGCTTTTACCGGCTAAAGAGTTAAGGAATGCCTTTTTTGTTGGGATATTATTTAACATTATCGTATTTATAATAGCAATTCAGTTTTTTTCCAAAAAGCTTTCCAATAACTTAAATAAAGGTGTTGTATTGGCACAAGCCATTGCGTCAGGTGATTTGCGACAGAAAATAAATGTTACATCCGGGGATGAGACAGGTATTTTAGCCGGGGCATTAACGCAGATGCAGGCCAAGCTTAAGGAAATGGTCAATGCAGTGACGGAGCAATCATTAGAGATACTAAATGCCGGGCAACAGATAAATTCAAGTTCATCACAGGTTGCACAAGGGGCAAATGAGCAGGCTTCATCAGCCGAGGAGGTCTCGTCTTCAATGGAAGAAATGGTTTCAAATATAGAACAGAACCATGATAATGCCCGTAACACCGAAAAGATAGCCATAGCATCAGGGAAAGAAATAGATATAATTTCATCTGCCTCAAAGGAAAGTTTGGATTCAGTTAAAAAAATTGCAGAGAAAATAGATATCATTAACCAAATTGCCAATCAGACAAATATCCTCGCATTGAATGCAGCTATTGAAGCTGCCAGGGCTGGGGCACATGGTAAAGGATTTGCTGTTGTTGCCAATGAAGTAAGAAAACTTGCTGAACAAAGTAAAGCAGCAGCAGAAGAAATTG
>CAYLYP010000131.1:0-5682 GCA_964387795.1 uncultured Bacteroidales bacterium
ATTTTTAATTAATAAATTGTTTCAGGGTGCAAGGCGTTTTATGATCCAGTTTTCCTTTTCTTTTAAATAGCAAATTCTGTCATGAAGCCGGTTTTCACGTCCTTGCCAGAATTCAAACTGATAGGGGATGAGACGGAATCCTCCCCAGTGGTCTGGCCTTGTTTCAATATATTTTTTCCTGTCATAATTCCAATATTGTTCTTCTAGCCATTGCCTGGATGGGATAATACTGCTTTGTGGCGATGCCCAGGCCCCAATACGGCTGCCTTCGGGCCTGCTTAAAAAGTAATTGTCCGACTCATGATCGCTGACTTTTTCAATGCTGCCTTCAATGCGGACCTGCCTTTGCAATCCGGCCCAGAAGAATAAAATACAAGCGTAAGGGTTGTCATTGATGTTTTGGGCCTTATGGCTGTTGTAGTTTGTGAAAAATACAAATCCATTCCCGTCAAATCCTTTCAGGAGCACCATCCTTGAAGAAGGCTTACCTTCTTTAGATACTGTTGAAATGCTCATTGCATTGGGTTCATCCAATCCACATTCCATTGCCTGGTCAAACCATTTTCCAAACTGCTCAATGGGATTGCCCAAAGCATCATTTTCGTCAAATGAAGCAAGGGTGTAATTCTTTCTTAATGAAGCAATGCCGGCTGTTGTTTTTCCCATCTGTCTGTGTGATGAAAGATTTTGAGTTAAACGGCCTTGCTCATGTTTTGTTCAGCCTTCATGGATTAATCGGATTGCTTCACTGAGCAATTTTTCTTTTGGCACCGGTACAACCCCCATATACTCACATACAAGCCCTCCTGCAAGATTTGATAAACGGGCTATGAGTTCGTCCGATAATCCCAATGCCAGACATAAGGACGCAACGCTGATAACAGTGTCCCCGGCCCCTGATACATCTGAGATATTCCTGATATGGGCTGGATAGGAAAAACTTTCAAGTTCATGATTTCCCTTTTTCCGGCTTATTAAAATGCCTCTTTCAGATAGTGTCGCTAAGACAATATCAATGTTTTGCCTGTATTGAAAGTCCCTTAATACCTGACAGATTTCATCCTGCTGGTCTAATTTAAGGTCTAATTTGAGTCCTTCTTTCAACTCTTTTAAGTTGGGTTTGAAAAGGGTGACCCCCTGGTAGTCCATAAAATTTCTTTTCTTTGGATCTACTGTTACAGGGATATGGTTTGATTGTGCAAGGCTTACGACCTCTCTTATTAAAGATTGCGAAATCACACCTTTGTCGTAATCTTCAAAAATAATAACATCTGCCTTTTTTTGGGCTATCAGGTTTTTTATCACCTGTAGCAGTCGCTCCTGATGTTTCTGTTCCAATACGTCTTCGATTTCTTCGTCCACCCTGAGCATCTGGGCATTATTGCCTATGATCCTGAATTTTGTTGTTGTAAGCCTGTCATGGCATTTTACAATCCCATCCTTAGGCAGTCCCTGTTCATCCATGAGCTGGAGAAACTCGTCTGAACGCGGGCCTTCTCCAATTGCAGAAACCAAATAAGGGGTGGCACCAAGGCTCTGAACGTTAAGTGCAACATTTGCTGCCCCGCCAAGACGGCTTTCCTTGTGCTTCAATGCCACTATGGGAACGGGTGCTTCGGGTGAGATGCGCTCAACTTTTCCCCATAGGTATGCATCTATCATTACATCCCCAATGACTATTACATTTAGTTGATTGAATTTTTCAAATATGCTCTTTATTTGTTCCTGCATCATTTCTTTTTTCAATTGGTGGATGACAAAATTACTGATTTTCTTTTAACAAAAAGGGCGCTTTATCAGGCGCCCTTCTCTTAAAAATTTCCTTTCTGTTTTATTTTAAACGTGAAAGGCCTTCTTTTATCCTTCTTACAGATTCGGTAAGGACTTCATTGGAGGTTGCATAAGAGATGCGCAGGCAATCGGGATCGCCAAAAGCGCCGCCGGGGACAAGGGCTACATATACAGTGTTTAACAGGTACATGCACAGGTCATTGGCATCTTTGATCAGGTTGTTGCCATCGCTCTTGCCAAAATAAGATTTTGCATTAAAGAAAATATAAAAAGCACCCTGGGGGACATTCACTTTAATGCCCGGTACATCCTTAAGCAGATTGAGCATCAGATCGCGGCGTTCTTTAAATTTCTCAACCATGAAGTTTATCCCTGAAGGATCGGCCAAAAGGGCAGTGGTAGCAGCCTTTTGTGCAATGCTATTGGTGCCTGAGGTGATCTGTCCCTGAAGCTTGGTACATGCTTTGGCAATCTCGGTATTGGCTGTTGCAATGTAACCAATCCTCCAGCCTGTCATGGCATAGCCTTTTGAAACCCCATTAATAACCACTACGCGGTCAAATATTTCAGGGAATTGGGCTATACTCTCATGTTTACCCTGGAAGTTGATAAATTCATAAATCTCATCTGAAAGAATGATGATGTTGGGATGTTTTGCAAACACTGTTGCCAGTGCTTTAAGTTCTTCTTTTGTATAAACAGAGCCGGATGGGTTGCATGGGCTGCTAAAGATGAACAGCTTTGTTTTTGGGGTGATTGCAGCTTCAAGTTGTGCTGCGGTGATTTTAAAATCGTTTTCAATCCCGGCAGTGATATAAACCTGTTTGGCCTGTGTCATCTTCACAATTTCTTTATAGCTCACCCAGTATGGGGAAGGAATGATAACCTCATCACCCGGGTCGGCAAGACAGAGGATGGCGTTTGCCAGGCTTTGTTTTGCACCTGTAGAAACGACAATCTGCTCAGGGGTATAGCTGAGCTTGTTGTCCCTTTTAAGTTTTAAACAAATTGCTTCCCTTAAATCCTGGTATCCATTAACAGGAGAGTAGAAGGAGAAGTTTTGGTCAATAGCTTTCTTTGCAGCATCTTTAACGAAGTCTGGTGTGAAAAAGTCAGGTTCGCCAAGGCTTAGGTTCAATACATCATGCCCTTTGGCTTTAAGCTCCCTGCTCATTCTCGACATGGCAAGGGTTTCAGATTCTGAAAGTTGGTTTATTCTTTCGGATAAAAGTCCCATATTATGTATTTTATTATCGAGTTAATTTTTTGATTTTGATGGCTTTAATAGCCTTGAAAGGGCAAAATTAGCAATTAAAATTGTGAAAACGGAATTTTTTGGCTTATAAAAGTGGCTTCAAAGACAATTTGTAGTCCTGAAATCAGGGAAAATGATATACTTTTCAGGATGGTGCTGAGTTATGAACATGAAAAACCTTATTATGAACTTTAGACGAAAGATATACCATGTTAAGGGTTGAGCCGGGGTTGAGCCGGGGTTGAGGCGGTGTTGAGGCGGTGTTGAGCCGGGTTTGGGCCGGGTTGAACCCGGTTCAACCCCGGTTTAAACCCTCTTTAACTCCGGCTCAACCCTTAAGATGATATATCCGGAAAGTGATTCCGGATTTTTGGTGTTTGGTAAAAGAATAAACAAGTATATTTGTAAAAAAAAATACAATATGGGTTCATTGCTTGAAATTTTAAAATATGTCCTGCCTTCATTGGTTGTATTTGCAACAGCTTATTATATCCTCCGGGAGTTTATCAACCTTGACCAGAAGAAAAAACAACTTGAGCTAAGGGCCGAGCAACATAAAGTATCATTGCCTATTCGTTTGCAGGCCTATGAACGTATTGTTCTTTTGCTTGAAAGGATTTCGCCCCAGAGCCTTGTTGCACGTTGCCACAAAGCAGATATGAAGGTATCGGTGATGCAGGCCTTGCTTATCCAGTCAATAAGGGATGAGTTTGACCACAACCTGTCGCAACAGCTTTATGTAAGTGAGAAAGCCTGGGAGATGGTTAAGAATGCAAGAGAGGAAATGATAAAAGAAATCCATACCTCTGCTGCCAGTCTGGGGGAAGAGGCATCAGCAACTGATCTTGCACAAATTATACTTACCAAGAGTGCTGAAAAAGTCCCTACTCGTACAGCTATTGAGTTTGTAAAGGCGGAAGCCAGGCAATTATTTTAATCCCTGGTGTGAGGTGTTGTGAGATTTAATACAGTTGAAATTTCTGAAGGAAAGAAAGAATAGGGTGGGAATTTTTCTGTCAGAATTTAAAAAGTTCCTGAGAAATGTTGTAGCAGTTGGGACTTCAAGGCCTTACTAACGCTAATCTCCCATTGGCCAACGATAACCAGATTGCCTTTGATTTCCGAAATCTTATCCAATGCCACAATATAAGATTTGTGTATCCTCATAAACTTATCCGAAGGCAGTTCTTCCTCGAGTTTTTTAAGTGAAAAGAGCCCCATTATTTTTTTTTCTCTTGTTTGAAAGGTCACATATTCAAGGGCGCCTTCAATAAAATAAATCTCCTTATAAGGCAGTTTTACAATTTTCCGTTCGGTTTTGATAATGATATAGTCTTTGGTATCGTTATTTGAAATAACGGGCTCAGGGGTGTGCCGGTTTTCAATCATCTCCATTTTTTCCTTAATGTTAAGGATAGAGGTCACTTTATTGACAGCTTTCACAAAGCGGGGAAAGGAAACAGGTTTGAGGAGGTATTCAACGGCATCAATTTCAAAACCTTCAACAGCATATTGGGGGTAAGCCGTCACCAGGACAACAATGGGGCGGATAGGGGTAGAGAGGTTTTTAACAAATTCAATTCCCGACATTTCAGCCATTTCGATATCGGTAAAAATCACATGGATGTTGCCTTTTGAGATGGCGTCAATAGCCTGTATGGGGCTGTCGTAGGTGCCAACAAGGTTCAGGTGTTGGATTTTTGAGATGTAATCGGCCATCAGCTTTCGGGCCAGGTATTCATCATCAATGACAATGCAGTTGTATCTTCCTTTTTCTTCCATTATTTAGTAAGGGTTAATGTAATACAATGCTCTTTCTCATTTTTAGTGATGAGCAGGAAGTATTTCTTGTTGTATATAAGGTTTAACCTGTGCCTTACATTTTCGATGCCAATACCTTTCTCGCGACCCGATTTGATTAATGAAAGGACGCCCTGTGGGATACTGTTGCGGACAATAAAAACAAGCATATTGTCCTGGTGGTAAAGTTCAATGTCAACAAATCCTTCAGGGTCTTTTTCGATGCTGCTGTGCTTAAAAGCGTTTTCAACAAATGGGACAAGGAGCATGGGTGCTACCTGATAAGACTGGTCAGCACGGCTGAAATCAAAACGGATGTTTTGTTTTGATTCGGTTTTTAGTTGTTGAAATTCAATATAATTGCTGATATAATCAATTTCTTTGTCAAGTGAAATGCTGTTGGATTCGCAGTCGTATAGCACATACCGGAGCATATCTGATAGTATGGCGATTTTCTCGGGTGCTGTCTGGTCGCCTGAGTATGCCATCGAATAGATATTGTTAAGGGCATTAAATAAAAAGTGGGGATTAATCTGGGTTTTAAGAAAACGCAGTTCAGATTCAACTTTTTCTCTTTTTAATTCTTCAATTTCGATTTTTGTCTTTTCTTCTTTTTTAAGCAGATATTTTGAAGTGCTGACCCAGAAGGCAATCCCGCATAAGATCATTTGAACAATAAAAGGAAAAAAGAAATTCTGGGGGCGTGGGATTCTATAGTCTTGCGAGAAATGATGTGCAATGTAAATTGTCGATGTTATAACAAGAGAGATGGTAGTGATGATGATGAAATTATCATTGTAGAACCTTCTCTTATTGGTTTCATAAAAGGTAGGGAT
>CAYLYP010000132.1:0-5665 GCA_964387795.1 uncultured Bacteroidales bacterium
ATTTAACAACTGGTGGTGGATTATTAAAAGATTTAAAGGAACAAGGATGCATCATTTGCAATTCATGATGGATATTATATACAGGACATGATAGCAGGAAAACCCATGAAATATTCACATACATTTCGGGAAGAAGCATATAAAAAATATAAACCTGTTTGATAATTTATAGAAAAAAAGCTATATTTGGGTGAGTGTTTTTGTATGATGGCTGTTATTCATCTATTACCAAATGCAGAATATTTGTTTGAAAAGTCAAATTTAGAAACGGGTTGCCAACAAGCTTAAGAAAGAAACGACATAGGTAATTTTGCAGTAAGAGTAAAAGAGTTAATAAAAAACTTATGAACAAAACAACACATTTACCAGCTTTATACACAAGCCAATACTTCAGCTAGCAAAAGAGTTGTTTTCATGCCAACATATCGCAGGAAATTGACACATTTAAAGTTCATTTTTAAATTTTTTTCAACCAAAAAATTAGTAAAAAGGGATACCTTTGCAGGTTAATATTTGTATTTTAGTCGAAGATTTCGTATTCGTACATGGCAATAATAATGAATGATCAAAATGTATTAGAGTTAATAGGCTTCGACAGAGCCAAATCCATAAAATCTAAGGGTGAAAAACTCTTAGAAAGTGAGTCTATTGTTTTTGACCAAGTTACTAAATTTGGAATTGATTCGGTTTATTTCAATACCGATGAAAACGGAAATAGTTTTCCTGCTGTGTTTTTGAAAAAGGTAAAAACCTTTGATGCCGAAACGTTGCAATCAATATCTGATACCCACAGAAAAATATGGAATTTCAAAAAGGTATTGTTCTTATATGTTTATTCTGAAACAGAAATTCGCATTTATAACTGTACAGAAAAACCACTTATTAAAACTGAAGAAAACTTTGATTACGAAAAAGAGCTACAAAGTGTTGAAATAAAAACATACCTTTTTTCAGACAAAAAGCAACTTGAAGAACTCAACACGCTGTTTTCGAGAATTGCTATTGATACAGGCATTGTCTGGACTTTGAAAGAAGCCCAATTTGTCAGAGATAAAATCAACTTACAAAAAAGAGTTGATAAATATCTTGTAACTAGTTTAGTAAATACCGCGAATCAGCTTGCAAAACAGGGGCTTGGAATAAATTTCATTCACAAAGTCATACTTCGTTCTTTATTTTTGCTATATCTTGAAGACAGAGGTGCCACAGACGAAAAATTATACTCTCTTTATAAAAAGGGGGCAGGTAGTTATTTTGACATACTAGATGATGTGGAAGCTACTTACCAATTGCACGAACGATTGGAAGAAGATTTTAATGGAAATGTTTTTACAGTAGAAAAAGGAGAAAAAATATCTGCCGACCAACTTCAACTTATAAAAAAATGTTTCATAAGTGGTAATGATAATACACCGCAAACAAAATTGTTTGAAGATTGGAGATTGTTTGATTTCAGCATTATACAGATAGAATTATTAAGCGAAATTTACGAAAACTTCCTGTTTAAAACCGACCCGGAATTAAAGAAACAAACCGGAACATACTATACACCACCTTCATTAGTGGAGTTTATTCTGAATGAGAAACTACCAATCGATAAAACAGCAAAGAATTACAACGTTAAAGTTTTAGACCCAAGTTGTGGTTCGGGAATTTTCCTGGTAGAAAGTTTTAAACGCTTGGTAAAGCGCTATGAAAACCAGCACAAGGAAAAACCTGATTTCGACACTTTGGTTAAGCTACTGAAAGAAAATATTTTTGGTATTGAATTACACCCACAGGCCATAAAAGTAGCTGCATTTAGTTTGTATTTGGCATTGGTTGATAATTTAGACCCAAAAAACTTATGGCAAAATAAAAAACATCGTTTACCCAATCTTATCAATAACCCGAACGATAAATCCTTAAAGATACAAGGAAAAAATCTATTTTGCAGAGATACAATTATAGAAAATAAAGAAATTGACAATATTCAATTCGATTTGGTTGTTGGCAATCCTCCATTCGGAACTACTAATTTATTAGAATCTGTTCGCAATTATTGCAATGAATTCAATTTTGCTAAAGAAATGGTTTTACCGTTTCTCCATAAAGTAACAAAATTTGCTCCGAATGGTGAAATAGCGTTAATATTCAACACCAAAGTTTTAACCAACACAGGTGGAACTTATCAGAATTTTAGGAAGTGGTTGTTTAATGATTGCTATGTTGAAAAGGTTTTTAACTTTTCTATTCTTCGCAATGCAAAGAAAAATTTCGGTGGGCAATTATTTGGCGATGCAACCGGGCCTATAAGCATTGTATTTTATCAAAAAGGGCAACCAGAAAAGCCCTCGGATAAAATTGCATATTATGCTCCAAAAACGTTCATTAAAACCAATGTAGTTGATGGACTGAATATAGATTTTACAGATTTAAAATATCTGCCAAGAGAAGAATGTCAGAAACTTGATACTAAAATATGGAAAGTGGCAATGTGGGGCGGAATGAATGATTGGGAGTTGATTAAAAGGTTGGATAACTCTACACGTGATTCAATAAATGAATTCGCAAAGAATAACAATATAAAATCAGGAGTGGGATTTCAATTGCTTACTCAAAAGAAAGACAAGCCTAAATTTAGTGAAACCTTAACTAATCTTAAGTACTTAGATGCTGATTTTGTAACGAGATATTATACATCTGATAATATATTAAGTGATGTAAAAGAATCTATTAAAAGTCCCAAAGCAATAAAATTTTATAAAAGTTTTTATAATATAAATGATATTTCTGAATTAGAAAAGTTAACAGCTTTTAGAAGGTTAGGAGATATTAGAGCTTTTACAGAACCTCATATTGTAATCAAAAAAGGATTAGATCAAAATATTATCTGTGCTTCTTTTATTGAAAATAAATGTTCTTTTAGAGATGGTATTTATGGCTTTTATACTACCAAGGAAAATATTGAAGAACTCTATCTTTTGTTGAGTTATTTCAACTCAAAGGTAAGTACATATTACCTATTTATGACAATTTCCTCATACGGAATTGAAAGAGAGCAGATAATGAAGAATGAGTATTTATCTGTTCCAATAAGTTTGAGTGATAAACAGAGTTTGAAAATAAAACAAGCTACAACGGAAATCTTATCAAAACTCAAATCAAAAAGTTTCTTGCAGGATTCTTTTGAAAATCAAGAAATTGAATCATACATAAATGACAATATCGACAAGGTGATTTATGAAAGTTTGGATTTGAATGTAAATGATATCAATCTACTAAGCGACTGTATAAATTACAACATAGATTTATTTCATAAACAAGAAAGATCAAAAGCACTATATCCTGTTATGCAAAATCAAACTACTGAATACGCAAAAACGATTAGTACTGAACTAAATGAATTTCTTGAAGGTCAGGATTTATTTGCAAATGCCATAGTTTATCGCATTAGTAGGTTTACACCTCTAATGATGATTAAACTTTCGCACGAGAAAGAAAAAAAAGGAGTTTTCCATTCCGAAGAAAACGTAGAGGCAGAATTAAAAAAACTTGACCAATATTTGTGGGAAGAGAAAGCAAGGAATATCTACTTCAGAAAAAAACTCAACTATAAAAAAGGAGACGATATTTATATCATTCGCCCCAATCAACGTAGATTTTGGTCTCAATCAATGGCTTTAGTAGATGCCTCCGAATTGATTCTTGAAATTCTAAATGGAGAGCACGATGAAGCTTAGTTCGATTTACAGAAAGGCTTTTGAAGAAGCCTGCATTGAATTAATTGTTAATGCATTTAATGTAGCTATTTCAGAAAATAAATATCAACCTAATTGGCTTGAAAATGATTTTTCGGAATTATTAAGGCATTACGTAAACAAAAGTCAACTTTCCTTAGAAAAAGGTATTACTTGTAATACTGAAAATAAGCTATTGTCTGAAACAGAAAACCAAGAAAAAGGTTTTGCCGATAAACTTCCAAGAATTGACTTTGTTTACTTCAAAATATGGAAAAAGCAAAGGTATCATTGCTTTATGGAAGCCAAAAGACTAAAAGAAAAAGATGCAGATTTAAAGAGAGCATATATAAATGAAGGAATGGAAAGATTTATTTCTGAAAAATATCCAATAGGCTGCATGTTAGGTTATTTACTCGAAGGCAACGCAGATAAGACGATAAAAGGAATTAATACATTATTGGAAAAAGATAATAGAAATACGGAGACTTTAAATTTCAAATCAAACAAGTTATTAAAAACCTATTACGAGTCGAACCATTCAAATATTATTACATTAAAGCATTTAATTTTTGATTTTACTAACTATTCAAACTAATACCAAAGCTTCCCCCACATTTCCAAGCCCCACAAATCCACGCTAAAGCCAAAGCTAGTCAAAGAGTGTGTCTGTCCATACGCACATGGAACAAGGATGCATCATTTGCAATTTCTGATGGATATTATATACAGGACATGATAGCAGTAAAAACCATGAAATATTCACATACATTTCGGGAAGAAGAATACAAAAAATAATTAGTCCTTTTGATAATCAATAAAATTGGTATATTTGAAAATAATATCCTGCACCAAAAGGCTGGGTTAGCTTAGCTTCGGATGTGTTATAAAGGAGTTGGCGTTAATTTACGGAACGTTCCTGGTTGAATTTAAATTCTATGAAATAATAGTAATTAATTGCTTTCAAAGATGAGACACATTATTTTTGCTTTCTTTCTATGTTTATTTTCTTTAAATCAATATGCGCAAACTAATAATTATTCTGATAAAAGACTGATTGGTGACGGAGTTTATATTTTACCCAGCCAATTGATTTTTCCTGAGATTATTTTGACTTATGAGCATTTTATAAAAGAAAAGGTTTCATTATCTTATTCTTTAGGTTACAAAATTCCAACTGGTACTGGTAGTAAATTTGAGCCTTTTGGTAATGGCTTGATTGCGGATTATGAATACCAGTATATGTTTAATAAGTTTTCAAATGCAATCTATTTTTCAATCGCACCTTCTTATTTTATAGGGACTAAACGTAATTATTTTGTTCAATGTGAATTATTCAATCGATTTTATTGGATTGATAATAAACAATTTTCATTTGATAATGATGAGATTGAGAAATTTGATTGTGTGCGAAGTGAACGAAACAATGTAACGGGATTAAAATTATTATTAGGATTAAATAAACAGATTTTAATCTCGAACTCATTATTTTTCAATACAATATTTTATGGAGGATTTGGATTACGATTTAAAGTTTATCATTATGAGAATGTCAATAACAAGATTATTGATTCTAACAATAATGTATCTTTCATTCCTTTTCAGGAGGATAATGGTTCATTAATTGCTCCATCAATCCAATTAGGAATAAAAATTGGACTAGCAAAAAGAATAAAAAACTAACGCCAATAAATAGGCCTTCATGTGGTCGGCACACCTCAGCATGTTGAACCAGCTAATGAGCGATAGCGAATAAGCCCGGGCTGAAATCATAATGCAGAACAGAGCTTTGGGTTTCAATGGTCTTGGGAATGGATTTTTAAAAAGTGCATTGAGGATGGGGTTAGAGCCCTGATAGAGGAAATTAGCATTATGAAGGGTGAAAAGTATATTTTTTGATGATTGAAGGGAAACTCCTACGGAGTTTTATAGTTGACATGTCTTTT
>CAYLYP010000133.1:0-5626 GCA_964387795.1 uncultured Bacteroidales bacterium
GTCTGGATACATTCCCTGCGGGGGATGATAACGGAAACGCCTTCATAAGCAAGCTCTTCTTCAAAAACCTTAACATTCTCCTCGTGGTATTTTTTAAGAGGTTTTATCACGCGGATATGATCTTTATCAACACCCAACCCACTTACGATGTCATCAATTTTACCAAAGGCAGCAGAGGGCTGGCCACCAGTCATCCCGGTAGTAGAATTATCAAGGATAACAACAGTAATATTTGATTTTGAGTTCACTGCATCAAGCAAACCTGTAATGCCACTATGGGTAAATGTTGAATCCCCGATAACAGCCACAGCCGGGAACATACCGGCATTGGCAGCACCTATGGCCATTGTAATAGAAGCACCCATATCAACACAGCTATTAATTGCTTCCAAAGGGGGCATTGCACTTAAAGTATAGCACCCAATATCTGAAAACACCCGGCCCCTGCCATATTTCACCAATGCTTCATTTAAGCCCAGGAAGGAATCAATATGAGGGCAACCCACACATAGTGATGGTGGCCTTGAAGCTACCAACGATGGTATTTCTGAACCACGGCTAATCTCCATACCTAATGCTTTGCCAACGATATTTGGATTCAGCTCACCATCCCTTGGCAAGGTGCCATCAAGGCGGCCTTTTACAGTCTTACCTGTAGCAAGGTAGCCTTTCAACAGTTCTTCATAAATAGGATATCCATCTTCAAGCACGAGAACAGTATCACATTCTTTAAAAAGCTTTTCTACATGCTTACGGGGCAGTGGATATTGACCAACCTTTAAAACCGGATAGTTAATATTACGGTCAGGATAATTTTCCATCAGATAGTTATATGACAACCCACAGGCAACAATACCCATGCTTTTGTCTTTACCATCAAAATATGTGTTGAATGCTGAGTTTTGGCTTTCATTTTCAAAATTCACCTGATTGTTCAGCAGGTCTTTATACTGCTTACGGGCTATACCGGGAAGCAATACAAACTGACGAAGGTTTTCAGGCAAATGTAATGTGTTTTGTTCCCTTGCTTCTTTTCTTGAAACACCAGCCCTTGAATGAGCCAGACGGGTAGTTACGCGCATCATTACCGGGATACGGAACTTTTCGCTTAACTCAAAACCGTAATGTACCATGTCATAAGCCTCCTGCTGGTTTGATGGCTCCAAGACAGGTATCATTGCAAATTTGCCATAAAACCTGGAATCCTGTTCATTTTGTGAAGAGTGCATGGATGGGTCATCAGCAATCACAAAAATGATACCTCCGTTGGCACCTGTGATAGATGAATTTACAAACGCATCAGCAGCCACGTTTAAGCCTACATGTTTCATACAACACATTGTACGCTTTCCTGCATAAGACATCCCAAGGGCAGCTTCGGCTGCTGTTTTTTCGTTGGCACACCAGGTAGCTATAATGTTCTTACCTTTCGCCTCCTTCGACGTCCTTACATATTCTGAAATCTCGGTTGATGGGGTTCCAGGATAAGCATAGATTCCTGAAATCCCTGCATCAATTGCGCCCTGGGCGATGGCCTCATCACCCAACAACATTAATTTTTGCATATATTAGTCTCTTTAGAAATATTAAAAACAAAGAAAAATTTCACTCTTTTCATTGCACCTTTTGCCTTTATAATAGTCTAATCCATTGAGCTAAAATAAATAAAGCAGGGATGCACCTGAGCTACAAAACTATAAAAAATTGACAACTCAAAACCCTTTTTTCAGAATAAATTCCATAAAACTAGTCTTTTCAACAGGAAAGGATTTCTAATCTTAAATTTTAGCTAAACAAATCAATTAATTAACAAAAAAAATTGTATCTTCAATTTCCAAACATTATTATTTATGAATAAGCATATTACCACCCTTCTGATTTTTGCGCTAAGCATTGTTTTATCCTGTACTCCAGCTAAAAAAAGCAGCAGCCCCGCCCCCCTTGAGCGCCCCAAACCAGTGGTTGAGGAAAAGAGCAACTCCAATTATATTAACGCCCTTTCCGAAAAAGGCTGGGACATAAATACCTTAAACATTGCTGTTTCTGCATCTTATCTTAATGATGAGGAAAAAAACCTTATCCTTGCCATGAACCTTGTAAGAAGCAATCCGCCCTTATATGCCGACATATACGTTAAGCCCTTTATGGCCATGTATGAAGGCAAACAAATCCATTATCCTGATGGCACAATTATAAAAACAGAGGAAGGACTTATACCTGTAAGGGAATTATATGATGAACTTATGCAGACAAAGCCCCTACCCCCATTAAAACCATCAAGGGGCTTAAGCAGGGCTGCAGCTTCACATGCTTACTACCAAAGCCAAAACGGTCAGATTGGCCATGATGGACAGGGTGGGATGAGAAAGCGTATTGAAAAACAAGGCAAATGGTCGGGAGCTCTTGGTGAAAACATCTCTTATGGATACCAATCAGGCCATGAAGCTGTTCTAAGCCTGCTCATTGATGACGGTGTACAGAGCAGGGGCCATCGTAAAAATATACTCAGCCCCGACTTCAGTACAACAGGTGTTTCAATAAATACACATCCAAAATATAAATGGGTACATGTTATTGACTATGCCGGGGGGTTTAGTGATTAAATAATTATGTTTTTAAGATTAATCAGTCACAGGGGCGATGAATAAGCTTTTGGTTTCTGATGAATAGCATTCTATGGTTTCTTATACATTACATGCTCCCTCGAAATGAAGAGCTTTGTTCTTCAAAAAGGGGCATGTTTTTTTTATCCACAAATTGACACAAATAAATACTCAAATTAAATTAATTGTATCCACAAATTTTTGAAATTGCTCATTTATCCAAATTGAACAAATTGCATATATTGTTCAAATGAACCCGTAAGGGTGAGAGATTCCATCGGATGCGATTGGTAATATTAGTCAGGGAAACAATCTTTGCGTTCTTTGCAGAAACGCTGCGTTCTTTGCGTTTATAAATTTTCTAATTAATGGTCATAAAGATTGGTGCATGGAAAATAAGAATAATTAGCCACTTTAAAAACCCGAAGGGGTGACATGATTAAAGAAAACAAGTTTTAAAAATCACAATTGAACCTCAGGAGATTATATCATTTTATTGCATGTATATTTTCATAAAAAAAAATTCATTTTTAACAGCAAAAAAATAAAAACACGAAAAAAGGGAAAAAACATATACATGTGTTTATATACGTTATTCAAATGTGCTTATATCACATAATATTTCAATTAAAAACCACTTGTTTTTACATAAGCCACACATTATGCTGGTATGCATACTAAGTATTTGTACCTATGATTATCAGGTTTAAATTAAGTAAACAACTGAATCAACTGCCTTAAATCTATCAATAGATTTGACCACTCCCTTGAGAAATGTTTTCACCCAACACAAACATAAACAAAATCTCAACCAGATCCTAAACGATTACAAACAGTGTTTTAAAATAACATTAAAGGGATTTTTCAAATAAATATCAAACAGAAATGCAAACAGAAAACAAACAGGATTCCTATTTAAGCTTTAAAATCGGAGAGGAATCATTTGCGACAAACGTATCAAAAGTATTGGAAATACTAGAGCTTCCAAAAATCACCAAAATCCCCAATGCGCCTGATTACATGTTGGGGGTCATTAATCTGAGAAGTAAAGTATTACCGGTACTTGATACAAGGATCAAATTTGGTTTACAACCAGGCGATGTTACTGTTAACACAAGCATCATTGTCCTAAACTTAGTCTTTGAGGGCGAATCATTAACATTAGGGGCACTTGTTGACGCTGTTGATGAAGTCCTTGAATTAAACACCAGCGACATTGAAGCAGTGCCTTCAATTGGCTCAGGTTATAGACTGGATTATTTATCAGGCATGGTAAAAAGCAATGAAAAGTTTATCATGTTACTGGATGTGGACAAACTCTTTTCAACAGATGAAATGCAATCTGCACAGGAAATGAGCCTTTAACAGGCATAAAAACTTCAGTAAAAACAATCAAAAAGAAATTCTTCAATAAAAATAATACATAATATGAAACTTTCAAATTTTAAATTATCAAGACAACTTGGAATAGGTTTTGGTCTTGTAATTTGTATTGCAGTAGCATTAGGCCTGCTTTCCGTAATCAATATGTACAGCTCTGCAGGCAAATCAGAAAGGCTTGCCAAAGCTTATGTTCCGGCTGTTAATATGGCAAATGAACTGGAAAGGAATGCCCAGTTGACAATGTTTGCATTAAGAGGCTATGCTTATACCCAGGATGTAAAATTCCTTGAAGAAGGCAAAAGCAATCTTGCAAATGTAAAAAAACTCATCAGTGATGCCCTGGCACATGCAGATAAACAATCGCTTCCCCTTTTAAAAGAAAAAACCGGTATTGCACAGGAAAATATCAAAATCTATGAAGCATTGCTGGAACAAACCCAATCAGTGAACGAACAACTTGGGAAAATGGTCAGCGATATGGGGCAGACTGCAAAAATACTTTCTGAGAATATTAATGGATTTAACAATACTCAATTTAGCACTTTGAGCCAGGAAATCAATTCCGGCGCAGGAAAGGGGAAAATCAATGAAAGGGCTAAAAAGCTTGAACTTGTTGAGAAAATGAATTCAAAAATCCTAGGTTTACTTGTCATCAATTATCAGGCCCAATCACAAAGGGATCCTGTAAGCCTTGAAAATGGCATCAAGCAGTTTGATATTAGTGGTGAATTAGCAGAGCTGAGAAGGATAACGCGCCAGGAAGTAAACACTCAACAATTGAACATTATTGAACAGGAAACAAAAGGTTTTTTATCCATCCTGAATAATTATGTTGCATTATGGGAAAAAAGAGAGAACCTTAATACTACAAGAAATAATGCCGGCCTGGCTGTTTTAGGTGCTGCAAAAGAAATTGCTGCCGTAGAACTTGAATATACCACCAACACCACCAACAGCATTGATAACAGCTTAAAATCTGCAAGTTATAGCACCATCATTGGCCTTATTATTGCAATTATCCTTGGGATTGTCTTTGCAGTAATCATAACCCGTAATATTTTATCAGGTATCAGGCAGGGTGTTGGGCTTGCCGTTCAGATCTCAGAAGGCAATCTTGCATCTAATATCGAACAGGAATACTTAGACCGCAAGGATGAAATAGGCCAGTTGAACAATGCCCTTAAAAACATGGTGGACAAGCTTAACGAAATCATTGCAGCAGTTATTAACGGGGCCGATAATATTGCATCAGCAAGTGAGCAAATGTCGTCCACTGCCCAGGAAATAAGCCAGGGGGGCACCGAACAGGCATCAAGTGCTGAAGAAGTAAGTTCTTCGATGGAAGAAATGGCTGCCAATATTCAACAGAACACAGATAATGCGCGCCAGACTGAAAAGATTGCCACCAGTGCCACAAATATGCTTAAGACTGTTGGACAGGCAGCCGGGGAAAGCCTTGTTTCAATAAGGACTATTGCCGATAAGATTTCAATTATCAGTGAAATATCACGCCAGACAAACATCCTTGCCCTTAATGCTGCTGTTGAAGCTGCCAGGGCAGGCGAACATGGCAAAGGCTTTGCTGTTGTGGCTACTGAAGTAAGGAAATTAGCAGAAAACTCAAAAACTGCTGCTGATGA
>CAYLYP010000134.1:0-5621 GCA_964387795.1 uncultured Bacteroidales bacterium
ATATGGGTGGCAGCATTGTTCTAAGCCATACTGCCGATACCCAACACCTCAATATTGACATCAGCAGCCTGCCCCAGGGGATGTATGTCCTTAGGCTATCATCAAATGGGAAGTATATCGCAACGAAAAAGGTGTCGGTGATAAGATAATTAGCGAATTAGCGAATTAGCGAATTAGCAAATTGAAATACAAGATTCTTGGTGGTACAATTTACGATTGACGATTTACGATTGACGATTTACGATTGACGATTTACGAGTGACGATTTACGAGTGACGATTAAAAATACAGGTTTAGGGTTTTGAAATGACGGAGGGGGGATTATTGAAAATGCATTCATCTTCATACAATACCCCCCGGCCCCCTAATAGGGGGAGCCAGGCAGTGGGTTTACAAAACAGATAGCTCTTAATCAGGGGAAAAAAGCTGGTAGTTTACCTGAAAACATCAGGGCGTCAGAAGTTCCCCCTTTCAGGGGGCGGAGGGGGTGGGTCATTAATAATTTATGATTTAGCGTTTTATGAGTGACGATTGACAATACCCGAATTTACAGAGATGCCAAATTATATTCAAGGGATTATTCAAATTATTGAATAACAGGATAATGATACCGGTTAACCCGTAGAGACAGGGCATTCACCACCCAACCGATTTATTAAAACCGCAAATTTGTATTTCAATTCGTAAATCGTACATCGTAAATCGTCAATTATTGTAATGTTTGGTTTTTAGTGACATGGGGGCTTTGATGCGACCCCGGCTGGGGTCGTATGTTCTATGGATAAACCTTGTTCTATAAACATTTGACCCCTCCCGGGGTCATTTCCTTTGTATTACAATTGTCAATCGTAAAATAACCCGTCTTGTATATTGAAACCGAAAATCTGTATTTCAATTCGTAAATCGTACATCGTCAATCGTAAATAGGTGGTTTTGTATTTCAATTCGTAAATCGTACATCGTACATCGTAAATAGGTGGTTTTGTATTTCAATTCGTCAATCGTAAATCGTAAATCGTAAATAGGTGGAGATGTTCAAAGAGTTGTTATTGTTGTTATTGTTGTTTTTGTTTGGAATGTTGTTTTTTCAATAATTATCACGGGCAAGAATGATAATATATATTAAATTCGCATAAAAAATTACCCGTTTTTAAATATGGATTTTTTAAAGCGCCTGTTCACCAAACAACATATCCCTGAACTTATTGCAGTTGTATTGTGCATACCTGCTTTTGTGATTAATCTTGGTCTTTTGCCGTACATCGAAGATGAAGCCATCAGGGCATTGGTTGCACTGGAGATGCTCCTTAGCGGGGATTTTATCACCCCAAGGCTTGGACAGGCAATGTATTTCAATAAACCTCCGCTATATAACTGGATTATTGCCTTGTTTTTCAGGTTAAGTGGCCAATACAATGAGCTGGTTTCCCGAATACCTACAATACTGTTTCTTGGTGTTTATGCAATAACAATCTATTACTTTGTTAAAAAGCATTTCAATAAACAAAGTGGGTTTCTTGCAGCTTTTATCTTTCTCACTTGTGGCCGTATCCTTTTCTGGGATTCTTTTTTAGGCCTTATCGACATCTGCTTTTCATGGCTTATCTTTTGCCTGTTTATGGTCATTTATACGTATCATAAAAAACAGGATTTTTTTCGCTTATTTTTGTTTTCGTGGATCATCACTTCCCTGACTTTTATGATGAAAGGCTTGCCTGCATTAGCATTTCAGGGCATCACCCTCCTGGCTATTTTTATTGATAACAGGCAATTCAAGAAGCTCTTTGCCTGGCAAAACTTTCTTGGTTTTTTTGTCTTCCTTTGTATCACCGGGATTTATTATCTGATTTATCATTACCGGAATCCCGGATATATTGAAAGAGCCCTATTAACCTTAATTCACGAATCAACAGATAAGTCGGCTGCGGGCTTTTCAATCCTCCCGACCCTTAAGCACATGCTTGCATTCCCCTTTGAGATGAGCTATCATTTCCTGCCCTGGTCAATCGGGATACTGTTATTCTTTATTCCCGGCTCTCTTAAAAAAAGCCTACAAAATCCTTTTATCAGATACTGCATCATTGTATTCTTTTCAAATATCATTGTTTATTGGATTTCACCAGTCACCTATCCCCGGTATTTGCTTATGCTGGTGCCGTTGATATTTATTGTTTTTATCTTTATTTATCAGGAAAATAAAGATAAAAACCACTTCATTATAAAAATAGTCCATGCTTTTTTCTTCATTGCTTTACTATTTGCCGCGTTGGGGGTTTGGGCAGGTCCTTTCCTAGAAAAAACAAAGCATGTTGAAATGCTTTGGCTTAAAACAATATCAATCTCATTTGCCCTATTTATTTCTGCTTATCTGTTTTATAAAAATAAAAACAAAGCACTTGTCTTTTTCATCATTGGCATGTTGGTAATCCGAATCTGGTTCAACTGGTTTATAATCCCTTCCAGGGTTTATAATTCCTTTGATGCACAACTCAGGGAAGAATCAAAAGCAGTTGGGCGCCTATCATCAGGCGATGATTTATATATTGCCCATATATTTGTGAACTACCAGAATATTTTTTACATGACTGCAGAAAGAAAAAAACCTCTTTCGTATAATTTTAAATTGGACAAAAACGGTTATTATATCATATTTGAGCCTGACATAGAAAATGAGAACTATGACCAGGTGGCTACAATGCATATAAAACACGAGAAGCAGAATTGCAAGGTCATTAAAATTGAAATAAGCCAATAAATAAAGACCAATCCTATTAAAAACAAATATTTTGTATTTTTATAACCGAAAAACAAAACAGCTTTAAGAATCCCGATGGGATTACCCCCGAGCTTGAAAAAAGCTTTTATGTTTTTTTCGGAAAAAGGTCACATTAGTGGGCAATGAAGATGCCATTAAGTTTTAAGACAGGCAATCTTAGGCAAATCATCCTGCAATTAGCAGGGGCTTTCATGGATACTTTTTTCCGGTTATAAATTAAGAATTAAAGCAGCTCGTTTTTAATCGTTTAATAGTAAAAACCTAACCTAATACAAATATATCAACTGGCCGTACCATGAAAAATAAACCAGTAGCATTTTACCTGATTGCGATAAGCTTTGCAATCATTTTTGGCGGGTGTAAAGAAACACCTAAAACTATTTTCCCTGACAACCAGCTTATTTATGGGCTTGCAAGTCCAATAAAATTGACAAATGAAACATCAGAAATATCCCTTCTGGATTATTTCAGTCCATCGGACACCCAACTGATAGATTCTATTTCAGGGGACAGTTCGTATGAAATCAACTTCAACAAGGAACGTTCAATGTTTTCAATCAGGCAATCCCCTGAATCACCTTCTGTTTCAAGCCTTAGGATATGGATAAAAAATTCGGCTTATAGCCTCATCTTGTATAAATCGCGCAAAGTGCATTATAACTATAGCTTTGATAGCAAGGGCAAAAGCTATAAGACTGTTCAGATAGCAGGTCAAATGAACGATTGGAACCCTGTAGCATCAAGCCTGACCCAAAATGGCAATAAATGGGAGATTGGTTTTTTCCTTGCCCCGGGGAGGTACCACTACCAACTTGTCCTTGACGGCAAATGGGTCATCGACCCCAATAACCCAGATATTGTTGACAACAACATAGGCGGGTTTAATTCTTTATTGGTCATTAATGGAAATGACCGTTCCAAATCGCCTTTCCTGTATCCCCGGGAACCAGATAAAAAACAGATTAAAATTGGGATTGAAGGCAAAGCAGACCAGATTATTGCACTATGGCAAAACTTTGAACTCCCCACCCAGATGGTCCAGAACTGTGATTCTTTTGCCACCATTGAAATCCCCTTTGACGCCACTACAATGGAACGTTCATTTATCAGATTGGTTGCAATGAATGAACACGGGGCTTCCAATGATTTGCTTATACCCCTTGAAAAAGGCCAGGTTATTACTTCCCCAAAACAGCTTGAAAGAGATGACCGGGAAGCTTCCATACTGTATTTCTTAATGGTTGACCGTTTTAACAACGGCACCACAGATAATGACCGGCAAATAGATGATCCTTTGATATTGCCACCAGCCAATTATAAAGGAGGTGACCTCATAGGCATAACAAAAAAAATCAAAGAAGGCTACTTTGAAAAATTAGGCATAAATACGATCTGGTTATCACCAATAGCACAAAACCCCAATGAAGGATATACCGAATTTCCTGAGCCCCATCGTAAATATTCAGGCTATCACGGCTATTGGCCTGTTACACTTACAACGATTGACAATCGCTTTGGGAATGAGGAACAATTACATGAGCTTGTCAATACAGCCCATGAAAATGGCATTAGTGTATTGCTTGATCATGTATCAAACCATGTCCATCAAAACAACCAGATTATCATTGATCATCCCGAATGGGCAACTGAAATTGATTTGCCAGACGGAAGAAAAAACATCAGGCTTTGGGATGAATACAGGTTAACAACATGGTTTGATACTTTCTTGCCTTCCCTTGATTTTGCAAAAAAAGAAGTTGTTGAAATGATGAGCGATTCGGCTATGTTTTGGATCCAACATTACAATCTGGATGGTTTCAGGCATGATGCCACTAAACATATCCCAACCGAATACTGGCAAGCCCTCACATCAAAACTAAAGCAAAAAATCATGATCCCCGAAGACAGGAGGTTGTTTCAGATTGGAGAAACATTTGGGAGCCGCGAACTCATTGGAAGCTATGTAGGCTCAGGATTACTGGACGGGCAGTTTGACTTTAACCTTTACTTTGATTCCAGAAGTGTATTTGCACTAGACAATGGTTCTTTTGAAGATATGTCAGTTTCAATAAACGAAAGTTTTTCATATTACGGCTGGCAACATAAGATGGGCAATATAACCGGGAACCATGACCTTCCAAGGTTTATCTCATTGGCCGGAGGGGCCGTCAGATTTGATGAAGATGCACAGGCTGCCGGTTGGGAAAGAGTTGTTGATGTAGGGAAAGACAATGCCTATCAAAAACTTTCCTCTTTAACAGCATTTATCATGACGATTCCCGGAGTTCCCGTAATTTATTATGGCGATGAGATTGGGCTTCCTGGTGCCGGAGATCCCGATAGCAGAAGGATGATGAAATTTGACAGTTTAAAACCCCTGGAAGACCAAACCAAAACTATTGCATCTGCCCTTACAGACTTAAGGAACAACAGGCTTGAATTGATTTATGGTTCATTTGATGAATTAATTGTTTCTCCAAAAACATGGGCTTATTCAAGGAGCTACTTCAACAGCCATAGCATCATCGTTTTTAATAAAGACAGCATTGCACAAACCATAGAATTTCCTTTGCCTGCTTATTTCAAAGCTTCCCGCTTCAAAAACCACTTTGGTCAGGATTTCAAAATTGAAAACGGGATGTTTTCTGCCACCTTAAAACCCTGGTCTTTTGAAATCATCACTTCGGAATAAATAGGCTTTGCTGAAAAACACTTAACAAGCAGGATCTATATTTATTACAAAGCAACATTTAATACTGCATGCCAGGATTTATTTCCTGAAGCGCTAGAATGTTTGCATCTTGTTTGCGTTAGTCTTTAAGGCATCATCTGTTTCGTTGCCATC
>CAYLYP010000135.1:0-5485 GCA_964387795.1 uncultured Bacteroidales bacterium
GCTTTTTGAGCGCTAATATACTAAAAATATTAGGTGTGTTTGCGGAGAATCAGATTAATTTTTAAATGAAAAGACATTATAAATTTTCCTGACATTAAAACACCTTGCTATCTGAAAATGCTAAGGTTTTAATGATAAAAACATAAATCATCGTTCAATGAGCCGAATTCTGATTGTTGAAGATTCCTCTTCTGTTGCCCAACACCTGTCCGAAATACTTCAGGTGGAACAGCACCAAACACAAATTGCGCTTTCAGGCCATGATGCACTAAGAATCATTAAAGAGCAAAGCTTTGAAATTATCCTTCTCGACCTTGTCCTACCCGATATGTCAGGTATTCAAATACTAAAAAAACTCAGGCAAAAATTCACTGCTGATATCTTACCTATTATTGTTATCAGTTCTATAACCAGTGAAACAGAAATAGAAAAGGCCTTACAATTGGGCGCAAATGACTTTATCCAAAAACCTTTTTCAGAACTTATACTTAAAGTCAAAACTAAGAATCTCCTGCATCTTCAACACAAAACAACTGAAACAAACCTTAACAACAAAGTAATGCAGGATATCTTTGAGAGCACTCCTGTTATTTCATTTTTGGTTGATAAAGATGTTCGGATTTTAAAAACAAACAATAGCGGGCAGAAGTTTTTCGAAAAAGCAGGCAGCGAACTAAACGGAATGCTCGCAGGCAATGCAATTCAATGCCTTAATGCTGTTACAAACAATGGAAGATGTGGACAAACAAACTTTTGCGCCGATTGCGTGATCCGAAACGCTGTAAACTATACATTTAAAACACAAAAACCAATTTACAGGAATGAAGGTTCTTTTCATGTATCAAATGAAAAGAATATAAAAGCTATGGATTTCCTGATCTCCACCTCTCCTATTGTTTATAATGGTATCAATACTGTTTTGCTTAGCATCGAAGATATTACAAATGAACGCCTGGCCCTTAGGGAAGCACAAGATACTTCAGAAAAACTAGCTAAAGCTGTTCTTGACCTAAAACTGTTGACAAAAAAACTAAACCTGGCTAATACTAAACTATCGGAACAGGAACAACAATTTAGGATTATTTTCAATGCTTTTAATGTTGGTATCGGTATTACAAATCCTGAAGGGAAATACATTATGATGAATGATTGGTGGATAAATCATTTAGGATATACCCATGAAGAATTGTCTGAAATGGATTTCACTGATATTACCTATCCCGATGATATCGATATTAGTTCAGATCGGTTTAATAAACTTATTAAAAAAGAAATAACTCAATACAGGACAGAAAAAAGGTTTGTCCGTAAAAACAAATCATTGTTCTGGGGCGACCTTTCTGTATCAGCAATTTTTGATAGTGAGGGTGATGTTACTCATGTAGTAGGAGTTATTAGTGATATTACCCAGCTTAAAGAAGCAAGGGAATCTTTGCTTAAAAGCGAGGCAGCACTCCTTGAAGCTCAAAAAATTGGAAATACTGCCCATTGGGAATTCGACCTTATTAGTGGCAAATTCTTCTGGTCGGAACAAGCCTTTAAGATTCTTGACCTGAAACCTAAAGATTTTACGGTTACCTATAAAAACGTGATGCAATTACTTCACCCTAATGATATGGAAATATTTGAACAAGCACACCAGGATTGCATATATAAAAAGATTCCCATCAACATGGAATATCAAATCACAACCCCCCTTAATAACACCAAATACATCCTCGAAAAAGCCCAGACTATTTATGATGAAAATGACACCCCTATTCAAACTATTGGGACAATTACCGATATTACAGCTCAAAAATCTGCCGAACTTAAAATTGCCAAACAAAACGAAGACCTTAAAAACCTTAATGCAACTAAAGATAAATTCTTTTCAATTATGTCCCACGACCTTAAAAATGCATTCACCTCAATACTGGGTCTTTCTGAACTCATGATTAAAGATTATGAAAAGCTTTCTAAAGATGATAGAATTGAATTTGCAAGGCTCATTCATCAAACTTCGAAAAATACCTTTGCCCTGCTCGAAAATCTCCTCCAATGGGCCAGGACCCAAAACGGGAATATCCCTTTCTCCCCTCAAAAGCATAATCTGTCACTTGTCGTTGATGCCTGTTACGAAGTATTAAAAAACCAGGCATTGCTTAAAAATGTTGAATTAAAAAATAATGTCCCTCCTTATATTTTTATTCATGCTGACATTGAAATGCTTAAAACCATTATCCGCAATATTGCTTCAAATGCAATTAAATTCACCCGGAATAATGGTGTTGTGAATATTAATGCCAACATCTCAAACAATCAGGTAGAAATATCTGTAATTGACAATGGAATAGGGATGGATGACAAGACAAAAAACTCATTGTTCAATCTGGCTGAAAGCAAATCAAAAAAAGGAACATCCGGTGAAATGGGCACTGGCTTAGGCTTAATATTATGTAAAGAATTTATTCTCAAACACGGAGGATCAATCAATGTCGAAAGCCAGGTAAACAAAGGAACATCAATTTCATTTACAATCCCTGTTGCCTGAAAAACATAACATGTTTTTCAGGCAATAACGAACTGAAAAAAATGCTTTTTAATTTGCAAATGTGATAATTAGCAAATTATAAATACAAAACCTCCTGAAATGATTTAAAACATTCATTTAACCCATAAATTTTGTATTCAATTCGCTAATTTGCTCATTCGCTAATTTGCTAATTAACTTATTTGTTGATTAACTAATTATACTTTAATAACATCAACACCTAATGACTCTATCTGATTGCATAAACCATCAGGCATCCCGCTGTCCGTTATGATAAGATCAAGCTGCGACAAATCACATATCTTCCCAAAACCCCTTCTGCCAAATTTACTTGAATCAGCCAATAAGATAACCTTTTGAGCAGATTTCATCATGTTCTGGTTCAATGATGCCTCCAATGCATTGGTGGTAGTAATCCCAAAAGACACATCTATACCATCTGCCCCCATAAATAGCAAATTGCACGAAAACCCTTCAAGCATCTTTTCTGCTATTGGGCCAACAACAGACACCGAACCTTTTCGCATCACACCTCCCAATTGCCAGATTTCAATGCTTTCAAGCTTATTCAATAGTGCTGCAACATTTGCTGATGCCGTCACTACTGTCAGGTTTTCTGACTGTCGGTTTAAAATTAACTTTGCCAACTCAAGAATCGTTGAACCGGATGCTAATATGATGCTATCCCCTGGTTTAATAAGTGAAATGGCTTTTTGTGCAATTTGTTGCTTTTGTTGTACACATATCTTTTCTTTCTCATCAACAGGGCGATTATTTACATAAGGATTGCCCGGCGTGGCGCTGCCATGTGTTCGGAACAACAACTGCCTGTCCTCAAGTATTTTAAGATCCTTTCGAATTGTTACTACTGATACAGATAATTCACGGCCCAAATCCGAAACATTAACATATCCCTGTTCGTGAAGCTTATTTAAAATATACTGGTGGCGCTCGGCTATACTATTTGACATCTCTTTTTTTTCTCAAATATAAACATTTCATCCTTAAATAATTTGTTTTTTAGGTCGGATGGAACTTAATTAAGTTTGTTATGATAGGTGATTATGAATAAAACATCTATAACCTTTAAACCCTGACAAATAAGAAGCAACAAGTAGATGAGGAATTACTTTTTGCCTGTAAGAACCTGCCTCATTACTTGTTGCCGAAAAACAAAGAATGTAAATTCTATATCCCCTGCTTTATTTTTTTACAAACCTCTTAAATTCAGTTATTCCATTATCCATTCTGATACCTGTAAGGTAAAGCCCCGGAGCCAGGTCCTGAATATCAATCATTTGGTTCAATTCCCCATCAAACTGATAATCAGCTATCAAACAAGCTTTTACATCATATACTGTTACAGAACGAATACCTTTATAGCTTTCAACAACAATATAATCGGAAGAAGGATTGGGGTAAATATTTAGTTTTACATTACTTAAATATTCAGGGTTGGAAACATTCCCATTATCCATTGTAATCAAATTATCCATACAGAAATAAGATGGAGTAATCATCCCATAAGAACTATTATCGGTTGAACTTAGTGCAAAAGTTAAACTATCAACATTTCCAAGGCTCATTAAATCAACCCATTGCCAATCCATCACAATATAATCTTCGGTATTATCTTCAAATCTGAAGTCAGCCAGATAAAACTCAATCATGTTTTCTTTCTCCTGACCATTTAAAAAACCTTTTATTTCAAGTTTAAACCAATCAGGATCATTGCCTGATTCACCGCCAAACTTTTTGCAACCGGAACCGCCATCCTGCATCGACAAGGCAGCCCAGGCAGTGTTGGTGACATACATTCCTGATACTTCACCATTGGCAGCAATACCCCTTAGCCCAAGACCAAAAACACTTGCATAAGTCACAGGGTCACTCACATAAACCAGGCCATAGTTTGCTGAGTTGTCATATCCAGCCCCTGTAATTGCTGCGTATTGGTTTGAATAACCAGATGTTGTATTATCAGTTATATTCGATACTGCAAAACCATTAAAACTACCGTAGGTGGTATTGAAAACATTTGGAAAAAACGCATGCCCACTTTCAAATCCCCCACTCAGGTCACTGCCATTCCAAAATGATTCGGGCGAAAGGTTTATGTTTTCGAAATCAGAGCTTGTTTGGGCATTCAATTGCAAAAACAATGAGAACAAAAAAAACAAAGAAATTGTAAAGCTTCTTTTCATGATTCAGATCTTATAAAATTAAACAATAAAAGATTCAGTATAAAATCGGACATGATAGGCTTAGCCATATAAAAACGCCAATATCCATCACAAACGATTTCTGTTACACCCTTGTGTAAAAATCATTTATAACAAACGGCAATCATAAAGAGGAGAATAAAAGAAGGATATGCTTCTATTCTTCGCTTTTTTCCCGAAAGCTACAAATACTAATACTAAACGGCAGGTCTTCTGACTTATCCTTTGTATGTCGCCTTCCCATCCGTGGGCACGAAAAGTGGCTTATTGACAAACAATTTATTTAAGGACTTACAGCAGCGGGAACTGTTCCCGATTCACACGGGATTCCCTTTTAATCCGATAAATTTCGGAACCATTTGCTCGGCAAAGGTAAACATTTTTTCAAACTGGAACACTTCTACAATCCAAAAAAATCATTCATTACTATCACAAGGATTCAGGAAATTGAAAACATAGGCAGGTTCTACTTCCACTCCTAAAACGATAACAACCAAAATATCTTCAAAAAGAAATCAACTTAAGGGTTGAGTCGGGGTTGAGTCGGGGTTGAGTCGGGTTTGAGTCGGGTTTGAGTCGGGTTCAACCCGGCCTAAAACCGCTTTAAAACCGCTTTAAAACCGCTTTAAACCCGGCTCAACCATTACCATGGTATTACCCGGGAACAAGTTGGAAGTATGTTCCCCATTAAATACATCTAGGAAATAAGGTTTTTATCAATAAATTGGGG
>CAYLYP010000136.1:0-5352 GCA_964387795.1 uncultured Bacteroidales bacterium
CATATAAGAAATGTAGACATTTTGTGCTAGTACGCAGGATGTCTTTTTTCTTTATATACTATGGTATATAGATACTGGAGTTCTTATAATAAATAAAGTCGACAATGTCTACTTTTTTGCCTTATTTGTCGCTATTTTCTGTATTTTATGTTATAATAGAAGCAGGAGGGTTTGAGATTATGAATTATTCAAAGACCATAAGAGAATATTGCTTGAAGAATCCTGGAATGGTGTTTGATATGTCCTATGAGAGGGATAAGCATTTTTCCATGGTTCCGTATAAGACCTTCTGCAAGATATTGAGCAGAATAGAGGCTGAAGGAATAATCAGAACTTATTCCAAGGGTATTTATATAATCAATTCGGATAAGGCCAATGGCGATCCGATCATTTCGTTTTACGCAAATAAAGAGACAGGCATTGTGGTCGGAAATAGGATGTTTGTGTCAATGGGCCTTTCAAAGTGTGACATAAAGCCTACAGTGATTTACACCAACGCTATGGAGACGACTACAAAGAACATAGGCGATGATTACAGATTGGAAAGGTTCGACATTCCTTTAATGGGCGAAGACCTTAGAAACGTAATTGTCTTGTTTGAATTGCTTGAGAACAGGGAAAAAGTGGTAGATTTGGATCTTGACAAATACAACGAGACCCTGTTAATTTTTGCAAGATGCTATGATGATTTGTATGCGAGGATGGTCCTTAAGCGTCATCGATACAGTCTTTCAACTATATTTACGCTTGACCGAATATTAACGGGGCTTGGTATTAAGAACAGCCTAAACGATATAGCGAAAGAGTGCTATTACGATGGGTAGGCGGTATTTCTTCCGCGAGGGCGATTTCCTCAAGTGGCACAGGGCGTACCTCGAATGCAAGGATTATCTCAGGGCGTACAGGACCAGCTACGACACCGAAAGAAGGCAAAAGGAAGTGGGACTTTATAAGGAGTCCCTCAGGATCGTGGAAGAATATAAGATGCTTATCTGTTCCTTAACCAAAGATGATGTTTCATATATGATTGAATCCATAAAGGAAGGATGCTTCCTTGTAGATGATCTTAAACTTCATCCTGATTTAATTGATAATTGGAATGAAATCGTCTTGAAATCGGGAGAGCATACTCTTATTGATGTAGATATAGATACTCTTGGATCCAAATTAAAAGGACTAAGAAAAGATAAGGGCATGTGCCGCGCCGAAGTGTGCAGGCATCTTGGTATCGCGGAAAGAACGCTGCAGTCTTACGAGGAGGGAAGCAGGGAGATCGGCATCAACAATCTCTATAAGCTGATGCAACTGTATGGGGCCGGGGACATCTCCGGCCTTTTAAAATAGAATAAATCCGAGGCGAAGAGGCTGAATATCTACGTTTTGACAAACGATGTTCAATGCGGATTAAAGATTCCGCGCGTGCACGTAACCTATATTTTTCGCAGAATAAGCGCCTTGGTGTTTTTTCTTAACAGTTATAATGGCATTTGTTTTCACGCAAAAAATACATAGAAGTCTTGGCTGTTCTTCTTGTATAAAAAGTAGTAATTGCTGTTGAAAAACAAAATGCGTCAATAGGAATTAATATATATAACAAAATTTGTTCCACTAGAAGTATTGGCCATCCATTTGCTGTCGGCCTCGTCGTTTGCCAGAATTCATAACGGATCCGCGGATCGACGACAGGGGCGAATACGGAGAGTTCGTTTCCTATTACAAAGTCAGTCCTTGGAACAATATATATTTGGAGGGTTAGAGAAATATGAAGCAAAGAACCAAAAGATTTAAGGTCATTCATGCCATCGTTCCCATTCTGTCTATAACCGCCTTTCTATTGGCGGGTTGCGGAAACGAAGAATTGCATATCCGAAGCGAAAATAAGGTGTTTGCAAAACCTTTGGAATTTTGAGTATAATTATTGGTGATAAAACAAAGTTTTCAATTCGGAATTGGAATGCGAATTAAAAAAAGAAGGGAGAACTGAAATGGACTTCATGTCATCTATTATTCTTTTAAGCTTTTTAATGTCATCGGGCACATTGACAGGTAAAACCAGATCCTCTGAATTGCTTGAGGAACAGTCTTTTTTTTCCGGGAGCTACGTCCAGACACACAGCTATGACGACGGACAAAACATCGATCTGGGAGGACAAAACACCGGCGACATCATCTCGTTTGACCTGAATTCTAGATCCCATGCGTCGTTTGTCCCATGCCTATCCGAATCCGATATCGATGCCAACGATTTCTATTCTCCGGTTTTCGACGGATATGAGTTCAAAAGATACAGAGATGGCAAATACGATCAGTTCATCCTCGACGAAGAGACGATGGATGGCGTCGCGTGGGGCCCTAAGGAAAGCCCGTCCAACTCGACCTGCAAGATAAGGGCCTACTATCACGACATCAGCCATAACGGCAGCCTCGTCACACTTATGTACGACTTCACCGGATTCCTTGTAGGCGACAGTCTCCTCATGACCGCCGCCCACGGCCTATACAGAGACGTGACGGTCGGCGATTACGATGACGGGATCGACAACAAATACATCCCAGGCAAAGTCGAGGTCTATGGGGCCATCGGCATGGCGGACACGTGGGGGCCGTCCTATACGTATTACGCGAAGGGGACAAAGGTGTTCTTCCCTTCCTCATATGCAACGTACAGGAGCTTCGCGGACGATTGGGCGCTCCTGAGGCTTGATACGCCGCTTGGCAGAGAGCTCTCGTACAGGAAGCTTTCCTTGGCCCAGATGGACCTATCGGAAGATTACAGGATCATCGGGTATCCTTCGTTTAACCAGTTCCACATTAGGATGGACGTTTCTGCGGCCAATTACGTCGTGGATAGCACCAGGCCGATGATTGAATACAACGTTTCGTCCCAGGACGGCATGAGCGGTTCCCCCTTTTACTCGTCGCATGACGAGACTACTAGCACAGAAGTTGGCTCGGACGGTCATTCGTACCTGGCAACTAGATCAACTTTCGGCATGCACGTTTGCACCAATGTTGAGCGCACCACATCGTATGCGATCACGTTCGATTCCCAAATTATAGATTTGGTTGACACGCTCAACTCAAAATACGAAAAGAGCTTTGACGCTATTCAATTTTCTGAACTCGATTACTCTGGGCAATTACTTGGCGAAACATCTGTTTCGGTTGGCGGCGGATATGAGTGCAAAATCCACACAGAAGGCGCTTCTTTGATTGGCGGAAGGCTTGCTATGAGGCCGGGCTCATCCGTTTCGCTGGAATTCCCTTTTCCGCTAAGTTCGGCTTCGCTATTCACTGGCAGGTTAGACTATCAGCCGGATATGAGTGTCTTTTGCGGATCGTTTGATGAAAACTCCGATTTTGAAGACGTGATAAGCCCATGCGGCGGTGAGTATTCCGTTTCCGCGTACGGCCTTCGCTCAATCAATATAATATACAGCGGTCCGCTTAATGGAAGAACCACGTACCTTGATTACATCTCATTTTACATCGACTGGGGCTTTAGCCCTTCTAATAATTCGGCTCCACAATACGTCCAAATGTCGGATTTTGATGGAAATTGTGTCTCCTATGCCATGGACGGAATCGAAAGGCTGAATACGGGCTCAATATTGCCTAAGCGATCGGATGAATCCGTATTGAATAGATTGACCGACTATTACCCGGGAATGCTGGTGCTTGGATTGGCTAAAGCGCTTGAATCAGAAGGGATTAGGATGGAGCCAATCGGGAAATATGCGGTTTGCTCGCCGGGTTCCTACAAAATCGCGATACTTTGCGACCCATACCGCTATTATCATGTGATTAGGCAAAATGACAGAGGTGCATGGTCGCATTACATAATTGGCGAGGGCGTTCAATGCTGGGATTCGGATTACAATTACATTGCGTGGCCGGACGAAGCACGAATGGCTCATGCTTGGGGTAGCGGATCCGGTGGCGAGACGCACTTCGACTTGACTTCGTTTGTCGGATATTTCTCGGTAAGGAGCGTCGAAAATGAGTAAGAAGAGATTAATTGCGTTAGTTTCGCTTGCGTTATGCGCCGCCTCTTGCGCGACTTCCGCTAGTGCGGACCGGTCATTGAGCGAATCAAAATCCTCTGTATCCGATTCATTTTCCGCCTATAACTCGTCTATTGCCGAGGAGGCGGACCCTAATGGCTTTGACCCGAATTTTGATTATGTTGGCACAAGCGCGACTGATTTCAGGGTCATCGCCTCTAGGTATTCCGCCAACCCCGAGTTTGTCTCCGAGCCGTATTCTGCGCAGGATGATCGTTACGCGAGGACTCTTATTGATTTTGGCATTATTGCATTCTCCTTCAGGGGGTCTAGCGTTGTAGCCAGACACAAAGGAGGCAAGATCATCGAGACGCACAGGTTCCAGAGCGGGAAAATGACGATAGGAGAGGCAAGAACGCTTGGCTTTGTCGGGGAAGCCCAGGCCAAGCAATCGGAAGGTTTTGTTGGCTATATGGATGCCAAAAAGCCCTCATCCACCAAGAGGTACGAGAAAAGATTCGACCAAAGTTTTGGCAATTATAACCACACGGATGGCCAGGGCCGAGATATCGGCATTGATAAATACATAGAATTTTTCACCAGGTACGGCATACCTACATCGATGCTCGTCTATTACGACGGATGGACGGAAGCGGAAGACTACATAAATAAGATGGAGGGGCACGGCTACTGCGGGCTCGCAGTCGATTATGCATCAGCTATTCCCGTATATTCTGATGATCTAGCCGAGGTAGTGGGCGCAATGACCCTTGGGCACCGCGGTACAAACCTTAGCTACGCGTTCACCTACCTGAAGGAAGACGGATTCGATACGGTCAAGGACGCTAAGAGCATGATTGCTCAGGTCACAGCTAACTCGATTGAGGTGATTCAAAATCCGCGCTTCTATGTGGAGGATACTTCTATTTTGCCAAAGGGCGATTGGAGAATTATCCTTGGCGACGGGAAGGATTGGCGTTAACGGGTATTTACGGAAGCTAAAGACCCCATTCAATAAACAACGTCTTTTGTATGTGAAATCAGCAAGATTTTTCTGCATGATAGGTTCTTTTGATGCATTTTCATTGATTGTGTATGGAGGCATGGACACCGAAAGGCGGATATTGCGGTCTCATAATCCCTCGTTTATTTTTCCTTCAAACGCGTTTTGGCGGCATCGTCCACGAGGCCGGGGGATGGACGTTCACTTCCTCAATGGCATGGCGATTTCCCTTCTCAGGCCGAGGAAGATGCCGACGAAGAGGATATTCGAGTCGGAGGAATGGTGTGTCTTGGGTGCGTAAAATCCAGGCAGGGGTGCGTAATTGTATCAGTATAGGTAATCACT
>CAYLYP010000137.1:0-5260 GCA_964387795.1 uncultured Bacteroidales bacterium
GCATGAGCGAAGAGACTTTGAAAAAGGTAACAGATCCCTATTATACTTCCCGCACAACGCGTAAAGTTGGGTTGGGCATCCCTTTATTCAAGCAGAATGCCGAAAAATGTGGAGGTCATTTTAGCATCCAATCTACAGAGGGCAAAGGGACAATAACAGAAGCTATTTTTGAACACAATCATATCGACAGACCGCCCTTAGGAGATATTGCAGGAGTAGTAATAATCCTTGTAAGTGCAAATCCAGAACTGGATTTTATTTATTCGCACAGCATCAATGACAAAAGCTACACCTTCGATACAAGGGAAATAAAAGAAATACTTGAAGGAATCCCCTTAAACGAACCAGAAGTGGTAAAAATGTTAAGGGGGATGATTAAGGATAACCTTTCTGAATTGAAAACAAAATAAGTAAACTACAACAAATCTAAGGAGATCAAAACAATGAGTACAATTAAATCATTGGCGGATTTGAAGAAGATGAAGGATGATCTTCAGTCGAAAATCGCCTTAAGAGAAAAGAGCGAAAACCCTGAGGGACGGATTCAGGTGAAAGTAGCGATGGCAACCTGTGGTATCGCCTCAGGTGCAAAAGAAGTCATGGAGTTTTTAATGGATGCTTGTGAAAAGCGAGGCATAGATGCATTGATTTCTCAAACAGGCTGCATGGGCTATTGCTATGCAGAACCCACAATTGAAGTAACGCTTCCAGGCCAGGAGTCAGTTGTATTTGGCTATGTTGACCTGAAGAAGGCAGATGAGATTATTGAAAAATATCTCAAAAACGGGGAATTGGTTGACGGTATTATCCCCAGAAACTATGAAACAATTGAAAAAAAATAAAAAAGGAGGATTTGAGTAATGGCAAAATACAAAATGCATCTTCTTGTTTGCGGAGGGACTGGATGTAGGGCCTCAGCAAGCGACATGCTACTGGAAAACCTTAAAAAGGAAGCCAGAGATAATGGTGTTGAAAATGAGGTTCAGATAATTGCAACCGGATGTTTTGGTTTCTGCGAGAAAGGGCCTATCGTGAAAGTGATTCCCGATAATACTTTTTACACTCAGGTAAAACCTGAAGATGCAAAAGAAATCATTCTGGAACATGTAATCAAAGGGAGGAAAGTAAACCGTCTGCTTTACACCGATCCAGTGAAAAAAGAGCATGTTTCGGATTCCAAACACATGGGTTTTTACAAAAAACAAATCCGTATTGCATTGCGCAACTGTGGTGTCATCGATCCTGAAAACATCAATGAATACCTTGCAGCAGATGGATATGAAGCCTTAGGGAAAGTATTGACCGAAATGACCCCCGAACAGGCAATCCAGGAGATGATAGATTCTGGATTACGTGGCCGCGGTGGTGGTGGATTCCCAACCGGATTAAAATGGCAGATAGCAAGCAAATCTGTTGCCGATCAGAAGTATGTAGTCTGTAACGCTGATGAAGGTGACCCAGGTGCTTTTATGGATCGTTCAATCCTTGAAGGAGACCCGCACAGCGTTCTTGAAGCAATGGCTATCAATGGTTACTGTATCGGGGCATCAAAAGGCTTGATTTATATCAGGGCTGAATATCCTTTAGCTATTACACGTTTGAAAGTAGCCATCAAACAAGCACGTGAGATTGGCTTGTTAGGCAATGACATATTAGGTACAGGTTTCAATTTTGATGTTGAATTACGTTATGGTGCCGGTGCTTTTGTTTGTGGAGAAGAAACTGCCCTTATCCACTCAATGGAAGGACAGAGGGGCGAACCAACATTCAAACCCCCCTTCCCTGCCCAGTCAGGATACCTAGGCAAGCCAACCAACGTAAACAACGTTGAGACATTTGCAAACATCCCTGTAATATTCAACAAAGGGGCAAAATGGTACTCAAGCATTGGTACAGAGCGTTCAAAAGGAACAAAAGTTTTTGCTCTTGCTGGAAAAATTAATAACGTTGGGCTTATTGAAGTTCCAATGGGTATCACCCTAAGAGAAATAATCTTCGAGATTGGGGGAGGCATTAAAAATGGCAAGAAATTCAAGGCTGTTCAAACCGGAGGCCCTTCTGGCGGATGCTTGACAGAAAAACATCTTGACACGCCAATCGATTTTGATAACCTGATTGCTGCCGGTTCAATGATGGGCTCAGGTGGTATGATTGTCATGGATGAAGATGACTGTATGGTTGCTGTTGCCAAATTTTATCTTGAATTCACTGTTGAAGAATCTTGTGGAAAATGTTCACCCTGTCGTATCGGGAACAAACGCCTACACGAAATCCTCGATAAAATCACCAAGGGCAATGGAACAATGGAAGATCTTGACAAACTGCGCAACCTTGCACAGGTCATTAAAGACTCTTCATTATGTGGATTGGGTCAGACATCTCCAAACCCAGTTCTTTCTACACTTGATAATTTCTATGATGAGTATCTTGCACATATCCAGGAGAAAAGATGTCCTGCAGGTGTTTGTAAGTCACTTATCCGTTATGAAATCATCCCGGAGAATTGTGTAGGTTGTACAGCTTGTGCAAGAAATTGCCCTGTTAACTGTATCTCAGGCGAAAGAAAGCAAATACATCAGATCAACCAGAGCTTATGTATCAAGTGTGGTGCCTGTATGGAGAAATGTAAGTTTAATGCAGTAACAATTATCTAAAAAGAGGAAAGTAAATAATGGAACTCATCAAATTAACAATAGATAACAGAACTGTCGAGGTTGAAAAAGGTACTACCATATACCATGCAGCAAAAAAAATAGGGATTGAAATCCCTACCCTTTGCTACATGAACCTTGGCGACCTGAAAATAGAACACAAACCAGGCGGCTGCCGTGTCTGCGTAGTAGAAGTTGAAGGCCGTCGTAACCTTGCACCAGCTTGTGCAACAGATTGTACTCCTGATATGGTTGTAAAAACACATTCAATAAGGGTACTCAATGCAAGACAAACAGTGGTTGAACTTATCCTTTCTGACCACCCATTTGATTGCCTTATCTGTGCCAAATCAGGACATTGCGACCTTCAAAACCTTGCTATCAAATTAGGTATCCGTTCTGTTCCATTTCAAGGTGAAAAATCAACTTATAAACCAGATTTCTCACCTGCTATTATCCGCGACATGGATAAATGTATCATGTGCCGCCGTTGCGAAACCATGTGCAACCAATTCCAGACTGTCGGAGTCCTTTCAGGGATCAATCGTGGATTTGAAGCTGTTGTAGCTCCTGCTTTTGAACGTGACCTTGACCATAGCGAATGTACATACTGCGGACAATGTGTGGCAGTATGTCCTACAGGTGCATTGGTTGAAGTTGACCATACCCCTCACGTAATCAAAGCTCTTGCTAACCCTTCAAAAACCGTTGTAGTTCAAACAGCTCCTGCTGTCCGCGCTGCACTTGGTGAAGAATTCGGCCTTGAACCAGGAACCCTGGTAACAGGAAAAATGGCAGCTGCTTTGCGCCGTCTTGGTTTTGATTATGTCTTTGATACTGATTTTGCAGCCGATCTCACAATCATGGAAGAAGGCACTGAAGTATTGGATCGTTTGTCAAAATTCCTTGCCGGGGATAAAGAAGTTAAACTTCCTATCCTTACATCTTGCTGTCCGGGCTGGGTAAACTTTTTTGAATATCATTTCCCTGATATGCTCGATATTCCTTCAACTGCACGCTCTCCGCAACAAATGTTCGGTTCTATAGCCAAATCATATTTTGCTGAGAAAATCAAAGTTGACCGCAAAGACATGGTTGTTGTTTCAATTATGCCTTGCGTAGCTAAGAAATATGAATGCACCAGACCTGAATTCTCAGTTGACGGAAATCCTGATGTTGATTTTTCTATCACTACCCGTGAGCTTGCAGCATTAATTAAAAGAGCTAACCTTGACTTAAATAACCTCCCTGAAGAGGATTTTGACAAGCCAATGGGTGAGTCAACCGGTGCTGCTGTAATATTTGGGACAACAGATAATATTATCGAAGCTACAGTTCGTACTGCTTACGAAATATTCACAAAAAAATCCCTTGAAAAAGTTGATTTCCAACAATTAAGAGGACTGGAAGGTATTCGTAGCGCATCTGTTGATTTCAATGGAACAGAAATTAAAATCGGAATTGCTCATGGATTAGGTAATGCCCGCAAACTTCTTGAAGATATAAAAGCAGGAAAAAGCGAATTCCATGCAATCGAAATCATGGCTTGTCCTGGTGGTTGTATTGGTGGTGGTGGACAACCGCTGCACCATGGCAATTCAGAAATCCTGAAAGCACGCCAGAAGGCTATCTATCTTGAAGATGCAAACAAACCTATCCGTAAATCACATGAGAACCCTGACATCATCAAGCTTTATGAGGAATATCTGGGCAAACCTCTCAGTGAAAAATCTCACCACTTGCTTCATACTCATTATTTCGATAAAAGCAAGAAAACCATCCTTATCGACTAAGAATGCGGTGGATTTTTTCTCTAACAGAGTATTAACGATTTAATGAATTAAAGATAATGACATCAATAAAAGTAAAACTCAAAGATAGTGATGTATTGAAGCTCAAAGAAGTAGCCAAGTCATTTAACAATGAAGCGGGAGAGCTTATCAATGTACTTCACAAAGCACAGGAAATCTTTGGCTATCTGCCTGCTGAAGTTCAGGAAGTAGTAGCACAGGAATTAAATATTCCGGTGGCAAAAGTTTATGGAGTTGTAACATTTTACTCTTTCTTCACCATGACCCCAAAAGGTCGCTTCCCTATTTCAATCTGTACTGGCACAGCATGCTATGTAAGAGGAGCAGAGAAAGTATTGGAAGAGTTTAAAAGAATACTCAAAATCCCTGTGGGAGAAACAACCCCAGATGGAAAATTCTCAATCACTTGTCTTCGTTGTGTAGGCGCATGTGGCCTTGCACCCGTTGTAATGGTTGGAAGTAAAACCTATGGAAGAGTAACTACCGACAGCGTTAAAGATATCCTAAAAGAATACGACAATCAATAACAATTGTTGTATAGATCTCCATTACCGGCCTCTTTAATTAAAGATGGCCGGTATTTTTTTTTATTCAATTTCCTGAATTCAGTAATTCATTGAATTAAATGACAAGGACTTAAATTCACTTAGGTGGTTAGGGAAAAGAATTTATGGAAATAATAATACCAATAAAAAATAAACCCGGACAAATCAAAAGATATCTCTTTTGAACATGTCCGGGCAATCCTCTTCATGTTGTTCGGCTTGGCAGGTCAAATATAGGAAAAACTCTTTACTT
>CAYLYP010000138.1:0-2404 GCA_964387795.1 uncultured Bacteroidales bacterium
TAAAATGACATTGTAAATGATATGCATCCTGCTTGTTAAGTGTTTTTCAGCAGACTCTAAATATAAACGCCAATGAAAATTATAAATATGGTGCTCAATCCGACCTTAGACAATAAATAATTTACGGATGAACCGAATATGTATGCGAATTGAACGCAAAAATCATTGCAAATAGCAAACGTGAGGTTCCTTCGTCTATTAACTAAAAATAGTATTTATTGATAAATCAATAACAGAAATAAAACACTTCCAGTCTGTCAAGTGTTTTAAACTGATACTGTTTAGTTTCATTTTGTTTATGGATCATTCGATGTTATCCCGAAACACCTTTAAATGATTTTTTGTTCTATATTGTTGTAAGTCTTTTATATAAATTGTAAATGAACAAAATTTCATTTTTCTTTTTTTTTATTGCTCAATAAATCGTTGTATCACTCTGAAATTTTGTTTTAATAGGATTATATTTGGTCGTATACAACTGTATATGTGGCTTTTAAGCCTGCATGAAGAAAAAAAATAAAAAAAAAATTATCAGGGAGCATGAAAAGTTGCTTTATTTAAAAAAATAGTTATAAATTTGCACTCCCAATTTCAAGGGACAAAAACAAGGTCCGTTCGTCTAGGGGTTAGGACGCAAGGTTTTCATCCTTGTAACAGGGGTTCGAATCCCCTACGGACTACATTAACAGTAAAAAAAAGAATATCATGGCTAATCATAAGTCATCTAAAAAAAGAATTCGTTCCAACGATAGTAAAAGGGTGCATAACAGGTATTATGCAAAAACTGGCCGTAACATGGTGAAAAAGTTAAGGGGCACTACAGATAAAACTGAAGCTACTTCTTTATTTCCAAAGGTTTCCAGTTTGTTGGACAAATTAGCAAAACGTAACATTATTCATAAGAATAAAGCATCTAACCTTAAGTCAAAGCTGGCTCGTTACGTAAACAAATTAAACGCCTAATATCTAAGTTGCTTTTCAAAGCATAGTCTTGATTGTAGCATAGAAATAGAATATGGTCCGTTCGTCTAGGGGTTAGGACGCAAGGTTTTCATCCTTGTAACAGGGGTTCGAATCCCCTACGGACTACTTATCAGGATGTGAAAACATCCTTTTTTTGTAACAATATGTTGAAAAAAAAGCATTCATTAGTAATGAATGCTTTTTTGTTATTTATTAGTGATTCATCTTAAGATTCTTCTTCAAAATAAAGCTTATAGAATTTTTTGTTTGAATCCTCTTCAATGCCTTTTTCCATCAGATTTGGATTCCCGTGAACATAAATATGAAAGTTCTTATCAAGTTTAATGATGCTTTTAAAATCCTTTTTTGCTGACTTAACTGCTTTTGGGTTTATATCAAAGGATTCAGAGAAAACGAGGTCTTGCTGTTGGGCTACTTTTTGAGCCGCATATTCCTGAAAAGCATCAATCACCCCTGGCTCTTCAAAGACTTCTTTTGCAAATTTCCCGGCTTCAAAACGATCGTTATCCTGAAAATATTCAACAGCTTTTGACTTAACTTTTATCTGTTCAGGCTTTTCAACTTTATTTTCTTCTACTAAAACTTCCTTGACGAAATTATTACACATCTGAAGCATATTCCGGGTAAGATAAAAATCATCTTCCCGCTGGCGTAAACAAAGAAACTGGTCTTTCCAAAAGTGGGCTTCCTCTCCTTTATTTACCCGATCAATAATGCTTACTTTGAACCCATGTTCTGCTTCAGTGTTAAATATCAGGCAACCTTTATCTAAACGATTGATATTAATGCCGTTGTCATAGGAGATATTGAAGTCCTGGTTTTGGGGATATACCTTAAGATACGTATCACGCGTTTCAGATTTAAAAATGCCAATAGCATCTGTAAGTTCTTCTTCAACAATACAATCGGTGAAATAAACCACATACAATTCCCCTGATTTTATTTGAGGGTGGTCGCTGCAATTAAAGAGTCTTTGGGCAAATTGAACCGAGTGTTCAAATAGAAGCTCCGGGTTTTCAAATATTTTTGAACAACAGGAATATACTTCATTATAGTTTATATCTGAAGGATGGTTAAAACTATAAAATAATTGTTCTTTAAAAGGTTGAAGAAAGAACCTTTTAAGCAAATCATTAAGCATTTCATCATCAAGATCAACAAGTTTGTTGGAGCATTTAAGGTATTCTCCGTTGCTCTTATTTCCGATAAAATGAACTGCCAGATTACTAAACCCTGATTGTGAAAAATCAAACATATTTGTCTTTTTTGCAAAGATACTTTTTTTGATGAATAATTCTTTCCGCTAAATCTTTGAATAAAACTCAAATCATTTAGATCTAAAAAAAATCAGATTTTGGTATTAAATAAGTGAAATTGCGTAATTATTTAAATTTGTTAGGCTTATCTTTGAATAAAATAA
>CAYLYP010000138.1:2504-5145 GCA_964387795.1 uncultured Bacteroidales bacterium
TGTTTTTTTTCGCAAATGGAATGCAGAATAAAAATATTATTGTTATTTTGCATTGAGTAATCGTTTGGAATTCTTGGTGGTGATGAAAAAATATGGTTTAAGACATACCATTTTAAATTATTTAAATGGCAATTCAGGCAACAGTTTCTAAGGAGGATATTTACAAAATTGTATTTGAGTTTAAGCGGCTCTATAATTTTGACTTCAGCGAGTATGCTGAGCAGTCATTTAAGCGCCGTATTGAACACATTCTGGCTACATATAACCTTAATGATGTTGATATGCTCTTAAGAAAAGTAAGGGACGATAAAAATATATTTCAAAAATGCATCAATGATATTACCGTTAATACTACCGAATTATTTAGGGATACTGAAGTCTGGATGACACTTAAGCGTAATGTCTTGACCCTGTTTAAAAACAAGAACACGATCAACATCTGGCATGCTGGCTGTTCAAGTGGCGAAGAGGTTTATTCCATGTTGATTTTATTGAACGAACTGGGATTATATGACAAAGCAAAAGTATTTGCCACAGATATCAATACTGATATTATTGACAGGGCACGCGCTGGAATTTTCAACAGCCGACTTCACTACACCTATTTCGATAATTTTGATAAGGTTATTAAAGTAAACCCTTTGAATTTTGAAGAAACTGTTGAGGTGCCTTATACTAAATATTTTGAAATTGATAACATTAGTAAAACATTCAAAATTAAAGATTTTCTGAGAGACAAGGTGACATTTAAATATCATAACCTTGTTGAAGGTACAATATTCTATAAGTTTGACCTTATTTTTTGCCGCAATGTGATTATTTATTTCAATACGGAACTTCAAAATAAAGTTGTATCCTTGTTCCATGAAAGCTTGTTTAATGACGGGATGCTTTTGGTTGGCGCTCATGAAAATATTACTTACCTTCCAATTGGTTCAAAATTTGACAATAAAATCATGAAAGGCCTGTATTTTAAAAAATAGCTTTATAAGCTATCTCCTTAGCAAAACTGAAAGAATAAACCATTCAATTATTTTTCAAAAACAGATTAAGTCCGTAGCTTTGTAAAAAAAAAGTTATGGTCAGATTAAGTGTAAATATTAATAAAATTGCAACCTTAAGGAATGCAAGAGGGGGCAATGTTCCTGATGTGGTAAAAGCTGCAATTGATTGTGAGCGTTTTGGTGCCCAGGGAATTACTGTTCATCCCCGTCCTGATGAACGACATATTCGTTATCGCGATGTTTTTGATATTAAACCTGCCATTCATACTGAATTTAATATTGAAGGTTATCCTTCAAAAAAATTCCTTGAAATAATAAGGGACATACGGCCTGCTCAGGCTACTTTAGTCCCTGATCCGCCTAATGCATTAACCAGTAATGCCGGTTGGGATACCATCAGGCATTTTGACTTTTTAAAAGATGTTATTGCCCAGATAAACAGTTATGGAGTAAGGGCTTCGCTTTTTGTTGGAACAGAACCCGAAAAGATTTTTAAAGCGGCTGAACTAGGTTCGCAACGTATTGAATTATATACCGAACCTTATGCTACTGAGTTCCCTGATAACCCCCAAACGGCTGTTGCTCCTTTTGTTGCTGCTGCAAAAGCTGCTATCGAAGCCGGACTGGGTATTAATGCCGGACATGACCTTAGCCTTCAAAATTTAAAGTATTTTGCCCAACAGGTTCCTGGTTTGCTTGAAGTTTCAATCGGTCATGCTTTAATCTCTGATGCCCTTTATTTTGGACTGGAAAACACAATCCAGATGTATTTACGCCAACTACAATAGTTCATGGAATTGCATTATTCTCTGAGTGGTGATGGCAACCCATTGTTAATCCTTCATGGATTACTTGGAATGTCTGATAACTGGGCTGGCTTTGCTAAAGCTTTTTCAAAACAATATAAAGTTTTGGTTCCCGACCTGAGAAACCATGGCCGCTCAGGGCATAGCACTGTCTTTTCTTACCTGGCTATGTGCGATGATATTGATGAGCTTCTTTTTAATGAGCAAATCCAGCATACTTTTCTTCTTGGGCATTCGATGGGAGGGAAAGTAGCTATGCAATATGCTCTTGATAATCCACAAAAGATTGATAAACTTATTGTTGTTGATATAAGTCCTGTTCAATATCCATATCAAAGCCATCCTCTGGTTGAACTTATGATGAATACCAACCTTAGTGGGTTTTCTGAAAGAAAGGAGATTGAAAACCACTTGCTCAATGAAATAAATGATACCCGGATTGTAGGGTTCCTAATGAAAAACCTTTCCCGCTCTCAGGGAAATAACTTTATCTGGAAACCGGGTTTGCCTGCAATAAATGAAAATATCAGGGAAGTATTCAGGGAGATAAAGAGTGAGACAGTTTTTGATAAACCTGTTTTATTTATTAAAGGGGGAAACTCAGATTATATCCTTCCCCAACACGAACCTCATATCTATAAACTATTTCCTAATGCGGTTATCAAAACCATTGACAAGGCTTCACACTGGGTTCATGCTGATCAGCCTGAAGAATTTGCAAAGCTTGTTCTTGAATTTTTATCCCTTAAATAAAACGAATGCTTAAAAACCAGTCGTTTTTTTTATATTTGTTATTCAATAAAATGGGATTTATGGTTATTAGAATTCAAA
>CAYLYP010000139.1:0-5107 GCA_964387795.1 uncultured Bacteroidales bacterium
TCTGTTAGGACTCCAAGCAATACGCCATCAGTCCCAACCTTCATCCCTGAATTTTTATGCTGGACCTGGAACTGTTTAAACTTAAATATACCTTCCTGTTTCAATTTTTCAGGCACTTAAATAGACATCTATCAAGCCTTCTGGCGCCCTAACGGTAATTGTTTTATTAGGGCGGTCAACATTTTTAATAATATGATCAGCAATAGGGATTAGAACTTCTTTTTCGCCATGTAATATCTGAAATATAGGGTTATTGGGATATTCCAGAACAGTATCAATAATTCCAAGCTTTCCATATACCTCATCAATAACTGTAAAGCCTATTACTTCATGAAAATAAAATTTGTTTCCCGATAAATGGGGAAGTGCCGATAAAGGCATAAACAATTCACAGCCTACCAAGCCCTGGGCTTTCTCCTCTGTATCTATATCCTGAAAACGGACTACAATCTGATTGTTTTTTGCATGAGGGCGGCTGCTTTCAATAAAAAAAGGAATCAGTTTCCCTTTTATTTCAAGGAAAACTGATTCCATATCCTGATAGTTCTCAGGGCTATCTGAATCTAGAAATAATATCACTTCACCTTTAAACCCAAAAGGTTTTGAAACAATGCCAAGAAAAAAACAAAGATCCTTGTTCATTGTTAAAGATTAATGCTATTCCTGAGTTTCAGTTGGTTCTTCACTTGTTTCAGGAGCTGCTTCTTCACCAGCAAGTTCCTTAGCTTTTTTCTTTGCTAATTCCTGAGCACGGACTTCGCTTACTTTACGCTCTTCTTCAAGACGTTTTTTATTAAGCTCCCTCTTTGAAAGTTCTTTATCTTTCTTAACTGCATCAATCTTAGCAGATTTTTCATTTAACCATGCAGCAAATTTTGCTTCTACCTGTTCCATGGTCAAAGCACCTTTATCAACGCCTCTGATAAGGTGATATTTTAGCATTACGCCTTTAGTTGACAAAATGCTACGTACTGTTTCGCTGGGTTGTGCTCCAACTTTTACCCAATAAAGCGCACGGTCGAAATCTATTTCAATAGTGGCTGGGTTGGTTGTTGGATTGTAAGTGCCAAGTTTTTCAATAAATTTTCCATCTCGGGGTGCACGACCATCCGCTACTACTACATGATAAAAAGGCTGATTCTTTTTACCTTTTCTCTGTAATCTGATTCTTGTTGGCATGTAAAAATCAAGTATTTAAATTGTTAATACAAAAGTTTAATTGAGGGTGCAAAGATGCAGCTTTTTTTTTATTTAAAAAAGCCCTTAATGCCTTTTTTATTGATAATTATAAAAAAAACTATCCCTCCCAAATAGCATGAGCGTTCATAAGCTCGTTATCCAATCATTCAGTTAAAAATAATTCTAATAAAACACAACCTCCATAACTCTTCTTTGTAACCAATAACAAACTCATTGGTAGGTTATTGAAAAAAACAGCTCATGTTTTTTTATTTGAATACAATCTTATTAAAAAAGATCCAGGCAGATAGCTAACTTTGTAAAAAAAACACCCTGATATGGCCAAAATAAAAAACACCACATCAAATATTGTATATAGCACAAATAAAGAACTAAACCTGAACCCTCAGGAGCCGGAGGCCGATACCCTTCCCCCAAAACAACAGGAGCTAAGGATATGGCTTAGCAAAAAAGGCCGTGGCGGAAAAACAGCCAGTGTTATAACTGGCTTTATTGGCAAGGAAGACGATCTTAAATCCCTGGGAAAACTATTAAAGAACAAATGTGGCGTAGGTGGCACTGAGAAGGATGGTGAGATAATTATACAGGGCGACCACAGGGACAAAATACTTCAGATATTGCTTACCGAAGGTTACAAAGCCAAAAAAGCAGGAGGTTAATCCAAGTCTTTATTCCTGTTTTTAAAATGAGGTGAATCGCCCCATTCCCCATATCCTATATCTCCCCCGGCAAGATGAATCCTTGCCTCAAGGCATCTTTTACATTCATCGGCATCCTCATCAATACATGGTTTATCATCATATAAAAGATAATCTTCACGGTATTTAACAGGGGTTAAATTAGGCATAATGATATTTGCCCCCACTTTAATAGCCTTTTCCCTACCTAAAGGATCAATGGCCTGCATTGCAGTGGTAGCAGCAATATTGATGTCCTTCATCATGATACGGAGTATTGCAACCATTTTAAGGGCAAGTTCAAAACGCTCCAGTCTTGGCTTCAGCAAATGTTTATACGCTACCAAAGGGGTATCATCATGTTCAATATAAGGCCCCATGCCTACCATATCAATATCATGCTCCCTTAAGAACATCAAATCATCAGCAAGGTCTTCATACCCCTGGAATGGGAGCCCAATCATAACACCACTACCCACCTGATAACCTACCTTCCTTAATAAAAACAAACAATTAAGCCTTTCCTGATAGTTATGGTTCTTATCGTTTGGATGATACCTGGGATACAACTCAGGATTAGAGACTTCGATACGGAGCAAATAACGATGAGCGCCAGCTTCAAACCACCTGCGATAGGTATCTTCATCCTGCTCTCCACACGACAGGGTAATACCCAATTCACCATTTGTCATTTTAACAATCTGTTCAATTAAGCTGGTTATTTTATGAACAAAAGACTTATCACTGCGCTCCCCTGTTTGGATAACAACTGAACCAAAGTTGTTTTTCCATGCATATTCTATTGCCCCCATGAATTCATGATCCTCAACTTCGTAGCGTTCAACTTTAGTGTTCCCTCCCCGAATCCCACAATACAGACAATTCTTACTACAACGGTTTGAATACTCCACCAAACCGCGGTAATATACCTTGTTGCCAACATAATGTTGTTTGATTTCTGCAGCTTTTTCAAAAATAAGCTGCCTGTCGGCACCTTCGCTCATTAGTAATTGCACAAGGTCTTGTTTATTAAATTCCTGCTTACCAAGTATTTGAGATATCGTATCCATGAAAAAGGGTTATTTAGGAAATACAGTACAAAATTACAAAAAATCACTTCCCGATGAATCAATTTTAACAAAAGGAGCTACTGCCCTTTGGTAAATTCCATGCATCCATGCGATAGCCATACCATAATTTGTAACAGGAACCCCTGCATCTACAGCAGGTTTCAATCGGCTGATAATTTGTTTACGTGTCAGTACGCAGCCCCCACATTGTATTACAATAGCATAATCCTTTATGCTGCGGGGAATGTTTGTTAAACCTGATACAACATCAAATTCCAGTTTCTTGCCTGAATACTGGCCTAACCAACGGGGGATTTTAGTCCTGCCTATATCATCACATGAAACATGATGGCTGCATGACTCAAGAATCAGTACCCTGTCATTATCCTTAAGCTGCCCAAGCTTAGGTGTCCCTTTGAGATAATTTGCAAAGTCACCCTTATGCCTTGCAAGCATAATACTAAAACTTGTAAGAGGAATTTCGGGGGGAACTGAAGCAGCCGCTTTTAAAAATACCTGACTGTCGGTAATGGCTAACTTTGGACGGGGACTCAATACCTTTAACAAAGCATCCACTTCTTTTTCTTTAACAACCACTGAAACGCAATCATTATCCAGTATATCCCTGATTGCCTGAACCTGTGGCAATATCAAACGGCCTTCTGGTGCTTCAATATCAATTGGGGTGATAAGCAATACCAAATCGCCATAGCTTAACAAATCGCCAAGCAATGATGTACTCTTCCATGCGGATTCGGGCATCGTTTTAACAATGATTGAAACCACAATATTTAAGTTGTTTGGGTGAAGGTTAGAGAACTCAATAAATGGAACTTTAAATTCTGTCTCTATGCGATTGCGAAGCCCCTCAGATGAAGGAACAAGATCGGAGCGCGTATGCATCACTATCCATGGGATATTATATTCCGAAAAAGAATCAATAAGTTTTTTTTCCGGCTCCCCAAAAGCATTATTCGCCAATACCAATATTGCCAAATCAACAGTTTGAATAGCAGCTATGGTCTTGGCTACCCTTTTCTGCCCAAGGGCACCTTCATCATCAATACCGGCAGTATCAATTAACACACAAGGACCAATACCAGGGATCTCCATTGATTTTTTTACCGGGTCGGTTGTTGTACCTGCCACATCAGAGACAATAGCAGCCTCCTGACCCGACAGCACATTTATAAATGAGCTTTTCCCATTATTTCTCCTGCCAAAAATCCCTATGTGGGGACGTGCTTCTTTTCCTTTGTTCATTGCTTTATGAATTGTTAATTTCAATGATTGTCATTCCTCCTAAAGATGCCAACAGTATAAGTATAGCAACGTGAAACAAATACTTAAAGGGAATATAATAAGCATAAGTTATGCATCATGGATACCCATCCTACCCAACGATATCTTTTAATGAAAAACCCATCTTAAGAAGGTTTTCAGGTTTTAATACCGAAGAAAGCAAGCCATCATTTATGATGTTAAGCTTCAGGTTGGCTTCAATCACCGAACAATGGTTCTCCCTCATATAAGCTGCCATTTCAGTGGACTTGCGATAACCGATATAGGGCAGCAAAGCTGTTGTTATTGCCGGGGAAGACAAAATATTCCGGTATGCATTGTCTGCATTTACTTCAAGATTTTCAAACATCCGCTCTCCAATAGTAATACAGGCATTGATCAACATTTTAAGACTCTCTATGAGGGCATGCCCAATCATTGGCAGATAGGCATTCAGATCAAGGCTCGATTGCCCGCAAAGGCTGGTAATCAAAATGTCATTTGCATAGATCTTATGAGCAGAACTGATTACAAATTCAGGGATTACAGGGTTTACCTTGCCGGGCATGATAGAACTGCCTGTCTGACGGGCAGGGATACTTATTTCGTGCCTCCTGCATATATCCGAAGCTAATAGACGCATATCTGAGGCCATCTTCTCCATGTTAACTGCATTGGCCTTGAGTATTGCATGCACCTCCACAAATGCATCAAGGTTTTGCGTTGTATCAACAAGGTTTTCACTCCTTGATACAGGTAAACCTGTAAGTTTTTGAAGTTCGCCAACCACTTCCATGATAAAATAACGGGGAGTCGCAATACCTGTGCCTACTGCCCCACCCCCAAGATTGACTACCTTTATCCTTTCAAAAGCTTTTG
>CAYLYP010000140.1:0-5058 GCA_964387795.1 uncultured Bacteroidales bacterium
GCCAATGAAGTAAGAAAACTTGCTGAACAAAGTAAAGCAGCAGCAGAAGAAATTGTTGGTCTGGCAAACAATAGTTTAGATGTTACAGAAAAAGCAGCTGAACTGATGATGAAGATAATCCCTGATATCAAACGTACAGTAACGCTTATTCAGGAAATTGCAGCAGCCAGCATTGAGCAAAAATCAGGGGCAGGCCAGATCAATGAAGCTGTTCAGCAGCTATCCCTCGTTACCCAACAGAATGCATCTGCCTCTGAAGAACTAGCTGCCAGTGCAGATTCTCTTAACGAAAAAGCTACCAAACTTACTGAGCTCATGGAATATTTTAAGGTTTAACAGCTCTTTGTGCTCAATTGGAATAAATCATGTTGTTAATTGTTGACATAGTTGTTTAGTTTGTTTTAGTGAGTTTTTAACTTAAAGGCCCGTAGGATTATTTTAATTTTATGGGCTTTTTGTTTATTGTATTTTGCTCGAAATGAGGTTAATTGTTTTGGCTTTTGCTACCTTTGTGGCTCATAATTATTTTATTTGCTTTTATGCGAAAACTTAGCAATGACGAGCTTAACAGGCTCTCTCCCCAGGAATACAAACAGGCTGAAAAAACACCAGTTGTTATTGTTTTGGATAATATCAGGAGCATGATGAATATTGGATCTGTGTTCCGCACTTCTGATGCTTTCAGGATACATTCCGTCTTGCTTTGTGGTATAACCGCCTGTCCTCCCAACAAAGAAATTCATAAAACAGCACTGGGGGCAACCGAATCTGTTGACTGGCGTTATTATGAGAATACAATAGATGCAGTTCAGGAGCTTGCTCAGCAAGGTTTTGAAATCTATTCAATAGAGCAGGCTGAAAATAGCATCATGCTCAATGATTTTATGCCCAGCCCTGACAAAAAATATGCCCTGGTCTTCGGGAATGAAATCCAGGGCGTTGGGCAGGATGTTGTAAATCTTTCGCATGGCTGTATTGAAATTCCTCAGATAGGAACCAAGCATTCTTTAAATATCTCTGTAGCAGCCGGTGTTGTGATTTGGGATGTCGTTAGTAAACTTGGCCTGTTTAATTGATTTTATCATGATCGGCCTGGAAGCGGAAGCCAAGGCGCTTACCGGTCTTTGTCTTCATGTTATAGGCATTCTCCTGCATTTCCAAAACGCTTACCTCTTTTACAAGGTCATAAGGAGGGGTCAGTAAGTCAAAGTCAATTGAATAAATCATTGCTGATTCAATGATGTTCACCAAATCCATTTTATTAATGGGTTCCTTGCTAAACTGTGCATAAGAAAACCCACTTTGTCTTTTTCCTTCAACGATGAAATGCCTGTCTTTATTGATGAAAATCCTGGCAACAAGATAGCCCAGGTCATTAACCCTGTTGTATCTGAATGAGTCGGCAAGGAAATTGTAAACGCTTATAATCCCGCAATACGAACGTGTTGGGTCTTCATTAACATAAGAAGTCTTCATTACCTCATGCATCCGGGGAAATTCAAAAACATTGGTATGCATTGTGAAAACAAGGATGTCACCCGCAAATCTAAGCTCTCCTTCAAACTCCCCTTTGTCCCTGAATTCTACAACGAGTTTTTTATTGATTTTGGTAACTTTACGATCTGTTTCTGAAGCTATTTCCTGGGCTGTTCGTTTTAAGGTCTGGAATGTATGTTGTAGGTTTTCAAATACCTGAAGTTTCATTGAAGACTTGGTAGTAATTTTATCAACGATGGTTCTTTGAGCATTCATAGAATTCAAAATTAAGTTTAACAAAAAGGAAATACCTCATTAAAAATCCTTATACATACATGGGCCATTGTATGTTTCAATGCAAAGGTAAAAGAAAATAAAAACCATCGGCTTTTTAACAGAAAAAACTATCTGTTATACAATGCAGCAGCAGCCCTGGCGCAATTTTCGCCATCCATGGCCGAGGAGACGATACCACCTGCATAGCCTGCACCTTCGCCTGATGGGAAGAGCCTTTTTATCTGAACATGCTCATAGCTTTGAGGGTCCCTTGGGATACGCACAGGTGAAGATGTCCGGGATTCTGTGCCTAAAAGAAGGGCTTCATTTGTAAAATAGCCTTTCATCTTTTTCCCAAATTCGATAAAGCCCTGTTGTAATGCAGATGCAACAAATGGGGGCAATATCTGGTGCAGGGGCGCAGAGCTTATTCCCGGGTTAAATGTGGTTTCAGGTAGTGAAGATGAAATCTTTCCAGATGAAAAGTCAGCCATTCTTTGAGCAGGTGCAGCCTGATTGCTGCCACCTGCAATGAAGCATGCTTTTTCAATATCTTTTTGAAATGCAAGTCCTTTTAATGCACCATAGTCATCATATCCATGAATGTCTTCGGGATTCACTGTAACAACAATCCCGCTATTGGCATAAGGGCCATTGCGCTTTGAATTCGACATCCCATTTACAACCAAAAGCCCGGGCTCTGTAGTGGCAGGAACGATGATACCACCGGGGCACATACAAAATGAAAATACGCCCCTGTCATTAACCTGCTGAACAAGTTTATATGTTGCCGGGGGAAGGAAATCACCCCTGTTGTCTGTTTTATATTGAATGCTGTCAATCAATGCCTGTGGGTGTTCAACCCTTACGCCTAAGGCAAAAGGTTTGGGTTCAAGCGCGATATGTTTTTTTTCAAGCAACTCATAAATATCGTGTGCCGAATGGCCTGTTGCCAGGATAACAGCATCTCCTGAAATTTCATTTCCTTTACTTGTCCTGATCCCTTTTACTTCATTGTTTTCGATGATTAAATCACTGAGCCGGGTGTTGAACAATACCTCTCCCCCCGCATCTAAAATGGTGTTTCTGATGGATGTGATAATGGATGGCAGTTTGTCGCTCCCAATGTGGGGATGGGCTTCATATAAGATGTCGGGGTTGGCGCCATGGGCAGTAAATATCTTAAGGATACGGTTGATATCGCCCCTTTTATTGCTGCGGGTATAGAGCTTACCATCCGAAAAGGTACCTGCCCCTCCTTCACCAAAGCAATAGTTTGAGTCAGGGTTGATATAGCTGGCAGTCTGTGGCCTGTTAATTGTAGCCACGTCTGCTTTTCGCTGGCTCACATCTTTTCCTCTTTCAATGATAACAGGTTTTATTCCATGTTCAATAAGGCATAGGGCAGCAAACAATCCTGCAGGGCCAGCCCCAACTACAATAACCCGTTTATTAGACCTGACTCGGGGCCACCACGTCTTTACCGAAGGCTCCACCTGCGGCTGTTCATCAATGAAGACATTGAACAGCATGACTATTTTTACATGTGCGCCCCTGGCATCAATGCTTTTCTTAATAATCTGATATGAAGATATGCGGTTTTTGGGAATGTTTATTTTCCTCGATAATAAAGGCTTAAAATCATTAAGTGTGGCAGATTCACGGGGACTCAACCACAATTCAACTTGTCTTTGCATAGCTTTTGCTTTGTGCTTTAATAAAACAAAAATGCCTTATTATTCAAACAGGAACGAAACCATTATAATGCGGCTGTTTAGCTTATCGATGCTATTGGTAAAGACTGTGTTTTCGCGTTTCAACATATCCCGGACCCCGAAAGAGGCTTTGATCTCGGTTGAGAACTTAAAATAGTAGAAGTAATAATCTATACCTACACCAACCTCATAAAAATAATCATTTTTATACAATTTGACAATCACTTCTTCTTCCCCTTCTTTTTTATCTTCGGTGGAAGCAAGGTCAATACTATATTTGGCGCCTCCAATCACATAAACCCTTGTATTGTTCATCCTCACCGATTTATATTTAAAATGCAGCGGGAAATCAATAAAGGTGGATTCAACTTTCTGGGTGCGACGGTAAGGTTCATTGTTTTTAACCCCATCATAGATCAGGCTCCTGTCGCCAAAGGTAAGTGTTGGGACAAAACGTAAATCCCATTGTGGATGTAACCTTAAGTTACTTACGATCCCAATATTAAAACCATTTTCGGAACGGGTTATCACTGATTTCAAGGTGTCGAACTCCCCACTTTCGATAAGCCTGTAATCTTCAATAGGTTTTATAGCAAAATCCATCTTGTTGAAACCTAAGGAGAATCCGAAATGGTAAGGTTTCAGGTCATAATGGGGAAGGTTCATAAACCTTATTGGCTGCGAAAAACCATTGTTTACAAGAATAAAAAAGCTGAAAAAGATTACAGTTTTTATGAGATGTTTCACAGGATTAAAGTTAAAAGAGTTCAAAATTATAGTTTTCAAAGCAAACAACCTTAAATAAGATTGAAAAAAATGATTTTTTCTTTTGATGTTAACGTGAAAATATTGTTTTTATTATCTGATATTTTTAATCAGGGTTTATTACAGGTATAGAGCGTTGCGATACCAAAGCTGAGGGGGCGGGCATGTGTATTTTGAAATCCTGATTTTTCAAGCATTTCAATAAATTTCCCGCCATAAGGAAAGGCCTCCACTGATTGGGGCAGGTAATGATATGCCATTTTGTTTTTGCTAAACAAACGCCCTATCATAGGCAGGATGTTTTTGAAATAAAAAAGGTAAAATGATTTTATGATCTTGTTTGAGGGAATGGAAAACTCAAGGATAGCGAGTGTCCCATTTTTATCCAAAACCCTGAAAAGCTCATCCAGCCCTTTTTGCGGGTTCTCAAAGTTTCTGATGCCAAAGCCTATGCTGGCTGCATGAAAGCTGTTGTCCGGGAATGGGAGTTGTTCACAATCAGCTATCATCAAATCAATTTTATGGGATATGTTTTTTTCTTCGGTTTTCTTTTTTGCAATCCTGAGCATTTCTTCCGAAATGTCGATACCTGTGATCTTATCAGGATTGATTTTTAAAAGTTCAATGGCAAGGTCGCCCGTACCTGTAGCAACATCAAGGATGTATTTTGGATTGTGTTTGCCAATTGCATTGACTGTTTTTCTTCTCCATGATTTATCAATGCCCAATGATAAAAAGTGATTCAGGAAATCATATCTGTATGCGATATGGTTAAACATGGAGCGGACTTGTTCTTTTTTGCTGGATGACATCAGATATTTTTAAT
>CAYLYP010000141.1:0-5044 GCA_964387795.1 uncultured Bacteroidales bacterium
TTATCAAGGAAAGGTTTTCCATATTGGTCGTAACTAATCCCGCTCACATTGTGCCAATCGATAAGATGAGGCAGTATCATACGATAACTAAGCCAATGAAGCTTGCGGCTTTCACTGGTAAGAGCGCTAAAAATTTCTGTTTCGGCAGGAGTAAGAGTCAGGCGCTGATACAACTCATCGACACTCTCCGATATTTCCCATACGCCAATATTGGCATTAGGAACGCTTTTTTTCAGAAACAAACCCATGCAATATCTGTTACTGATTCTTTAAAAAATATAATAAGCTTCAACAACTTTTTGGGAATAAAAGCTTATTAGTTATCTTTGCAAAAGTATAATTAAAAAACAATACAATGGAAAATATTGTGACAGAAAAATCACTTTCATACAAAATAAAGGACATTTCCCTTGCCGATTTTGGGCGGAAGGAGATTGAGATCGCCGAAAAGGAAATGCCAGGCCTGATGGCAATAAGGGAAAAATATGGCAAGGAAAAGCCATTGAAAGGGGCCCGTGTCACAGGTTCATTGCACATGACGGTTCAAACTGCTGTATTGATAGAAACACTTGTTGCATTAGGAGCTGATGTTCGTTGGGCAAGCTGTAACATATTTTCTACCCAGGATCATGCGGCAGCAGCAATAGCAGCAGCAGGTATCCCGGTTTTTGCATGGAAAGGGGAATCACTTGAAGAGTATTGGTGGTGCACAAAACAAGCACTAACTTTCCCCGGTAACAAAGGGCCACATCTTATCGTAGATGATGGAGGAGATGCTACATTATTGATTCACAAAGGCTATCAGGCAGAAAAAAACGCTTCAAGCCTTGAAGTGAAAGCATCAAACCATGAAGAAGCAGTCATCCTTGATTTGCTAAAGCAAACGCTGATAGAAGATCCACAATACTGGCACAGGGTTGTAGCTGATTGGAAAGGCGTTTCGGAAGAAACTACTACAGGAGTTCACCGCTTATATCAAATGATGGAAAGAGGAGAGCTTTTGGTTCCTGCTATCAATGTAAATGATTCAGTAACAAAGAGTAAATTCGACAACTTATATGGTTGCCGCGAGTCCCTTGCTGATGGCATAAAACGTGCTACCGATGTGATGATAGCCGGAAAGGTAGTTGTTGTATGCGGCTATGGTGATGTAGGAAAAGGTTGTGCCCGTTCGATGAAAGGCTATGGGGCCAGGGTAATAGTAACCGAGATTGACCCAATATGTGCATTACAGGCAGCAATGGAAGGATATGAAGTAAAAACCCTTGAAGACAGCCTTGATGAAGGAAATATTTTTGTAACAACCACAGGGAACAGGGACATTATTACCCTTGAGCATATGTTGGCGATGAAAGATCAGGCAATTGTATGTAATATAGGACATTTTGATAATGAGATACAGGTTTCAAAACTGGATGAACACAAAGGGGTCAAGAAAGTCAACATTAAGCCACAGGTAGATAAATACATTTTACCAGGCGGAAATGAAATTTTCATCCTTGCAGAAGGCCGTTTAGTAAACCTTGGATGTGCTACAGGACACCCTAGCTTTGTAATGAGCAATTCATTCTCTAATCAAACCTTAGCCCAGATAGAACTTTGGAAAAACGACCATAAAGTTGGAGTGTATATGTTACCAAAACAACTTGATGAAGAAGTGGCACGCCTCCATCTTGAAAAAATTGGAGTGAAACTCACAAAACTCACAAAGGAACAGGCTGATTATATAGGTGTTCCGGTTAATGGTCCATTTAAGCCCGAGCATTATCGTTACTAATAAGCGTATTATTTTTAAACGAATCTCAAGGAAAGGGAATGAATTTGTTAATTCATTCCCTTTCCTTTTTTTATAAATGTTTCAATAGCGCATTAGGCAATAATCAACAATAAGCGAATCCGGAAAGCTTGAAAAGATTCTTATATATTATTACCAGGCCTGTATATAAAAGGAAAGGGAGGTTACATCCAATAGTAACATCCCTGCTAAACGACATTGAAACTTTGGGTTTAGGAGCATATCCTAATTATAAACAGAAAGATAGGGCTCAGTATAAGAAGTATTGTATTGTTTTAAAGACATTTTTCCAGGGCCTTCGATTGGTGAACCATCAATCATAAGATATCTTGTCATAGAGCATGAATCAATAGCAATCGGGCTGGATTCTACCTCAATGCGACAATCACTCAAAGGTCCTTCAGGGCATGCCCTCTCATAAGCCCTGAATTCATCCACAGAATACCTGTAAATCAAAATGCCCTTATAGCCGCCGTTAAGATATATCCACCCACCTATCGGGTTTAATTCCAGATATTGGGTTGATTCAACATTTATCTGAAAATTCACATAAACATAGGGGATATAATCTCCCTCCTTTTCGTTACAGGAAGCAAGCATTACAAACAAGAAAAACGCTGATAACAGATATTTTTTCACAAACAAGGTTTATTGGATAACGTTAAGAAGCAAATATCATTATATTTTTTCAGGAAAAAAAATAAAAATTTTTTTTACGATTGACGCAACCAATGAATAAAAATGAACATCTACCAAATAGAATCTCAAAAATAATTGAGAGAGACAATGAAAATGACAAAAAACATTTTAATAATTTTCTCATTAATATCAGGATATTTGGTGTTGCTTGTATTGTTTTTAGAAACAGCATTCAACCCACTGCCCTTTGGTGTCTTTGCACTAGTAACAATAATCTTTGCCGGTTTGGCTTGCGGTAAACTTTTTCTGCATTCAGGAAATAAAAAGCTCCGTTTTTTCTCTCCTTTTTCTTTTGCTTTTTCCTGGCTTGCAGTTTTTGTACTCATATCCGGCATGATGGTAATGACCTTTCAGAACTATGTTGCTTTAAAAAGGGCAGAAAACATTATTGAAAAAGTGGACTTATATTTTGAAAGCCATGGAAGCTACCCTACTGAATTGGAACAGATTCAATCAGAAAGCGGAGCTTCCCTGGCTGCCACTTTTCCGGCATTCTTTTACAGACCATTTTCTTATTCACAACATACTGATCATTCAATAACAGACAATACAAAGACTTTCAGCCTTGAATTTGACTCCTATTTTGGAACAAAATATGTTTTTGATGCCAGTAACGAAAAATGGATCAGCAAATCAAATGATATAAACATAAAACCAGAAAACATTTTTGCACTCAATCCCAACGCTGCCACAGGAATTCTTGGACTAGGGATCTTTGGCAGGAAGCACCTTAAGAAATAAAACTGTTTGGATCAACCCATTTCGGTATATACCAAATATCATAACTAAAAAGCAATGAAGCAGAAATCAGACAACATATTCAGGAAATTCAACTCACTGTTCACAGGGATTGCCATTCTTTTGGGGATAGTAATATTGGGTTCCTGTTCAAAGTCTGATAATGATAGCATCATAAGGGATGGGGTAAATATACAGGTATGGGAAGCATTGTCGCAAAACCCACATGAGGTTCAGTTAAAAATTGAAACCTGTGAAATGTATAATTGTTTGAATTTTGGCATCAACTATGAGTTAAAAAAAACATCATCCAATAAGTTTAAGGTAGAATTAACAAGCGTTCAGATTGAAGAAATATGTGAAGCTGGCTCTGGTCCTGCCAGGACAGTTATAAGCCTTGGAAATCTTAATCCCGGAGATTATACAATAGCATTTATTGTAAATGACAATGATTATGATTTGAAGCTTAACATCAGCGATTCAAGGATAAAGCTTGACTTTGCAAATGAACCTGAAGGGAATGACATACATTTGGCATTAAATGAACTTCAAAGGATTCCGGCCCAAACCTTATGGGGATCGGTTTCAGTATCACAGTCAGCAAACATACCCTTATTTGAAGACTTTTTCATGTCACTAAATGAAATGGATGTAAACGATTTTACAGGCGTTGATGGAAACTATGGGTACTTTATAAAGAGCAATAACCTGATAACAAATGTTGACCAAACAGGTGCCATTGAGACCCGTTCATTTTTAAAAAGTTTTTCAGGTAATCCTGAGCAGATAATCAATCTTGAAACTATATTTAAAGATTCAATGTCTGTCAATTGGTATTATTACGATGGAGAAGTTTTGTATTACTAATTGCTTTAGGAAAACCTAAAAACAACCATCGTTCTTTGAAGATACATGCAGTCCGGGCAGCAACGTGTTAAAACCATGCAACTTCACCCAACCATTGCCAATAAAACCATTCGCCAAGACTATAAAAGTAATTGCGAATGTTTTGCCCGGACAGCTTTTTTAAACTGAGATTAAGGGGTAGCTTTCAAATTAATTTTTGTATTTTTGACTTTAAAATAGTTTGAAAATACTTAATGGAAGACACCTCAAAACTGATTGAATCCTGCCTGAAAAATGACAGGGCAGCTCAGAAACAACTTTATACATTGTATTCAAAAAAGATGTATGGAGTATGTTTGAGGTATGCCGGTAATATAGAGGAAGCTCAGGATATCCTGCAGGAGGGTTTTATCAAAGTGTTCTCACATCTTGATTCATATAAAGGATCAGGGGCTTTTGAAGGATGGATAAGGCGTATTATTGTAAATACCGCCTTGGAAAAATTAAGGGAAAAGGTAATTCTATTTACACTTACAGATTTGGAAAACAATCTGAGTGAAATTCAGGATGAACGCATATCAGCTCCATGCAGCGAAGAGGATATGTTAAAGCTCATACAGGAATTGCCCCCCCGTTACCGAATGGTGTTCAACCTTTTCGCCATTGAAGGTTATACCCATAAAGAGATAGCCGAGATGATGGGCATAAATGAAGGGACTTCAAAATCAAATCTGGCAAGGGCCAGAATGATTTTACAGAACAAATTGAAAGACCAATTTGTTATTAAAGACAAGGTAGTGTAATATGGGAAAAAATAATCACATAGATGAATTGTTTCGGGGGCGACTTGAAGAATTCAATCCAGAGCCACCTGCAGATATGTGGGATCGGATTGAAACACAATTGCCTTCCGGGAAAAAGCATGTTTACCTGCCTGTTTATTATAGGATTGCCGCCTCAATAATT
>CAYLYP010000142.1:0-5015 GCA_964387795.1 uncultured Bacteroidales bacterium
CCAGATGATATTCCTTTAACCCACTGCTTTTGTATTCAATTTGCTAATTCGCTAATTAAATTAACATCACCAGATTATCTTTGATAACAATTTCTGCATTTATAGTATCTTGACACATGGTTATTTTTTTAGTTCCTGTAGGAGTGTATTCAATGCTTCCACTGCTATTTCATATTTGATTGATTTGTGTGTCTCTATTATTTGGTTGATCAATGTACTTTCTTCTTCCAGGTGTACTTCATCTTCCAATATTTTAATGAACCCATTTAGGATTTTCTCAGTGTCACTGAGTATTGATTTCATATCTCTACCCAATAGGCATGCCCCGGCAGTAAATGAATTGAAATTATCAGCCTCGTAAATATCATAATGCTCTGTTGCTGCTCTTTCAATGTTTATATCCAGATAGTTTTCAATTATAAAAGCCAAATCATCCTCGTCTTTATTGGATTATTAAGGTCTTCACCTGATATGTTGCAATTCATTTTCTAAAATTATTTGTGCTATTTCAACATTCCTGCCAAAACCACTTCCAATTAGATCGGCATAGACTAATAAGGGAGGGGTGGTTTGCTTGTTATTTGGATTTTGTTTCCAGAAAATTTGAAGTATTTCTACTTTGCCATTTGGATCAGGCACCAGCCCTATTCCCTGTCCTATATTTTGCCAGCTTTGCGTTGTATAGATGCTGAATTTCTCAGGGAGCAACTGATTGGTAAGTAGCGCAGCTGCCGGCTCTGCACCCCACAGCGTAACTCCTTCTTCATTGTCCAAATAAAGATTTCGCCAGGTATGAGTAAGATCGGTTTTTATAAAACTCATTTGCTTTTTGACCAATCGGGGGCGAAAAACATCATGATAGGCAATTACCCAACGTTCGAGCAATGCCGCTTTGTTTTTTAATACTCGTTTGAGTTTAGTTTTGAGAATGAAATTTTGTTCTTCCAGTTCTTTCATTATGTTACTGACAGAACCAATTGATACATCTGCCAATTCAGCAAGCTCCCGGTAAGAAAGCTGCAAATTATCAGGATTGCTGAGCAGGTTGAAAATAATTTTGATACCTGCTTCCTGAAAAGCTTTTGCATGATTGGTTCTTGCCTTTTTGTGTACTTTTTGACCTGCAATATATAATAGAAGCTCCTTGTATTTAATGAAGCAATTACCGGCTACATCCAAATAGTTTATTCCGTTTTCGCGCAATTCAAGTGCTACATCACTTACAATGTATTTGGCAATAACGAGCGTTGGACGATTGTTTTTTGCATTCAACTCATCCAGACGGGCATTCAGAAAACCTTTATTTTCATTACGCAACTCGTTTTTCGCTTCAACCGCAAACTCATGACCGTTTATACAAATGATGTTATCGTATTCGTTCAGTCGGCCCTTAATAGTGATATCTAGTCCTGTTAGTTGTCCCAGGGCTGCACTTGCATCGTAGATGCAATCGTTGTTTGGATGCATATATAATTGATGTTTGTTCAGTGAAACAAAACGTTCATTGTCAATGAACATGCAAATATAATGAACAAAATAGGAATAACCAAATGATAATCAAGGATAAAAAATTATGTTCGATTTGGATTTGTGATGCTGTTCAGGGAAACGTTCTTTGCGTTCTTTGCGGTTAATGGTTTTTTACCGCAAAGGGCGCAAAGTTCCCGCAAAGGTTCTCATAGCTTATAAAGCCCATAATCAATTGAACTTAAATTTGAGTAATTTGTGAATCCATTTATGATAATCTGTGGAATAAAAAGGATTTTAATTTATTAAACCCTGTTTTTATCACAAGGGCATAAATAGATAAAAATACAAAAGGGGCCAATGGCCCCTTTTGCATTTTTTGATTATCTGATAAAATACTATCTGACAACAAATTTCTTAGCTACAGATTTTCCTTCCGAGCCTAAAACAACATAATAAATCCCGGCTTTTAAAGAGCTTACATCCAACTGGACATTGCTTTGGCCATCGCTTACTTTTTCAATCAATAGTTGTCCCTGAAGGTTAAATACCTTTACATTCAAGCTTTCCCAACGGGCAGGATATGCAATATTAAGGTTCTGGGAAGCAGGTACCGGGCTTAGTATAACCTGGCTTTCCTCCTTGTCTTCAATACTAACATTGCTTACTGAAACCGTAACGATGTTACTTGCACCTGATTCTCCCGATGGGGAAGAGTATAATGCAGTCACGTGATAATTATAAGATCCTGTGCTTACAGTGGTATTGGTATATGCAAGGGTTGAAGCATTATTTATTGTTGTGATAAGCTGATTGTTCCTATATACCTTATAGCCCGACAAGGTTGCTTTAGCATCTTTTGTTTCAATGGTGCCAGGCTCTACAGCAATACTTTGAAGAGGTGCAGAAACAGATGTTTTTTGGGCTTTTCCTGTTTCAAGGACAATTTCTGTCATTTCATTATCAGTAATATTGTTTTTAGTGCCATAGTAACCCAGGTACACTTTGATCAAGAGTTCATAAGCAGTTGTTTCATCCTGATAGATTGTCCAATCGCCAGCAGAACCGTAGTATGAATGGGTTGAATTCATGGCAACAGCATTGGCCAATGAACTTGGGTGCCCGCTGGCATCCACCGGGGCAACAGCAACATAAAAATCACCGGTAACAGTTAAAGGTGAACTAAGGGTGTGTTCAATTTCAACAAGATGAGAGGCAGTTAGAACCGGAGAGGTATAGAGAGGTGTATTATTGCCTAAACTATAGATTTTAAACCTGAATTGGTCAGAAGGCCAGGGATAACCAGAATGTTCATAGAATGTATGTCCAATCTTCGTAATTGTAGCAGGGTATGAATAAATGAAATCGGAAGAAGAGAACTTAACAGCTCTTTCAGAGGTAGCCCAAACAAGGTTGGTATAATCGGAGGCATAAGAAAACCAGTTATAAACCATTGCCCCTGACGAAGGTGCCTGCCAGTTTAGGATGACAGAGTTTCCCGATGCATAGCCTGTAAGGTTTCGGGGAGGGTTCATAGTAGAAGAACCATTGGGGTCATAGCCCTGAAGGGTGGTTGGATTTGTGCCTGCAGGATCGAGCCATGGCTGGAGGCGGGCAGCATTGGTGGATCCATTTGAAAGCCAGTGATAGTCGAAACGGCCATAATAGTCAGGGCTTGTTTGGGAGGTACATGTAGAAGAGCCACCAGATAAAGTTCCAATGATAAGTCCCTGATTGTTGAAGATAGGCGATCCGGATGAACCACCTTCAGTTACACCATGATTAGTAACAGTTTCTGCCCATATCACCCGCCAGGCAGAGTTGGTAGCCATCTGTGATCCGCCAATATTAGGCGAAGCAGAAGTGAGTACAGAGGTATAGGTAGATATTTTTTTTGCATCACCTGAAGGGTGGTGAATACTTACTCCTGAAGTGCTGGGAGTAGTTGACCTGCTCCAACCGTTATAATAAGGGTTCCATGAAAGCGGAGGGGTTTGGTTCAATAATACAAGCTGAAAGTCGGAGCCACCACTCATTGAGCCCATAGCTTTCATCAGACAGCCGGTAATCATATTGTTGGGAGGGGTACCAGAATTGGCACATGTGGCACGTTCATAATTAAAGTAAAACTGCCATACGTTATGATCGGCAACACTGGCCTCAGCACCGCAGTGCCATGCAGTGAGGAACAAAGGGGATGCATCCTGGTTTGTATTGTTCACTAAACTGCCAGAACACCAATACCAGCTTGAACCTTCCCTGAAAAGGATTCTTGCCACACCGCGTTTTTCAGTCTGCCAGTTTGCTCCTTCAGGACAATTGATATTTATTTCACAGAATTCTGAATCACCAAGGTCTTTTGTTGTTAGAGCAGAAGCACCATTATATACCCAAATAAGCTCTTCGATATGTAATTTGGCCAGGCTTTTTTCACCAGGATTAAGCTTTTCGGCATATTCAATTATTAAAGCATCGCCCGGCACGATATGGGTGCTTAAGGTCTGACTTTCGTTATTGTTTTCAGAGCCAATGGCACCCACAACAAACGACTTGTCGGGAGTATAAACAAAAAGCTCACCATTCTCAGGCAGGATAAACTGATCAAATACAAGGCCCAATGCCAAAGCGCCATCCGAACCCAATGCATATTGCCAGATTGTGAAGCCATCAGCGCTTGTATATGATTTGGCATTTTCAAAAAAGTCTATGTTTACAGGAACTTTTAAACCTGCTCTTTTGGGAAGCCCTTTTTCCAAATCAGTAATGGCATCTTCATCCAGAAGCTGGCTTATTGGGATTGGCTGTGTATAGCTATGAATTTGATCCACAACAAAAGCACTGTTTTGCTTAAATGACGGGGGTGTTTTTTCTTTAAGTATCTGTGCTTGCAGATGTTGGGCAAAGAAAACAAGGATAGCAGCTACCATCCATAAGCGTAGATTGGCTTTGATATTCATGGTTTTTTGTTTTAAAATTATATCATGACAGCATGAAGTCTCACATTATGCTTTAACAAATTACAAATAAACCCTCTTTTCACATTGCTTAAGCAAGTAAAACTACCCGTTTTTTACAATGTATCAAAAAAATATGCATGATAAGCTAATATAATAAAAAAAAATGACGGACTGTATGGCAGCCCGTCATTTTTTATGGATAAAACATCACTTATTTTTGAAGGGATATTTTGTAAACACTTGTTTTGTTGCCTGATGTAACCTGTAAATAATACAATCCATCAGAAAGGTTATCAAGGTTAAATTCTATTTGAGAACCATTAGTGATTTCTTTGATTTCACGGCTTGAAACAACCTGTCCATTGATGTTTATAAGGTTGATAAGCACATTATCAAAGCTCTGTGCAAATGAAGCAACAACTTTTCCATTGGATGGGTTGGGGAATAAAGTAACACCCATGTTGTTTTCATTTTCAGGGACCAAATCATTAAAGTCAAAATGTGCAACAATGGTAAGGTCTTCGTTCACTGTAACTTCTAATGGGTTGGTAGTTTCATCAGTACCATTAATTACATATTTAACAAAATGGT
>CAYLYP010000143.1:0-4876 GCA_964387795.1 uncultured Bacteroidales bacterium
TTTGACAGACTAGTAATTGCGAATATAACAGGTGCATAAACGGATAATCAGAAAATTAATGCCAAGTTATACAAATAAAATAAAAAAAAATACATATAAATACGTATTAATTTAATGTGATTGTGATATTTATTTATTGTAAGGGATAAAACGGTTATTGATTTTTTATTATATTCAGTGTTTTATGTTTTCACGAATTTGTATTTGATTTTTTAGGCAAAAAACAATGATAGGGAATATCAGTTTTTACACTAAATTTGATTAAAAATGTAAGTCATGGGGACTAAAGCTATTGGCTTTGATAAATGAGATTTTGTTCCTGGTTTTTTATCGTAAATGGTTTAATAATTAAATCAGGGTTGTAAAAATTTAAGAAGAAATCAAGGTCCCCGGTTTGAAACAAAAAATAAAAAACATACAATGAAGAAAAGGGCAAAGATTTTATGGGTATTTGGTTTGTTTTGCATTGTAAATATAATTCCATTGTCAGGTCAAACGCTAAAAGAAAAAGCAAAGGAAGCATTTGTGAGTGAAAGATATAACCTGGCCATAAGCCTGATAAAGGAAGCACTAAAGGAGTCACCGGAAGATGCAGAGCTATATTATTATCTTGGTTTTTTTTCCCATCATATCGCACATGAATCCAGGCCATTCATAGAACCAATGGATCAATGGTCGGAAAAAGAAGTGATAGGAAATCTTGAAAAAGCACTTTCATTGAACCCGACTTATGGGGATGCGCGTTATTTTATTGGGGCAGAATATGGTGCAAGGGCAATGGATGCCATGATGGATAGCGATATAAAGAGATGTAGGTTTGAATATGAGCAGGGAAAGGGTAAAGGAGCTTATCCTGATTGGATGTTGGAGTTGGCAAACAATATGCTTAAATCAGTTCTTGAAAACGGAATATTATTTGTTCAGGGAGACTCAGAATACCATGCGATAAAGTATTTGCAGATTGTTGAAGGCGAAAGGATGGATGTTACAGTTATTCCCCTGACGTTTCTCGACAGACCCTGGTTTATAAAAATGCTCCGTGATGGGATAGGGATGATAGAAAGGGAAGCCCCCATAACACTAACAGATAAACATATAATGGAACTACGCCCATATAAATGGCAGAACCAGTTTATTTCAATGCCAATACCAGCAGGATTAAATAAACAATATGGGATAGAAGGCCAGGTTGATACTCTGGTATGGTATGTTGAGGCGGATCTCTTTACCGAGTCGGAGCGGCCCTATTTAAGTGCAAAGAAATCAGTTTTTGTTCATATCCTTGAGACCAATGCCTGGCAAAGGCCTGTATTTGTTTCAATGGGAGTAGGTAGTCTGGGCAGTCTGGATAAGTTTAGGATGATACATGGTTGTGTATATCAATTGTTGCCATTCGACACAGAGAAGAATGATTTAAAAATCGATGTTAAGTCGGTTGAGTCGTTATATTCAAAATCATCGAACTTTAAAGATTTTAAAGATGTAAAAGAGCACGATATGCCGCGGGTGTCATTTATGTTATTAAACTATCATTCAGTATTATTGGAACTTGCGCATTATTATTACGCAAAGGGGGAATATAAAAAAGGCCTGAAAACAATGGACAGGATGGCAGAATTGTTTCCGCAGGATATTTTCCCAATGCCGGATTATTGGATTGAGCATTTTGGTAAGTTTAGGCAATCGCTTGAAGAGAAAATAAAAAACGGGGATTAGGGTCCCCGTTAAAATAATAAATTATCATGATTAGAGGGTATGGCCCATTTTATCTTTTTTTGTTTTTAAGTAAAGAGCTGAATGTTCAGTAGAAGGGACAATAATTGGGACATTTTCAATGATTTCAATTCCGTATGCAGTTAATCCCAGTCTTTTGGTAGGATTATTTGTAATAAGCTTTATTTTACAGGCACCCAGGTCTCTAAGTATTTGAGCCCCGATACCATAATCCCTTTCATCGGCTTTAAAACCAAGTTCAATATTAGCTTCAACGGTGTCAAAGCCCTGCTCCTGGAGGTGGTATGCCTTTAGTTTGTTAAGTAAGCCTATTCCACGGCCTTCCTGGTTCATATAAAGGACAACCCCTTTGCCAGCATCCTCGACCATTTGCATTGCCTTATGAAGTTGCCCTCCACAATCACATTTACAAGATCCAAAGATGTCACCAGTAACGCATGAAGAGTGAACCCTTACTAAGATGGGTTCATCTTTATCCCAATCGCCTTTTGTAAGAGCGAGGTGGATTTTTCCATTTGTAAGTTGTTTATAAGCTGTAAGTTTGAAATTTCCCCATTCAGTAGGGAGTTCAACAGTAACATCTTTCTCGATAAGGCTTTCCGTTTTGATACGATAAGCAATAAGGTCTTCGATGGAAATGATTTTAAGATTGAATTTTTTTGCAATTTTGAATAGTTGAGGGAGTCTGGCCATGGTTCCATCTTCATTCATTATTTCCACGAGAGCGCCAACAGGTTTAAGGCCTGCAAGTCGTGCCAGGTCAATAACAGCTTCGGTGTGCCCTGTTCTTTGAAGGACACCCCCTTCGCGAGCTTTAAGGGGAAATATATGTCCGGGTCGGCCAAGGTATTCGGGTTTGGTGTCAGGGTCGGCGAGAGCTTTGATAGTTTTAGCCCTGTCGCTGGCAGAGATACCTGTAGTACATCCGAAGCCAACCAGGTCAACAGAAATTGTGAAAGGGGTTTGGTGCAATGAGGTATTTTTGGGGACCATAAGATCCAGGTCGAGGTCTTCACATCTTTTTGCAGTAAGCGGGGTGCAGATAAGCCCTCTTCCATGTGTTGCCATAAAGTTTACAATTTCAGTAGTGATGGTTTCGGCAGCACAAACGAAATCGCCTTCATTTTCACGGTTTTCATCATCAACAACAATGATGACTTTGCCTTGTCGAATATCATCGATGGCTTCTTCTATCGTATTAAGTTTTTCGAGCATGGTATAATTAAAAAAATGTCAGGATGGTAAGCTATCAAACATTAAGGATAACTTTTTCAAGTTTTCTGTTCATTGCTTCCCAGTCAAAGTTTTGTTTTACAAACAGATAGCCTTCATTGGCGATTGAATTTGCCCATTCAGGATTGTTTATCAAAGATACAATTTGATGTGCATATTCTAAAGCAGAATTTCCAATCAAAATATGTTTTTCATGAATTGCCCCAAGAGGTTGGTTTGCAAGGGGGGAGGTGATACAAGGGAGATTCATTGCCATCGCTTCAAGCAATTTGTTTTGCAAGCCTGTCCCGATTTGCATAGGGGCAATAAATATCCTGCTTTCATTATAATAAAGCCTCATATCATCTACCCAACCAGTTACAATTACGGAATCGGAGGCAAGATTTTTGACCTTAGCTGCAGGATTGGCACCTGCCAAAACAAGTTTGAAGTTGGGTTTTTCTTTCCAGACCAAAGGCATGATTTCTTTAGCCAGAAATTCTGCACTTTTTACATTGGGAGGGTAATTCATATTGCCGGTAAAAAGCACAAAGTCTTTTTTTGGCATTGTATTGTCAGGGCTAAAGTATTCAAAGTTGACGCCATTAGGCACAATAGCAATATCGTTTTTATTTTGAACCGGCATTTTTTCCCTGTCAGGCTCAGCGATTATAGTATGCCCATTAAAGCTATCGAATACAAAAGATTCAAAACGAAGGACCCTTTGTTGCTCTATTGAAAGCAAGGGTTTCAGATACCAGGGGGAGACAGTTTTCCTTCTTTCAATATTGGTAGAGAAACAATCCTGAAAGTCGATGATTTTTCGGGCAGGCAAATCAAAAGCATAGCTGGCAGTTCTGATAAGCTGGCAATAAATAAAATCAGGTTTTTCTTTATAAAAGATTTTAAGGATTTTCTTTTTAATGGGTGCATGAAAGTAATATGCAACCTGAAAAGGTTTTTTGCTTAAGATGTTAAAAAACAGGTTTAAAAGGATTGCATATTTTGGTATTTTGAAGAAAAAGAGCTGGCTGCAAAATGGCTTTAGGATATTGAAAGCCTCAGGGTTTATTTTTTGGTCATTTAAGGCGCATAAGATGATATCCCAATTTTTGGAGAGTTCTTTAATCTGATAAAACGCCCTGAGTTTATCTCCCTTTTCAAGAGGATAAGGGATGCGGGGAAGAATGACCAGTAGTTTTTTCTTCAAAACGGTTTGGTTTGATTTTTTAAAACAACATAAGCAAAATTGAACACCGCAAATTTAGGAAATATTGTTAGGTGAAGCGATGAGGTTTTTATAAAAGTTTTCCAGGTTAAGAATGATATTTGAATTCAGTAGTTTTTCTTTCGCCAGGCAAGTTGCATTTATTGATAGTTGATGAATAAGGTCGGGTTTGTTGAAAAGCTTGATTATTTGCATAGCAAAAGCTTCGGGCTCATCAGCGATAAGGATATCATGGCCATTTTTAACAGGGATTCCTTCAGCACCAATACTTGTTGATACGATTGCTTTACCGGCAGCCAACCCTTCAATAATTTTAACACGCATTCCACTTCCTGAAAGCAGGGGAACAAGCATAATCCCTGATTTAAGAATAAAATCATTTGCATTTTCAACTTCACCAATGATGGTTACGCCCTGGATTTTATGGTTGAAATATTTTGAGGGCATATTTCGACCAGCAAGCAGGAGCCTGGCATCAGGGATGTTAATTAAGACCAATGGCCAAACATGGTTAATTAGCCAATCAACGCCTTCCTGGTTTGGTAACCAATCCATGCTCCCCAGATGGAATGCCGTTAGGGGAGGATATGAATCAGATATTGTTTCTATAACCGAATCAGTGCCCACAGGAAAAGAAGCAACCGGGATTTCGGGGGCATTTTGAACAAACCATTTGGCATCAATATCTGAAATGGATGCAAT
>CAYLYP010000144.1:0-4835 GCA_964387795.1 uncultured Bacteroidales bacterium
TGATGTTCTACTTTCCAAAGTTCCAATGGGGATTAATTTTATCCGTAAATTATTTTTTTGAAAAGGTATGATGGGACTTCATGTTTGCTGTTTTAGAAGGTGATTGAGCCTGTCGAAATCTCCTTTCCAGAGCTTGCAGGTGAAATGGTGGCTTTGGCAAGCTCAGCCACCGTATTTAATTCGCAAACATGAGGAGTTCGGTGATTGAAATAGGAATTATACCTGGACAAATGCAAATATTATTTTCAGATATTAAATAATAAATTATTTTTGTGTCATTTAAAGGCTACTAATTTCCTTAATCGTTGTAAATGAGGGCATGGGAAAAGACTGTTTGAAAAAGTCGGTTTGAAAAGAATAATTAGTTGATTTTTTCGTTTGAATTAAAGGAATAAGGCTTGATTAAGGATATATTAACCATCATTAAACCCATAAGAATGTATGCTTTTTAGTTCATTAGTTTTCTTATATCTTTTTTTACCCCTTACTTTGTTGGGCTATTATTTAATAAATCCCAGTTACCGGAATTATTGGTTGTTGTTTACCAGCCTGATATTTTTTGCATGGGGCGGGGTAAGTTTTACTTTTATATTGCTGTTTTCGATTGGGATAAACTATATTTTTGGATTGAAAATCCAAAAGAACATTGAAAACAAAAAGGCCTACAGGTGGTTGTTTGTTGGTGTTGCAAGTAATGTTTTCATACTTGGTGTTTTTAAGTATGCCAATTTTATCATCAAAAACATTAACGGTTTAGCCGAAATTATTTCAATTCCATCAATTCCTGAAACACATATTGCATTGCCTGTTGGCATTTCGTTTTATACCTTTCATTCACTTTCGTACCTGGTTGATATTTACAGGCGTAAAACAACAGCTCAGCGCAATATTTTTGATTTGTCCCTGTATATTTCAATGTTTTCTCAATTGATAGCAGGGCCAATCATCCGCTATAGTGATGTTTGGCAACAATTAAGGCATCGGACACATACACATTCAAAATTTGCTTCAGGGGTAGAACGTTTTTTAATCGGCTTAGGTAAAAAAGTCTTGCTGGCCAATACATTTGCCTTTGTTGCTGACGATTTGTTTGCAGCCGACCCTTCAACATTAGGGGGTATCAATGCCTGGTTGGGGATTATATGCTATACGCTTCAAATTTATTGTGATTTTGCAGGTTATTCGGATATGGCAATAGGCTTAGGCAGGATGTTTGGGTTTGAATTTCTTGAAAACTTCAACTATCCATATATTGCAAGGTCGATAAAAGAGTTTTGGCGAAGGTGGCATATTTCATTATCATCGTTTTTCAGGGATTATGTTTATATACCCCTGGGAGGCAGCCGTGTAAAAGTGGGCAGGACTTATGTAAACCTGCTGATTGTGTTTTTCCTTACGGGTTTCTGGCATGGGGCAAGCTGGAGTTTTGTTGTCTGGGGCTTGTTCCATGGTTTTTTTATGGTTATAGAACGCCTGGGATTTGAAAAGGTGCTTGAAAAAAGCTGGAAACCACTTGCCAATATATATACCCTATTGGTTGTAATGTTTGCATGGGTTTTGTTCAGGGCTGATTCCATGAGCTATGCGCTTGATTATTGGAAAGCAATGTTTGATTTTAAGGTTACAAACGAGCAATATGGGTTGTTTCTGAATTATATAAACCCTGAAATCATCTCAGCATTTATAATAGCCATATTGGGGTCATTTGGGGCGTTTAAATGGATTGGCAGGCAAATTGAGGGGGTTCTTGAGAGGGATGGCCTTAAAGCAAGGGTGTTTTCTTATAGCTGGCATACGGTTTCAGTTGTGTTTTTTGTAGCTGTATTCTTGCTTTGCTCATTATATCTCACAGCCGGTTCTTATAATCCTTTCATTTATTACAGGTTTTAAATTATGGCACATTATAAATTCCGAAACATCCTTGTTTCAATAGTATTTTTAGGCCTGATCTTTTTCCCGTTTATAAATGGGAAAGTATGGTTATTGAAAGACATTGAAAATACTGAGAACCGTCAGCCGGCTGCCAAACCGGAATTTGATATAAAGCATCTTGACGCTTATCCCGGGAATTTTGACAAGTATTATTCAGATAATTTCACTTTGCGCCAACGTTTTATCAAATATTACAACAATCTAAACCTTGTTGTATTTAAGAAGTCGCCTGTGCCCGACCAGGTAATAATAGGGGATGATGGCTGGTTGTTTTCGGCGGGCAATGAAATTGATGCATACAGGGGAAAGCGTAGTTTGAGCACAGATGAGCTGGAAGCTTTTCGTCTTGAATTGGAATATCGTAAACAATATTTAGAAGAGAGGGATTGTGAATTTTATTTTCTGGTGGCACCGGTAAAACATAATATTTATCACGACTATCTCCCTGCAAGCTTTTTCAGGTTAAGCAAAAAATCCTGGGGTGAGCAGTTAATTGATTATTTATCAGAGAAAAGTTCAATTAAACTGATTAATATTTATAATACATTTCAGCAGAGTAAAAAACATGGCCTGATGTATTTTAAGCTTGATAATCATTGGAACAAAAAAGGGGCGTTTTTTGCAGCACAGGAAGTATTGAATTGTTTAAGAAAAGACTTCCCTCATTTGGATACTTTATCTTACTCGGATTATACGATCAAAGATTCAATTTCTCATGGAGGAAACATTGCAGGTATGTTATCCAATACCCAATTGTTTACGGATAGTGTATTTGAACTTGTGCCCAAAGGCGGCTTTAAATCGGAAGAATATCAAAAGACAGGTTATCCGCCTGTTGAGGGTTTCCCTTATCCCTGGGAATATGAAACAGTTAGGGTAATCAAGGGTTCAGATAAACCTAAGATATTGATTATTTCGGATTCCTATGGAGGCAATATTTTTCCATATATTTCTGACAGTTTTGGCCGAAGCGTAAAGATATTTGATTCATGGCAATACAAACTAAATGAAGATATTGTAAATGCAGAGAAACCAGATGTGGTGCTTTTAATCGTCCTTGAAGCAAACCTCAGGAACATGTTGGAACACCAGTCAAGGTTGAAGAAGTAAATTCCGGCTTTGGTTAGGAGTATTAAAAATAAAGCGTTTACAGAAGGCCTGATGAAAAACATTTAACAAAGAGGATGTGAACAATTTACAACTTCAATTCTTAACATTTCGTGTAAATATTTTTTTACTTTTCGCCTTTTCGACTCGCATCTTATTATTTCAGCAGACCCTAATTAATAGATTTGCCTGTGTTTTTAAATGTTCAGTTAATAATCAGTTTTTTTGAGGGAAGGAATTTCCAAGTGACAAGAATCTAAACCACCTTAACCATAGCATCGGATTAACTATAAAATCAATAAACTTACGAAGATTTTTTTTGGTATTAATATTAATCATTGTCAAAACCATGAACTATAAAACGAGAATTAAGATTTGTTGTATCAGTAGTGTTTCTGAAGCATTAATGGCAATTGAGCATGGAGCTTCGGCAATAGGTTTAGTAGGAAACATGCCAAGCGGGCCGGGTGTGATTGGTGATGATTTAATACATGAGATTGCAAAGGCTGTTCCCCCTCCAATAGCTACATTTTTGCTGACCAGTGAAACAAAAGCAGAAGCAATTGTTAAGCACTACAGAAGGACCTTGACATCAGTGATTCAAATTGTTGATGAGCTAGAGGGCAGGCAATACAATGTTTTAAGAAAAGAACTTCCCGGAATTAAATTGGTCCAGGTTATTCATGTATGCGACAAGAAATCGGTAAAGGAAGCCATAGAGGTTTCGGAATATGTGGATGCCTTATTGCTCGATAGCGGGAACCCTTTTTTAGCTGTTAAAGAACTTGGGGGAACGGGGCGCACCCATGATTGGGCATTGAGCAAGGAAATCAGGGAAAGGGTTGAAGTACCTGTTTTTCTTGCCGGGGGTATCCATAAAGACAATGCAAAAAGGGCCATTGATGAGGTGCAGCCTTTTGGGCTTGATCTATGTAGTAGTGTCAGGACAAATGGGATGCTTGATGAATGGAAACTGGAGGCTTTTTTTAAGGCGATAGGGGAATAAAAAAACCCGGGTGGGAATCTTGTTTGATTTAATCCCTTTTTGTATTAAGAGGCAGGAAAAAGGCAAAAGGCAGGAGAAGCCATTTTTAGGAGAACAAGGATTATTCAAAAATCTCAAGTTTTTCAATGTTTTTTATTGCATCAAGAAATCCATGAGCACTAAGCTTTTCTTTGAAAATTGCGATAGGTGTAAAGCTCATAGTAACAGTTGTGCTTTTGATAACAATGTATTTTTCACCTGCTTTTAGTTCAAAAGCTTTAAGTATTTCAGAGTTAAATTTTATGAAAGAATTTTCCTGAACCTTTGTGATTGCATACGGCCTTGAATTTACCAAATAAGCTTTATCAGTAATTTCAATTTTGTCGATAATTTTTTTAAATACTGTTTCTTTGGCTTTATCAATGTTTAAAATTGCAAATCCACATTCCCCTTCTCTTGTTGAAGTGAGCAGGACAGGACAGTGATAATCGAGCTTATACCTAAGAAAAGCCTTGGGTGGGATTATTATTGAGTTATCTTCTTTAAGAACAGATATCCCATATACTTCTTTAGCTCCGGATACTCCTGGTGATAAGCTTGGCATGAAAAGAGATATAATAATTAACAAAGATTTTTTTCAGGGATTAAAGGTAAAAAAAATTTAACGTTAATAAGGAGATTAAACAATCAGTAATTTTAGTTAAAATCATATGGAGTAAGATGAATTAATCTGTTTTGTTATTTGCGTTAATTTCAATTAAACCTTTATTGATTGCATATTTAATAAGTCCAACCAGTGTTTTAGTTTTGG
>CAYLYP010000145.1:0-4711 GCA_964387795.1 uncultured Bacteroidales bacterium
TAAGGGTTGAGCCGGGGTTGAGCCGGGGTTGAGCCGGGTTTGAGGCGGGTTTGAGCCGGGTTGAACCCGACTCAAGCCCGACCCGGATGCGGTCGAAATCCGGGACAACCTATAAGTTGGTATGGGCATATTCTCCTTGTATTGCGAAAGAATTCAATTCGGGAGTGTTCAGGGAGTGTTCAGAAAAGTGTGTCAGGGAAATTCTTCAGTCATTCCCGGAGGATTTGAATTAATAATTTGATTATTTGCTTATTTGCTAAATTACACATTTTGAGGTGTTAAGCAAGGGGTGTTTCAGTTCGCTCATTTTATTGTTCCTTTTGTTTTGAATATACCCGTTGGCTAATATGCCTATTTGCCGGTTTTCTCATTCTCTGTGTTTTCAATTTGATGATTTTATGAATTGCTAAATTGGGGAGCGGAATAATATGTTTTCTGAAAAATCGTTTTATAAGCTCAAAAAAAAACAGCACTTTTGTAAAAAATATTCCGCTTTGAACCCTCTGAAAAGATTAGCCGGACAAACAGCTATTTATGGCTTGAGCAGCATCGTTGGGCGCTTGCTCAATTACCTCCTGGTACCCATGTACACAAGGGTGTTTCTTACAAATGAATTTGGGGTAATTACCGAAATGTACTCTTATGTTGCTTTTCTGATTGTCATCCTTACCTATGGCATGGAAACGGCTTACTTTCGCTTTAACGAAAACCATAAAGGGACTGACACCCCCATTTTCAGCACTGTCCTTTTTTCAATATTATCAACCACAACGCTATTCCTTATTGCCGGACTGATATTTAAACAACCCATTGCCGAGCTTTTACGTTATCCTGATAATCCGGAATATATTGTCTGGTTTTCGATAATCATAGCAATGGATGCGATATCCGCTATCCCTTTTGCCCGCCTGCGTGCCGAGAACAAAGCAGTTAGGTTTGCCACGCTTAAGTTTGTTAATATAGGGGTGAACATTGGTCTCAACCTGTTTTTTATTTTATTGTGCCCCTGGGTCATTAGAACTCAAAGTGGCAGCCTTGTCCAAATTTTTGAAGCAATTTATGATCCCCGGATTGGCGTGGGTTATGTTTTTATTTCCAACCTTGTTGCCAGTGGGCTTACGCTTGTTTTACTTGCCCCGCAAATGCTCAGGATTAAACCCTCCTTCTCCTTCCCGCTGTGGAAGCAGATGCTTGTTTATGCCTTGCCATTGCTTGTGGCTGGCCTGGCCGGTATCATAAATGAAACAATGGATAAGCTCCTGCTTAAATTTATACTGCCCGAAGATTTTGCCATGAGCCAGGTTGGGATATATGGTGCCTGTTATAAGATTTCAATCATGATGACAATCTTTATCCAGGCATTTAGGTTTGCTGCCGAGCCCTTTTTCTTTGCTGAGTCGAGGAAAGAAAATGCAACCAGCCTTTATTCGGATGTCATGAATTATTTCATTATTGCATGTTCACTGATTTTTGTGGGAATCATGCTTTATATTGATGTTGTGAAGTTGTTTGTTGGTGAAGAATTCAGGGAAGGGTTGCCTGTTGTCCCAATACTTTTGCTTGCCAATTTGTTCCTTGGGGTGTTTTTCAACCTTTCGATATGGTATAAGCTTAGCGGACAAACGCGCTTTGGTGCTTATCTGGCTGTTATCGGGGCGCTAATCACCATAGTTCTTAATGTTTGGTGGATTCCCCTTATCGGTTATATGGGTTCTGCCTGGGCTACCCTGATATGTTATTTCTCAATGATGGTGCTTTCATGGTATTGGGGTCAAAAACACTATCCCATCCCTTATCAGCTCAAAAAAGGAATTGCATTCATTGTTGGTGCTGTGGGTATTTATTTGATCAGTGAGTTAATGCCCGACATGGTTTCGGGCTATCGTTTGCTTGTCAATAGCGGCCTGTTGGTAGTATATGTATTGTTTATTGCATGGATTGAAAGGGATGTTGTTAAAAAGATTGCACATCGCATATTGTAAAAGGATTGGCCTCTGGTTGTTTGAAAAACTATACATTTTTGATGAAGGGCATGGCCCTTATTTTAGAACCATTATTTGTTGAATTGAAATTTTTTTACAAAATGAGAAAGAAAATCCTTCCCATCATCATTATTAGTGCTTTCTTTTGTGGGTGTTCCCCAATTTTTAAAATGATCAGGGTAATCCCCTCCGACAGATTAAAAGCGATTTCATTTTCAGAGGCGCCTTTAAACCCTGTTTATCGGTTTTTTTATCCTGATACACTTGGTAATGTTTATCTCAGGGAGCTTCGTCAGGGCTATAAACTTGATTCCCTTACAGGACAGGCTTCTGATGAGTTTGAAAAGATAAAGCTTATTCTTGATTGGACTCACCAGCAGTGGGAGCACAATGGCAGTAATACCCCATCAAGTTCTGATGCACTTACGATATTAAAGGAAGCCCATGGGGGGAAACAATTCAGGTGTGTAGAATATGGCATTGTTGCGGCTGCAGCCTTAAACAGCCTTGATATCCGTGCCAGGGTATTGGGTTTGAAGACAAGGGATGTTGAAAAAGTGAAGTATAGTGCAGGCCATGTTGTTGCAGAAGTGTATTCAACAAAATATAAGAAATGGATATTTATAGATCCCCAGTTTAATGTCCTTCCTGTATTAAACGGGCTTCCATTGAATGGAGTTGAATTTCAAAATGCAATCCTTAATGACAGGGCAAATCTAAAGCTAATTAATTTGAATGGGGAAGTTTCTGCTGATGATTGTTCTTATTATATCAAATGGGTGGCCAAGTATTTGTTTTATTTTGATGCCTCCTTTGATCAAAGGATAGACGCATCGGGTAAATATCAGGCCATTGAAGGGATGACAAAACTAACGCTCGTTCCCATAGGGGAAAAAGAGCCAAGGGTCTTTCAGCGAAAAAGTAAAATTGATTACTCGCATTATACAAACTCTTTGAACGATTTTTATCAAAAGCCCTTCTGATTTGACAAATCAGGACAAGCTCAATTGTGGTTATGATTTTGGGGCTTATTGTGTATTGTCGAAACGGATAAAACGCCAATCTTATGGGCAATAAAGATGTTCATTTACATCCGGTAGAAAAGGCCGGAGCACTCGAAAGTTCATTTAGGCTTAGGTTTCAAAACCCTGAAAAGATTTTGGGGCCATATATTAAACCTGGCTTTACTGTGCTTGATTTGGGTTGTGGCCCCGGATACTTCACCACGGTTGCAGCCGGTATGCTCCAGGGAAGTGGGAAAGTGATTGCTGCTGATATCCAGACAGGCATGCTTGAATTGTTGAGACGAAAAATCACAGGCACACATCTTGAGCCGTATATAGAGCTTCATAAAAGCGGGAAAAAAAGTATTGGCATTAGCAATAACCTTGATTTTATTATTGCATTTTATGCTTTTCATGAGATGAGCTGTCCTGATGGGATTATGGATGATATTTGTGCATTGTTAAAGCCGGGCGGCTTGATCTTTATTGCTGAGCAGAAGTTTCATGTGCGTAAATCCATGTTTCGCGAAATAATCAACAAAATGGAGCGCAGGGGATTTACAATCACATAGCGCCCATCAGTATTTTTAAGCCGTGCTGTTGTAATGAGACGGGGGTGATTGTGGAAGAAAAACAAATGCAGGTTTGGGGAACTTTCCCGTCATGGTTTTAGGATTGAATGTTGGTAGCCAATCCCAAGGGGATTGTATGTGTATAGAATAATGCATAAGCCAATATTGTTCGACCCCGGATGGGGTCGTATGTTATATGATTATGCCCGGTTCTATAAACATTTAACCCCTTTGGGCTTATTTCATTTGCATTCATTTACTGTGCTGGCATACTAAAAAGCTGACCCGGAAATAACTTATAACAGATATATTGTGCTTTAAAAAACCACTAACAGAAAAGTGTCGAAGTCAGGGTAAAGGGAAACATTCTAAAGCTTAAGCTTATTTGACAGCTTTCAAAAAAGGGTGGAAGCTTTAAGGTCGAAGGAGCATTTGTTATTTTCAATGCCCTTAAGCGTTTGCATAAGCTCAAATTGATAAATTGAAAGCTTTTTGATCAATAATTGTCACATATATTAAGAAATAAAACCGCAAATGATTATTTTAGCACATTGATAATGAAGGTTCAATGAGCAGGAAGTGAAAAGTTTTAATAATGAAAGATGTTTAACCAATAAAATTAACTTAGCAACTCCCGGTAAATTTTGATTTTATAGCCTTGCTACTGGTTTCGGTTTAAATGAGGCTATTTTGCCACAATTAAATATAACGGGTTCAACGTTTTAAAAAAAATATAAAAGATTGAAGTATGTCAAAGAATAAAAAAATTGAAGTTGTTGGCCAGGAAATAAGCCTTTATTCTATTAATACTGAAGATTATTTCTCGCTTACGGATATGGCACGCTACCGCGACAATGAACGTACCAATTACATCATTCAAAACTGGATGCGTACACGTAGTGCCATTGAGTTTTGTGGTTTATGGGAACAATTGAACAACCCAAATTTTAAACGCATCGAATTCGATGCGTTTAAAAATGAATCTGGTGCTAATAGTTTTGCCCTTACCCCTCAAAAATGGATTGAAACCACTGGCGCCATTGGCATAATATCAAAATCGGGACGCTATGGTGGAACTTTTGCTCACCGTGATATTGCTTTTGAATTTGCTACATGGATCAGTGCAGAGTTCAAGTTCTATCTAATCAATGAG
>CAYLYP010000146.1:0-4639 GCA_964387795.1 uncultured Bacteroidales bacterium
TAACTTGATAGGAAAGTGCTTCGAAATCGGCAACTAACCATACCGCCATCCGTTAGGTGGCATTTTAAAAAGAAAAATGGAAGATTGTAAAACACAAGTATACTTTGCATTAGAAGGAGAAAACTTTGATCCGCAGAAAGTAACAGAGATCATTGGAATTACTCCAACAGAATCTTGTAGAAAGGGAGAAAAAGGAAAATATAATCCAGTTCTCAAATTTTCATTATGGAAACTTTCAACAAGAATTGGTAAAGATTACCTTGATATTGACCGATTAGTAAGTGAAATTGTAGATCAACTTTATGACAAAATAGAATTGATAAATAAAGTAAAGACTCTGTTTGAACTTGAATCCGTTCTTGAAATTGTTTTATACATTGACACAAATGAGGAAAATCCAACACCTTCTTTAGGTCATGACTTAAAGACAATAGAGTTTTTATTCAGAACAAAGACAATCACAGACATAGATATTTATAGATTTGAATCGAAATAAAAAACGCCACCTAATAAATAGGGCTTCATGTGGTCGGCACGACCCAGCATGTGGCGCCAGCTAATGAGCGATAGCGAATACCCCCAGGTTGAACTACTTCCCGCAGGATAGCACTATGGTTTTTAAAGGGCTTGGAAATGGATTTTTAATGAAAAGAATGGAGGTGAAGCTTTATTGATACGAAGTTTAGTGCAGCTATGTTCAACTATATTTTATTCACTAATTCCCTATAAGCACGTAAAACATTTTCTGTTAAAACATTATCATTTATCGCTTTTTTGATATTTTTGTGCGGGGAAAATGTAAATAATCCCTAAGGTTAGACGGCATTTTAAAAAGAAAAAACCATTGGAAAAAGATACACTACATACAGAATATAAAGAATCAGATTTGATAAAGTATCGTGATTTGATAATTGCAACAATTGATTATTATATTGAGAATCAAATCATGATAGTGAATACTTCTGATTTTAATTCCAAGGAATATTTTGAATCATTGAAATCACAGACAGAAATAGATTTTAAAAAGAAAAGATTATCAAAACTTAAACAGTGGTTTCGAGATTTGACAGAACCTCAAATTGATAATAGAGATTGGAATTTCAATTCTTATCTTCAAAAACGAACTGGATTCGATATCAATATTTTTGAAAAGTTTGAGAAACAGATTGAGAAGATATTAGCAAAGGGAAAGATTACAACAGACAATCAATATTATGACATTAAGAATGAGGTAGACAGACTTTGGCATGCAGAAGGATTAAACGTTCAGAAAATAGATTCGTTGAATAAATTGTTGATTGATTTTGAAATACGTAAAAAGAAATAAAAAAACGCTGCCTAATAAATAGGGCTTCATGTGGTCGGAACGACCCAGCATGTTGCACCAGCTAATGAGCGATAGCGAATAACCCCAGGTTGAACTAATCCCGTGGGATAGCACTATGGGTTTTAAGGGGCTTGGGGATGGATTATAGATCAGCAACCAGAAAGCATAGATGCCTGGCGTATCCGTCTTCATTTATATGCTGGGACAGAGGGTTTAATTGCTCGCTGAATAGGGCAATTCATCGGATGTAATTGTTCAGTTTGCTTGGGCTTTGTCCACGCAAAGCTACCTGCTGCTGAAACTTAACAAATACTTTATCAAAGACTTCTACCGTGAAGATGACTTTTTCAAGGATAGTGGGAGATGTTTTCTCTCTTTTCATCCGTAACAATTTTCAAGTTTATGGTGGGATGGAACTCCATGTTTGCTTTTTTTTTTGTTATTAAAATAATTCACAAACATGTTCGGGTCATAACTTAAAGATTTAGAGATTGATAAAAAAAACTAAGTTATCGAAAAATACTATCTTTGGAAGCCAGCCCGCGGTAGCGGGATTTAGTTCAACAAATGGTGTAGCCAATGTGGTTTGATACTGGAGCTTCGTAGCGGTTTCGCCCGCTCGGGCGTTTTCGTCGGGGGACGAAAGCATAGCACGCTCTCCCACACTTGCTACACCCCTAGCCGTTGTGCTTAATTGTAGAAAAAATCTCACGAGTATTATATCGACCCCTTGAAAAAGTTATATTTGCTTTATGAAAAAAGAGATTGAAGTTTTTGATAATCAATTTGGAGAGATTCTCGGATTAATAAAATCTACAAGGCAGAAAGTGCTTAAATCCGTGAATGCTGAATTAATTGAACTCTATTGGAATGTAGGAAAGTTTGTTTCTGAGAACTGCACTAAGAACAATTGGGGAAACAACACCGTAGAAAATTTATCTCAGTTCATTCAAGATAGAGAGCCTGAGATTAAAGGGTTTTCCCCTCAGAATATATGGAGAATGAAGCAATTCTATGAAACTTACTGTGATGATAAGAAACTCTCACCACTGGTGAGAGAAATTTCCTGGACAAATAACCTACTGATCCTATCAAAAACAAAAGACGAAAACGAAAAAGAATTCTATTTGAAACTTTGCGTTAAAGAAAACTACTCGAAAAGAGAACTTGACAGACAAATTGAAAGTGGTTATTATGAAAGAGCAATGATTTCAGGTGAAAGTATATCTCCTTCGCTTAAAGGGATTCACAGCAGAATTGAAAATGTTTTTAAAGACAATTATGTGCTTGAATTCTTGAACCTCCCCCATAAGTATTCTGAGAAAGAGTTTCAAAAAGCAATTATTTCAAATCTTAAGGATTTTATTTTGGAATTTGGGAAAGACTTTTCATTTCTTGGCGAAGAATATCCTATACAAGTTGGCAATGAGGACTTCTACATTGATTTACTTTTCTATCATAGAGAATTACAATGTTTAGTCGCTGTTGAATTAAAAATTGGTGCGTTTAAACCTGAATATTTAGGTAAAATGGAATTCTACCTTGAGGCGTTGGATAGAAAAATGAGAAAATTCCACGAGAACCCAAGCGTTGGTATAATTCTTTGTAAAACAAAAGACAAAAATGTTGTAGAAATATCTCTTAGCAGAAGCCTATCTCCCACTCTTGTCAGTGATTATCAAACAAAGCTTATAGACAAAGAGCTTTTAAGAAAGAAACTAAAGGAATTTTTTGAGTTAGCTGAAGATACTAACAACTAAGCACAATAAATAGGGCTTTATATGGTCGGCACGACCCAGCATGTTGCGCCAGCTAATGAGCGATAGCGAATAACCCAAGCTTGAACTACTTCCCGCGGGATAGCACTATGGTTTTTAAAGGGCTTGGGAATGAATTTTTAAAGAAAAGAACAGAGGTGAAGCTTTATTGATACGAAGTTTTTGCGGCTAAGTTCAACTAGATTTTATACGCTGTTTTTCCATTAGCACATAAAACATTTTTAGCTAAAGCATTATCATTTATCGCTTTTTTGATATTTTTGTGAGGGGAGACAGTGAATGAAATCCCTAACGTTTAGCGGTCATGTAAAAACATTACAGGAGAGAACAAATGAAAACACTTAAAATCATCATTTTAATTATCTTGGGCATAGTTGTTATACTTGCAGTTTCTATTTCGATCTTTTTCTATCGAAATATGAATTATGACAAAAAAACACAGAAAAAACTTGAAAGAGCGGGATTTGTAGAAAAACAAGTAACAATAAATGATGGGACAATCATTAATTACGGAGAAGGCCCCAATAATGGAATACCATTATTATTAATTCATGGTCAAATGGTATCTTGGAAGGATTATATAACAGTATTACCAAGACTCTCCAAACATTACCATATTTATGCTGTCGATTGTCATGGACACGGGAAGACAAGTAAGCAAAAGGAAAAATATTCCGCAGAAAAAATGGGCAAAGATTTTATTTGGTTTATTGAAAACATAATCGAAAAACCAACAGTCATTTCAGGGCATTCATCGGGTGGACTTTTAACTGCATGGTTAGCTGCAAACTCGCCTGAGAATGTTTTAGGTATTGTGATTGAAGATGCCCCATTTTTTACGACCGAACCCCAACGATGTGAAAAAACATATGCATGGCAGGACGGCTTTAAAGTAATCCATAATTTTCATAATCAGAATAAAGAAAAAAATTATATCCGGTATTATTTAGAAAACTGTTATCTACAAACTTTCTTTGGTGAGTCATGGAAAGGAATAAAAAAAAGTGCATTTGAATATATGGAGAAAAATCCAAACAAACCGTTACGTCTTTTTTATCTTCCGCCTTCAATGAATAAAGCTTTTGACCTTTTATCAGGTGATTATGACCGCTATTTTGGAGAAACGTTTTATGATTGTTCCTGGTTTAATAACTTCAATCAAGAAGAAACTTTAAAAAGGATAAATTGCCCATCAGTATTAATTCATACAAATTGGAGCTATGATGCAGATTCGGTTCTTCTGGCTGCAATGGACGAAAATGATGCCCAAAGAGCACATGGACTAATAAAAAACAATAAACTTGTGAAAATAGATTCGGGACATAATTCTCATGATGAAAAACCAAAGGAATTTAGTCAAATACTTTTAGATTTTCTTGATGAAATAAATAAAGCAAACACGAACCGCTAACATTATATAAATTCTATGGCGGTTTCTATTGTACGCCAGCTGCGGCTTTCCGTATGTTGGATTGTTTGTATTCGGACAGTGAAACAGCTCGCAAATCCGCCACATAACTTATAGTTTACCGTT
>CAYLYP010000147.1:0-4605 GCA_964387795.1 uncultured Bacteroidales bacterium
GGGTCTGAAGGCGAACACGTCGAAGACGCGCCAGTTGTCGCTCTACCGTCAGGGATGCTTCTGGTACGACGCCCTCCCCAACTTGCCTCACGAGAGACTCGCGCCGTTGATGCAGTGCTTCGACGACACGCTCCGTGAGCATCGCTTCCTCCGCGAAATATTCGGCATCATATGAGGGGACGGTTCAGCATTGAGGCAAGCGGGAGCTCGCATGAGTTGCCTGATGGTTATCCGCCCGCGCCCGGGGGCGCGCGTCGAATCGACGGGCCTCTACTTGGGGCCGCTCGGCGGAAGTCCTGGCAGGACTTCCGCCGCCGCTTCGCAGGGCAGCTTTGCCGCCTGCAGCCATGCCGTTTTCGCCCGATGCCCCGCCTCGCTTTGCGAGGCGCCTGGTGCTGCAGGGCACGCCCTCAGCGGCTGTCGAGCCTTCCGGCGAGCGGCACTACTAGCATCCGCTTTGGGCGCAGAGCCTCACGTTCGACAGGCAGTTGTAGTTCGCGTCGCGATCGACCTGCAGCCTCAAGTCCTTCCCAGCGAGCACAGCTGCTTGCGCAATGCTCACCCACGTCTTCGCAACGTCGATTCCGACACCGACGCAGGCGCCCGCTCCGTCGGGGTCGGAATAGTAACCGTAGTACCAGATTCCGGTCGAGCACCCGATCTGCACAACTTTGCCGGAAGTGAAAGCTACCGCCACCGGAGTACAGGACGTTGACCCGGCCGCCCGCGCCGGTTCGGTTGATGTTCCGACGGCTCCACCGGCGGCCAATACCAAAGCAACGGGCACGATCTTCTTGAGTGTCATTCTGCTCTCCTTGCTCCTTGCTAGTCCGTGAACTGTGTTGTGAGTATCTCGCTCGCTGCCGCGAGCTCGGAGGGTAAGGCGTTCGGTGCGTCCTAGGAGCGCTGCGGGAATGGAGCGTCTGCGCAGACGCGCACGGCGTCAATCACCCCGAGGGGTGATGAACGGGTGTTCACCAAGGAGACGTGCCGACCGTCGTCACCTGGGCCAGGGCTCTTACTACTACTGCCCCGAGTTCTTGGCCCAGTTTTCTGGAGCGCGTTAGGCAGGGGCATGGGCTACCGGCTGAAGGGCGAGGGAGAGGCGCGGCTGCGAGGGTATTTTGACCGGATCGGGCGGGTGCTGGGGCGGAAGGAACGGCGCGAGGCGTTTGCGATCTACGCGACGGGGCTCCTCAGCGACTGCGAGCGCAAGAGCGTCGAACCGATCGCCGCGCTTGCGTGCGGCGCTCCCGAGAACTGCCGGGCCATGACCGAGCGGCTGCTCAATTTCACCACCGAGTCGCCGTGGGAGGATCGCCCGGTGCGTCTGTGTGCCACCCACTACGCGCTCAAAGCCATCGGTGAGCGTGAGCCCATTCAAGCGTGGATCTTCGACGACACAGGGTTCATCAAGCAGGGCGACAAGTCGCCCGGGGTGCAGCGGCAGTACACTGGTTCGGCCGGCAAGACAACCAACTGTCAGCTCGGCGTGAGCCTCACGCTCGCCACCCGCACGCTCGAACTGCCCGTCGATATGGACCTCTACCTGCCCGAGAGCTGGACCGAGGATCGACGGCGATGTCGCGCAGCTCACATTCCCGACGACGTCGTGTACCGAGCCAAATGGCGCATCGCACTCGACTTGGCCGAGCGTGCTGTCGACGCCGACTGCCCACGTGGGCTCGTCCTGGCCGACGCAGCGTTCGGCGACGTCGGTGACTTCCGCGAGGGCATCCGTGCGCTCGATCTCGACTACGCAGTGGACGTGAAGAAGCACACTCGCGTCCAGATCGTCTGCGGCGACGGCTCGATCACCGACACCATGTCCGTTGCGGACGTAGCCGACGTGCTCGGGGGGAGAGCGTACCGCAAGACGACGTGGCGGGAGGGAACGCGCCGTCCCCTTGCCTCCCGATTCGCCGCCGTTCGCGTGCTCGTGGTCACCGCGAGCGGAATCGAAGCCGAAGAGCAGTGGCTGGTCATCGAGCGACCGGACCGAAACTCCGCCCCCACGCACTATGTGCTCGCAACGCTGCCCAAGGCCATCAACCGGAAGCAGCTCGTACGACGAATCAAGCAGCGCTGGCGCATCGAGCGCACCTACGAGGACATGAAGGGCGAGTTCGGGCTCGATCACTTCGAGGGTCGCTCGTACCGAGGCTGGCAGCATCACGTCAGCGTGGTCCTTGCCTGCAACGCGTTCGTCGTCGCCGAACGCTCGCGGGCTTTCCCCCCCAAGGCCAGAAGGTCGCAAGACCACGACCCGATCTCCGCAGCGGCCTGATCGGCACTTCAATGATTCCGTCGCCACGATCCGCCGCGCCATCGTCATCGCTCTCATGTGCTGGCTACCGCGATGCCCTTGCTGCCAGAGGCCAAACGCCATCCCCCATGCCCCTGACCCGGGGCAGTAGTATTACGTTGCAGGCCCACTGGCACGGCGGACCCGTTCCCGTTGCGTTCCCGGTGGCACCGTGCCGCGTCCTTTCCGATGGCAGCACGCGCCCGCGATAGGACAGGCTCCCACGCGGGTCGCGCGCTTGGGTGCGGGAATGCCCGCAGGTGCCGTCGCTCGCAGCAGATCCCAGGCTCCCGAGAAATGCGAGACCCATCTTCACCTTGTTCGCTACCGGACGAGGCGGCTGAGCATGTTCTTCAGCCGCACCCCGAGCGCCACCACCTGCGCCACCTGCGCCGGCGAGCAGGACCCCAGTGCCCCAGCGATCTCGACCGCAGCGCACGCCTCGCAGCACTCCGCGAGCGCAATGGCGTAGGCGCGGCTCTTGTCCGCCGCTGTCTGCCGCGCTGCGCCTTCGGCGCAGTTCAATGCCGCGCTCGCGGCGCTCTTGCGAGCCTGCATCCGCAGCTGCGCGTCCCGGATCCGAATGGACCCGACCAGCTTCACCAGCTCGATGGCGACCTGGTAGGCGATGAGACTATGGTGAGGGAGCAACGACGAGGAGGCTTCGGGGGGATTCATGCCCCCACCCGGCGCAGGCCCCGTGACAGCGCCCCGCCGCCTAGCCCCGCCCCACCCGGCGCTGGCGCGGGGCGTGCGCCACCAGGCGGGAATCCCCCCGAGGCCGACCCCCGCTCCCAGCTCCGAACCCGTCCCCCGAGCCCTGGCAACCACTGGCAGCACTGCTTGCCAGGCCAGCCCCGGCGCATGCGAATTCGCGCACGTCTCCCCGACCCCTCCTCCAGGTTCCCTTATCCCCTGTCCCTGACCCGATCCCGACCCCGCTCCCGGCCCGGTCGCCAATCAAGGGTGGGGGCGAAGCGCCCCTGATCGCGGCGCTAGCTCCGCAGGAGCCAGTACGCGATGAGCCCGAGGCTCACGAGCCCCAGCGCCAGGAGCAGCGCCAAGGGGCTCGTCGGCCGCCGCGGCTCCCTCTCGCGCGGCTCCTCTCGAAAGAACCCCTCCGGGATCCCGCGGCGCTCCCCCCTGGCGTCGCGCGTTACGGCTGCCGTCGAGCTCACCACGCCCTCGGCCCCCGGCAGGAGCTCGGCGACGGCCGCCTCGTATAGATCGAAGAACCTCGCCTCCACGCGCTCCCGGAAGAGCTGGCGGCCCTCGTCGATCTCGTCACTCAGGTCCTGGCCGCCGCGGACCTTTTCCTCGTTGTAGAGGCGAAGGTCCGCGAGGATGGCGCGAGCGAGCCGACGGGCCCCGGCTTCCGAGTCGATGCGGCGCACGAGCCGGAGCCTACCCCAAACCGGAAACCGCGGGGATCGCCGCACCGCACCCCCAATCACCGCTCCGGGTCCGCCCTCGGCAAATCGTGGCCCTCCGCCGCTCGACGGGGAGACGCCCGCGCCGCCGGGCGGCGCGAGCTCCGGCAGCCGCCTGCCGCGGCCGTGAGTCCCTCCGCTCGAGCCGTCCCGAACACCCCATGGCACCCTCGGCGGCGCGCGAAGACGCGCAACACCGCCGAGAGCAAGGCCGTGGTCAACTCGATCCAGCTGAGGATACGGATCGACATCCCACCTCTCTTCACTTCTCGTCGCGCGCCGTGGCGCTGCACGATGATGGTGACACCGCCGAGGCCCCGCCCTCGCTGCGCGTTGCCCCAAGAGTTGGGCCATGCAACAATCACTTCCATCTGGTAGCGGTGGCGCGTCGACGGATGGGCTCCGAACGACAGCGTCGCCCGGACGGACGCTATGCTGGCCCTCCCAAGACGCCTCTCCCTCTCGTTCGTGACCTTGCTCCTCCCGTCGCTGGCCGCTTGTGGCAGCGGTGACGACGACCCTGCCGACGTGTCGGCAGCTGCCACCGGGGGAGCCGGCGGTGCTGCCGGCACCGGCGGAGCGGCGGAAACCGGCGGAGCTGCGGGAACCGGCGGCACCCAGACCACCGGCGGTTCGCTGCCCACCGGCGGCGCCCAGGCCACCGGCGGCACCCAGACCACCGGCGGTTCGCTGCCCACCGGCGGTTCGCTGCCCACCGGCGGCACCCAGACCACCGGCGGTTCGCTGCCCACCGGCGGCACCCAGGCCACCGGCGGTGACCCCGGCACCGGCGGTGACCCCGGCACCGGCGGTGACCCCGGCACCGGCGGCGACCCCGGCACCGGCGGCGACCCCGGCACCGGCGGCGAC
>CAYLYP010000148.1:0-4561 GCA_964387795.1 uncultured Bacteroidales bacterium
TCCTTGTCAAGAATGAACTTGGGGGGTATTTCAGCAAGAAAAGCTGGAAACCAGGCAATATTGCAATAACACAAGGTTTTTTGGGAGGCACTCAGGCTGGATTTACAACAACCCTTGGCCGCGAAGGCTCTGACTTTAGTGCTGCCATCCTTGCCTTTGCCCTTAATGCTGATGAGGTAACAATATGGAAGGATGTGCCAGGTTTATTAAACGCTGACCCAAAGATCCTTGGGAACACAGTACTCCTTGATAATATTTCATATTATGAAGCCATTGAACTATCCTATTATGGTGCTACCGTTATTCATCCCAAAACACTAAAACCCCTTCATAACAAAAATATCCCTTTAAGGGTACGTTCGTTTGAAAAGCCAGAATTACCAGGAACAGTCATTAATAACAACATTGATTTTGATACAAGGACTGCATCCTACATCTTTAAGTTTCAACAAGTATTACTGAAAATATTTCCAAGGGATTTTTCATTTATTGCAGAGCAAAACCTCTCCCTCATCTTTAGTGAGTTTGCCCGCAATGGGGTAAAGATAAACCTTATGCAAAACTCTGCAATCAGCTTTTCTGTTTGCTTCGATATTGATAAGACCAAAACCCCTTCTTTAATCAAAGAACTAAATAAAACTTTTGATGTTCAATATCTGGATGACCTGGAGTTGATCACTATTAGGCATTATCTAAAAGCAGATACAGAAAACCTTTTGAAAGGGAAAGAAGTTTTGCTTGAACAAAAAAGCAGTGCTACCTTACAGATTGTTGCAAAAAAAATTAGGTAACACTTTGCAAATACCCTTGAAGCCATGCTGACAGGAAGATCAGGAAAAGCATACAGGCAAATAAGCCAATAGCTTTATTGAAAAAGAAACATGCTAAACATAAAAAAGCAAAGGGATTGCCTAAGAAGCAATCCCTTTGCTTTTTTTCAATAATCCTTTTTACCAGTCAATTTGTTTTATTTTTTCAACAAGCACTTTCGAAAGCTTAATATGTGATTCAAAAGTCCAGCCTGCTATATGAGGGGAAAGGATTACCTGATCGCTTTTTAAGAGATACCGCAAGGGATCAGGTGTATGTGACTTCTCAATTTTTTCAAATGAGATGCTTTCGTACTCAAGGACATCAAGCGCAGCACCAAGTATTTTTCCGTTTTCAAGAGCTTCAACAAGCGCTTCAGTCTGTACTACTTTCCCTCTTGAGGTATTGATTAAAACAAAAGGGTAAGAGAATCTAGAAATAAAATCCTCATTAATCATATAATGTGTTTCTTCGGTAAGGGGCACATGAAGGCTAAGGATCTGTGCATTGGCAAATATTTCTTCGAGTGAAACCTCCTCAACATAATCATTTCCAAAACCTGATTTATACTTATCATAAGCAATGATACGTGCCTCAAAGCCTTTCAGTTTTTTAGCAAATGAACTCCCCATATTTCCATAACCAATGATGCCTATGGTTTTTCCTTTAATCTCTGTCCCCCTGTTGCCTTCCCTGATCCATATCCCCTGCCTTACCTGTCGGTCGGCACGGGTCAGGTTGTTAAGTAATGCAAGAAGCATCCCTATTGCCTGCTCACCAACTGCATCCCTGTTCCCTTCGGGTGAATTAAGACAAATAATCCCTTTTTTATGTGCATAATCCACATCAATACTCTCTAGGCCACTTCCAACCCTGGCAATAAACTTAAGGGAGGAAGCCACATCCATAACTTCTTTGGTGATCTTAAACCGGCTTCTGATAATAATACCATGATAGGAAGGCAGAATATCCAGGAAGGTTTCCAAATTAAGATCAGGGAAATAGTCGCACAAAAAACCAAGGGATTCAAGATCTGATTTAAATGAAGGATGTGCGCTATCTACAAAAAGAACTTTCTTAGTGTTCATGGTTAAAGAAATAAATAATAGTAAACGTCAATCCAACTCAAGGATTTTAATATTAACTGCAAAGTTAAGGTTTTGTGTATTCTCACCACTTAAAATCATTGTTGCAATCCCAATAACCTCCCCTTTCATATTCATTACGGGGCTTCCACTACTTCCCGGAGAAATTGAAGCGTCAATCTGGATTAGGGCATCCCCTTTATCAAATTTCCCTGTGCTTTTATTATAATTTCCCCTTATGGCTGAGACAACACCTTTTGAAAGCGTACTCTCTATGCCCTGAGGATTGCCAACCACAAAAACTGCATCCCCTTTGCGGGGCATCTCTTTAGCAATAGGAAGGCTTGGGAATTTCTTACCAGCACTATTTGAAACCTGGAATATGGCATAGTCCTGCTTCTTATTTGACTTAATAATCCTTGATATTTCAAAAACCTCTCCTTTAATTGTTTTTACCCTGAACTTTGAATACCCCTCCATCACATGGTAGTTTGTGACACCAACCCCAGAAGAAGAAACAAAAAATCCTGTTCCCATACTAAGGTTATAATTTAGCTTATCAGAGGTTTCAATAAGAAAGACACATTGTTCAACATATTGAACCAAGTCTGAAAAAGAAGCATCATTACCAGGATAAGCAGCCGGATTTATTTGTTCAGAAGATGGCGTGTCTGATGAGCCAGGTATTTGACCATCAATATCAGGCATCAAAAAATATGGTTTAATAACAAAGAAATACAGGAGGGCACCAACGACAACAACAGCCAAGCCAATAAAAACACCTTTTAGCAAACCTGCATTTTTATTGGGTGTGCTATCTTTAAATGTATTGGTAGGGCTTTTTTCCGGGGATGTTTTTTCCTTTTTCAATGAAGAAGGACCAGGCACGGAAGGCGAGTTGAGTAATGCTTCCCAGTCAACAGCTAATAAGCCGAGCACAAGGCTTTCGCCTCTGTATAACTTACATTTGTTTATCTTTTGACCATTAATACGGCTTCCATTTGAAGAACCAAGGTCTTCAAAAATAACAGTACCATCAGTAAGTTGATAAAGACAGGCATGTTTCCTTGAAACTGAAGGATGATCCAGTGGTAAATTATTACTGACATCGCGCCCAAGGGTAATAGTACGTATGGGTTGAATATTTTGATGATAGCCATTAGCACGTTCAAGAAGTATCTTCCAGGGGATCAGGCAATTTCCCAGTTTCAGGATATCATCAGAAGACAATAAAGCCATTCGGACTGGCTTCCCGTTCACATAAGTCCCGTTTGCTGATTTAAGGTCTTCAACAGTAATCTTTCCATCATCAGCAAGGGTAAGTCTTGCATGAGAGCCGGAAACAGAGTTATCAGGGAACATCACATCACAATCGGTGCTTCTACCAAGAATCAGGCTAATCATTGTTATTCATTTTTATTGTTCAAAAATTTTAAAGCCTTTATCAGCATTCAAAAAGCCAACATAATTGGTTTTGAGACAGCGAATGAAGATTCCGTTTATCGGTAGCTTATCCTTTCGGGGGGAAGCAATCCATCCTTTAAAAATACTGTAAGTATATTCACTTCGCCCAAGAAAATAAGCTTTACCTGCTACAGCAAGATAGATAGAAGATGCCCCATCAAAAGTCTTTTCAAAAACAAGTTGGGACTGATCTACCCCTTTTGAGATAAAGACAAGCAATAGGGATTTTCCACTTGCCAGATTTTGAAGCACACATGCATAATCAGGCTTTTTATCCCCATTAAAATCAGCACTGATAATCTTAGTATCCTTTTTTTTGGGTTCAGCCCCAAAGAGCTTCCAATTTTCAGCTTTATTATTTTTGTTTTCTGAGAAATAGGCTACAAGGGCTTTTTTAAAGCGGACACTTGTTTTTTCCTGGGCATAGCGATTGCCCCATATCTTATCTAATGTCTTAAGTTCATTTATCTCCCCCAGATAATTTAAAGCTACATATCCCTGACCCTGACCGGGAGCAAAAATCTTCACCCAGCTTAATCCTTTACTATCAGTACTTTGGTCTTTTCCTATGATATATACCTTTTCCCCATAGTTCATCTTACCGATAACATTTTGGGTAGTTTCATCGATTTTGCTATTTCTAAGGTTTAAGGCTCCGGCAAGTACATAGGTCTCCTGGGTATAAAACAAGATATATGCAAATAAACCTCCTCCTATCAACAAAAGGATAAACAAAAGGGACAGAAATACTTTGCGCCTTGTTTTTCTTCCCGTGCCTTTTAATTCAGCATCAGGAACCTTTTCTAATAAAGGAGGATTTTCAATGTTTTCCGGTACAGAATCCATAGGCTCCTGAGGCACAGTTACAGTCTGCGTTTCAAAAGAAGTGCCTGGAGATGGGCTTATTTCACCATTGATTGCGTTTAAGAATTCATCACAATTTTGAAACCTTCCTGCAGGATCTTTAACAGTAGCTTTTTCAATTATTCTTTTTATATGAGGGCTCAATGCCGGATAAAAGAAAGCTGGATCGGGCAAAGCTTCTTCAGCAATCATTTTAAAAACCTGATATTCAGAAAGCGTTTCGTCATAAGGGCATCTTCCGGTAACCATCTGGAATAAAGTAAGCCCTAAAGCATAAACATCAGTCCTGATATCTACTTCAGTTCCTTTAACCTGTTCAGGGCTCATATAAAGTATCG
>CAYLYP010000149.1:0-4547 GCA_964387795.1 uncultured Bacteroidales bacterium
CAAAAGTAGAACCTTTAATGCTCCTTTGGAATATGGTAATCATGGGGTGCATACGAGTCGGGGTTGAGTCGGGGTTGAGTCGGGTTTGAGTCGGGTTGGAACCGGTTCAACCCCGGTTCAAGCCCGACTCAAATCCATCTTAAGTGTAGAGATGAATACTCTTTTATACCGCTTCAAAGATGGGTTGAATAGGAATAAGAAAAAGATTGGGATAATTAAACAACTGTAATACTGCTATGGCCCTGACCACCCTTTTCAATCCTTACCTGAGTGGTAATCCTTTCCTGCATAGCTTCCACATGAGAGATGACCCCAATTGTCTTTTTCGTTTCGTATTGAAGCTTTTCAAGGGTATCGATAGTCTGGTCCAGGGTTAGTTTGTCTAGTGAGCCAAAGCCTTCATCAATAAAGAGGCATTTTATCTCTACCTGTTGGGCTGCAAGGTCGGATAATGCCAATGCAAGGGAAAGGCTAATCAGGAAACTCTCGCCCCCGGAGAGTGATTTAACTGAACGCCTCATATCGGCCATATGTGTGTCAATAACAACAAGGCTATCGTCCTCTTTTTCATCTGGAAGGGCTAAAAGATAGCGGTCGCTTAGCATCTTTAGGCGTTTATTTGAATGGATTGCCAATTGTTTTAAAGTGATTTGCTGGGCAAAAATGCTGAATTTCTTCCCTTCTGCATCCCCAATATATTTATTGAGCAATACCCACTTTTCGTTTTGCTGCTTTTGACCCCTTATTTTTATTTCCAGATCATCTAACGCCTTTAGGGTTTGTTCCTGTATGCTTTTTTGGCTCACTAATGAATCCCTTTGTTTATTCAGCTCCTTTAAGGAGTTTTCTTTTTCGTTTCTTTGTTTTATGACCTCTTCAATTAAAAGGGAATTGTCATTTTGTTTTTTAAGTTCAAAGTTGTTTTTATGGACTTTAAGTTCGGTATCTATAGCTGCTTGTTGCTCTTTTAGTTTGTTCTCTGTTTCTTTTAATGATGCAAATGTTTTTTCATCCAGCAGGTCAGCAAGGGCATCTTCAGGTTCTGAATATCCGGGAAGAGTAGATTTTAGTGATGTAGTGATTGTTTGGAAAGCATTTTTGACTGATGTTGTTGTTTCTTCTAGTTTGGTTTTTTCTTTTCCAAGGTTCAATAAATGGGTTTCATTTTTAGTCATCCTGTTAATGAATGACTGGCAATAAGAGATGATATTATCCCCTTTAAATGTCTCTTTAAGTTCTTTTTCAAAAGTCTGGAACTTAAGGCTGTAATTTTTCCAATCTTCAAGCTGGATAAGCATTTCATTTAACCTCTTTACTTCATTTTTCAAATCAACATACTGATTAGTCTGCTCCATCAGGAGATTGAATTTATCAACCAAATTGCTGATCTTGTCTTTTTTAAATATTTCGGGCAGTTCGTCCAACAGGTGTGAAGCCTTTTCTTTTTCAGCATTATAACTGATTTCAAGGTTTTTTAAACTGTCTTCATTTTTTTTAAGGTTTAGTGAATGCTGATTAAATTCTGTTTCAAGGCTTGCAATATTTTTCTTAAGCTTATCAGTTAACAGTTTGACTTCTTTTACCTTTTTGTCAAGTTCATCATCAATAAGGGGTGATGTATGGGAATAGGGATGTTCAGTAGCACCGCAAAGAGGGCAGGGGAGCCCGTCCATTAACAAAGCCCTTTGCTTATCGAAGTTTGCTGTCAGGTCCCTAATGGTTTGATCTTTCTGAAGGCTGATGAGTATTAATTCTTCTTTTTCGAGCTTGCTTTTGAAGTCTGTGATTTGTTTGGGATATGCTGGCAAGAGGTTTTGTACAGCAAGGCATTCTTCTTTTATTTTTGATATTTGTTCAAGTTTTGTGTCCAGTATTTTTTGTGAAGCAACATAGTCTTTCGAAATATCATAGTAGTGTTTCATCAGGCGCAATTTCTCCTGAGGGTTTTCCAGAATATCAGGGTCCAGGGTAGAAGTTAGCTTATCCAGCTTCTGCAAACGGGAAGTTTTAATTTGAGATGCTTCTTTAATGACATCATCCGGATTGGAAAGCTTTGTTAAAAAAGGAAATTCACTTGTAAAACTTTTTATCTGTAACTGCGCATTTTTCTTTAAGGTAGCAGCTTCATTTAGTTTTTCCTGTATGGCCAATACTTTTTGTTGAAAAGCTTCAATGGCTTCTGATGGGGGAAGTTGGCTGCCGGTGAGGTTTTGGATCTCATCTTTTATTGATTGCCCTTCTTTTTTGTCATTTTCAATTTCTTTTTCCAGTAGTTGAAAATGTTTTTCCAATTCTTCTTTTTCTTTCTTAAGCTTTTGCCATTCCCAAAGTTCCTTTTGATAGGGTGCAAGTTTTGAGTGTTTTAACATCAATCCACCCTTTTCTGAAAGGAATTCATTCAGCTTTTCTTTGGTGAGCTTATATTCTTTTTCTTTGGATTCAATTGTTTTACCAAGCAGCAACAATTCATTTTTTAATGTTTCCTGCTCTTTAAGTTTTTGAATTTCTTTCCCGCTTTGTTGAATTTGCAGTTCGCAATGTTCAAGTTGCAATATGAGTTCTTTATAGGCTTCGTCGCTAAGGAGTTTTTCTTTATGTAATGCTTCCTGCTGCTGAAGTATTTCAAGCTGCATGCCCAGGGATTTATTTTTCTGGTAGGCTGCTTTTCCTAATTCCCTATAAATCCAACTCCCGGTAATTCTCTCAAGCAGCCTGCCTCTCTCATCTCCTTTGGCTTTCAGAAATGCATCAAAATCACCCTGTGCAAGTACAATGGCTTTTACAAACTGGTCATAGTTTAAACCAATAAGTTCTTCGTTTTTTTGGGGCACTTCAGATTTTTTGAGATCAAGGATTTCTCCATTGACATCCGACAATTCAAGGGTATAATCCTGAAGCCTCCCTGTTCGTGAAACTGCTATTCCCCATCTTGATGTGAAAATGCCTTGTTTGCATTGATATTTTACCTCAGCATAGGCTTCTTTTGTGTTACGGGTGAGTATCAGGCCAGTTTTTTCGATAAATGCTTTTGAGATACCCTCATTCACCCTTGGTATTTTACTGAATAAAGCGAGGGTGATAACATCAAGTATAGTTGTTTTGCCACTACCGGTAGGCCCAGTGATAGCAAATATCCCTGAATTGGAAAGGGGCTTTGAAGTAAAGTCCAGTTCCTGTGCCCCTTTAAGTGAGTTGATATTACTAAAGCGAATTGTCAAAATATTCATCTATTGATTATTGTTGTGTTAATTGTCAGATGGAGCTTTATGTTTGCTGTTTGTATCATTGTATGAATTTGGTCTGCAAACATGTTTGGTTCCCCTTCAAATGATTATTATGTTATTGGTCAGTCAGAGCTATATGTTTGCTGTTTGAGATGTTGTTTATGCTTAATTTGCAAACATGTTTGGTTCAGCTTATCTGTCTTCGGGATTATTTTCTGTCTCTTCAAAAAGTTCCCTGAATGCCTCAATAAGTTTTTCTTTTGTTTCTGGTTCCATGACTTCCAATTCAATTCGTTTGATGAAAACATCCAAAGGATTAAGTTCTGTCAGGTTTTGATTTTCATCATAGATGTCGCTGATACTTGTTGTCCTGGCAATTGTAGAGATGCGATGTTTTAAAATCCGGGCAGATGGATGTTTGAAATTATCGACCAGTTCTTCCAGTTCCAGAATTTTTAATGGATTATTGTCGTCTTCTACAGCTTCAATTTCAATAAAATCAATTAAGGGGTTCTGCCCTGAAGTATAGTTGTTGAGTTTGCTTTTTATTTCACTGACATTGCCTTTTATTTTTATGAGCTTTCTGTTGACAGGCGCCGGGATACTTTGAACATCAAGGGAGCCTTGGTCAAGGGTCAATAGCATGACACGATTTTTGTTTTCCCGCTCACTAAAGGATAGTTGAATGGGTGAGCCTGAATAACATAGTTTTTTGTCTTGGCCTAAAGATTGGGGGCAATGAAGGTGCCCTAAAGCATAATAGGTAAAATAATCATTCAGCCGGTTGGTTTCTAATCCTGCCAGGTTGCCTATTTGTATTTCCCTTTCGCTTTCAGACAGCGATCCTCCCTGAATAAATAGATGCCCCATGGCAATGGCAGGGATTCCGGGGAAAAGATCCTTGCATGCTTGTGATGCCTCCCTGAACACTTCTGCAATGCCATTTTTGAGTGCTTCATTGCGGTCTTCATAGCTCTCATCGGATTGATATTTTCTGATGTCAGAATCCCTGAGATAAGGTATTGCAGCTACCACTAAAATCGTTTCTCCTTTATGGTCTTGTATGGGGATAAGGAAATCATTAGTATCGGCATTGTATGAGCCCCTTACATGGATATCCAGTTGTTTTAATAGTTCGCGTGGAGCCTCAAGGGTGGCGGGTGAATCATGGTTGCCGCCTGTAATGATAAGCTTGCATTTTACAAGCATGAGTTCCCTTAACAGATCGTAATACATACGTCTGGCTTCGCTTGAAGGGTTTGCAACATCAAATACATCTCCTGCAACCACCAGTGCATTGATGTCATTATGCTTAATATAATC
>CAYLYP010000150.1:0-4471 GCA_964387795.1 uncultured Bacteroidales bacterium
CTTGGTTAACACCTGGGAGAGTATGTCGTCGCCAACTTTTATTCTGAAGCCCCTCTTTTGAGGGGCTTTTTTTATGAAGTATATTTAAACTTTGTGTATTAAATTTGAATGCTTTTATTATAATATTCGTGTATTAATATTTTAATTAAAATCAGATGATACTCATTTGATGCTCATTTATTTCTTGAGATTATTTATACTATTGATTAAATCATAATGATTTTTCACCTCATTATTCGTCATGAGTTTAATAAGGGATAGTCTTTAGCTTATTTTTTATATCTAAAAATGGTCTTCTGCATAAGTTTTTGAAGAAACAGAGCGAATTGGCAAAATTGTATATTAATAGTGGTAATGATGACAAAAACATATATACTGCCTTAAACTCTTATGTTAACTGATTGCATCCCATTTTCAATAAAAAAGGGAAGATAAAGCCTACCTTCCCTTTTTTTTAAATCCTCATAGTTTTAATTTAGTATGATATCAAAAGGCATACGTGCCTGTATCCCTGTCTGGTTTTTAATGGCTTCGGCTTTCAAGTAAATGTCATAATAATTGCCGAGTTTTCTTTTTACAATAGCTGTTTCAGCATTTCCACCAAAGTCTTCAATGAATTGCTGGAAGAAATCTTTTCTTTTTGGGAATTCTACAATTCTATAGTTGTCAAGTTTTGCAAGTCCAACAGCTACCTGAATGGCATCTGTTAGTCCGCCAAATTCGTCAATTAAGCCAATCTGTTTAGCTTCGGTTCCACTCCATACACGACCTTGAGCAATTTCATCAACCTGGTCAACAGTTAGATTTCTGCCATTTGAAACATGGGTGACGAAGGTATTATATATATTGTCAATTTCATCCTGGATAATAAGTTTTTCAGTAGGGGTAAGAGGTCTGGAAACACTTGAAAAATCAGCCATTTCGTTGGTCTTAACATTATCGAAAGTGATACCAATTTTTGAATTAAAGAAACCTTTCATGTTTGGGATTAAGCCAAACACTCCAATACTTCCGGTTATTGTTGTTGGAGATGCGATAATTTTATCGGCCATACAAGAGATATAATAACCACCTGAAGCAGCAACATCTCCCATAGAAGCAACAACAGGTTTTGATTGTTTAGCGAGGATAACTTCCCGTAAAATAACATCTGAAGCCAAAGCACTTCCTCCCGGAGAATTAACCCTTAAAACAATAGCTTTAACAGATGTATCGCAACGGGCTTGTTTTATTGCTTCAGCAATCCTGGCACTGCCAATAACTCTATCGGAGCCTTCTCCACTTGTAATCTCACCACTGGCATAAACCACAGCAATTTTATTTCTGCTTCTGGGTTTTTTTTCAACAGGAGTTTTTGCTTTTGAATATTTGTTTATTGACAAAAGAATAGGATCTGAGTCTGCAGCTGTACCTGTTTTTTCTTTAAGTAAATTAATGACTTCATCCCTGTGACGGATGCCATCAATAAAATTAAGTTCTAAGGCTTTTTCAGGCCTCCTGCTTTCATATTTATCTGCATACTCGTTCAATTGGTTGGCTGCAATCGAACGGCTCTCAGAGATGTCTTTAATGATGTCGTTCCATATTGCACCAATAAAAGCAAGTGTTTGTTCTTTGTTCTCATCGCTCATTTTGTCAAGGAAAAAAGCCTCACCAGCACTTTTGAATTTACCATGGCGGATAATCTGAACTTCAACACCTAATTTTTCGAGCATATTTTTATAAAACATAATCTCAGAGTTAATTCCTCTAAAATCAAGTGAGCCCACAGGGTTCATAAATACCTGATCTGCAACAGAAGCAAGATAATAAGAGCCCTGAGAGTAATATTCGGCATATGCTATAACAAATTTTCCACTCTTTTTAAACTCTTTAATGCCGTCCCGGATCTCGGCAAGGGTGCTTATCCCAGCACGAATTGAAGACAAATCAAGAAAAATCCCTGATATTTTTTCATCTGATGCAGCTTTTTCCAAGTTGCCCAGAATATCATTTAAACCTATTGCCATCTCTGGTTTAAAAGATGAAAAATTAAAACTCTCCATGGGATTGTTTGGGGTTCTGTCAACAATCTCTTCAGTTAATTGCAAATGAAGGATTGTGTTGTTCTTAACAATAACCTCCTCTTTGTCGGCAAAAGAAGCAATAGATGCTACGATACCCAGGAAGATGAAAAATAAAATGGCCACGCTAATAAAAAATCCTAGCATGGAAGCAAACATGAATTTAAAAAACTGTTTCATGGGTGTTTGTTTTAGGTGTTTGTAAATAGTATTACAATAATAATCAATTATTCGAATTAATTCATTAAAGCAGGACTAAAAATTTAAATATCTATTTTCTCTGATAATTAAGCTGTTTAATTTATCATATAAGGAATGCTTTTGTTTATTTGATTAATGTATTAGTTTTGATGGTATGAGTTTATATTATTTAATGAATTTACTGTTTTTTTAATTTAAGAAGTTCATAACTTTGCTTTAATATATACAGGAAAAACTTGTTGAATCATAAATAAATAATAACTCACAAGTGAATACGGTTTATCTTTTGTTAGGCGGGAACACAGGCCTTGTCTTAGAACATTTTACACAAGCAATTGGAGAAATAAATAAAAGAGTGGGCACTGTAACTGCACAATCTCCTATTTATGAGTCAGAGGCTTGGGGTTTTAGTTCCGAATTAAAATTTTTTAATCAGGTTATTGTTGTTGATACTCTGCTTGATGAGAATCAGGTTTTAAAAGACATTTTAGACATTGAAAGGATGCTTGGGCGAATCAGGAATAATTGTTCTGAAGGTTATCAATCAAGGCCTATTGATATAGATATATTGTTTTATAACAATCTTATATGTAATTGCCCTGACTTAACTTTGCCTCATCCCAGATTACACTTGCGTAGGTTTACCTTGTCTCCATTAAATGACATTGCCCCTCAACTTGTTCACCCTGTGTTGAATAAGACAATACATGAACTTTTTGAAAGTTGTCCTGATTATAGTGATGTTGTTCTTATAAACGAATTAAAATGATTCCTTATAATTATATTGCTATTGAAGGAAATATCGGGGTTGGTAAAACAAGCTTTGCCACTATGCTGGCCAACAGGTATAATGCCAGGTTAATTTTAGAACAGTTTGAAGACAATGCTTTTCTTGCAAAGTTCTATGAAAATCCTGCTAAATATGCCTTCCCTCTCGAATTGTCATTTTTAGCTGAGCGATACCAGCAGCTTCAAAAGGATTTAAATCAACAGGAATTGTTTTCATCATTTACTGTTTCTGATTATTTCATTAATAAGTCCTTAATTTTTGCACGGAAAACATTACAGGATGATGAGTTTTTCCTTTTCAAGAAACTATTTGAGATAATAAATGCAAAACTTCCTAAACCTGATTTATTGGTGCATTTATATGTTGGTGTTCAAAGACTTCAGAAAAACATAAAAAACAGAGGCAGGGATTATGAGCAGAATATCCCGGATACTTATCTTGAACAAATACAAAGTAGTTATTTTGATTATATCAAACAACAACCAGGTTTGCGAATTTTACTAGTTGACATAAGCAATATGGATTTTGTTGCCAATCCTGAAGATTTTAATACGCTTACCGGGCTTGTTCATAAAGACTATCCAACAGGAATAAACTATATCAATCTTTAAGTCAATACCGTTCCTTTGAATTTTATTATCCTTAAATCAGATTTTGCTCGTTACAAATATTTATTTTCACTCCGAAAGCATAAAAAAAGCCCTCAATAATGAGGGCTTTTTTTTGGATAATGTCATTATTATTTAATGATTTCCTGGAATTCAGCTTTTTCGAAGAATTTGATAAATTCTCTGTCCTGAGCTGCACATGCTTTGTATTTGCCATCCATTTGGATTGCTTTTCTCAGGTTGTCAACCATCATTGTCATATTATCAGTGCGGGCGCCAATAATTGCCATCAGGTAATGAACTGGTGCAGTTTTCTTTGCACATTCAAGGCTTGAAGAAGCAGTTGCATTATTGCCAGACATAAGATGCGCAAGGGCAATATTATGGGTGCAGGTTTTTCCAGCATAAGAAGTAAGAGCTGCCTGATAATCACCTTCTTTCAAGAGGATATTGCCCATGTTATAACGGGTATTAATTCCTTTTCCTTGTGCTGATTCATAATAAGATTTTGCATTGGTAAAATCACCTTTGTGAACTGCAACAACACCAAGGTTATTAAGGACATGGCCATTATTAGGAGCAAGGGCATTGGCTTTTTCAAGATCTTTTGCAGCATCATCAATATTACCAAGTTTAATACTTACAACAGCAGCATTGTTAAAGCCTCTGTAATCTTGTGGGAACTGAGCCTGAGCTGCTTTGTATATTTTAAGCTGGGTATTAAGATCTTCAGTTAAGGTAGCTGCATAGAAAATTTCTTTATCATCAAGAGCTGAAGGATTGCTTGTTGATAATTCAGCCATCTGTTC
>CAYLYP010000151.1:0-4413 GCA_964387795.1 uncultured Bacteroidales bacterium
ACTATTATGTTCCCGGTTCTCAATCGGTATTTGCCCTTGATGACTGGAACCATGGGTGGTTTTTTAATTCCAAAACCGGATCTACACAATCCATTGCTTTTGAAGACAGCATAAAGGTATGCCATAAGATGGTTGTTGATTACGGTTTCTTTTTCAGATATAGCGATTATAAACCAAATATGGATTTATGGTTTTATAATTCAAATACTGACCGCTTATCAAAAGTTGGGACAGTAAAATACACCAGTCCTACAGACCATGTTAATTACAGTCCTTATTCATTCGTGTTTAAGAACCCGGCTTCAACGGATGAAGTTGTGTTCTATGCCCCATTCCATGATTCAATAATTACTGTTAATACCCCTCTCACTTATACAAGTTCAAGAGGTGTCTTTTCCTGGGTTTATGGTTCAGGCTCAACATTGCTCTTTGATGCCGCAAATCTAAACCTGGTTGATATTCCGGCATTGTCCGCAACCAATGTTAAATCGGACTCACTTTTGCTATTTGGTTCAGGAAACATATTTTCAGTATATGATGCTTCAAACAAACAGCTTTCTGTGCTTGACCTTGGCAGCACTACAGCCTATAGGAATATGAACGGGAACGTCGTATTGGTGTCTTATACTGATAATTCGAAATATCTTGCATTTCAGAAGTCAAAAACAACCTGGACCGAATTGCTGCCAGAGGGAGGCAATCATGTTGGGTCATCTGCTGGTGAAAACACTGCAGTTGTTGTAAGGCAAAATAAACTTTATGCCTTTGCACCTGAACTCGTAATTGATGATGTGGACGAACATATCGCATGTTCATCTTTAAGGCCATTTAAACTGAACCAAAACCAGCCAAACCCTTTTGCCCAAAGCTCAATTATCAGTTACCAATTGTTTGAAAATTGCAATGTTGTAGTAAAAGTATTTGATTTGTTGGGAAGGGAAGTAGCATGCCTGATTGATAAAGACCAGGCCGCTGGTTCCTATTCAGTAGAATTCAATGCCAAAGGGCTTCCAGAGGGTGTTTATCTATGCAAGCTTCAAACAAACTTCGGTCCTGAAACAATAAAAATGATTGTTTTGAAGTAGGATCTGCTGAAAACATAATTGAATTGTCATGCAATATCCTTTTTTTCACTGTTGTCAATTGGTGTTATTTTTCTGTTTTCAGAATTTACAAAATTATTGATGTTTTGATCCATCATTTTTTCATACCAATCGGGAAGCGAGGTTTTAATATCTCTGTAAAGCGATTCTTCGCTTGAATCAATTTCGGTAAGGAAATAATCAGAGCCAAACAAAATCCTGTTGCCCAGTTTTGTGCCATCATCAGCATCCGTATCAAGCCAGTCTGTAATATTTGAAAGGATATCCTTATTCCCAAAGCGTGTATTTGTTGAAGAAATATCTGTATATAGGGTTGGGAAGATTTTCATTATGTCCTGGATAAATTTTGCCCAATTCTTATTATCAACCTTCCATCTTTCTTTAAGCTTTTTATCCGCATTGCATGCTGCTGAATTAAAGCTGTTCATAAATTCCACTTCCTGCCCGCCACCCATGTGTGCCAGGCATATTTTCAGATTGGGATATTTTGCAAGTATTGGAACATAGTTTTGAGGGTGGGAGAACAAATCGCAGGCATGGCCATTATCGCCTTTTGAATTGTTTTTAACCCATGATTTTTCATAATACCTGTCAATACGTGCAATGATTTCAGCTTTAGCGTTCACGGCCCAGTCATGATATGGTTTATCTGTTTCGGGAAAAATCATTTCAGGTGTTTTGGGGATCAGGGTTTCAATCTGTTTCCCAATATATATAGAACCGGTACGGGTGCAATGAAACAATAGGGGGATACTATTTTTACTTGCATATTTGTAAAATGCATCCAGCGAAGGATCGAAAGGGAAAAATCCTAATGCAGGGTAGATTTTTATACCAGAGAATACAGGAACAATTTCATTGTTAATGATAATTGTTTTTTCCCATAAGGTTTTGACCCATTGAACCAATTTGTCGCCTGAGCATACCCTGGGATCAATACCCAAAAAAGGGAAGAAGTTATGTGGGTAATAGTGCTTTAGTTCAATCACTTCCTGCAATTGGGTTGTATATGGGATTTCTGGTTTGCCTTCCGTATCCATCATATCCATATTCATTGTAAGGGCATAAAGCTTAGGGTTGTTATCAAACCTTCTGGCAGTATTTAGTGCAACTTTAAATACTTCGTGCTGGTTATCAAGCGTGCTTATGCTTATGAATGAGAGGTAGCGGTTTATTGCTTGTTTTTTTGACCCTGGCAGATGGCGCATGATTTTATAAAGCTTATTGATGAAACTGTTAAAGGATTCATCTTCAAGGACCAGTTTTAATGGCAAGGCCAGGGTTTTAATAAGCTTTGATTCCTGCACTTTTAGAAAGCGGGCAGGTGCACATTTTGAGGTAAAAACATGCGTATGGATATTGGATAAGCTTGGTGTCATTTTTGTGGGATTTTGCTTGACAGACTTGGGTTTGTTGATGCTTTGCGGATATTTACAAATTTTACCAAAACATCAAACCAAAAGGGGGCACCAAAGCTTAGCATGATCCCTGTAATCAGGACACCCAGCAACCAAAGGAACCCATATTTATAATCAGTCTGGCGTTTATTGATATAGTTGCTCAGTTCGGTATTTATTTTATCGTTTTCGATCAGGGCTTTTTTCTTGTAAAAATAACATAGGGGCGGGCTATACCTGTCCCATCCGATGGGCATGCCAAGGATGTTGTTCAACTGGGCTATTTCTTCAATTTGTTTTATATGGCTTTTATCAATGGAATCAAAAATATTGCCCTTGATTAAAGCGTTGAAATAGATCCCACTGCTGTCATTAAGCCATAAGCTGTCTTTGTTTTTGTAAACACTGTCAATAGAGGCTTTTAAAGATGGATAATAGCTGTTATATGCGTCCTGATAGGATTCGTTCATGGATTGGCTTTTGCTGGCATAATCTTCAGCCACCAAAACCAGGTTTTGCCTGATATCATCGTTATAGGAGAGGTATTTGAAAAAGTGGATGCTGTCGATGTTCAATGTAAAAGCAACAATCAATCCGATAACTTTCAATGATTTTGACTGGCTTTTCTTATAGAAATATGTTTGCCTGTCCATATTGCTGTTATACCAGAAGATAATATCCTGCTTTAGATTATTATAAGCCTTTAAAGGCTTGGTATCGTTAATGTTATGTTTCCGGTAAAAGCTAATGAGCAGTTCTTTAAAAGGACTGTTGTTCATTGCTTTAGTTCCTGCAATAAATTGCTGAAAAGGATGTATTGGGTCAGTGTTGTTCCCTGCCCCCTTTGCCTGTTTACCAATAACATCAATAAGTGCATCAGCAAAGAGTTCAGGTTCCAGGTATTGAAAAAAGTCTGACTTGTTCTTCTGTTTCAAATCCACTAATAAAGGATGGTTGATGAGCAGGTAACCATAGTTGAGGTTCAGGTCATCATTTAGCATTTTTGTAATGGCATTGTGCAACAAACGCCCCCTGCTTTTTTGGCGGTTGTTCCAGGCTTCCAGCAGTATGGATACCAATATGCTGAGTATCGCATAGGATAACACCAGCGCAATAAGGATTTCAATGATTTTCATTTTCCTGGTTTTCGGTGAAGAAAGCTTAGTTTTATTTTTTCTTTTCTGCCTTAATTGGGACGCATATTAAAAATCTGAATGCATACACGGCAATGATTCATGACAAATATCACAAATTATCAATATTTGCCTATTAATGTATTGTATTTTAAAACAACAAATATAAAGATATATTTTACAAAAGTCAATTCATCGAATAAAAATAGTCCTGAATTTGTTAATAATAACGTAATACCCACCAAATACCATGGTAAGGGTTAAAGCGGACTTAAAGCGGTTTTAAAGCGGTGTTGAGCCGGGTTTAAACCGGTTCAAACCCGGCTCAACGCCGCCTCAACCCCGGCTCAAACCCGGCTCAACCATTGAGATGGTATATCTGTTTTAACATTTTTAAGAAATCCAGGCTTTGCCCTAATAGTGCCTTTATTTTTCTACTTAAGCAGTTAAGGGCTGGTATATTTCAGTTTAGGCGCATGTTTTTTTTGGGGCTTTGATCATTATTTCGTGGATTTATTACGATAAACAAGGCCTGCTGAAAAAACCTTCAAGCTATCATCTGCTTTGTTGCCATCGGCTCATCGTATAACTATACAATTTCGCCTTATCGCCCCGCATCTGGTACCACAAGGATGATTTTTGCATAGAAACAGATATTTGGTGATATGGATATTTAGGTTACGAAGATGAGTTTATGGAGGAAAGTGAGTTATGCTTTCCGGATTTTCGGGAAGTTTTTGTTGGTTTATTTTGGTTTTTTATTTGTTTGTTGGGGAATTT
>CAYLYP010000152.1:0-4412 GCA_964387795.1 uncultured Bacteroidales bacterium
TGTTTAGTGGCAGCTGCCGGGATTTTTTCGGATATAATCCTTCCAACTCTTGTATGGTTTTTCGGACAAAGGACGGCTGCTTTGCAAATAATGACAAAAGGCGGCAGCCAGCCCGTCGGTAGCATCAAGCTGAGGCAACAACTGATCGGGAGAAATACCGAGGAAACGTTTTAATAAATCGGCAACCTGTTCTTTGGAAGCCCGGCCGTTGCCCGTAATGGCCATTTTGATTTTTAGAGGGGCATATTCAAAAATAGGAATGTCTCTGGACAAGGCTGCTGCAATGGCTGTGCCCTGTGCCCGGCCCAGTTTGAGCATCGATTGTACATTTTTGCCAAAAAAAGGCGCTTCGATGGCCAGCTCGTCGGGCAGGTACTCATCAATCAAACCGATGCATCGTTCAAAGATTTTTTGGAGCCTCAGGTAGTGATCTTCGTATTTGTTGAGTTGCAATATGCCCATGCTGACAAACTCGGGTTTGTTGTTTAGCACCCTGATTATTCCATAACCCATCACCGTGGTTCCCGGGTCGATTCCCAAAATGATGCGTTCTTTGATAATGGGCGGTGTTGACATGCTGTTGGTTGATTTGCTTTTGGTTTAAACGCCTTGGTCTAATTGCATTGTTTGCGTTTTGTCCCTGAGCGTTTTTTGTACATGCTGCCTGCAAAGGTAAGACCAAATTGACAACTTTCACGATTCGGGCTTAAATAAATAGACGCCGGGTCGATTTTTTTATACTCTTTGTTTATCGGAATTGAAATTTATACTATCTTTGCCGCCGGTTTACCTGCAAGGGGCATTAGCTCATCTGGCTAGAGCGCAACACTGGCAGTGTTGAGGTGAGCGGTTCGAGTCCGCTATGCTCCACAAACTTTATAACCCGCTAAACACAGCGGGTTATTTTTTGCTGTGTTTTTGAACGACGCTCCTTGTCGTTTATTGCAGCGCTTTCCCTGTCATTTTTCGCTCAATCATTATTTCTTATAATTCAGCCAGGTCAGTTTGTGCCAGAGTGATTCCAGGGGGCCGCGGGAATGCGTTTTCAGCCAAAGACGGCAGAACCAGCCCTGGAACAGGAACAGAATGATGCCGATCAGCAGAGAATAGCTGGCGCCGGTGTACTGATACAAGCCCAGGGCGAAGCCGTAATAAATAAAGGCGCCCAGAATGGATTGCATGACGTAACTGCTGAGGCTCATGCGTCCAAAAGGTATTAGCCAGTTCAGCACTTTTCTCGCCAAGTGGGTCTTATACAACAAATAAAGAACCGAAACCCACAAAAAAGTCATCGACAGATTACACCAGGAACTCATACTTCTGGCCAGAGATTTGCTTGCGAAACCTTGAGTCAGATTTTTGAAGTCATCAATGAAAATAAGAAAGAATAAAGAAAGAAGCAAGCTGATAACAGCGGTCTTTGTCCAGAATTTATCGTTGGCAGGGCTATGTACTAAGAGTTTTTTCCTGCCCAGGAGCATTCCCAGCATAAAGAGGGCAGGCGCCTGAAAAAACCGTCCTTTGAACCAGCTCCAGACGTACACCGCTATTTTTCCGTTGGTAAAATTGCCTTTGACCATTTCTGTAAAAGAATCTCCTCCCTGCGTAATGGCCGCTAATCTGAAGTATTTCCCGGCACTGATTTCCACGGGCGCATAGTCCGGATTGAACAAGGAGTAAACAAACTGAGATAGAAATACAGGTTGCAATAACAATACGATGGCAACCCATAACAAGGCCTTGTCCGATAATCTGCAAACAGGTAAAATGGCCAGCCCCATCAAAGCGTACATATTGAGGATGTCTCCCTGATAAAAAATAGTATTGAACAAGCCGAACAAAAACAAAAGAAAGAGTCGCCACAAGAATCTCAATCTGAAATCGTAACCTTTTTGGGCTTGTTTGGCATCCATCAGGTTGAAAGTAAAACCAAAAAGCAGGGCGAAGATAGCGTAGGATTTACCCGAGAAAAGAAAGCCGATTACATCAAAAATGCTTTTGTCCAGGTTTTTCATCCAATCCGGCAGCGCGGGTGGCAAATAATAGAAATCAAAATGTTCAAGGTTGTGCAGCAGCAAAATCGACACGATGGCAAAGCCGCGCAGGGCGTCTACAAAATCCACTCTGCCTGTCTGATTTTTCAATATTGTTTCAGTTTTTGGTCCGGAGTCCATTCGGGTATGATTATCGGTTTATAAAACAGGTAAATAGTGTTATTATTTTTAATAGACAAAGTTCTCCAATTTTTTTCAAATAGCCTGTCGTTTTACGAAGATATTTCCTTTAAATTAGGTGTAAATACAATTTTTTTGTATTTTTGTTTGCTTTGTATTGAGAAAAGAAAGCGGTTTTTTACAGCAACATTAAAGCCTGGTATGCCAAAAACCAAAAAAAATCCCAAGGGCATGGGTAAACCAATATGAATAAACTTACAATAGTAGTATTGTTGGTAATTAGTGTGGTTTTTACTGCTTATTCTCAGATAATTACGCTTGACAACACATTTGGGCAGAATGGGAAAACAATTATTCCCAACACCACCGAAATCTATTTTTTTGATTTTGATATTCAGGGGAATATTATTGCTGCCGGCATAGCAGTTAACGATGGTGGAAAATATAATTTAACAATAGCAAAAACCAATGCCGATGGAATAATTGATGAAAGTTTCGGTAACGGAGGCCTGGCAAAAATAAGCGGTTACGACCATAGTTCTCCTCTTGGTTTAAGTATTACTGACGACAACAAAATTGTGGTGATTGGGCAATTTTCAAAAGTTCAGTTTCAAGGCTATGAAACGCTGATTGTTCGACTTGATGAAAATGGAATGCTCGATGAACATTTTGGCGACAGTGGAAGGGTTAATTTTGCTGCTGCAGAAGATGTTGTGCTGTTAAATTGTGAGAGCAACGATTTTATGCTTCTTGGAGGTGTTGAAAGCGAAAGAAATGAAATCGGCCAAAACGTGTACGTTACAATTACAGGCTATTATATTTCAAAATACAACTACCATGGGAATCTGGACGAAAACTTCGGTGATCGAGGGAAAGCGCATCTGCCTAACTGTCTTGAACCGCGTGCCGCAAAAATTCTTCGCGACGGTTCAATTGCTGTTGCGGGAGCATACAACAGTCTCTCGGATCATGAGTTAGGCTTATGCAAATTAACTCCCGCGGGACAGTTGGACACCGTTTTTGCCAACGATGGCATCTGGCACTGGAATACCACGCCTGTTTTTGATTTAAGCTATGAGGGTTTTTACGGCATTTTGGAAGATAGCAGCGGAGATCTCATTCTCACGGGCACGGGACGGCATACAAATGAGTCCGGCTGGAGGGATACCGGCTTTTTAAGCAAATTCTCGGCCGGGGGAATACCGGACAGCGATTTTGGTGAAAACGGTTTTTATTGGTTTGATTTTTTGGGAATCTCCAGTAAATTCTTCAAAGTAGGAGAGAATTATGTCTGTGTTACGACGACTGCCCACGGTGCCTTTAGAATGTATTACGTGAATGCCGATGGTAGTTTTGGTAATTATTTATATACCAGCAGTTTGAATTACCTACATGACGCAAAAATACAGGGAAGCCCTAATAAAATACTATTAGCAGGAGCTTGCCGGACCAGTGATGCCAATTTTGCTCTGGAAAGAGTGACTGTGGATTTTGATGTTTCGATACCAGCCATTGATTTTAATTCAGACGAAGTAAAGATTTTTCCTAATCCGGCCCAAGACAATCTGTATTTCGACCAAAATACTTCGTATGAAATTATAGACATTCAGGGTAAAACCTTATTGAAGTCGGAAACACCCGTTAATTTTGTTCCTGTTGTCGATTTGGAAGTCGGTATCTATTTTGTCAGGTTTGGAAACAGTGTCCATAAATTTGTAAAAGAGTAGTTCTCGGCGCGAAGATGTAAAAAATTGTTGTTGGCTGTTTAGAAAACAGCCAACAACTACCTCTGTTACAAACAGCTTCTAAGATTTATGCAACGACTTATTCTTCGGTGAATGCTTGTTTGATGATTTTCTTAGATTGATAGAATGCCTTGGAATAATCGTGGGCCAGAATAACGCCCTCGGGCGATATAAGCGTGAACATTGGCGTGCCCTGCATCATAAACAGTTCTTCGAAGAATGCGTTTTCGGGTTTATCGATATACACGGTGATCCATGAAGCTTTAACCAGCGATCCGAAAAGTTCATCTTCCTGATGCTTGGAAAGTAAATCGACAGTCGATGATCTTGTGGTTGCCAACACTTCCAGTCCTTGGTCGTGAAACTGCTCGTACAGGCGCTTTACATCGGGTTGTATACTGAAGACACCGGAGCAGAGATCCCAATGGTACATCAATAAGTATTTTCCTTTGAAGTCAGACAAGCTTACAGTGTCTTCATTTTGGTCGATCAG
>CAYLYP010000153.1:0-4341 GCA_964387795.1 uncultured Bacteroidales bacterium
TGATAATTCCTTTCGGGATTTTTTTATGATTTTCCACCGTCTGTTTTGCTATCTCCCCAATCTCAGGAGTGATAAAATTTTTTAATGTTTTATTACCGTTATTGATGCGATTGCAAACAGATGCACTTTTATCATTAGCATCAGTATATATTCCTTCAGGTTCATTTAACACAAAGGTTCTCCACCAACCTTGATGAAAACGGTACTTCTTGATGAAACCAGATTCATCCGGAATCTTTCCAATTAATTCCTTTAACATAATATTTGTTTATGTGGTATTACATAAAGATAATGGATTGAACGCATTAAATGAAAAGTCCTTATTTTTAACTTTCTTCCAAGTCAGAGAAGAGTTGACTCATGGGTATCTGATAAAAATCTGCGAGTAGGTAAAGATGCTGAATGCGGTAAAAACCATTGTTTTCGATACGTGAAATACTGTACCTCGAAAGTGAAATGAGGTTGGCAACTTGCTCTTGCGTATATCCGCTATTCCTTCTTAACTCACGAAGGAACATGGAGAGGTAGGTATGTCGTTGATCGGTCTTATATGGCTGCTCTGGTGTCATATATGGTATATGTGGCTTTAATATAAATACGTGTGTCAACATAAGTTGACATGAACTAAAAGCAAAATCATCATTTATTGTTCCTTTTGGGTACTGTAATGGGTGTTTTGGAACACTTTTGAGAATACGATGTGCCATATAATCAATGGTATAACCTTAAATAATGTGAGTTTTAAATGATTTTCTTGGAGAAAACAACAGAATGTTGCCCCTGCACTTAGAGCGTCTCGCTCAATTATAGTAACCGACAAGGCAAAAATTAGAGGTCTTTGAAGAATTCCTCCGGTAAAATGTTATGATTATTCTTATAATACAGAATTATCTGGCAAAGAGACGAAAACTGAAAATTCAATGTACCACACTCCATATTATAATAAGTATTGCGTGGAATGCCGATTTCTTTTGACAGTTGGATATAACCTTTCTTTTGATCTTTCCTGAGTTTCTTAATCTTTCCCCCCAACTGCTTCATTAATTTCTTCTGCTCTTCTGATATGTTAACCGGTTTTTTCACTATGAATTTTATTTCAAAATTACAATATTCTGCCCACATGTAGGGTGAGTCAAAAAAAATACTATATTTGCCCCTACATATGGGCATGGTATGAAAAGACGATTCAGGCATGAAATGTATATTACCAATGAGAACACCATGATCTGGTATATGCTCCTAATTGAGGTTTCTGAGGAAGATACTCCGTTGAGGCTGTATATAATACCAATGCCCCAGCCGGATCACCGGTTCAAAATTTGTCCGTACTTAAAAAATTAATAAGAATGAAGAAAATCGCATTATATGTTCGAGTCAGTATGTTAGACCAAACAGTAGAAAATCAAAAGGTTAGGCTTATAGAGTATGCAAGGCAGCACAATTACAAATATGATATCTATGAAGAGGTTGAATCCTCAAGACGCACACGACCAGTCAAACAAGCACTCCTGCAAAAACTACGCAATGGTGAGTATACTGGCGTTATTGTTTACAAAATCGACAGGTGGGCACGGAGCAGCACGGAACTAATATTGGAAATTAAGGAATTAGTTGATCGTGGAATTGCATTTATTTCGGTAAGTGATAATCTTGATTTTACAAGTGCCACTGGACGTCTCCACTTCCATATACTCTGCATTTTCAGTGAATTTGAGAGGTCACTTATTTCTGACCGCACAAAACTTGCGCTTAGCAGGAAGCGAGAAACAATGACCCTTGGACGTCCTGTCGGATCGAAAGACAAGAAACAAAGACGTAAATCCGGGTACATTCTTCGCCATGCACGTGAAAAGCAAGAACTAAATTCAAAAAACGGTATTAACAAACCAATTCAAGATTACATTGATAAGAATTAATTTTGTGGTAAATAATCGTGGGTAAACAAATAAGGGGTCGAAAAACCCCTTATTTTTTGTGCCATCCCCCCCTGTTCCGGAATGGGTTAACAAATGTCCGTTTATTTACTTTGTTAAGTAATCGAATCTCAGTACATTTATTAAAGTTTTTCCTTATTAGGCGTTCCTTGTGACTCATTTTATTTTGTTGTAAGCAATTTTAAAGACTTCAGACATGAAACTTTACATCATTGGAAATGGATTTGATATTCATCATGGAATAAAATCAAAATATTCAGACTTCAAAGAATATGTCGAAAAAAAAGATAACGCCCTTTTTGAGACTTTAGAAAAGTACTTTAACCAAGATGAATTGTGGTCGGATTTTGAAGAAACTCTTGCCTACATTGATACTGACACAATACTTGATGATGCATCAATGTTTTTGGTTTCTCCTGCTTCTGATGACTGGAGAGAATCTGCTAATCATGATTATCAGTACGAAATTGACAATGCTATTGAAATTGTTACTGTTAAGTTAAAGAATCATTTTACTAATTGGATTCTACAGCTACAGATTCCAAACACCAAGAAAGTAGTACTTAATAAGAAATCAAGGTACTTAACATTCAATTATACAAAAACTTTGGAACGAATTTACAGGATTGATTCCAATAACATCTTGTACATTCATAATAAGGCAATTGACTCAGATTCATTACTAATCTTAGGACATAGTAGAAAGCCAAAACAGGAAGAATCTTTTAGTAGGAGTGATGATGAAGATACTGATTTCAGAGTGGCTGAGGGTAATGCTATTCTCGATAAATATTTTAATGATACATATAAAAATACTGAGACTATAATTCAAGAAAATATCGGATTCTTTTCTCAGTTAAATAATATCAATGAAATTTATGTACTTGGACATTCAATCTCACCTTGTGATATAAGATACTTTGAAGAAATAAAACAAAAAGTAAGTAATGATGCAAACTGGACGGTGAGTTATCGAGATAAGTCCAAGAAAAAGGCAATCAGAGACAAGATAATTGGCTTAGGTGTAAATGAAAGGAAAATTAAAATGATAAGACTTAATGAGATACACAAATGTTGTGCAATACGAATAGCCTATAAGTGTTGCTGTTATTTCTGAAGCCGAGTATCATTTTTTAGATTGTCCTGAGAAACATTGTAAGATATAAGTCAGAAGTTTATTTAAACACAAAAAAATGAACCCATGGGAGTAATGAGAGCACCACAAAAATGTTATATTACTGACATGCCAACTGAAAACAAGCCGTCATCAGTTGATGTCATTGAATATTACGTTGATTTTCATAAGAAAAGATACTTATTTGTTTTTGATGTAGACCATAAGAATTCTGAATTTGTTGAAAGAAACAAGTATATACTGAAAGGGTTATTAATTAACAATAAGTTCCCATTCCAAGTTGGTATTCAGTATTTTAACAATGAAAAATTGGAACAAATAATCAATGAAGCACAGATTCCAAGAACTCCCAAAAGTAAGTTGGACTCTATACTGCTTTATCTTAATGACCACCAAGATTATACAGGTGCAGTTATAGACCTTAAGAAGGATGATGATTGGGAGTGCTTCTTAAATAAATTATATTTTAAGAAGCATGAAGAATATTGGTTCTACTTGAGTACACTTCATGAATTAAACCTGATTTCTTTTATGGATGTATCAAGTAAAGATGGGAATGATGCAATAGACATTCGACTCACATATCAGGGTCTTGAGTATATCATTAGTCTTCAGGAGGGGGGCGAAAACTCAAAGTACTGTTTCATCGCAATGTCATTCTCTGAAACCGCAACAGGGATAAGAAATGTGATTAAGAAGGTTGTCAAGGAGACAGGGTACGAACCATTAATAGTAGATGAAGTGCATTATGATAGTGAATTAACCATAAATGACGCAATTATTAAATTCATTAAGGAAAGTAAATTTGTTATTGCAGATTTCACTGACCAGAAGCATGGAGTTTATTTTGAGGCTGGGTTTGCCTTGGGATTAAGAAGACCAGTAATATATACCTGTTCAAAGACCGATTTTGAAAACACACATTTTGATACGAATCATTATCCTCATATTGTTTACGGTGATTTGAATGAACTGGAAATAAAATTAACCAACAAGATTCAAGCATGGATTGAATAGAAGTTATTGTCAACTTAATTAAGATTATAAGAACTTCCAGCAATTTCAATTGATACACCAAAATCTTGATGCAGATTCATATCCAGAATCATTAGAACCATTTCATCAAGCATTTCACCAAGTTCCCATTGGTCTTTAGCCTGAGCCAAAATGAAGCCATTTAAGACCTTTATTTTGCCTATGACGAATGGACTGCCATCGTATCCGTCCTAGCAAGTACACACTCTTAAGCCGATTTAAGAGCATTATGAGAGG
>CAYLYP010000154.1:0-4306 GCA_964387795.1 uncultured Bacteroidales bacterium
GAGTATGTCGTCGCCAACTTTTATTCTGAAGCCCCTCAAAAGAGGGGCTTTTTTTTAGTTATGATTGTTTAATTCACATTTATTAAAAATGGAGATATTTTGTAAAGATTTTTTTTGATTCGGATACTAATAGGTTTTTAAAAAAAAAGAGGGAAACCTTTTTCATTCCCTCTTACATTAATTGGCGTTTGGCTTTGTTAAAACAAATAATAAACTCTTTATTTGTAATAGATTAAATTATATGTTTAATAATATTGTCTTTAATAGCATATAATGAAGCAAAATTCAGAATTTTAAATCTCTTCAACTAGAAACATCCAAACATTTATTATGTTTTCTAAATCATCGGGATGAGGTGAATCGGTGCCAATAAAGTTGGGTAGGCAGATTGATTTTTTTCTTAAAGTCTCGGGTGTTAAAGCACCTATTGAGATTTCCGGATTATGCTTTTCAAGTAGTTTTGCAATAATAATTGCATTAGACCAGCTAATAGGAATGATTTTTTCCCATTCTGAAATAATATCGTTATACAAATCTAAGTTTAACTGATAAAAATCAACATCATAATATGGATTACCAGTTAATAAATCTGTCAATTTGTTTATGTCAACCTGAATTTCTGGTGCATCGCCCAGTAATTTGTTACTGTATTTTGAATTTAACCAGTTTGCCAGTTGTTTTGGGATTATTGAATTTTCCATTGACGATGCCTTTAATTTTTAAAGCTAAATTAAGTATTCATACGTAGAATTGTAATAGGTAAAAATACCTGAATTTTAGCATGTATTTTTTATTAATATTCAAATTAATCTTATAATTATAAATACAAACAGAAAAAAATGCTAAATAGGGCTTTTTGAAACTAATATATAGAGAGCTGGATGCTTTTAATATCCTTGGGTTAGCAAATTTCACGAGTTGCAAAGATTATTATTTAGTGGTAGCATGTTTTTATTTTGTATTAATTTTGTTTTAAGATATTTAAATTAATTATTCATATAATACTTATTCATTTTTAATTATGTTCCGAATATTCCATATTAAGTTCTAAAGTATTTTGAGCATTTCCTGAAAAGAAATGGGCTTTTGTTTCAAACAAAAGCCCATTTCTAAAAATAATACGCTATACTTTTATTTTTCTAATATTTTAAATTCTGTTCTCCTGTTTTGCTGACGACCCTCTTCAGTAAGATTTGATGCGATAGGCTTTTCAAAGCCATATCCTTTAAATTCTAGCCTAATTGGGTCGATACCTCTTGAGATAAGGTATTCAACAACTGCTTTGGCCCTATCATGCGAAAGCTTTTGGTTTAAAGAAGCAGAGCCAATATTATCAGTATGTCCTGAAATTTCAACCTTAATGGTTGGGTTATCTGATAAAAGTTTATAAAGAATCCCAAGTTCAGCATAAGATTGAGGTCTTAGCGTTGCTTTTCCTGAGTCAAAGAAAATATTGTTCAGGACTATACTTTGTCCAACTTCAACCTTTTTCAACCTGATATCTTTGTAAACTTCACGGTAAACCGCACTCTCTGAAATATCAATATTCTCTGAATGGAAAAGGTATTCGTCAGCGCGGACAGCTATAGCATAGTTTTTTCCGCTGGGGAGAGATAAGATGAATTCGCCGGTATTTGAATTTGATTGGAATGTAGCAAGAGAGACATTTGCTTCGTTATCAAAAAGTTCGAGAGATGCACCAAGAGGATTTCCGGTTTTATCATCCAATACTTTACCTTTAAGAAGTGTCATTGGTGTTGTTGTTATTTCAACCACTTCTTCGATAACCACTTCCCGGATTGGTTTGGTGAGGCTTGCAAGTAAGTTATCTTCAGTATTGCTGATAACAGGTTTTTCCGGGCCAAGAAAGATAACATGGTATAGGTCGCTTCCACCATAGCTATCCTCTTTAACAGATGAGTAATAGCCATGTTTTCCATTGGCAGAAATTGTAAAAAAGAGGTCATCTTCTACTGAGTTGACTGGATAACCAATGTTTTCAGGAGTAGTCCAGCGTCCATTTTGATTTACAGTCTTAAAAATATCATATCCCCCCATAGTGTTATGCCCCATGGAGCTAAAATATAATGTTTTCCCATCAGGGTGAATAAACACACTCTCTTCATCATATTGGGTATTAACAACAGGGCCAATATTAACTGCAGTCGTCCATTTCCCTTTTGGGTCTTTTGTGCTCACATAGATATCTTTTCCGCCAAAACCATCAGGACGGTCGCTTACAAAATAAAAGCTACGCCCATCTGGTGAAAGAGCTGCCGATGTTTCCTGGAATTTTGAGCTGATAGCTTTTGGCATTATTTTAGGTTTTGACCAGAGAGCTCCGGTAAGGTATGATTCCCAAATATATCCACCTTTTTCACCTCTATAGATGTACAATTTTGTGCCATCTAATGACAAGCCTGCAGTAGCATCATGTGATTTTGAGTTAATAGGTGGTGCAATATTTTCTGGTTTTTGCCAAAATCCCTGAACTTTCTTTGTCATATAAATATCTTCAAAGGGACGTAAATCATTTTTGTCCACTTTACCTCCATATGTGTCTGGTTTGCGGGCAGTAAAAAACATCACACTCCCGTCAGCATTCAGGATTGGGCTATATTCATCATATTCAGTGTTCACAACATTCCCAAGGTTATCAATAAATACCCTTACTGGTTCAGCTGTTAATTTTTTTGCTGTCTGGCATTCACCAATTTTTTTGTCAATCCTATCCCTTTCATTAATCAATTCCTGAGGGGTAAGGCTTTGTCTGTAAAAAGTGAATTGTTCAATTGCTTTATCAAATTGATGGTCTGCATGATATGCAATACCTAACAAAAAATAAACTTCAAGAGTTGGAATATTTAGGAACACAGCTTTTTCAAGATACGGAATTGCCTTGGCTTTGTGTTGAGTAATCAGGTAGCAGTCTCCAATTTTGAAATTTAATTCTGCATTATCAGGATTAAACTTCTGAGCTTGCAGAAAGTATTCAATAGCAGCTTGATAATTAATTTCTCCCATTTCATATAACTTATTCCCGGCTTTCAGGTTTTTCTTTGCTTCGCTCAAGCCTTTGGAATCATTAGGGAAAAATGCTTTTGTAAATTCTTTGTTCTGGGCAAAACCCGCTGTTGATAATCCAATCAGCCCAATAAAGAGGGCAATACAGGAAATATAGTTGATTTTATTTTTCATTTTTTTTCTCTGATTTTAGATTAACGGGATTGTTGAATATAAACCTGAGCGGCAGCAATACCTAATGAAAATGCTTTTTCCCAGTCCTGGATAGCTCCTTTGTCATCTCTAAGCATTTCTTTGGCAATGCCTCTGTTAAGATAAGCGTAGGCATATGCTTCATCCAATTCAATAGCTTTTGAATAGTCTTCAACGGCCCCTTTATAATCTTTAAGCTTAAATTTTGCATTTCCCCTGTTGTTGAATGCATAAGCATATTCAGGATTTAGCTCAATAGCCTTTGTAAAGTCCGCAATGGCTTCTTCATACTGACCAATTTCTGACCTGATGCTTCCCCTGTTATTAAAAGCCATATAATACTCGGGGTTAAGTTTAATGGCTGCGGTATAATTTTCAATGGCAACTTCGTAGTTTTTTCTGATCTTCTCTGTGCTGCCAATATTATTAAATACAAAAGCCAGAGAATTGTCAAGGCGGGCAGCCTGATTATAATCAGCTATTGCGCCATCGAAATCTTCAAGCATTTTTTTTGCGCTTCCTCTGTCGTTATATGCATAAGCATAATCAGATTTTACATTAATAGCAGAGGTAAAGTCAACTATAGCACCCTGATAATCTTTCAATAAGAACTTAGCACCTCCTCGATAATAAAATGCCTGGGCATAGTTTTTATCCTGTTCAGCAGCCATGGAATAATCGCTTATAGCATTTTCAAGTTCTCCTAATGATTGTTTTGATTGTCCCCGGCTAAAATATGCCCTTGGAAAATCAGGCTGAAGCTCTATTGCTTTATTGAAATCTTCAATTGCTCCATTGTGGTCATCAATTAAGGCTTTCACAACGCCCCGATTATAATATGCCAGTTCAAAATCAGGCCTCATGCTGATACTCTGGTTGAACTTTTGCATGGATAAGGTATAATCTCCTTTTTCATACAATTGAATACCTTCATTGTAAAGTTTTTCAGCCAACATCTCATCCTGTTGTCCGATACGAATGGTATCGTTTGCCTGGGCTTGAGCTGCAATAATGCCGATGAACATCACAAATACTAAAAGAATTGTTTTTTTCATCTGTTTATAATTTGAGGGTTAAGACCTTTTAAAAA
>CAYLYP010000155.1:0-4255 GCA_964387795.1 uncultured Bacteroidales bacterium
GATTTTCGGTTTACGTATCCAATGCTTTTCCGGGTTTCAATAAAGTTTTGCCTGGGGTCGAAACGTTGTTTCATAAGGGTATTGTTTGATGATAGCCACTCACAGGGCAATTATTGCCCTGATTATTGTGGTGGAACCTTGGTAAAAATATGACTAAATATTCAAATAGCCTGATTAACGCGGGAGGCCACCCAAATGTAGAAAATAATATTTAAAATCAAAATGAGATTGCAAGTTTTTTATGACCAGTTTTTCAACTTGTTTTATTGTTAAAAGTTAGGATGTTTTTTAGCTGGCTTTGCTTAAGAACATTTTGTAATCAGTATAAATTCCTTTTGCATTGCTGTTCTTTAATTCAACGCGCAAGGATTTATTTTCTGGGACACTAATATGATTGCACCATGTTTTCGTTAACCTTTAAGGCAGCATCTGCTTCTTTGCCATCGGTCCATAACTTTATTCAATTTCACCTGGTCGCTACGCACCTGACACCTTAAAGCTTATTTCAACAATCCCTGCAATTATCCCCCTTTAAATCTTTTCATGAATTTTGTTTTATTCGGTTTTTGGATTATTAAAAACACTAATAATCCGTTAACATTTATTATGATTTGAAAATTTATCTATCTATCTGATATTCCATCATTTATCATTTTATCATTGTTAAGCAATGTTAATTTTAACTTAAGATACGTTAATAAAAATCATTTAATATACTGGTTTTCAATATCATGGATAGGTCACGGTATTACCAAGGATATACCAAGGTCTTATCAGGTTCAGTATCGTCCATGTGGATATTGGAGAATTAATGGATATGGTAATATTATGTCCGGGGGAAGAACCCGGTTTGAATTCAATCATTTGATTATTAACACGTAGGGACGTGCATTTGTAGAGACGCACGGACGTGCGTCTCTACAGGGTTGATTCAATGTGTACGTGGATGGGGGTTTTAGAAGGATTGGAACGAATATGTTTTTAGGATTATTCAGTGTTGATGAATAGACCTATGCAATTTCTGGAGATATTAATATGCACACAAAACAATCCCAGTATAAAGCATCAACATTTATAGCATTATTGATATTTTTGTACAGTGAAAAATGAATTAATACCTAAGGCTTGCTAAAAATGTCTTTAAGGTCTCAGGTTTGAAACAATAAGGCGAAATTGTATTAAATATTATGGGGTCATTGGCAAGGAAGCAGATGATGCCTTAAATACAGCGTAAACATTTTGCAACATAATTGCACATAAGGTAAAATAAACCAATATTATAAAGGATCAGATTATGATAATTCAATCTCCGGTTAATTACATTGAAATGGAATGCCAGTCGGCATTGAACCCATTGAAAAGAAAAATCCCTTATGGCTGGGATTTGAACATCTATAGGGGCTGTCAACATAATTGCAAGTATTGCTATGCATTATATTCTCATGATTATTTGAACGATAATGATTTCTCAGGGAATATTTATGTCAAGTCAAATATTATAGAAAAACTCGAACGCGAACTAAGTGATAAAAGTTGGAAACGTGAAGTGATAAATATTGGTGGCGTTACAGACAGCTATCAGGCTGGTGAAGCAAATTATAAACTAATGCCGGAAATATTAAAGCTTTTGATTAAATACAAAACCCCTGCAATCATTTCAACAAAATCAGATTTAATTTTACGTGATTATGAATTAATTGACGAATTGTCAAGAATTACCTATATCAATGTAGCTGCCACAATTACAACCATGGATGAAAACATCAGAAAGCTGATTGAACCAGGTGGGGTTGAAAGTTCAAAGCGATTTGAAATGCTTAAAACCTTTAGACAGACAAATGCTTCTGTTGGTTTGCATGTAATGCCTATTATCCCTTATATCACTGATAATTATGAAAACATGGATTCACTGTGTTATCATGCTCAACAGGCTAATGTTCATTATATGTTGCCTGGAACATTATACCTGAGGGGCAAAACAAGAAAATCATTTTTCGACTTCACAAAAAACTGTTTCCCCGACCAGCATAATGAATTACTGGCATTATACAAAACCGGGGGTGCAAGTAAAGAGTATAAGGACGATTTGTATAAAATGGTAAATAAGCTAAGGGACAACTATCACTTATCAGGGAGTTATTCCAAGCCAATGAAAGAGAAAATGCATAAGGATTAAACAGCTTAATCCAATAATGTTTTAATAAACAGTGCCAGCTGATAAAGATTTAAAATATCAGGTGCAAAGAGTAAAGACAACAAGTAAAAATTGAGGATTGCCATGAAATGCTTTTAAATTTTTTAAGTCAAGTTGTTGTGTTTATCTTTGCACATTAAAAAATTGAAAATATCATGCAGGAAAAATTACCTACACAGGTTTATTCTGAGATTGGGGAACTGGAAGGTGTAATCATTCATTCACCAGGCAAGGAGGTTGAAAACATGACGCCTCAAAATGCAGAAAGGGCACTTTACAGTGATATTTTAAATCTGTCTGTAGCTTCAAAAGAATATGCACAGTTTAAAGGGGTTTTGGAAAAGATTACCCGCACGATGGAGGTTAAGGATTTGCTTACTGACATTCTTAAGAATGAAAAAGTAAAAGCAAGCCTGATTGACAGGATCTGTGAAAAAGAAAATGTTTGGTTCCTGAAAAACTTTATGCTGGATTTAGAACCCGTTGAACTTGCCCGCCAACTACTTGAAGGCATTGTGAACACGGAAAACACACTTACCAGCTTTATGAGTAAGGAACGGTATTCATTAAGGCCTTTGCATAATTTTTTCTTTACCCGTGATGCTTCCATTTCATTATACGACCATGTCCTCATCGGTAAAATGGCAAGCACTGTAAGGCTAAGGGAAACAATCATCATGGAAGCCATCTTTGACTTCCACCCCATTTTTTCTACCAAAACAATCAATGCCTGCAATATTGAACCTAAAAATAACAGGATTACATTTGAAGGTGGGGATATCCTGATTGCGCGTGATGACATCATCCTTGCTGGTATTGGTGCCCGTACTACTCCTGAAGGCGTTGATTTTATCCTTTCGCAACTCAAAAATATCAACGAAAAACAACATATCATTGTTCAGGAGCTGCCCCTTACCCCTGAGTCTTTTATCCATCTTGATATGGTGTTTACCCTGCTCGACCGCAACCTTTGTATGATATACGAACCCGTTGTAATGAAAATAAACAGGTTTCAAACTGTCCACATCTATGCGGAAAACGGGAAAGTACAATTTATCAGGGAAGAGAAAAACCTTCCCCAGGCTTTATCAAACCTTGGCATGGATCTGAAACCCGTATATTGCGGTGGACAGGAAGACCCATGGGTGCAGGAAAGGGAACAATGGCATTCAGGTGCCAACTTCTTTGCTGTTGCCCCGGGGAAGGTAATTAGCTATGGCCGCAATGTAAAAACCCTTGAAGAGTTGAGCAAAGAAGGCTTTGATATTATTAAAGCTTCGGATGTGATAAAAGGCAAAGCCGATCTTGCGCAATCAGAACGCTATGCCATTACAATTGAAGGCGCTGAACTATCAAGAGGTGGCGGTGGGGCACGTTGTATGACAATGCCTGTGAGCCGTAAAGCTGTTGATTGGTAATTACAATCACTTATTATATGCAAAAAACGCAGGGGATTTATTAAAAATCTACTGCGTTTTTTCATTTGAATATTAACCACTTCTTATGATTAAGCCTTTACCAAAGCACCCATAACCTATTGTTGGTGGCAAATGCAATACAGATAAAACCATTCCTGACAGGGTTTTATAATGGAAGGAATTTCCCTTCGTTTAATTCCTTTACATTAATTTTTGAGGGATGACCCAGATAATAAACATTCCCGGATGATATTGCCCTGCCGGAAAGCGATGAATCAGCTTTTACAAAAAGATGGTTATAACTGTCGTGGTGCACATATACATCATTACATTCCAGATCCCTGCAATCCGTCAGCCCCCATGAAATCTTATAGGCATATAAATAGTTACTTCTTCCGCTAAGCCTGACATCGTTCACCCCGCTATGCTCTCTCAAATAGACAGAATCAACATCCAGTTCTAATTCCAGGCTTTCGCCCCCCCTCCAGACATCAATCTTTGTTGTTGTGCCAGTGAATACACCATTGCCTTTCACCCGGCCAGTTCCATCCCATGATAAGGCAAGTATTACAGGCAAACCCACTTTCACTTCAATAACCTTATCCAAATCCCTTACCCAGTCACAACGGTTATTGTTTTCAAT
>CAYLYP010000156.1:0-4233 GCA_964387795.1 uncultured Bacteroidales bacterium
ACGGTGGCAGCGTTTTATCAAATCAACTGGCAGCGTTATATGGCGACACTGAAACAGATCAATCAAATCTGTATAAAATCTGTAAGTAATGCCATTTGTAAGTATGCTAAACTTTGCTTTCGTTGTATGAAAATACTTGAACAACTGCGAACCATAAACATCAAGATTTTCACCCCACCATTTACATTCAATCAATATTTGAGGTTGCCCATTTAAAAATATGGAAAAATCCACCTTTTCTCCCTTTTTATCCCAATATCAGCTGTAAACTCCGGAACAACCTCCAAATGGATTAAATACATCATACCCCAGGCTTTGAATGAATGGTAAAATAAGAGCATTTTTAGTTGCTTCTTCTGTCTGAATTTGATCTTTCAACCGGACTACTCTTTCACCAAGTTGTTTGATTAAATCTTTGAAATCCATATCGTTTGATTCAAATGTTGTTTAAAGATATTATTGAATAAGTAAAAGTAAATGCTTTTTCAAGATTTATCAAACATATTGTACAAAACAAAAATAGGGTGGCTTATAAGCCCCCAATTTGCATAAACGCTTTGAATACGATTTTCAAACCCACAATGTAAAACCAGCATCCATATCAGATATAAGGAATATCCCAGTAAAAATCAAAGGATTGTTAGGATTAAAATAAATATCGATTGACTAAAACAATATAAACAAAGAGTTTTTATCTTTACATGGAAACTGGCAATTACATTATGTAGGATTTTACTTAATTGAAATTATCATTAAATGGAAAATACATATTGGACTAAACCTGATTTCTGGATTTCTTGTATTCTATCAGCAGGTAGCTTAATAGCTTCAATATTGGCATTTGTTGCAGCCAATAAAGCTAAAAAGGCAGCTCGTGAAGCGGCTAAAACAGTGAAAATTCAAACAGTAACAATTGATTTATCTGAAATAATTCTTCATTTAGACAAGCTTAACATGGAAATAGATTTTTCAACAGCGAGAGACTTGTTAAATGAAACAAGAAATAAAGTTAGAAGGCTTCTTGCACCTTATAATAATGAAATTGAATATAAAGACAAAATAGCAATAATTTTTAAGACTCTTGATGATACAAAAACATCATTATTACAAGTAAAACCTGAAGATCCATCGATACAAATAATTAGGAATAGTGTATATTATTCAATTGAAAATAATATTTCATTATTGTCCGGACATTTAGCTGAATTAATGGGACTTTTTGAATATAGAACAATTAAAACTTAAAAAATATGAAAACTGTAAAAGAATATATTGATTATATTGATAAACTCATAAGCTTAACAACAGAAGATAAGATAGTATGGAAAAGGGCAAATCCTACTACTTTTTTTTCAGAAATTAGAAATAAAGGCTCAATTCCAATAGCTCTTTTTTCATTACAAAAAGTAGTATCATCAAATGCGCCCACATATTTTGTGTTTGTTGTTAAGGATACAATTAAAGATGAGGATGTAATTGAACTTAATTCAAAATCCAACTTTGATTATAAAAATTATCTTGAAAATCTATTTAACAATATTGAGTCAAGTATCGAAAAAAGGAACTTGAAGTATTTAGATGATATTTTTAAAGTTATTTAAATATGTTTTTACATCAAACATCTCCGCATACCTCTATTTTAGAGCCTTTTATTAAATGTGCAAGAAATCGTAGATTTTAATTATTTGTATTTGATTTTCACAATTTAAGGGATTTGACGATTTATTTAAAATCGTGGGCAGCCGCCGTGCCAGCATCGTCTTTCCCACACCCGGGGGACCTATCATCATAATGTTATAGGTGGTTTATAAAACATTTCAATACTAACTGCTTGCTCTTGATTGACTTGTCAGCAACAAATAGTCGGTTCAAGTTATTGTTTAGTTACAATTACTCTTGCTCTACCTCCAAAATAACAGGTCACTTCTTCACCTGATTCTAATTTTCCGCTAAAATCAATAACATTGCCAAATTTGCTATAACTATTATTGTTTATGGTCGTAACACGCGATATTTTTTCATAAGACTTTCCGTTACTTTTAATGTAAAATGTGGGCTTATATTTGTCTAGATAGTTAATTGTTGCGTAGGTAGAATCCTCTAATTGATGCTGATATTCAAATTCAGAGTCAGTACCAAGTTGTCTGCCAAACATTATAAGCGTTGCACCAGGAACACAATACTGGTTATGGACTATTTCTATATATCTGCCAGAAGAAATATCGTCTAAATATATGTCAGATAAAATAACAACGGAATAATAATTATACTCTCTAGTGAAGTGGTTTAAATCGTAACCAATGTAAATGTACATTCCAACTATTTTGTGACGCTCTCCGTTTATCGTAAAACAATCTTCACGGGGAATATATTCGTCCGATTTTGAACAAGAAACAAGCAAATAAACCGAGATTAGGAGGATTACATTTTTCATAATTTCAAGATTTACTGGTTATCAGTAAAGTTAAGAAATGATTTTCTATTTAGAAAAGTTTATTCTGATGAGCGTCAGGTAATACCACTCTTTCAGCCTGTTTGAAGGTTGCAACCCATAAGGATTGTGGTCTTAATGTTGTAAATCAAGTTAATTTTATTGAATATTATCTCTTTTACTGCGATTACAATTTTCACATAGAAGCTGAATGTTTCTAGCAGTATTTGACCCACCCTTAGAAACAGGAATTATGTGGTCAAATTCAAGATTTTTATTTGAACCACATTGTACACATTTTCCCCTGTCCCTTTGCCAAACGGCATTTTTTACTTCAGGTGATATATATCTATTTGTTTTTTTATCTTGATAAACATTATTTGTAGCTAATTTAATGAATTCATTATGTTTCTTTCTTTGCCGTTTTTCAATGATTTTTTCATAACAATACTTACAAACGATAGCTGAATTATCACCAATATTTACTGTATGTTTTGTTTCAGTATGTAATAAAAGTCTGCCACACATCTTGCAATGTGTTGATGGGTTTGCTATATTAATTAAAATATATACGACAACAATTACAATAAAAGTAATTACTATTACGTCCATCTTCGCTAATATCAAGAATTTGGTAATACTAAAATATGACTCAATTACAATTTAGTATCATTCGATTCTTTCTGTTAAACTTATATTAACCTTGTTAAAAAATCTACCCTTAAATATGTCTTAAATAATTTTCAACTTTTTACCAAGAATTTTTGAGCAGCTTTGATTATTTGTTCTGCATAGATAAAAATATCATCTAGCTTTTCAATTTTATAGTACTGTTCTTTTTTGTTTTCATCAACAATCCCTATGCTTTTCTTGTCATCGGTGAAATAAAACCTACATACGGTCTGCCTGATCGTATCGTCAAGCAATATGCTAAAGAAACTTTGGAAATCACGGTAGAAAACCCTTTTACTTTCTACTTCCGGCATTAAAATAGCTTTAACAATATAAAATGCTCCCAATTCATCTTCGGTGGTTATCACTTTGTTTTCTACTGTTTTTGGTGGCTCAATTTCCTGTTTAGGTTGCTTTGCTGGCTCATTCTCCTTATCAATAACGGTTTTTAACCTATCACTGATAATATCGCTGATTAGCTGACTCAATGCCTTTTTAACTATGCCCGTGAACTGAATCATTACTTTTTCCTTGGCTTGACCGGCATAAACTTGTTTAACAAAGAACCGTACAAAGTCCGGTGAAGGCTCATTCAGCTCCTTGGTCATTATTGTTTTGATAGCACTTGAATATTTTAATTCACTTGCCGAACTAACAATGGTTTCAATATCAAAGTAAGATTTGTGAAACTTCTTGACTTCGTTAACTACCTGCTCCTTGATATCAGTAATATTGAACTCAAGAAACGGTTTCTCATCCATCTTGTTTGCATCAACCAAGTCAGTATAGAATCTGTAATTAAGTCCGTTGGTAAGTAGCCCAAATTTAGCATTTGTGGTATGGAAGTACCGGAATAACTGTGAACTGTATGCGTCCAAGCTATCACCCCACCATTTGCATTCTATTAAAATCTGTGGTTTACCATCTTTCAGAATGGCATAATCTACTTTTTCCCCTTTTTTCAATCCGATATCGGCAGTAAATTCCGGCACAACTTCAAGGGGGTTGAAAACGTCATAACCAAGTGCTTGAATAAATGGCAGAATAAAGGCGTTTTTTGTTGCCTCTTCGGTTTGGATAGAGTCTTTTAATGTTGAAACCCTGTCGCCAAGTTGTTTGATTAAGTCTTT
>CAYLYP010000157.1:0-418 GCA_964387795.1 uncultured Bacteroidales bacterium
ATATCATGGCTATTGGCTCTGGGATAGAACTTGCTCAAAGGGTTGCTGAAAAATCAGGGAAAGCGGATGCTGTGAAGGTATTTAAGAATTTTGGGACTGCTCAATTGATACTACCTGGCATTGAGCTTGAATTTGTAGGCGCAAGAAAAGAATCATACAGGGCGAATTCGCGCAAGCCTATTGTTGAAGAAGGAAGTTTAAAAGAAGATCAGGAAAGGCGTGATTTTACGATTAATGCGATGGCCTTTAGCCTGAATGAAGAAACTTATGGTGAACTGATTGATCCCTTTGGTGGTATTGATGATATTAAAAAGAAAATCATACGCACTCCTCTCGACCCTGATATTACTTATTCTGATGATCCCTTAAGAATGATGAGGGCAATAAGGTTTTCAACCCAGTTAGGCTTTAATATCGA
>CAYLYP010000157.1:428-4099 GCA_964387795.1 uncultured Bacteroidales bacterium
TAAAGCGTAATGCCCAACGCTTGAAAATTGTTTCAATGGAACGTATTACTGAAGAACTGAATAAAATTATGCTGGCCCCTTTTCCCTCTGTTGGTATTAAGCAATTAAGGGAAACCGGCCTTTTAAAAGTATTCTTCCCGGCTTTGGACCAGCTTTATGGTGTTGATAACATTGATGGCAAAGCGCATAAAGATAATTTCTTTCATACTGCCCAGGTCCTTGACAATATTTCGGAAGATACAGATAATCTATGGCTTAGGTGGGCTGCCCTGCTTCATGATATTGCCAAACCAAGGGTGAAAAAATACGACCCTCAATTAGGCTGGACTTTTCATGGCCATGAATATATTGGACAAAAAATGGTTTTTGATATCTTCAGGCAGTTGAAGCTCCCTTTAAACGAAAAATTAAAATATGTCCAAAAGCTTGTGTCGCTTCACATGAGGCCTATCGTGCTGTCGGAGAGCATAGTTACGGATTCGGCTGTGAGGCGCTTGCTTTTTGAAGCTGGTGATGATATAGATGACCTAATGACCCTTTGCAAGGCTGATATTACTTCTGCCAATAAAGACAAAGTAAAAAAGTTCAGGGATAATTTTATTCTTGTAAGGGAAAAGCTCAAAGAAATAGAAGAAAAGGATCAGTTGCGCAATTGGCAGCCCCCTGTTAGCGGTGAAGATATTATGAATACCTACAATCTGTCTCCATGCAGGGAAGTGGGTATTATAAAAACTGCAATCCGGGAAGCCATTCTTGAAGGGATAATTCCCAATGACAGGGACATTGCCCTGGATTTTATGGAAAAAGAAGCACTTAAGCTGGGCTTGAAAAAAAAACAATAAAAAAACGTTTTTTGCTTAAAGAATTCGAGGATTTTTCAATTACTTTTGAATAAATGAATGTATAATTTTAAAAATGTTGTTTCGCAATGCTTGTGTATAAATTCAAAATTACCCTTGAAGACCATGATGAGTTTTACAGGGAAATAGAAATGGGGTCAGAGCAAAGTTTTGAAGTGTTCCATGACGCTATTGTTGAGGGTTTAGGACTCGATAAATCGCAGCTTGCGTCGTTTTATTTTTGCGATCATTGTTGGCGCAGGGGCAAGGAAATCGCCCTTATGGACATGAATGATGAAATGCAGGAAGAAGACCGCATCATGATTATGAGTGACCATACACTTGCAGATCTTATTGATGACCCTCACCAGAGGTTTATGTATGTTTACGATTATATCAGGTACCATACCTTTTTAATTGAACTGCTTAAAATCATCAAAGCTGACCCTAAGGTTGCTTATCCCCGTTTTGTTAAAAGTGTCGGTGAGTTGCCCCGCGAGTTTACTGCCCAGCCTTTGCCTGATTTGGGTGCTGAGTTTGATGATGAGGGCACTGAAACTGACTTCCTTGCTGAAGAAGGCGGATATGATGAAGAAGATATGGATGACCTCTTCGATGATGAGAATGCTGGCCCTCTGGAGGATTTTGATGAAGAAAAATTTTAATAAAACGCTTGTCCTTATTACCGGGCCAACTGCAGTGGGAAAAACTGATGCCTGTGTTTCTATTGCAAGATCGTTTCATTGCCCGATAATTTCTGCTGACTCCAGACAGTTTTATAAAGAACTTAAGATTGGCGCTGCTGCCCCCTCACAAGAGGAACTGGCTGCAGTGCCTCATTTTTTTATCGGGCATTTAAGTGTTACAGATTATTACAATGTCTCCCTTTTTGAACAACAGGCATTAGAGAAACTTAATGAACTGTTTGTTACGAACGATATTGTTATCCTTACCGGTGGTTCAGGTTTATATATTGATGCCTTGCTTTTTGGTATTGATGACCTGCCTGATATTGATCCTCAAATCAGGGATCAGGTTAAAGATGCATACCTTCAAAATGGTATTGAGTTTATCAGAAGAGAACTTCGCTCAATAGACCCTGAATATTACGCCCATGTTGACCTGGCTAACCCTAACAGGATGATGAGGGCTATTGAAGTATTCTATCAAACAGGTGATAAGTTCTCGTCTTTGCATAAGAATGAAAAGAAACAACGAAATTTCAATACTTTAAAAATACTGTTATCCCGCCAACGCGATGAATTGAATGACAGGATCAATGCCAGAACTGATCTGATGTTTGAGCAGGGCTTGCTTGATGAGACGAAAAGCCTTCTGCAATATAGGAATGAGAATGCCCTGAACACCGTTGGGTATAAGGAAGTGTTTAAATACCTTGATGGGGAGTATAGCCTTGAAATGGCTAAAGAAAAAATCAAAACAAATACCAGGCGGTATGCCAAACGTCAAATCACATGGTTTAAAAGATATGATGACTGGCATGTGTATCATCCCGGGCAGATTGATGAAATAATTCAACTGATTAACAAAAAGGTATTCAATATCGGCTGATTTATTTCTTTACCTTTTCTTTGCCCTTAAAAGAGCGTATGTTTTCTTTCTGCTTGCTTTATGTTTTATTTATCATTCATATAAATAAGTTTAAGCTTCCTTTTTTCCTCAAGCAAGGATTTAATAATTCATTATGATATTATAGAATATTTAAAATTCTTTTTTATGGTTTTTATTCCTACTTGCATTGATATCACTCATTTTCATTTAAAAATGATTGATATCTGGTTTTGTTTTTGTTTTAAAAAGTTTATTTTAATTAGGTAAAACATATACCTAATTGTTAATAAATGCCTCATTTGTATTAACTATTTGATTGATAGTGATATATGTGTTTGTATATATATGGTGAATACTTGAATAAATGCGATTCTGTCGGGATTATTGTATGGTTTATCAATTAAAAACAGGCATTGTTTGATAACTTTTTATTAAAACCCTTTTAATTATGATTTTTTTTTTATACGTTTGAGCCCGAAAAAGGGAAACACCTAAAATTAAAAACATTTTATACAATAAGACGTATAAATAGGAATAATTTGAACATGAAGGCCAATGAAAAACATTAATCCATCATTAATAGGCTTGTTGTTCGGATGTCCAATGGAGCAAGAGGGGGAGTATTGTTTTTTTAAAGAACTCAGGATGCTGTCGTTTGATGAACGTTTGCAATATGTAAAATCGCTGAGTAAAGAAGAACAGGATGCATTGGTATCGAATCACAGGCTTTGTCTTTGTCTGCAGGAAATGGGTTCTCAAGAATCTGACACCAAAAAGTTTGACAAGATGTACAGCAGGGCTGTTTAGCTTTCTTATTTTTTTCCTCTATGATAATCAACCAGCCCTTCAATAGGGCTTAATAGTATTTTATCAATACTAATATGATATTTATTTAATGAAGCCAACAACTGGTTTTTAAATTCAAAACCGATAGAACCTATCACTCCCCACATCCTGGTATTATAATCCGGAATTAATGATGCCTGATGCTCAATAAAATCATCAAAACTACTGTTAATAAGCTGATTGATATATGAATGTTCCTGATAATCACTGATAAAATAGCACAAAGAAGCCAAAAACCTATTGGGATATTTCTCTTTATAAATATGATTTAAAATATCTGCTTTTGAAAAATGAAAGTATTCATTAAATGCGATTTCTATTTCTTTAGGGAGTTTATCTCTCAAAAAAGCTTCTGTTAATTTCTTTCCCATATAGGAGCCACTTCCCTCATCCCCGAAAATATAGCCCAACGAA
>CAYLYP010000158.1:0-4091 GCA_964387795.1 uncultured Bacteroidales bacterium
GATTATCAATCAAATAAATACTCTTAAAGACGAAAATAAGTTTACTTCGTGGGCTTTGGCCATTGCGAAAAACCATCTTTTGAATGTTGTAAAAAGAAACAAACGGTTTAAGTATATTTCATTTGAAGTGATGGAAAAAGATTGTAATTTGCCAATGGAGGCGTTTTGCGTGAGTGATGTTTCTGATTATGAAAAGAATAAGCTTCTTGCGGAATTGAAAATCAGTTGTTCACAAGCTATGTTAATGTGCCTATCTTCAGAGGAACGGTTTATTTATATCCTATCTTCAATGTTTCAATTGAACAGTAAGGACGGTGGATCAATTATGGGTATTACACCTGATAATTATAGGCAAAAGCTCCATCGGATTATTTTAAAACTAAAAAATTTTATTGAAGGCAATTGTGGTTTGGTCAATAAAGAAGCAATTTGTAAATGCAACAAACGGATTTCCTATGCCTTATTGAATAAGAGAATATCAAAGGAAAATCCAGAATATGTAAATGAAAAATATTTTTCTGATGAAATAGATATTAAGTCCTTTATTGAAATGATGGATAAATATGAAGATTTCAGTGATTTATTTACTAAAAATCCGGTTTACATTCTACCTGAGGTTAAGGAATTGCCTTTACTAAATAAAATTAATGAATATTTCTCCCAAAAAGCAGTCACAGATAATTAAATTCCTTGTCTTAATACCAAGTTCAAAATTGTTTAATTCAAAAAATTCAAAATGAAAACATTTTTATTTGCATTAGGATTAGGTGTTGTTGCTGGAGTGATTGATGTTTTGCCTATGGTATTAAAAAGAATGGATAAATATTCCATTATTTCAGCCTTTGTTCATTGGGTAGTATTAGGCATAGTTATGCCTTATTTGAAATGGAATTTTCATCCATGTATTAAAGGTCTTTTGATTTCAGTTTTAACGGCAATCCCGGTAATAGTTATAGTTGCAAAAGAGGATGTCAGAGCTATAATTCCGATGTTAATTTCGTCTGTTGTTTTAGGTGTATTATTAGGTTTTGTGAGTTCGAAACTATAAAATAATATACATGATTTTAGTGGAATGTAGTTGAGATGTTGCAATTATATAAGGCCTTCGTGTATGTTTCAAAGCAAAACATGAAGGCCTTTTTGGCATCTTTGGAGAATCAATAAGTCCTGTTAGAACAAATTCCGTATATTAATGCTATGGATTTTAGAATGTTTGAAAATCGATAAACTTATTTAAAATCAACATGCTTGTCACTTTTTAAATATTGTGTTTTTTTGTTAACAATACCATAAACATAGATGACAAGAGTCGTATGCTCTGAGCGGATTTCAATAAAGTTCCTTGAGTGGTGGGGGAATTACACTTGTGTTTAATAAAATATTATTATTGACGTATTCATTAACTGCTTTTTTGATATTTTTGTAATGCATCCAATGAATACAGCCCCTTAAATTGATGCCGGATTTAATAAAAATAGTTCAAATGAGACACGTAGTAACATTGTTATTGATTTTAAGTTCTATATCATGTTTTAGTCAGATTAGGATTTTTAGCGGACAGATTGATAAGTATCCAATCCAAATGGTGTCGTACAGCTATTCGGATGGGGTTTCAAGGGCAATATATGCATATAATAAGTATGATACCCCGATTGTTCTGGATGGAGAGCTAAAAAATGACAGCCTGGTTTTATCTGAAAAAAATGAAAAGGGGGAAGTTACGGCATTAATTAAGTTTCAGAATTTTAATCATGATAATAAAGAAATCAGGGGGCAGTGGATCAGTCAGGTCAATCAAAAAACATTGGATATCAGGCTAACAAAACTTCATGAATTTGATTCCTACGATGCAACAGCATTTGATACCTTGGAAATAATGCAGGCTGGATCAACACCAGACAATTATTTTCGATTATTGATAAGTAAAAAAGAAGGTGAGGATATCCAGGTGACTGGTGTCAGGATTTATGAAAAAAAAACAGACCGATTGATACAGACATTAGAAATGGAATGCGTTTTTTGGGGATTGGATAATATATCAGTATCTGATTATAATTTTGATGGCATTGATGATTTTTCAGTTTTTGAAGCCAGTTATGCAGGCCCCAATACATCAAGGATATATGTGTTAAGGGAACAGGGATCGGAGCAGTATTTTATAAGTGAGATTTCAGGTGTTTCATTAGAGTTTGATCCTGGTGAAAAATTAATCTATGAGCATAATCAGTGTTGTGCGGGGAGAAGTCATGTAAATGCTACTTATAAACTGGAAGACAATAAAATGGTATTAATTGATCAGAGATGTTTGGAATATGATGATGAGAAAGAAGATTTTATTGAAGTTGATTGTGATTAAAATAAAAAAGGTGCAAAAGGGATTGGAATAAGTTTGGCTTAAAAAATAAATATGAACAGTAAAACAGAAATAATAGAATTCAAATTTGAATCTAAAGCATTTGACATTCTTCCTGGCATTATAGACTATCATTGTGAAAAGCATGGCCTTGATTTAAAATGTAATAACTCGTTTTACAATGATGTTGGGACGATTAAAGAGAATGTCCAGATTAAAGATATATGTGTTGAAGAAAACAAAGTGTTTAATTATCAAATAGTAAAACCTGTAGGGATAAGTAATACGAAAAAAGTTATATTCCTTTTTCATGGTTTTAATGAGAAAGATTGGACAAAGTATATGCCTTGGGCAAATAAAATATGTGAAGGAACAGGCTGCAGTGTTATTTTATTCCCTATCGCTTTTCACATGCAACGGGCACCCAAAGATTGGAGTGACAAGAGGGAAATGTACAAACTGAGTGAGAAAAGAAAACTAAGATACCCAAATATTGTACATTCCAGCCTGTCGAATGTTGCTATTAGTATGAGGTTGCATTCAATGCCCCAGCGATTTATCTGGTCTGGCTTACAAACTTACTATGATGTGGTCCAGTTAATTGAAGAATTCAAAAAAGGAGGGCATCCTTTTGTGAACAAAGATTTTGAATTTGATGTTTTTGCTTATTCAATAGGTGGGTTTCTTGCCCAAGTCCTAAAACTAACCAACTATAATAATTATTTTTCAAATTCAAAGGTATGTATGTTTTGCAGCGGTGCAACATTTAACAGGCTATCCCCGGTATTAAAGTTTATTCTTGATAGTGAAACCAATGTGGCTTTATATTCATTTTTGGTTGAGCATTTTGATAAAATACTGGAGAAAGACAATTTGCTGAATCACTATTTCAATGAGGATCACTTTGAGGGGAAGGTGTTCTATTCGATGCTGGATTATCAAAAAGGAAGGGCTTTAAGGGAAAAACTATTAAAGGTGTATGAAAAGCATTTTTATGCAATAACTCTTGCCAGGGATGCTGTTATCCCTTCTTTTGAAGTTACAAATACATTAAAAGGGGCTTACCGTGATATTGATATTAAAATTGATGAATTTGATTTTAATAGGGAATATACCCATGAAAACCCTTTCCCTTCGGGTAATGAGATGCCAGAACAAATTGAGTGGGATTTTAATGAAGTATTTAAAAAGGTTTGCGATTTTTTAAATGATACGCATTTAAAGTAAAGAGGGTTTTATTTGGCTGGTATGATTTATAATGAATAAATGCCTTGCATATTTGGCGAAAGGAAGTTTTGCAAATATTTTTCAATCAATCCGTTAATAGGTTTAATGGTTATAGTAACACCAACGAGATGGGAAATGTTCCAACAATTCGGTAATGGCATGTAGTAATTTTTCTTCAATGAATATTATATTTTTACAATAATTGTCCATTTTCCTGTTGTTTCACTTTCTCTTTCAATTATACCTTTCTTTTTTAAAGCATCAATATGCTTTTGCACAGCAGATTCATTAATGCCAAGTATTTCAGCTAGTTGCTTTCTTGATATCCTTGGATTAGATACTATTATTTTAAAAACTTCTTTTTGTATATCAGTTAAAGAATTTAATTTTCTATCACCTTGACCACCTACTTGACCACCTACTTGACCACCTACTTGACCACCTGTATTAATTTCAATAGAATCATTAATTGTAACGCATTCAACAGTATCTTTTGTAACTTTATGAAGGG
>CAYLYP010000159.1:0-4017 GCA_964387795.1 uncultured Bacteroidales bacterium
CAGTTCTGTATGAAGGAAATGTAGAAGGTATGCAGTCACAGAAAGTTAAATTTAACGGTCAGACATTGTCAAATGGAGTTTACTTCTACAGACTGAATGTTAATGATCAAACTTTCTTCAACAAAATCGTTCTTACCAAATAGGATTAAGAATTGATAATACTGAAAGCCCCGGACATTTGTCCGGGGCTTTTTTTATCATGCTGTCAGGATAGGAGTTTTTTCGTTTTTAAGTGATTTTATTTTTACAATTGCCATTATTTATATTAGTTTTATAAAAAATTGAACCCATATTTATTTATGTCATTAAAGCAACCAACAGGTTTATTTTTGGTTTATTCATCCTCGGCAGGATCGGGGAAAACATATACGCTTGTTAAGCATTATTTAAAACTTACAATTAAAAACCCTGATAATTATAGAAATGTTCTTGCCATAACATTTACAAAAAAGGCTTCAGCAGAGATGAAGGAGCGGGTTATAAAGTCATTGTATATTTTATCAAAGGAAGAAACATATATTTTCAGTGAAAAAGAAATTAGTTCAAAGAGAAATTATCAGGATTTTTTAAGCGAAGAAACAGGATTAACACAAGAACAAATCAGGATCAATGCAGACATCCTGTTGAAAAACATCCTTCATGGCTATGGGGAATTTTCGATAACAACTATTGACAGTTTCATCCATCGTGTAATACGAAGTTTTTCATTTGATTTGTATTTGCCATTTAATTTTGAAATAGAAACAGACTACAAAGCAATTATTCAGCAGGCAGTGCAGTTGTTGCTTAACAGGATAGGGCAGGATCGGGAAATCACAAATATCCTTATTGATTATATCCAGAATAAAGTTGACGATCAGGAATCATGGAAAATATCAGATAAGTTACAGGCCGATGCAAAAGAATTGGAAAAAGAGATGTCGGCAAAGATTGTTGAATCTCTTGATAAGCTTAATATCGAAAATTTTTTAGATATTATAAGGAAAGCAAGAACGGAAGTCAATAAGTTTGAAGCACCGTTAAAAAACATGGGTGAAAAAGCCCTTGCATTAATTAAAGGCCAGGGCTTAAGCGATCAGGATTTTTATCAGGGAAAGAAAGGTATATATGGTTTATTTTTAAACGCCTCATTGGGGAATGGTCTTGAGATCGATACAGAAGGATCATACATATTGAAATCACTGAATGAAGGGAAATGGACTTCTTCAAAGACAAAGGGGCCAGTTTTTGAAAGTGTAATGCAAATAAGCCATGATTTGTTGCAAATTGGAAGGGATATTATAGCCTATTTGGAAGATCGGGGAAAGGAAATAAGGTTTATCCAGCTTTCGTTAAAAAGGATGTATTCAGTTGCTTTGCTGAATGAACTAAAGAAATGTATTGAGGAAATAAAGGAACAGAACGGTATCATAGCAATTGCAGATTTTAATAAAATCATTTCTGACATCATTTTGGAACAGCCTGTTCCTTTTATTTTTGAAAGGACAGCAGGCAGGTTCAATCATGTCCTGATTGATGAGTTCCAGGATACAAGTGTGTTACAATGGGAAAACCTGATGGCTTTGGTTGAGAATTCCTTATCCCAGAATAATTTTTCGATGGTTGTTGGCGATGCAAAACAGGCAATTTATCGGTTCAGGGGTGGGGAATCAAGACAATTGATGGAAATAGATAAACCTCGCCCTGGTCAGGACAATCCTAATGTATTGGATCGTTTAAGAATTTTATCGCAACATTTAAAGAGAGAATCCCTGACAGTTAACTATAGGTCAGACAAAGTCATTGTTGATTTTAACAATAAGTTTTTTTCACATTTTTTTAAGTCAGAGACAAACCGGCTTGGAAGAACATATCAGGATGTTATCCAACAACCTAAAAGTGATAAGGATGAAGGATATGTTGAAATCAGGATGATAGGAGGGGACGGGAATTCAAAGCAAAAGGAAAGTAGGGATCAATTATTGGAAAATGTTTTTCAAACTGTTCAGTCTTGTATTGACCAGGGATTCAAATATGAGGATATTGCTATACTGGTAAGGAGCAATAAGATTGGGAGCCAGGTTGCAAGGTTTTTTCTTGAAAATGAGACACAGGTTCCTGTTGTATCACCTGATTCAATATCTTTAGGTTACGACCCTAAAGTGAATTTTTTATTTGAATTTTTAAAGGTGCTTGTTAATAGCCAGGACTTTCCAGCACATATTTCTGTGTTGAATTACATAGCTTTAATATTTAATGATCTAAATGGGGAGGTTGAAAAACTGATCCACCAGATTGGGGATATGCTTAATCCCGATGAAGGTCAGTATGCAAATCCAAAAGGAGTAAGTGTGTTGTTTTGGGATTGGATGAAGCTGAAGTTTGAGGTTTCAATAGGAAGCATTTTATCTCTTCCTTTATTTGAACTTGCAGAATCTCTTGTCAGGACATTTAAACTTGGAAAAACGCCAGATCCGTTTTTAATTGGTTTTCTTGATGCAGTTAATGAGTTTGTTTCAGGAAAGTATGGTGGGATATCAGAATTTGTTGAATGGTGGGATATCCATAGATTTGAAAAATCAGTAGTATTGCCTGAGGGTTTTAATGCTGTTAACATAATGACCATACACAAATCAAAAGGCTTGCAGTTTCCTATTGTAATCCTTCTATCGGATGGTCTTGATATAAAAAAATCAACAAGCCAGAATATTTGGATAGAAAATCCTGATGAAATACCTTCTTTACCTTATTCACTTGTTGGTTTTGGAAAAGTTTTAAATAAAACAAAACATGATGATGAGTTTAATGAGGAGTTGTTAAATGTAACAGAGGATCTTTGGAACCTGATATATGTATCATTTACAAGGCCAGAAAATCAGCTTTATGTTTTTGCTCATCCTGTAAATTCAGAAGATAAGAAGTCAGACATAAAAACGAAACCCTCATTAGACTTGTTTTTAGATGATTACCTGACAAAGGCTAATTTAAAAGCAAATGATAGCAAGCTTTATTCATTCGGAAACAAACATGTATTGATGCAAATTGGCAAAGAGGAGGTAGAGGAAAAGTCAGGTCAGATGTTTGATGAAATGCTTTCTGAAGATTGGAGCAGGCGTCTGAAAGTCAACATACCGGGTATTGAAGATATCAACATGAATGAGTATGAAAGGATGGAAGGAACTTTAGTTCATCAGTTGTTTTCGAAATGCTATACCCATGAAGATATTCAAAAATATGTTGTTGATCCATTAAAGGAACTGGCACAAAAGAACAATGATTTTACCCATGTATCTTTATTGGCTGATAATATTAGTGGGATGCTTGCAAGTGGTGTTTTGGGAAGATTTTATTCTGCAGGTCTGGTGTCCTATAACGAAATTGATCTATTAAGTGATTCCGGGGAGATTTACCGCCCAGACAGAATAGTTTATCTTGATGAGTTTATCTGGGTTGTAGAGTTAAAAACGGGAAATCCAAATGCTGATCATATTCAGCAGGTAAATAAATACAGGGAAATCTTAACTACTATGGGCAATAAAGCAGTTCGTGGGGCTATATTTTATTTTAATGAAGATAAGCTGGTTGAAGTTTGAAAAATGAATTATGCTTTAAGTGGTGTTATCAATCTTAATAATTTGATTAACAGCGATTCTATTTTAGGGGAGGCAGTTATTAACATAAGCCTTCAGGAGGCATAAATAATTCATTATGAGTGTGTAAAATTAAGGAAAATAAATTGTCAACAAATTATTAAAAAAAACGTTTGTCAATTAAATGAAAGTCTTTAAATTTGCAATCCCAAAACAAGTAGGGGGCGTTCTAAAGTTCAGTGTAAAAGGGCGATTTTAAAAAAGCATCAAATTTTAAAAAAAATATTTGGTGAATAAAAAAATCTATTTACCTTTGCACTCCCAAACGACGAGATAGGGTAGGAAAGACGGGAAGGAAAGTTGGAATGGGGCGTTTGAAAGAGCGCAAAACATAGTTCTTTGAAAGAATGAGAAGCAGCAAAAAAAGCAACAAGAGCAACCGTTTAAT
>CAYLYP010000160.1:0-2340 GCA_964387795.1 uncultured Bacteroidales bacterium
AATATTATTGGAAAAGTTTTTCCTGTGGATGGTGATTTTTTAAAATAAAACCATCATATTTGAGTGTTTGTTAAAAAGCAAAATTTCTACTACTATGTGTTCAGAACAATGTCTCCTTCCAATTTTAAAAACAGTATCCCTGCTGTTTGTTATCGCACTTGTTTTTGTTGCCTGTGCCCCGAAAAAAAACAAAAAAACAATAACCTCGGATGAGGATTTGCTTCAGTATGTAAACCCTTTTATCGGAACAGAAAAAATGGGCCATACCTACCCGGGGGCAACAGTGCCTTTTGGAATGGTTCAGCTTAGCCCTTCAACCGACAGCATCGGTTTTTACCTCGATGGGAAATACAATCCCCGCGTTTATGATTATTGCGCTGGCTACAGATACGAAGACAATACTATCACCGGGTTTAGCCATACCCACTTTAGCGGTACAGGGCACTCCGATCTGGGTGATTTTCTTGTGATGCCTACCGTTGGGGAGCTTAATCTTAATCCCGGAACGGCTGATGACCCTGATGCAGGCTATCGTTCCCGCTTTTCGCACCAACAGGAATGGGCCGAACCGGCTTACTATAAAGTGCTGCTCCAGGATTATCAGGTGATGGCCGAACTCACTGCTTCAAACAGGGTGGGCTTTCATCGTTATACCTTCCCCAAAACAAATCAGGCAAACATTATCCTCGACCTGAATGCCGGGATCTATTCCTTTGATGAAAAAAATGTATGGTCTTTTGTACGCGTTGAAAATGATACCCTGATCACAGGCTTCCGACAGACAAGTGGTTGGGCAAGGACAAGGTTTGTTTATTTTGCTGCTTCCTTTTCAAAGCCTATCAAAGAGTATGGGTTCCAAATATGTTCAAACCAGCCTTACAATGGTTTCTGGAGAAAGTTTGACCAAAGCCATAATTTTCCCGAAGCTGCTGCCCGTTCTTTAAAGGCCTGGTTTAGGTTTGAAACTGAAGACCAGGAAGCTGTTCAGATTAAGTTTGCTATTTCGCCCGTAAGCTCAATGGGTGCCCTTGCAAATATGCAACAGGAGATACCTCATTGGGATTTTGACATGGTGCGCAGCCAGGGCCGCAGGCTTTGGGCTGAAGAACTGAATAAAATCCGTATCGAGGCTGATGCTGAAACCATGGCCAACTTTTATACTTCGATGTACCATGCATGCCTTGCCCCAACAGTCTATATGGATGTGGACGGGCAATACAGGGGCTTGGATATGAATAACCATACCGCTCAAGGCTTTACCAATTATTCAACTTTCTCTTTGTGGGACACTTTCAGGGCTTTACACCCATTATTTAACCTTATTCAACCCGAACGCAACAGGGATATGGTTTTATCTATGCTGGCCCATTATAATCAAAGTGTTCATAAAATGCTACCTGTTTGGTCGCACCAAGCCAATGAAAACTGGTGCATGATTGGCTATCATAGTGTGGCAGTTGTTGCTGATGCCATAATGAAGGATATTAAAGGTTTTGATTACAAACAGGCCCTTGATGCATGTGTGGCCACTGCCTGCAATCCTTATTATGATGGTTTGCAATATTATATGGAACTTGGTTATGTCCCTGAAGATAAAAGCGGGTCTTCGGTTTCCAAGACCCTTGAATACGCTTATGACGATTGGTGCATTGCACAGATTGCAAATAAACTTGGGGAAAAAGAGATTTATGATGTTTTTATCAAAAGATCAGAAAACTGGAAAAATGTGTATGACAAGGAAAGCGGCTTTATGCGCCCAAGGCTTAGCGATGGCTCCTTCCTTGCCGGGTTCGACCCCCTAGATACCCACCAGAAAGGCTTTATTGAAGGGAATGCATGGAATTACAGCCTGTTTGTTCCCCACAACCCTGAAGGCTTGTTCTCCCTGATGGGCGGCAAGGAACGTATGCTTGCTTATCTGGATTCCCTCTTTGACTTTAACCTCCCTGACAAATATTTTGAACATACCGAAGATATCACACGCGAAGGGATTATTGGAAACTATGTCCATGGCAACGAGCCCAGCCATCATGTTGCTTACCTCTATCATTTTACTTCAAATCCCCGGAAAACGCAGGAACGTATCCGTCAAATCATGGATACAATGTATAAGCCCCGTCCCGACGGGCTTTGTGGCAACGATGATTGTGGGCAGATGAGTGCCTGGTATATCTTCAACGCCCTGGGCTTTTATCCAATGGCACCTGGTTCGGATATGTATTATTTTGGCCTCCCCATCGTTGAAAAAGCTGTTATCAGCCTGCCCGGTGAAAAACAACTCAGCATCGAAACCCATCATCCCAAATCCGGCAGCAGCTTTGTTGAACGTATCGAACTTAA
>CAYLYP010000160.1:2440-3999 GCA_964387795.1 uncultured Bacteroidales bacterium
AAAAGGGGATTTTGCTTTTGCAAAATCCCCTTTTGTAACCTGAGATTAACTTATTGTATTTTTAAAAAATAATCAAGACTGTCAAGGTTCCCTGGATTGATATATACAATTTTCTTTATCTTGCCTGAATCTGTTTTGATTATTGTGCTTGTTGCAATGTTTAAGCTTAGTTTTTCCATTGTTTTATCTTTATCATAGATCATTTGAATGTTATTAGATAAGGTGTCTTCAAATGTTTTGGGATTTGAATAAATCAATGAAATTTGATTGGATGCTTTGATGTCTGGCATTTGATTCAAATAATTGAAAACTGACTGGTTGCAACCATGGCATCCAATGGTAGGTATCAATATCCAAAGATGGGGTGTTTCATCTACATTTATCTTCAGGTCAGTTGAGAGGTAGCGGAAAAATTCATTGCTGAACTTGTCTTCTTTTACTGCCGAACAAGCGTTGAATGCCAATGCAATGACTAATAGAAATTTAATCAGTGAGTTTGAATACTTCATAAGTAATATGCTTTATGTGGTTAAGGCTGTCTTCTTTAATGGAACCTTGTTTTTTTAATGTAAAAATCCCTTTATCCATTAAGAAGAAAACTAGAGAATAGATTTTGGCATCAAAGAAATACTCCGATGTTTTTTGAAGTTTCCGGTTGAAAATCTGAACTGACCAATTTTTATCTTCATATTGTGCGATAGATCCATCTGGATTTTCAAATTTACATGGGTGTCGGCAAATCCTAAAGAATGTGCTAAGATTTGAATCGTATATGAACATATCATAAAAACCACTTTCAGTTTCATACTTCCTGTAAAGGGGAATGTTTCCTAATTCATTTTCGGGAAATGGCTTGAAATCTTTTATGTATTTACTTTCAGATTTAATTGAGTCTTTGAGTACACCATCTTTAAAAATGTAAAGAAAGTCGTTTTGCCCAAACGAATAAATCAGGGAATCCTGTAACCATACCCTTGAAACATTGTCAAAAGGATAAATATAGCCTTTTGGGGCGTCAAAGGGGGTATAGGCTGCATATCCTTTAAAAAAGAGTTCTCCGTCCATTAATTCGATCCATACATCACAGGGAGCGTGGGATTTTATAGTTCGGCTGTATATACTTAACAGGATACGGTTATTATTCATGAGGGGCGGCCTGTATGGTGACAAGGCTGAAAACAAATCTTCGGGGAAATCATGGATTTCGTTTAATCCCCATTTATTTAAACTCCCGTTTTGCAAAGCATAAAGGTAAAGTGTATCGTATTGAACAACCCATAATGAGTCCAGGTTTTCATTAATACAAAAGTTAAGGAGATAAAACCTTATGAAATTATTTTTTTTAAGTGAATAATATTCTGGTAATTGTGAGAACTGAATAGATTTGGTGGTGCTGTCATTTATTAATACCTTCCATTCATTGTCTGAATACAATGCTTGATAATGGGTATTCCCTATATCAAACCTGTATAATGATTCTTTTTCCGAAACACAAATTGTTTTTTGATGTGAGAATTGAAGCCCTGTTTTTTTATCATTATTGCAGGAAAACAATAGCA
>CAYLYP010000161.1:0-3957 GCA_964387795.1 uncultured Bacteroidales bacterium
AATTGGTAGACACGCAGGACTTAAAATCCTGTGGCCATTGCGGCCGTGCGGGTTCGACCCCCGCCCCGGGTACTGATTAAAAAAGCCTTTGAAAATAATTATTTTCAAAGGCTTTTGTGTTTTTATTTCCAGACTGCACAGGGGCTATTACAAGTTGCCTGATACCTCATGATAAATCAGCCCCTCCTGCTTATCTCTTCCAATGCCTCGTGTTGAAGGATCGATATGTCTTTGTCCTGCAAGCTGATGAGGCCTTCCTTTTCAAAAGTCTTAAGAAGCTTCACTGTATTCTCAACAGAGATACCCGCAAAATCTGCTATGTCTTTACGGCCAAGAAGGCCAAAAATCTCTGGAAAAACAGTTTTTACACTTTGGAGGTACAGCAAAGCTGAAGCAAGGCGACCGTTCATCTGCTTGAACAATACATCCTTTAATGCCTCAAAAAGTTTTGCATTTTGTGAACAATAATGCCTTATGATGTTAAAGGCAAAAGCCCCATTATGCTTTACTACTTTAGATATGGCATCTTTTTCAATTAAAAAAGCCTGACAATCGGTGATAGCAACCGATGAGTAATTAAAAATATTTTGATTAAAGACAGCCGATAGCCCAACAAATTCTCCTGCCTGGATGATCTTTAGGTTAAAGCTCCTTGTCATATCCCCTTCAACATATTGCCTGGCAACACCTTTCACCATAAAAAGCACATAGGAGGCAAAAGCACCTTGTTTGGTAAGGTTATCACCTTTACGAAAGAGCACCTGGGTTTTACTGGCCTTTACCATTTCCAGCTCTTCCTGGCTAAGGCTTAAAAAACAGGGGGCCTGTATATCGCAATAATATTCGTTATCACTCTCGACAATGGTCTTCATGAATACTTGTTTTTATGGTTGATGTAAATGCCATTTAAACAACAACGGATCTAATGTCAAAGCTAAACAAAAGCTTTGGGGTATAAAATTAATATAAATCATTAAAAACATTGACATAAAACAAGCAAAGCCTTGATGCGCCAGAGGGCAAAAAGCTTGCAGGAAGGTTGTAACCGCTTTAATTTTGTATTATAAATTTTAAAACAAAACAAACATGCTTTACACAAATCTGACACATATCAACTCGGCAGAAGAACATGCCCGTATTTTAAATGAAAACGAAAATGTAATGGTAATATGTGGGCGCATGGGACCCATGTGTATCCCTGTTTATGGCATAGCAGAAGAGCTTGAGGATGAATATAGCCATGTTAAATTCTGTGACATGGAATTTGATAACCCTGAAGCCCATGTAATCCGTAACCTGCCTGAAGTAAGGGGCTTTATGGGCATCCCCTTTACCATTTATTACAAAAACGGTAAAGTTGTTAAAGCCACCTCCAGCATTCAAACAAAGCAACAGGTGACTTCAATCCTTAATGAAAAATTCGGGGTATCCGTAAAAGCATAATGCCATGAGCGCAAATAATCATTATGATGCTATTGTGATAGGAGCAGGCCCTGCCGGTTTAACGGCAGGGATATACCTCTCACGTGGGAAGCTAAAGGCACTGTTGTTGAATGAAGGAACCGTGGGAGGGCAAATGGTCCTGACCCATGAGATTGCCAATTATCCGGGTGTTGAAAGCATCAATGGCTATCAATTGGCCAGCATCATGAAAAAACAGGCACAGAAATTTGGTTGCACTATAAAATCAAATATTAAAATCGAGCACCTTGAATTAAGTTCATCACCCAAAAGAGTAATACTTGATGATGGGAATACCTATACTGCCGATGCAATAATCCTAAGCCCCGGCGGGCGTTCAAGACTGCTTAATGTCCCGGGGGAAGAACAATTCAAAGGAAAAGGCATTTCGTATTGCGCTACCTGTGACGGGGATTTCTTTCAGGACAAGGAAATATTTGTTGTGGGGGGTGGCAATTCAGCCCTTGAAGAAGCAGTATCCCTCACCAAATATGCTTCAAAAGTTACGATCATCCACCAGTTTGATCATTTTCAAGCTTTTGAACATGCCATAGAAGAAGCAAGATCAAATCCAAAGATAAACTTCATCATGGAATCAGGCATTACCTCATTTCAAGGCGATGAATCATTAAAGGGTATAAGTATAAAAAACCTAAAGACAGGGATTGAAACTTACCATAATACAGATGGGGTATTCATTTTCATAGGCTATATCCCGAACACAGAATTTCTGAAGGATCAGCTTGAGCTAAATAAATGGGGTGAAATCATTGTAAAACCCGATATGTCAACAAGCATTGAAGGGGTTTACGCAGCAGGTGATTCTATTACAAAGCGCTTCCGCCAGGTAACAACAGCCGTGGGTGATGGAACTATTGCAGCACTTGCGGCATCACAATATGTGAATGATCTCAAAGCTAAAAGAAAAGTACCTGAACTAATCTGACAAATAGGAGTATAAAAAAAACAGGGGCGTCATTAATGAGTGACTGCCCCTGTTTTTATTATACACACCTGATTTTATTCTTTTATTTCCCAACTGGTGCCTTCTTTAGAGTCTTTAAGTTGGATGCCCGCAGCAGCAAGACTATCACGTATTTTATCCGAAGTGGCAAAGTCCTTGTTTGTACGTGCCTGAAGACGGATGTCAATAATTAAATCCATGAGCTGTTCAACAACCTGACCGCTTTTTTCTTCTTTTTCATTGATAAGGCCAAGGATATCAAAAAGCACTTCTGAAAAGAGTTTTTTCAAAAGACCCAGGTCATGCTCTGAGAGGCTTTCTTTTTTATCGTTAACAGCATTGATGATACGCACAGTATCAAAGAGTGTCGCGATGGCCAGAGGGCTGTTAAAATCATCATTAAGGGCGTCGAAACACTTGGCAGGGAAAGAGGAGACGTCAACAGAAGAAGCTGAAGATGGTTTCAGGGATTGTAGGGTCTCATTGGCCTGCAACAAACGCCTTAAACCTTTCTCGGCAGCCATAAGGGCTTCATTGCTAAAGTCAACAGTAGAACGATAATGTGCCTGAAGGATAAAAAACCTTATCGTCATAGGGCTGTATGCTTTTTCAAGAGCTTTATGATTACCCGAGAAAAACTCCCTGAGGGTAATAAAATTGCCCAATGACTTGCCCATCTTCTGGCCGTTTATCGTAATCATATTATTGTGAAGCCAGTATTTACAAGGATCAATACCATGTGCAGCATTTGATTGTGCAACTTCACATTCGTGGTGGGGGAACATTAAATCCATTCCTCCGCCATGAATATCAAAATGCTTGCCCAGATATTTAGCACCCATAGCAGAGCATTCAAGGTGCCAACCGGGAAAGCCATCGCTCCATGGTGAAGGCCACCTCATGATATGCTCAGGGGAAGCTTTTTTCCATAGTGCAAAATCAAAACTATTGTGTTTCTCTTCCTGCCCGTCCAACTCCCTCGTATTGGCCATCATATCATCCAAAACACGGCCTGAGAGTTTTCCATAATGGTGGGTTTCACTATATTTTTTTACATCAAAATATACAGAACCATTAACGATATACCCAAATCCTGCATCCAGGATTTCTTTTATAAGCTCAATCTGTTCGATGATATGGCCTGAAGCACGGGGTTCGATACTTGGCCGGAGCACATTCAGTGCATCCATATCCTGATGGTACCTGTCGGAGAAATATTGTGCCACCTCCATGGGTTCAATATGCTCAAGCCTGGCTTTTTTAGCAATCTTGTCTTCTCCCTGATCTGCATCATTCTCAAGATGGCCTACATCTGTTATATTTCTGACATACCTTACTTTATATCCACAATGCTTCAGATAGCGAAATACAAGGTCGAAGGTAATGGCAGGACGGGCATGTCCAAGGTGCCCATCCCCATATACAGTAGGGCCACAAACATACATCCCGACATAAGGGGCTTCAGCAGGCTCAAAGAGCTCTTTCTTTCTTGTCAGCGTATTATATACATAGATTGGCTGATGTTCCATAAA
>CAYLYP010000162.1:0-3852 GCA_964387795.1 uncultured Bacteroidales bacterium
CATCAGATCATGAGCCTGATCAATGGGATGGTGCCTGGTTTGGGTATTTATAAAATAGGTTCAGACCCTTCAACCCAGCCAAGGGTTGTGATACGTGGACTTTCTTCTATTCATAATAATGGCGAAGTATTATATGTTGTGGATGGGATTCCCTGTGCTGATCCCTCTTATTTGTCAGTTGAGGACATTGCTTCTATTGAGGTGTTAAAAAACCTTTCTGAAACGGTTTTCTGGGGGAGCAGGGGTGCCAACGGGGTAATCCTTATTAATACTAAAAGGCAGGATGAGAACAGACGGCTAAATGTGAGGTTTTCGAATCAAATGATGTTAGAACAGCCATCTAAAAAACTTGATTATTTGACCGCTAAGGAATTTAAGGAACTTAATAAAGAAATTTTTGAGGATGATCCGTGGATGACAAACCCGAACATTTATGATTATGGTGCTGAAACAGACTGGCAGGATGTGATTTTTAGAAATACAGTATCTGAACTTGCAAATCTTTCAATGGATGGGGCATATAATGGCTGGCACTATGGTGCTTCGTTTTCTGTAAACCAGCGAAATGGCATTATACGTTATTCCAATTCAAGGCAATTCTCAGGGAATGTGAAGCTTGGAAAATCATTTCTTAAAGACAGGATTAAAATAAATACCCGTCTTTATGGAAGCAGTTATAATACTAAATCTCCAATTTATTCAGGTGGTCGTAATTCATTTAGTTTGCTGTATTGTACCAGACTTAATCCTACATGGCCTGTCTATGATGAAAATGGAGATCCATTTATTGAACCAGTAAGTTTTATAATTTCCAATCCTATTGATTTATTCAGGAATATTTCAAATACAAATCAAATCACAAACTGGGCATCAAACACACAATTTGAAATTCAGCTATCCGAAGCATTAAAGATGGTAGTCCAAGGTGGATATCATTCATATTCGGGCGAATCAAAGAAGAAGTATGACGGCTCAGGTGGTTATTTTTATCTTCAACCATTCGAGTGGGATTATTCGGAGGAAAAAAGTGTTGGTAATGTCAATCCTTCCCTTCAATTTGAAAAAACATTTGGAACAAAGCATTCGCATAAAATTGGGGGCACGCTTGAATGGGATTATTTAAGAACAAGGAATTGGTTTGACAGCTATACTTATCAGACGGATTATAGTAATTTTCTAAATACCTATCCTGAAGAGTACCGAAAAGAAATCAATGCATTTCAATCAGGTATTTCCTATAGTTTTGATAATGCAATTTTTGTTGATGCAAAGCTTGTATATGAGCATCTTAATTTTTCAAATAATTATACTACGCATCTGTTACCTGCTTTTAACATAAAGTGGGATTTAAAACAAATGGGTATATTGAAAAACCTTGCTTTCATTTCTTCTCTGGACCTGCATGGGGGATATGGGAAATCGGCTTACTCAATATTGCAATATGCCCCGGTTGATTATGCAACAAAAATTGTATCAGAAGACAGGCAGGAGTATGTATTTGGCGCGATGATTGGTTTGATGGGAGGAAGGATAAACCTTAATGTTGACTACTATAACAGGGTGACCAATAATGTATTAAATTCAGTTCGCACGGTGTTGCCTAATTATAATTATACGTACATATATTTTGATTCTTATTTTAACTGGGGCTCAGTAAGCAATAAAGGAATAGAAGCCATATTGAGTGTTGACCTTATCAATAAGGGTGCTATTCGTTGGAATTCTAATATCTGTTTTGCTGCAAATGAAAACCTGCTTAACTGGCCAGAAACAGATGAGTATTATTTATATTGGCATAATTATGAAAATGGGACAAGAATTTCGTCTGATAAACCACTTTATTATTATTATATGCCTGAATTTGAAAAGTTTATTAACCATGAATATGATTTTTATTTGATGCCGGGGTATTATACCATGAATAACGACCTTACTGCTGATTTACATCAAGCAGAAAACAGGGAGCAGGGTACAATAATGCCTAAATATGAGTTGGGCTGGAATAACCATTTTACAATGAAAAATGGCTTTTTTGCTGATTTGTTTGTAAGGGCTGTTGTTGGGCATAACATTTATAATATTACAAACGTGGAATTGATGAATGTCGGTTATGTTCCAGCAAATAATATTCTAAATGAAGTAATTGAAATAAAAGAGGAATATGGTGAATACCCATATTTTTATCCATTGGATTTTAATCCGGGGAATGAAATAAAACAGGGATATTTTCTTGAAGATGCAAGTTTTGTCCGGATAGAAAATCTGTCAGTGGGTTATGAAAGTAATCAGGTATTGGCAAAATATTTTAAGGGATTTAAGATTTATCTTGCTGTAAACAATCTCTATACCTTTACCCGTTATACGGGTTATGATCCTGATGTGGTTGGGATAGGAGGCTATGATTATTTTAATAATTATCCCAAGAGCAGGAGTTATATTCTTGGTTTAAAAGTTAATATTTAAACAAGTGACAGAAGAAAAAAAAAGCCATTGGGTGATATCCAATGGCTTTTTTTTCGGGATTATTTTTTTCGTTTTTTACTTTGTTTGGCTTCCCACATCGCTCTTTTTGAGGGTCTCCTGACATTCACTTTTTTGTTCTTTTCTTTCTTTTCGTGAAATGCCCCTTTTGATTGTTCAGTATTAACAGGCTTTAAGTAGGGGATATCAAAGGCAGGTTTTTTTTCTTCCGGTGTTAAAATATCCGAAACTTCAACATCATCAGGGAAATCAATGATTTGAACAGCTTTATTCATAAGCCGCTCAATATGGCCTTTAAGTTCCATTTCTGAGTCAAGGCCGATAAGGCTTATGGCAGTTCCACTTTTATCTGCACGTCCACTTCTGCCAATACGGTGGATATAATCTGTAGGTTCCTGCGGAAGGTCAAAGTTGAACACATGGCTTACATTCTCAATGTCAATTCCCCTGGCCACCAAATCTGTTGCTATGAGAATATGGTGAAGGCCTGCTTCAAAATCAGCTAAAGCACGTATCCTTTGGTTTTGGGATTTGTTTGAATGGATGACACCAACTTTTTCGCTATATATGGGTTCAAGGCTTTCGTAAATGCTATCGGCAAGTTTTTTGGTACTCACAAAAACCAATAGCTTTTTGTCTTCTTCATTATGTTGGTTCAGAAGGTATCGGAGCAAATTAAGTTTTGTATGAAAATTGGGCACTTCATAAGCGAATTGTTCAATTTGCTCAAGAGGCAGGCCATGATGGTTCAGAATGATTTTGAGGGGATTGTTAAAAAAAGTATCAATAACTGTTTCTACATCGCCTGTTAGTGTTGCTGAGAACATAAGGTTTTGCCTTTTTTCGGGCAGTGCATCAAGAAGGTTCATCAACTGGGGCCTGAATCCCTGATTGAGGAGTTCATCCACTTCATCAATCACAAGCTTTTGGATAGATTTTAAGCTCAATACCCCATGATATACAAGATCCATCAGGCGGCCCGGAGTAGCAACAAGGATATCGAGGCCTTCGCTGACAATTGTTTTTTGGGTATTAATATTGGTGCCACCATAAACCCCATCAAAGCGGATATTCATGTAAGGGCTTACTTTCCTTATTTCATCAACCACCTGAAGTACAAGTTCGCGGGTGGGCACAACAATTAAAGCACGGGGGTTCTTTTGTTGCGAATAAGGAAGCATTCTAAGGATGGGCAAGATATATGCCAATGTCTTGCCTGTTCCGGTTTGAGATAAGGCCACCACGTCCCTCCCTGACATGATAGGGGCAAAGCAATGCTTCTGGATAGGGGTGGGGTGTTGATAATTCAAATCCTTTAAGGCATTAAGCAATGGATTTGAAAGGTTAAGCGATTCGAAACTCACGGATTCA
>CAYLYP010000163.1:0-3798 GCA_964387795.1 uncultured Bacteroidales bacterium
AAGCCATTAAAAGAAGAATTGTCCTAAAAATCTTTGGCATTTTGAACAAAATGAATTCTTAAATGAACGTTACAAAATTAGCATAAAAAATATGGCTTATAGCCAGCATGGAAAAAAAACGCTGCAATTTTATTATTATTGCCCTTCCCATTGTTGTTTTCCAAATATGATGTTTGGGTTTTTGTTGTTTAAACTTTTGCTATAAATTAGCCATGAATAAAAGCAGGCCTTGGGGTATAATTATTAACTGAACATGTTTGCGAATCAAACATAAAAATCAATGAAAATATCAAATATAGAGTTCCATCTGACCTTAACCAGCAAATTATTAACAGATGAAATCTAAAATATTATTATCAGGTTGTTTGCACGGTTTAATAGCTGATTGGTTTTTAATCCCGAAGGGATGATAGGATTATTGCAAAACATCAACCGAATGATTTATAAACCCCAAAGGGGTGACATTTTCAATAGTATTATTTCACCCCTTCGGGATTTATTGGTGTTTGGTGAATCATACTTTCTACAATAATGTCATCCCTATGGGATTTATTGATGGTTAATGTATCAGGTTTTATATAATATTTCAGCCTTTAGGGGATTCATTGGTAATTGATGAATCCACCCTGATTTGGATGAGACGAACATGTTTGCGAATGATATGCACACACCATGCAAACAGAAAATACAAAGATCCATCCAGGTTTAACAAAAATAATTATGGATGAAATTGATTATAACGTGCCTTACGGCACTTATTGAACATCAGGATATGATTCTTTCTACCAATATTTAGTCCCTACAGGACTTTAGGATTCCTGGTTTCAGTCCCGTCAGGGACAAGATATTGGTAGAAAACGTTTTCATCATGGAGAAAAAGTCCCGTTAGGGACGACATATAATCCAAATTTGATTATGGTTACAGGTATGCATTTAAGCCTATGGAACCGAACATGTTTGTGAATCAAATACAATTGCTTCGACAAGCTCAGCAACCTTGGCTTCGGCAAGCTCAGCAACCTTGGCTTCGACAAGCTCTCGAAAGGTGACTGGGCCTGTCGAAGTCACCTTTCTAAATAGCAAACATGAAGTTCCATCCGGCCTTAACCTAAAAATATTTTTCGGATAATATAAATATTTAATCAGGTTTCGTTTCCAAGTACATAAGCGATTAAAAATAGGACTATTTTTGCAGCCTTAAAACCCCAAGCCAAATATAATGGAAAGAATAGGTGAGATAGCTGCCCTTGGCACCGCTGTATGTTGGACAGTAACTGCAATAGTTTTTGAGTCAGCAGGTAAAAAAGTAGGATCAGTAGCAGTGAATATTGTCCGCCTCACAATGGCGTTTGTTTTACTTGCAATCTTTACTTCCTTTAACAGGGGCTTGCCCTTGCCATTGGATGCAAGCCTTCATACCTGGTTTTGGCTTTTGCTTTCCGGTTTGGTAGGTTTTGTGATTGGTGATTTGTTTCTTTTCAAAGCCTTTACTGTGATTGGAGGCCGGCTTTCGATGCTCATCATGACCCTTGCACCTCCCTTTGCAGCCATCATCGGCTTTTTCCTGCTTGGTGAGAAAATAAGCTGGCTTGGGTTATTAGGGATGTCATTAACGGTATCAGGAATAGGGCTGGTAATTTTTACACGAAAAAATAAAGGTGCCCAAACAGAAGAGGCACCACAACATATAAAACAAAAAAATTCAGTCCGGCTCAAAGGCATATTATTTGCAATGGGCGGAGCATTGGGCCAGGCAGGAGGCCTTGTATTGTCCAAATTTGGGATGGAAGGTTATGACCCTTTTGCAGCCACACAGATCAGGGTCATAGCAGGGATTATCGGTTTTGTAATCATTATAACTTTACTCCGTCGTTGGCCCCAGGTCAACAGGGCCATCCACAACAAACCAGCCATGGGACTGGTGCTTATTGGGGCAACCTTTGGCCCTTTTATTGGTGTCAGCCTATCCTTATTTGCTGTTCAACATACGGCAACAGGTATTGCTTCAACAATTATGGCTATCACACCCATTATCATTATTCCGCCATCTATTTTGTTATTTAAACAAAAAGTTAGCCTTCGTGAAGTGATTGGAGCTGTTGTCAGCGTTGTGGGCGTTTCACTATTCTTTATTTAGAGCCAGCTTAAAAACCCGTCACTTCAATATCGTTTACAAGGATTTTACAAATGGATATTACATCCCCTGTCTTATACCTTATGGTGATATATAAATTCTATTTGTAGATTATCATTGCACCAATCTTTGTGCTCATGCAGTAAAAAGTTTTAAACGCAAAGAACGCACAGTCCCCACAAAGGACGCAAAGATCTATTCTCTGATAAACATCATCCATCGCATCCGATGGAATTACATGTTAATGAACGAATAAGCAAATGAACGAATTGAAAAACAAATACAGTGGGAAAATGAATGTAATGTAGCAACCAGAAGAAAATGTATTTTTAAATTACTAATATTTAGATTTTTAACCGCAAAGAACGCAAAGTCTTCGCAAAGGACGCAAAGAACAATTCTCCGACAAACATCACCAATGGCATCCTATGGAATAACGTATTAATAAGCAAATAAGCGAATTGAATACATGATTTGTGTAATTATTTTAATTTGAGCAATTTGTGGATCCATCTTTCATGGTGAAATAATGTTATTTTTTTAGCCCCTTAAAAAATCTTGTCGGTTTTATACAATTTGCCCTGCTTCAAGGCCCTTAATTTTGCTGCATACCTAAAAAACAATTGTTATGTCAGCAGAAATAAAAATTCAAAAACTAACAAAGAAATACCCCAATGGCATCCAGGCCTTAAAAGGTATTGACCTTGAAATTGAAGAGGGAAGCTTTTTTACGCTCCTTGGCCCCAACGGGGCAGGCAAATCTACCCTTATAAAAATCCTTACCACGCTCATCGATAAAGATTCAGGATCGTTTATGATTGGGGGCCTGAACGTGGGAAATAACAAATCACTGATCCAAAAGCATATTGGTGTTGCTTCACAGGACAATGAACTAGATCCATCCGAAACACCGGAAAACCTTTTAGTCTTTCAGGGCAGATTGTTTGGTTTATCAAAAAAAGAAGCCGTCCTTAATGCAAAAACCCTCATTGAAAAGTTTCAGCTTGAGGCAGAGCGGGGCAAAAAAATCATCAACCTTTCAGGTGGCAACAAACGAAGGTTACATTGCGCACTGGCATTAGTCCACAAACCCAAAACACTATTCCTTGACGAACCTACCGTTGGCATGGATCCCCTTGCCAGGGCTACCTTCTGGGAGGTAATAAGCGAAATGAACAAAAAGGAAAATGTTACAGTCTTTTTAACCACTCAATACCTGGAAGAGGCCGATAAGCATGCAAAGTCGATGGCATTGATACTTGACGGCCAGATTCGGTTTGCAGGATCAGTAACAAATTTCAAACACATGGTCAACCCTTCTTTTGATGCTTCACTTGAAGACAGTTACCTGAGTTTTATAAAAGACATCACATTACCCGAACCCATTAACATTTAAGGAGAAAAACAATGAACAATGCAAATGCTTTATTAATAAAAAGGGTCATTTTAAAACTCATCAAACAACCCTCAGCACCATTGATGGGTTTTGGGATGAGCCTGTTTTTTCTGATTGTTTACAATGCCGGTATTGGAGGTATTGGCTCAATGGACGCTTTTGGAGATGGAGGTTACCTCTCTTTCATCTTCCCCATAACAATCATCTCCCTTGCAATGGGTTCCTCTTCAGGGGCAGGCCAAACACTTAATGCCGATATGGAATCAGG
>CAYLYP010000164.1:0-3730 GCA_964387795.1 uncultured Bacteroidales bacterium
ACAGCAATGGAACTGGGGGCATTCGGGTACCTTTCAAAACCGGTACAGTGGGAACTACTGAAAAATCAGGTTGAACATGCTCTTTCCATGGTTGCTGTTAAAAAAGAACGTTTGCGGCATTTGCAGGTACTTGAGGAAGAAATAAATAAGAAAAATATTGAACTTCAGACAACGGTACACATGCTTGAAAATCAGGGCAGACGTCTTGATGCGGTGATTAATGGCATGGAAGAAGGCCTTCTTGCGCTGGATAGTGAGGAACGTATCGTTTTATTAAATGTTAATGCTGAAAAAATCCTCGGATTAAAGTTCAGCGAGTGTGCCGGGAGAAAACTAAGTAGTACACTAACTGATGAACCGCTTAAGTCAGCACTTTCATTTTTATTGGATCATTCCTGCACCGATAGCAAGTGTCTGGTAAGGATTGCGGGGCCGGAACATGATGAACATTATTATAATGTCAATAAGATCAAGCTAAATGATAACCATGGTGCATTGCTTGGGGTGGTGGTTACCCTGCTTGATCAGACTGATAAAGTTAAAGCTGAACAACTGAGAACATCTTTTCTCAGTATCGTTGCACATGAGCTGCGGACACCAATAACAGTAATCCAAAACTATCTTGCAATTATTGCAACAGAAAGTATCAGGAGTTCTGTGGATGATATGAATGCAGCCTGTTGTAAACTGAGTAATCTGGTTGACAGCCTTATCTCGCTTTCACGACTGTCAGATGCATCGATTTCTGCAAATATTAAAAAAGTTGATATTCAGAATATTGTGTCGGTACAAATAAATAAAGCTGGGGTTACTGCTGACAATAACAAGGTTTCGCTGGAAATTGATGATAAACTTGTTATTAAAGAGTTTGATACCGACCCGCCGCTCCTCGAGATTGCACTTTTCAGTATTCTTGACAATGCTATCAAATACAGCAATGCGGGGGGAGTAGTGACTGTGAAGCTGGATCATTGTATGGTTGATGGCGTAGATGGCGTGGCAATTGCAGTGGTTGACCAGGGGTGCGGAATTGATGATGCTATACAAAAGAGAATTTTCCAAAGCTTTACACAAGGGGAGGCGCATCTTACACGTCATTTCGGCGGTCTCGGTACTGGTCTGTATCTTGCAAAACGGGCTATTGAAATACTTCACGGACATATAAATATTGTTTCAGAACCGGGTAAAGGAAGTACCTTCACAATTGAATTGCCAAAAATCAGGTAGATACTGTGATGGATGATTGATCTGATGTATAATGGAGGAGATATGAACCAAATCAAGGTGCTGGTGATTGACGATGAGAAACTGTTGTTGAAATCAACCTGTCTGGCACTCCAGCAATATGGGTTCGACGCTAAAGGTGCTCTTGATGGCATTGAGGGTATTGAGACTGCTATTTCTTTTCAGCCTGACGTTATTTTACTGGATATCATGATGCCTGGTATGGATGGCTGGCAGGTGTTAGAGAAACTAAAAATGGATGATCAATGTTCAAATATCCCGGTGGTTATATTTTCTGCAAAGGAATACTTTAATGGTTTGGAACTTGCCCGGAAACATGGTGCATATGACTTCATTTCGAAACCATTTAATATACAGACAATGATCAGTGTGCTGCGGAATAATGCCAGGAACGGTGATGAACGGAGGAGTGATGTATGAATACAGACATCTGTGACATTGACAGATTTATTGAACGATTACCTGTTGGTATCATAATTCTAAACAATACTATGCAGTTAGTTCGTTATAACGATCTGGCATTACGACTGTTACAGATTGATTTCGAAGATTGCCTTTCCGGTGACCTGTTCAATGCTGTTAATCTGCCGCAGTTAAGAGATGTCGTTGCGGATATTATTGAAGGTAAATCGCTGCAACAGAGTCATGTTAAACTTGATATTGCAAACCGCACTGTTGCATGTACGATCAAAACTACGCCGGTTACCGATAACAGCGAAATCATACTTATTCTTGAAGATATAACCAACCTGAGCAATATTGAAAAAATGAAACAGGAATTTATCGGAACCTTCCTGCATAAAATCAGAAACCCGTTGTCAACTCTGAAAACATCACTTGAACTTGTTACCGATAAACAACTGGGACTGGTATCTGATTCTGTGAAGGAAATTCTCGAAATGGGATTTCACGAAGTTAACAGAATCGCAATGCTGCTTAACGATATGCGGGATCTGTATCTCATCGAAACCGGTCTTGCGTCCGCAAATCTGGCAATTGAAAATATTGATCTGGTTACCGTTATTAATAGTGTTAAAACCGATTTCCAGAAGTCGGAGCCTCCGATGAACGAAATCGACAGCAGGCTTGTCATAATGGGTGATGCACCGGTTTTTGTCTATGCTGATTATGAGAAAACAAAGATGATTATCGCTAATGTTTTAAAAAATGCGCTGCAATATTCTGACGGGAATATTGAGTTGACTTACAGCATTGATGAAGATCGGATTACGATTCAAATACGTGATCATGGAGCTGGAATTGCTGAAGAGGCACTACCGCATATTTTTATACGGTATTTTCGGGAGGATACGATTGCAACCAGAAAGAATGAGGGCAATGGGCTTGGATTATTTATTGCAAAGTCATATGCCGAGCTGATGAACGGATCTCTTTTCTGTGAAAGTAAAGTAAATGCAGGAACGTCCATTTTTATTACGTTACCTTCAGGTGGAGCAGTCAGAAATGGATAAAGAAACAATGCTTGCAAAGCTTGACGAAATTGAAAATCTGCCAACATTGCCCATAATGGTGCAGCAGATCCAGAAATTAATTAACAGTCCGAATTCGAGTATGAGCCAGATTGGTGCACTTATTTCGAAGGATCAGGCTATTGCCGCAAGAGTTGTGCGTCTTGTCAATTCTGCATTTTATGGTTTAGGGAGAAAAGTATCATCAATACCGCAAGCCATAGTCGTATTAGGGCTGAACACCGTAAAAAATCTCGTAACCGGTGTATCAGTTATAAAAATGTTTGAAACTGCTGATAAGACATCATTGTTTAACCGGGATGCATTCTGGTTGCATTCTCTCGGCTGTGCAATGGGTGCCAGATTGATTGCAAAGAGTATGGGAAGGAGTGAGCCGGAGGATTATTTTCTTGCAGGTTTACTTCATGATATTGGTGTGTTGATACTTGATCAATTTTTTCATGATGAGTTTATAAGTGTACTTAAACATGCAAATGATGCTACTATTGAATATCATACCGCTGAACAGAAAGTACTTGGACTGACTCATTGTGAAGTTGGTGCAATTGTAGCAGAAAAATGGAAAATTCCTGATTTTCTGATTCAGACAATGAGGTACCATCATACATCTATCAACGAGAATCCGGAAATTAATTGCGATATTATCAATATTGTGCATATTGCTGATGTCGCAGCCACAAATACTGGTTTACATATGGGATTTAACGAGGGAAAAAAGAATTATTTTGAATATGCTCTGGCAGCAACAGGAATTAAACAATCTGCTATTGATGATGCATTTGGTGTTGTTGAAAAAGAGATTAAAGTTCTGAAAGCAGAATGGGGACTTTGACGGTACTGTTTTTTGTCAAACGAAGGATATCGTACAGAACAAAGAGCAATGTGTTAATGATCTGGAATTGCTATGGATGATCAAGATAAAAAATTAAATGATGATACCGATGATCTCATCGCCAGAGTCGAACGTCAGCTTGATGAAATAGAAAACGCTGAGT
>CAYLYP010000165.1:0-3700 GCA_964387795.1 uncultured Bacteroidales bacterium
CATCACCGGCCCTGAATCTACTGGCAAATCAGAATTGAGCATGAAACTGGCCAAATACTATCAAACGGTTTTTGTCCCCGAATATGCCCGTATCTATATCGATAAGCTTGACAGGCCTTATAACTGTGAAGATATTCTTGAAATTGCCAAAGGACAGATTGAAATGGAACAAAGCCTGGAGAGGGAGGCTTCAGGCTTTTTGTTTACCGACACTGAACTTACTGTTACACGCATCTGGAGCATGCACAAATGTGGGTATTGTCACCCCTGGATTGAAGAACAAATCGCTGCCCATAAGTATGACCTGATATTGCTTTGTGATGTGGACCTGCCCTGGGAATTTGACCCTCAACGCGAACACCCACATCTAAGAAAATTCTTTTTTGATTGGTATTATAATGAATTGTCACAAAGGGACGAAAACTTTGTAGTTGTTTCAGGTATTGGTGAGGATAGGCTCAATAATGCTGTTGGAATAATCGAAAAACGATTCCATTTCTAAATTTAATACAAATGAGCATCCCTGGCCTTAGGCACCATTTACACCTTCACTTTATTGTGATCCTACTGGGTTTTACTGCCGTACTGGGGAAACTCATAAGCCTGGATGCCTTAAGCCTTGTTTGGATCAGGACTTTTTTTGCTGCCCTTGGGCTTATTGTTTTTTTGTCCTGGAAAAAACATACATTAAAAACATCATTGCATGATGCCCTTGCCTTTATTGGCATTGGTGTGGTTGTGGCGGCCCATTGGGTGAGTTTTTTTCATGCCATTAAAGTGAGCAATGTATCTGTTACCCTGGGATGCTTTGCTTCTGTGGCATTGTTTACAAGTATCCTTGAACCTTTATTTCAAAAACGGAAGATACAAGGGCTTGAAGTAATTATCGGGCTCTTTTGTATTGGTGGCCTTTACCTGATATTCAGGTTTGAAACCCATTACATGACAGGCATGCTCTATGCATTACTTTCAGCTCTGCTCAATGCTGTCTTTGCAGTGCTCAACAAGGCTGTCAGCCATAAGGCCAGACCTTCGGTAATTAGCTTTTATGAGATGGCTGGAGGGTTTCTGTCATTAAGCATTTTTCTGGCCCTGGGATATGGGGGGGCAGCCCCATCATTGCCATCTGGGATTGCCGACTGGGCTTATATCTTAATCCTTGCTATTATTTGTACATCTTATGCTTTTTCAGCTATCGTTGATTTATTAAAAGTTTTATCAGCCTATTATGTGATGTTGGCTATCAACCTTGAGCCTGTTTATGGGATTATCCTTGCTTTTTTGATCTTTGGCCAGTCCGAGTTTATGAGCACCGGCTTTTATTTTGGTACTGCAATTGTGATGCTTTGCGTTTTTTGCTATCCTTTTCTGCATCAAAAATTATCCTCCGGCCCAAAATAGCATTAACGATTTATAAACGGATTTATATAATGTGTTATTAATCAATTTATTACATTATGTATAATTGATAATTGAATCTAATACGCTAATTATCAACCATATAAACACACTTTATTTGTATCACATTCGTTTCAGCTCTGCTTATGTTCGGTCTATATGCAAACATGAAACAGAGCAGAAATATCTTTGGTAAAATTATGATTAGACATTGTGATTAGAATAAATTGTATTTACATTTATTAACAAATAAAGAATGCTGCATGTGACAGGCATTCAATGGTATATAATTTAACAATTGCGAATAAACGTTAAAATTAACTTAACAAACGTTAAGAAAAATCACTTAATAAGCTGAAAATCAATATCATGGATAGGTCACGGTATTACCAAGGATATACCAAGGTCTTATCAGGTTCAGTATCGTCCATGTGGATAGTGGAGAAAGTGTGGAGATGATAATATTTTGTTCGGAAAATGAACCCGGCATGTTTTCAAACGGCTGATTATTAATATGTCCCACGTAGAGACGCACGGCCGTGCGTCTCCACATGTACGGTTTGATTGCATGCCAATTACAATATGTGCCAGGTCATTTTTAAAAAGATGCTATGTTAATCTATTTTTATTGCAAATCCATCAGCGACAGCATTCATCCTTTCATTTATCGGGAATTTTGAATACCAACATGATATCAGGGTGGTATCCGGTTTTAAGGGGTATGTTTTGTTGGTATGGATGCACAGATGTTTGCCAAATCATTCCAATGAAAATCAAAATGCAATACCTAAGCAGCCTGACATTGGCAAAACATTTTATTCCCTATTTATCCCTTAGCATTTAAAACATTTTATGTTAAAATATTAATTTCTATCGCTTTTTTGATATTTTTGTAGGGGGAAATAGAGAAGATAATGCCTATGGTTGTATGGTAAGTGTAAAAAGACAGTCTGCCAGACATAATATTGTAATGTAAACCATTGTGAAAGGACAGAAAAGTGAAATATTGACAAGACCAAAGAGCCGACAAACATGCCGACTGGATGTTTTTTTGCCCAATGTACATTTTTTATAACAATTGTTGCCCCACAAAGGCACATTTGCTTTTGCCTTGGAAAAATAAGCCAACTCTTTGGCAAAATTAAAAAAACCATTTTTTGCCTACGATTATTTCAAGGATTATGAAGTTAGAATAATAAAACACTACTAAATGTATTTAAGGAAAATCCATATTGAAAACTTTAGACAATTCAAAAAAGTCGATTTAGAATTTCAAAGCGGTTTAAATCTGCTTGTCGGCGAAAATGATTCTGGCAAATCTTCAATCATTGATGCTATAAAATTGGTTACTGGTACTCACAGCAACGATTGGATAAAACTTGACAAAGACGATTTCTACACTGACGGAACAACAAGAGCGACCGAACTCAAAATAGTTTGCACATTTTATGACCTTAGCCCTGATGAAGCGGCTGCATTCTTAGAATGGTTAAGTATAAGCGATGAAAAGTATTATTTGAAACTTACTTTGACTGCTAGGCGTAAGGAAAAAAGCAATTCCCTTTCGGCAGTTTTTTATGATGTAAAAGCTGGTGAAGACGAAGAAAGTGGAATGATAAGCGGTGAAGCAAAAAACAAATTAAAGGTAACTTACTTAAAACCACTGAGAGACGCTGAGTTTGAATTAGCACCAAGAAAAGGTTCAAGACTTTCTCAGATTCTTATTGCTTACGAAATATTTCAAAAGCAAGACAGCACAAGACATCCACTGGAAGAAACAATGGATAAAGCAAACCTTGAAGTAACTGACTACTTTGAAAACAAAGAGGGAAAGCAAGTATCAGACACAATTAATTTAAGCTATCTGAAAGAGTTTTCGTTATTAAATAATCCACTTTCATCAAAGTTTGGAATTGCTCAAAATGATTTAGGAAGAATACTTGAAAAACTTGAACTACAAGGTTTGTCAAAGACAAACGAATCAAACTTAGGTTTGGGTTCAAACAATTTATTATTCATTGCTGCTGAAATGTTGCTTCTGAAAAAGGATAGCGGTTATGTAGGGTTAAAACTTTCTTTGATTGAAGAAATAGAAGCCCATCTGCATCCTCAATCTCAATTAAATCTTATTGACTTTCTTAACAAGCAATCAAAAAGTTTAGGGTTTTAGAGTATAATTTCTTCACATAGTAATTCACTAGCTTCAAAAGTTGACCTCAATAATTTAATTCTTTGTAAAGACAGTAATGCCTACTCATTGAGAAAAGGCGAAACCGAATTATCAGATGGAGATTATGAATTT
>CAYLYP010000166.1:0-3671 GCA_964387795.1 uncultured Bacteroidales bacterium
CGCGGTTGGCGGACAGGCTGCCGAGCCTGGCCTCGAGCCCGTCCGAGATCACCATGACCTCGTTGAACACGAAGAACGACGGGATCTCCTGCTTGTAGGTCTGAAGCTGCCGAAATGCGTTCCAGATCGTGGCGTTCTCTGCCGCCGCGTTCTTGAGCTCGATCACCCCGAGAGGCAGCCCGTTGACGAAGACCACGACATCCGGGCGCCGCGTGTGGTGGCCCTCGGCGACCGTGAACTGGTTGACGACGAGCCAGTCGTTGTTGTCCGGCGCGTCGAAGTCGATGACCCGCACCGGGTCGTAGCCGATGGTGCCGTCGGCGCGGAGGTACTCCACGCTGACGCCGTTCACGAGGTAGAAGTGAAGCTCGTGGTTGGCGTCGATGAGCTGGGGAGACGAGATCCGTGTGAGCTTGCGGAAGGCCTCTTCGAGCCCTTCGGGCGAGACGGTGGGGTTCAGGCGGGCGAGCGCCTCGCGCAGCCGACCTTCGAGCAGCACCTGTTGGTAGCCCGAGCGCTCGGCGCCGGGCTCGCCGGGGGCGATGGCCGGACCGAAGACGACCTGGTAGCCGGTGGCACCGAACCACTCCAGAGCGGCTTCTTCGACCACGGATTCGGTGAAGGTGGTCACGAGGCCCCCCTGATCGAATCGGGCCAGCGTGGCCCGATAGATGGCCTGAATCCCGTTCGGCGGCAGTGCGACCTGGGACGCTGGGTCGCTGCGGCCCGGCAACCGGTCCCGGCGGTGGTGCGGGCGATCCGGCAACGATTGCCGGATCCGTTGCGGGATCGGCTGGCCGTCGCCACGGTGCCGTCCGGCTTCCAAAGCACGGCGCAAACGACCGGACTCGCCTTGCCGTCCCCGCGGGGCTCGGCGACCGACCTCTTCATCACGTCGACCGCCAGCTCCATCAGCTTCCGCGGGTCGAGCTTCTTCCTTGCGGTCATGGCTTCCCCCACTGCGGCGGCGCCATCCAGTCGCGTTGGGGCGTCGGCTTCCCAATCACGCTGACCTTCCGTTCGTGATGAGATTCTCAAGTCCTGCATAGTGGTCGCCATCGACCGCCTTCATCATCTCCAGCAGATCGAGCAGGACGGGCTGTGTTTCGGCGAGCAGCGAGAGGTCGTGCTCCGGGTCCGAGATGGCGCCTGCGTGCGAGTAGGTGTTGAGGAGCCGGAGGATTCGCGTCTTCTTCGCGTTGTCGAAGGTCACGCGATCGAGCCGAGGGCCCAGGTCGCCGGTCAGATCCGGAAAGCGGAACGCCAGGAACGCCTCGACCAGGCGCCGCGCGACGTTGGGCAATCCGTAGTGATGCTCCAGCGAATCGACGCCGGAACGGTGTGCCTCTTCGTAGACCCGTTTGAAAAGGTAATGGTACTCAGACTCGTACTCCTCGAGCAGCCGGTCGAGTGGGCCAAGCTGGACTGTGCGTGAGCCATCGGAGTGCCGGCATGAGCGAAGCAGGAAGAGCCGAGCCGGGTGCTCGTCGACGTTCTTCTTCCTCTGTCCAGGTAGATGATGGAACCAGTTCTTCACAAGCCGGAAGAACGGGAAGCTGTGCGTGAAGATGAAGAGCTGCCCGGCGTGCTTGGTGCGCTCCTTCATGTAGCCGAAGGCCGAGAACAGCGCGTTGGCGTCGAGGCTCGAGACCGGATCGTCGATCACAACGATTCCGCTCTTCATGTCGAAGGTCTTGTCCTGCAGTGACTTGAGGAAATAGAGGAACGCGATCGCCGTGCGCTCGCCTTCGCTCAGGTGCGACACCGGCTGACCGCCGCGCGTGAGTGCGTAGCCTGTGCCCTTCACATCAAAGCGCAGCTCGTCACGGCCGAGGTAGGTGCGCAGTTCGTCGGTCAACTCGTCAGCGGGGCGCTGATGTTCGAGGATCTGTGCCTCTAGTGCATGGATCTGCTTCTGGATGTCGGCGGGCTTGCTCTTGATGGCCTCCAGCGCGGTGTTCGCCGTAGTTTCCTCGCCGGAGAGCTGAGCGAATTCGGCGTACGCCTCCGCGACGTAGGACGCTTCGAGCTTCCTGCAGGCTTCCTCGACCGACGCCTTGAACTGCGCGGAGGTCTGGTTGTGCTTCTCAATGATCGCGTTGAGGGCGGCAACCGAGTCGGCGAGCGAGGACGGCGTCGTCGCGGCGGGAGCCGCCGCGGCGGCAGGACCGAACGGATTGCTGCGCTTCGCCTCGACGCGCGCGATGAGAGCGTCGAGCGCGGCTTCGGTCTCGGACCGCGCCGTCGACAGCTTCGCGCTCGCAATGGATACTTCCGACGTGAGCGCCTCGTAGAAGCGCGAAGCGTCGGGTGGCGACAGCGAGCCCGCGCTCTGCTTGGCTGCATTCATCTTCGCGAGGAGAGCGGCCAGGTCCTTCTGGAGGCTCGCGAAGGCGTCGTTGAAGTGTGCTTCGAGCGCGGCGCGCCGCGTGGCCTCGAGCGGCTGCCGGCAGAAGCGGCAGGTGTCGGCGGCGTGCTCGCCCGAGTGCAGGACGAGTCCTTGATGAACCCAAGCCGCAAGGCCGGCATCGGTCGTCAGCTCGTCGAGTGTCTGCGCGACAACGGACCGGCAGACGAGTGCGTCGACCTCGCTCGCGAGTGCGGCGAGGTCAATGAGCGACGCGGAGATCTTCCCGATGGCGGGCTTCGGATGCGCGTCCTTCTGGCTACGCAGCGACGCCTTCTGCTCGTCCGTGACGATGGCCGCTGCGGCGCTCTGCGCGTCTAGCGCCTGCACAGCCTGCCTGAACCTCCGCTTGTCGTAGTTGTTGTAGGCTGCGCTGTGGCCGGCGGTCAGCAGCTCCTTGATAACCTTCGCCTTGTCCTTGCAGAACTCGTCAAGCTTCTCGCCAGCCGCCTTCCGCTCGCTCGTCGCGGTCGTGACCTCGGTGCTCGCCAAGGCGAAGTCGAGCTTCAGCTTGTCGACTTCCCTCTGCTTCTCGACGCTCTCCTCGCCGAGGAAGTAGATCGGTGCGATGCCTCCCGCCTGCGACAGGGTTGCGTTGATGAAGTCGCGGTTGAAGACGCGCAGCTGCGGGACGGGCTTGGTCCCCAACTCTGCGCCGGTGACCTTGGTCGCGCCGTCGAACTCCAGCTCGACTTCTCCCTCCGTGAGCGCGGTTCTCTTCTCGGCGTGCGTGAGCAGGGACGACAACGTCGTCTTCCCGCAGCCGTTCCAGCCGTAGATGACGTTGAACTGACCGAAGGCGTGGAGGTTGCTCGGCCACACGAAGTCGCGGAACACGCGATGACGCAAGTTGGTGATGCGCGTGAGCTTCACGCGACCTCCTCGACGGACGATTCGGCCGCATCCACCGAAACCTCACCGGAAAGCAGCCGAGGGAGGAGCTCGTCACGAACGTACGCGAGCGAAATCGACTCCAGTTCGTTGTGGAACGCGGCAACGAGGATGGGTGCAGCCACGCGGTCCCACGCGCCGAGCACACGGGCGTCGGGCTTCACGACCAAGAGACGCTGCATGTCGCCAGCGGTGACGTGCCCGAGGCCCGTCGTCTGCTTGTTGCGCGCGATCTCGGCGAAGACAGGTCGAAGGTACTTGAGGGTCGCGAGGACGAAGGAGCGGTCGCCGGGACTGCGGAGGTCGACGCGGAAAATGTGCTGGTTCAGCCAGGCTTCGCCGTGAGCCCAGACAAACGTGTCGATCGACGTGT
>CAYLYP010000167.1:0-3665 GCA_964387795.1 uncultured Bacteroidales bacterium
CAAAAGTAGAACCTTTAATGCTCCTTTGGAATATGGTAATCATGGGGTGCATACAGTTGGAACACTTCCTTATATTGAAATTAATTGCATGTATTACTTGAAATTTAAATCCTATTTAACTGAATATATGACACTTAAAACATTTTCTTATAAATCAATCCAACACATCATGAAAAGATGTACAAAAATTAAATACAAACACAAATATCTCTTAGAAAATAAGTCAACTCATCTAAAATAAAATAAACAGAAATTTCATTGGGTTTATCCAAAATATGGTATAAAAAGACGTGAAAATGCATGTATTAACTGTTTTTTATTCTATTTTTGCCTGCTTAATTGAATTTTTATTAAAAAAATAAAGTTTGTTAATAAAAAAATCCAAACCACATAGGACTGATTATCAGATAATAAATAATCAGGGACAAGATTAAACAGATTTTTTTTCGTTCAAATATAACTCTTTAGAAAAAAAGACGTAAAACAAGTTAATCTGAAAGCCCTCGGACAACCCCTACGTGAAAACACGTATAAAAAACAGGTAAAATTCAAATGTTTAACGGACTTAAATATTTGAAAAATTGGAATATAAGCCGTATTTTTGCCTTTAATGGCAAGGTTTTCGCTGGTTTTTAGTTAAAAAAAGAACAAGATGCAAAATTAATAATGCCAAATAAATAAACAGTATGTTAAACTTAAAACCTTTCATAACAGGTTTATTCTATTTATGCTTTGTTTGTGGTTTACATGCCCAATCATTGGTGTGTCATATTCAAACATCAGGTGACCCTGACAACATCTGCCAGTCAAAAACATTCACTTTGACCGGCATCAGCTATGATGGGAGCGAGAATTATGTGAAACATCAATGGGATGGCGAGGAAGGGATTTTTAAAACGACCCGCGATAATATTGCTGTTTTAAATACAGATAAAGCCGGACAGTATCAAATCACATACACTGTATGGGACGATGAGGGGCAGAGCGCCTCTTTCATGCTGAACATCAACATACTGCCAATGGCATCAAAGGATATAACAATAAAAAGAGGTTTTTTCAAAAGGATATTTGGAAAAAGCTTTCCATTAGAATTACATGCCGAAAAAGGGCATGCATCATATCAGTGGTTTAAAGGCAAAGATATTTTACCCGAAGAAACCAGGAGTAGCTTAAAAGTAAGCCAAGCAGGCAAGTACAGGGTAGAGATTACCACACAGCAGGGATGTAAAAGCTCAGCAATTACTGAGGTTACGTCTAAATAACAAGAAAAGAATAAATTTTGGCCCACAATAAAACACCCAGGAAGATGAAAAAGCATTACTTAAGAAACAGCTTCATCCTCAAAACATTATTTATCGTCGCCTTATTAACAGGTGCTGGTAAAGCTTTTGGACAGTTAAGCGTCACCATCCAGACATCGGATGGTGCAACAGAAACCTGCCAGGGTAGTACATTCGTATTATCTGCTTATGTTGAAGGAGGTAATGATGATTATGTGATTTATGACTGGACAGGAGACATTGGCCCTCTGATTATTGTACCTCCGGGAGATGTCGCCATCTTTAATACCAATTCCACACCTGGGATTTACAACATTGACTTATACGTGGAAGACAGTGATGGCTCTTCAGGCACAGCAAGCATTACAATCGAATTAAAGGCATCTCCCCCTGCTTCAATTACTGCAGGCGGGCCAACAACTTTTTGCCAGGGAGGTTCAGTTTTGTTAACAGCAAATGCAGGAGCAGGCTATACATACCAATGGAGAAGGGGAAGTTCGGATATTGCAGGTGCTACAAATGTCTCCTATTCTGCTACTCAAAGCGGGACTTATCGATGCAGGGTTATTGACCCAAATGGCTGTAGCCGTCTTTCCAATTCTGTTATTGTTACTGTTAATGCACTGCCTACCGCCACTGCCACCAATGATGGCCCTGTTTGCGAAGGCGGGACTTTACAGCTTACAGGTGGGGCCAATGGCCTTGTCAGCTATACTTGGAGCGCCCCTACAACCCCACCTTATTCCTCAACAGAGCAAAGCCCATCTATTTCTGATATCACTTTAGGCTTTTCGGGCACCTATACCCTTACTGTTAAAGACATTAATAATTGCCAAAACACAGCAACAACAACGGTTGTTGTTAACCCATTAGCTGTTGCCCCTACTTCAGCATCTGTTGACAGGAACAATTTATGTGCAGATGATGGAGGAAATATCGTATTAACAGCCATCGGTGGTTCAGGCCATACCCTAAAATGGTACAGCGGCAGTTGCGGTGGCACACATGTTGGCGACGGGAACAATCTCAGTATTCCTGCCCCTACAAGCACAACAACATACTATGCCCTTTGGGAATCAAATGATTGCGGACCATCATCATGTGCAAGTGTTACTTTAACAGTTTACCCCTTACCAACAGTTTATAATGTTACCGGAGGTGGCGAATACTGTGCCGGAGGTGCTGGTTTGCAAATCGGATTATCAGGTTCACAATCAGGGGTAAGCTATCAGCTTTACCGTAATGGTTCAACCACAGGCAGCCCTGTAAATGGCACAGGCAGTGCTATTTCATTTGGCACTTTTACTTTGGCAGGAACATACACTGTTGTGGCAACAAATACAACAAGCTCTTGCGAAAGCGATATGTCTGGCAGTGCTTCAATTGTTATTAACCCATTGCCAACTGTCTTTAGTGTAACAGGGGGCGGGCAATACTGTGCAGGGGGCACAGGTGTTGCTGTTGGGTTGTCAGGTTCACAAAACGGGATTGAATACCAGCTTTATTTAAATGGCAATCCTGTCGGTTCGGCTGTTGCAGGAACTGGTTCTGCAATCAGTTTTGGCAACCAGACAGGAGCCGGGACTTATACCGTTGTTGCTACCAACACAACAACCCTTTGTACTAATAATATGACTGGCAGTGCTACTATTACTATAAATCCATTACCACTTGCTTATAATGTAACAGGCGGTGGAAATTATTGTTCAGGTGGCACTGGCGTTGAAATAGGTTTGTCAAATTCACAAAATGGCATTAGCTATCAATTAATCAGGGATGCAAGCCCGGTAGGGACAGCAGTCATCGGCACTGGTTCTGCAATAAGCTTTGGCAACCACACGATTGCAGGAACTTATACCGTTTTGGCAACCAACACCACTACTACCTGTTTCAACACAATGACAGGAAGTGTTACTGTTTCTATCGATCCATTGCCAACAGTATTCAATGTTACTGGTGGTGGTGAGTATTGTGCTGGTGGTATCGGGTTGCCTGTTGGCTTATCTGGCTCTGAAAATGGCGTTGCCTATCAGTTATATCTGAATGGTAACCCTGTTGGGGGCACTGTTAATGGAAACGGTTCAGCTGTCAGTTTTGGCAACCAGACTGCTGCCGGAACTTATACTGTTGTTGCAACCAACATAAGCACAACTTGCGAAAGCAATATGAGTGGCAGTGTAAGCATCACAATCAATCCCCTGCCTACAACCTTCAATGTCACCGGTGGTGGTGAATATTGTGCAGGTGGGACAGGAGTTGCTGTTGGGCTTTCAGGCTCCCAGAACGGGATATCTTACCAATTGCTGCGCAATGGCAACCCAATCGGGACACCGGTGAATGGAACAGGCTCTGCCATCAGCTTTGGATTACAAACACAGGCCGGAA
>CAYLYP010000168.1:0-3497 GCA_964387795.1 uncultured Bacteroidales bacterium
AATGTCAATAAAATCAAGCATTTTTATCTTAATGCTTAACTAAACGACATTGAATCGTAAATATCATCTTAAGGCTTGAACAGGATTTTAAACGGACTTAAACCGGGCTTGAGCCGCTTTGAACCCGACTCAAACCCGACTCAACCCCGGCTCAACCCCGGCTCAACCCCGACTCAACCCTTAACATGGTATGAAGAAATGATGTTCTTTTTGTCTGGAAGGAGAAAACATGTTAATGGACATACCCAACCTGATAAAATAAAAAAAAGGGGCACAACATTTTGTGCCCCTTTTTTTTATTTTAAGTTTTAAAACTAAAACTTCCTATCTAGTGTCAGTTGAAAACGCCCTCCAAAACCTTTCAAACCCTCAACACATCCCTCCTTTTAGAACCCAATAATAAATTCAGTTAGGTTTTGTTCCGGATTTAGGTTTATCTTTTTGCGCAAACGATAACGTTTTTCTTCAACACCCCTGATGGAGATATTCAATAATGGGGCAATCTCTTTGGATGAAAGGTTCATTCTCAGATAAGCACATAACCTAAAATCACTGGGAGTAAGATCAGGATATTCCTGCTTCAAACGTTTGAAAAAGTTTTCGTGTGCCTGGTCAAACAGGTTCTCAAACATTTCCCAATCATGCTCACTGTTCAGGTTGTTCTCAATGAGCTTATTGATTTTTGTATAATACCTGGCAGGAAGGCGGTTGCCAAGTTCTTCTCTTTGTTTATCAAGTTCATCCCTGATTTCTATCAATAATTCGTTCTTTCTCACCATTGACATGGTATTTTTTGCCAATTCAAGATTCTTTGATACCACTTCATTTTGCAATTGGTCGTTGGTGATTTTCATCAAATCTGCTTCAGCTTTTCTGTTTAAGGCTTTAATCCTCTCATTTTCCTCCTTGAGCATTTGCTCCTGTTTGCGCCACTTCCTGCGCTTATAATTGATATATAACAGGACAATAAACACAAATATCAGGATAATATAGCCTACTATCGAGTACCACCTTAAATACCAGGGCGGTTGTATCCTGAAATGCAAAACAGCTTCTTCTGTTTCCATTCCTTTTGTACTTAATCCTCTTACACAAAATGTATATTTTCCAGGCGGCAATCGGGTGTATTCTATTTTTGACGTTGGCTGCCATCCCGACCATTGTTCATCAATCCCCTCAAGTCGAAATTGTATAAAATGAGGGCTATTTATGGCACCCGATCCAGAAATACAAATATTTACCGTATTAAATGCATTTCCTGCACTCAGTTTTTCTCCCAAATCCCCTGCACCAAAATACCTCTGATAACCCTCGTAGTTTATAAACCCAATACCTCGTATTGAAGGAGGGCTTGTATTCTCTTCCAAACGTTCGATGTCATTAAGGTTTATAATCCCAAATCCATCTTCCAGGCAAACCAATTGTATGCTATCGTTTAAAGCTACTATGTTTTCATATTGATCAACAAGGTTTAACTTAAACATTTCTGGTATTATCCTGTAGATTAACTTTGCTTTTCCCTGGTGAACTTCAAACAAACCTATTTCATCCTTTTTAATAAACCAATAACGGCCATGTGATGCCTCTATTGCTGTGTTTGCCATTGCAAAACTCCCCAGGGATTTATTCAGTTCGTTGAATTGTGCAAACTTCCCCGCCAAGGGATCCCATTGATAAAATCCGTCAGGTGAGGGTATTACAATACGGTTATCAATATTAAACACCCGATTGCCCTGGGTCTTTAATCCATCCGATTCGGTTAACAAGCGATAACTGATCACTGAATCAAAGCCAAGTGATGGCTCAGCAATGTATAATCCTTTCACAGCATGTCCCAGAAATATATTTCCAAGGTGATCAAGACACATATAACGTATAGGCGCACTGAAATTTCCCATACTCCGCCTTTTCAGCCATTTCCCTTCCTTATTTTCATATACCACAATGTCAGTATAAGTGCTTTGTAGCATAATTTCTTTGTTCCCAAGCCTATGCCTGATAAAATTGTAACCTCCGTTTATATCAGATACCTTTTCCAATGAGCCATTTTTTATACAATATGTCCCATCATTTAAGCCACAATAAAGTGCCCCATTTTCTTCCTTTATAAACCAGACCTGTCCCTGGCTGCCTTCTATAAAACTTTTGTTTTGAATGTTTTGTTGATCATCAATTGTAAAACTATAGATTCCCTGATTGGTGCCAAGATAAAGCTTGCCTTCAAATAATGCGGCTGTATATACACTCCCTGCTTCAGTAAAGTTATCATGATAGGTTTTTAATGGTGAATTTAGCCATATATGGTCTATCCCTTTATCAAGCCCAGCCCAGATGCTTCCTTCATCATTACTGAAAATCGAAAGTACAGTGTTGTTTTGTAAACCATTCCCGCTATGAATGTGTTGTATAAACCTTCCCTGAAGGTCAGCAATAACAATCCCCTTTAATATAGTCCCAAATATCAATTGATTTCCTGATTTTATCCCATTATTAAGCTTATACTTTATCAATGATTCTGAAACCTCTGTGCCCCATTGCTGAAAAGTTTTCCCATCATAGATAAACAAGCCTTTGTCCCCTGTCCCTATAATGAATTTATCCTCTTCAAGCTGGATAATGGATTTTATCTCTGTATCACTAAATATTGATTCGCTTCCTTCAATTATTTCAAGCTTTTGGTTTTTTATTTCATTTAACCCCCCATTTATCTCCTGTATAAATAGCCTTTCCCCGCTTTGTATAAGAAACAGCACCGAACCGGGCAGATTTATCAGCTCCACGCTTTTACCATCATACACAAATATGTTACCAAAACTTTGAAAATAAAGCTTCTTATTATGCTGAACAATTTTCCAGATTTCGTCATTCTTAAAGTGATTTGAATTAACTAAAGGAACAAGAGATGTATATTCAAACCGGCCTTCTTTCTCTTCCCAATACCCAAACTCCTCAAACGACCCTGTATATACCCTGTTATCATAACAGGCTACAGATCTGATCAGCCCTCCTTTGGGCAAGGGATAAACACTCACATCCGAACCCTCAATAACTAATAAACCTGAATTATTGGCAACAAAAAACCGCCCTGATGCATCTGGTGATATTCCCCAATTTTGAGTGCCTACCTGATAATCACTGCTTTTATAATGAAATACCATATAATGTGAGCCTCCTGCCAATAGACTGGTTTGCATCATCATTAATTGAACCAATAAAAACAATGGTGCAATATATTTTCGGTTCTTCATCATTGAGTCCTGTTATTATGCTGAAAACAATTTATCTCGTAAAAATAATGAATTCGTTTATATTTTATACTTTCATTTCTTTTTATAGAAGAAATTTCTTTTATTGGTTATATTTTGGCAGAAAACTATGCCGCATGGGAACAACATTTTGGTGAATCTGTTACCGTTCACCGTAAAGGGGCTACCAGCCGTAGAGACAGGGCATGGAATAGTGAATAAAATATACTTAAACTTAGCCGCAAAAACTTC
>CAYLYP010000169.1:0-3322 GCA_964387795.1 uncultured Bacteroidales bacterium
TCTTATCAGGTTCAGTATCGTCCATGTGGATATTGGAGATGGTATATCCATGTCCCGATAATGGTCATGGTATGGTTTTTTTTGTTTGATTGTTTTCTGTCCCCCATATAAACGCCCGGTAGAGACGTAGCCTGCTGCGTCTCTGGCATCGTGATGCAACGCCCGTTGCATCGTATGAGACGTAGCATGCTACGTCTTTACAGATTGGCAGGTTTTTATGTGGGTGGGTGCTGGTTCATGCCGGACGTTTTGGCAGGTTTTTTTTGGTGTCCGGCATTGAGGGGCAGGAAGCAGCAATTTTTCAGGATGGCATGGCCTAGCAGGGTATTTGTAATTAGCTGATCAAGTCCAACATTTTCCAGGGGCCCGGGAAGAAGCGGATGACTTTTGAAATTTAACAAATTGTTTCATTTTTAAAAATTTAAAGTTATGGCAAAGTACAAACAAGGCGTCTTTGGAGGCGTCAGAGGAAGAATCGGCAACGTGATCAATTCCAGTTGGAAAGGGATCAATTACATGCGCATCATGCCGGCAGAAGTAAACGATGCGAATACCCCCTTACAGGTAAGGCAAAGGGTGAAATTTGGATTGGCAATACAATTCATGAAGCCTTTTGTGGCATTCCTGCGTATTGGGTTTAAGTATGTGGCAGATAAGATGTCACCCTTCAATGCTGCGGTGAGCTACACCTTGAGGAATGCCGTTAGCGGCACCTTCCCGAGTGTTCATATCGACCCGGCTGCTGTCATGTTATCTGTGGGAGAGCTGAGGCCGGTGTATGATGCAACTGCTACTTCCACTGAGCCGGGTAAGGTCCATTTCACCTGGGAAGACAATTCCGAGTTGAATGAAGCCAATCCCGACGACAATGTGATCCTTATCGTTTACAACGAAACCAAACGCGATGTGGTCTATAAGCTCGACGGTGCTACCCGCGCTGCCGGTTCCGCCGACTTACTGATCCCTGATTCCTACCAGGGCGACACTATGCATTGCTATATCGCCTGCACCACCCTCAATGAGCTTGTGGTGGCCGGTAACAGCAAGTGCATCTCAAACTCCGTATTTGTTGGGACCCTCTAATCATTGCCTTTTGCAATGAAATGCTTACTGCTTTATGCAGCGAAACCATCCCCCACGGGGGATGGTTTCATTTTTTTTTGCCAGCTTATAATTTATTTCTCCTTCAAATACGCTATATCATTGTATTTTGCCGATTAACAAAAAATAAAAACAATTTATAACTATATACACAATAATAATATTTAATCCTGCGTTTTCTTACAAAACGTTGTTTCACATACTATATTGATGCTTATTTGTTTTTTAGCATCGCCATCGGTTGCCTTAACTCATAAAGTTCCATCATATAAAGGGAATGCAAACATAATTATTAACCCGGTCTTTGGCGATAGGCCACAAAAGAAATCATATTGCCAATAATAAACAATAATCATTAATTTAAAACAATTTTAATTATGAGAAATGAGGAAGAATCAAAAAAGAAGCAGGAAGGGGACAACAAGGCCTTCCAGGATCTGATGGATAAAATTAAATTAGAATACGATAAACAATGCTTAGCCAATCAGACCAAGAACATTGACATCAACATCTATTGCATCATCAAACAATTATTGGAGGCATTGGATGGTGTGAAAAAAGAAACCGCTTTGGTTAAGGAAGGGATCCTTGAGCTTAATGGGCAGACCTTAAATGACAAAGAAAAGAACAGATTAAGGCTGTCCCCCGTCAGGCTCTACACCTCCAAAGAGGTATGCCAGATCCTGGGGATCTGCGAGCGCAAGCTCTATTCGTTACGCAAGAATGGCTGCATGCAGTATGTCCGCCAGGGCCATTTTGTGCGCTTCTCTGCCAATCACATCAATGATTTTATCAAAGAAATTGAATGCAATATGAATGCTTAAGCATTCCAATCCCTTTGTTTAAATCAATAAAAAATCCCGTGGCAGAATTCCGGCCACGGGATTTTGTTGGATAAAACCATGCATTCAAATGCATTGGATTGGCAAATTTAACAGGTCTCGTATATCCTGCTTACAACACTATCCTGAAATTAGTATTTTTTTGTAAAGTATATGTGAAGTTTATTATATTTGCTATAACATTTTGGTTTTTCCATCACAATAAATGAATATTTTGCATCTATTATTGTGAATAAGAAAAATAATAAAAATGGATTATTGAAGATATTTATCATTGACAAGAGCAAAGGATTGGATTATGTTGTTGTAACAATTGGAAGAAGATATATGGCCTTAAAATGGAAGGAATACTACAGCTAATTAATTTGTTGCCCGGTGTTAGCAAAAAAGAACAGAGGGATATGATAGCCAAAAGGCAGCAATAAAAGATTATTAAATGAATGCCAGGGAAATAACTCCTGAGGGGTTAAATGTTTATAGAAAAAGATATACACGTAGAACATACGACCCCGGACGGGGTCGCACCCTTTTGAATAATGCTTCTTTCTTTACATATACAATCAAGCAGGGAATGGTTACCATCCCTATTAAAATAAACCATTTTATGTATAAAAAATTAGAGCCCGGATAATTTGTCACATCATCACACCATTCCTGTTACCAAAAACAATAAATCTCTTTGAAAATAAATAAAAACCTTTAAAACATCATATTATGATCAACACCTATTCACAAATATACATCCAAACCATTTTTGCTGTACAAAACCGTAATGCACTTATTAAACCAAGCTGGGAAAGTGAACTTTACAAATACATTACCGGTGTTGTACAAAACAAAGGGCAAAAGATGATAGCAATAAACGGCACATCAAACCATATTCATTTTCTTATTGGTATGAAACCCAGTTGTTGTCTATCCGATTTGGTAAGAGAAATAAAAAAAACATCAAATAAATTTATCAAAGAAAAGAAATTCACACCTTACAATTTTCAATGGCAGGAAGGTTTTGGTGCATTTTCATATAGCCATTCGCAATTAACGGATGTAATTCAATATATTGAAAACCAAAAAGAACATCATAAAAAGAGGAATTTTAGGGATGAATATCTTGCATATTTAAAAGCATTTGACATTGAGTTCAAAGACGAATATTTATTTAATTGGATTGATAACGAATAAAGTGTAATCGTTGAACATACGACCCCATCCGGGGTCGCCCCCTTTCGCCGTATGCCTCTTTCTATAAACATGCAATCCCGCCGGGATTGAAATCCAAATACCTGGAAAGCTAAATGAAAAATTTGGATAAAAGCTCATTCCTTAGCTTTTCAATTCGCTGCTTTTGTCATTCGACCTGAGATTTGATTGCAAAGGTA
>CAYLYP010000170.1:0-1676 GCA_964387795.1 uncultured Bacteroidales bacterium
AAAAAGTTAAAGCAGTATATCAATACATGCAATCAAAAACACATTATGTCGGCATCCAGTTAGGCTTGGGAGGCCTTCAGCCCACCGATGCAACAACAGTTGACAATGTTGGATATGGTGATTGCAAAGGTCTTACAAATTATATGAGGGCAATGCTCAATGCAATAGGCATAGATTCCCATTATGCACTCATAAAAGCCGGTCCCAATAATAAATATTTCCAGCAGGATTTTGCCTTTAGTCAATTCAACCATGCCATATTATGTGTGCCCAATGATGGTGATACCATCTGGCTTGAATGTACAAGTCAGGATTCCCCTTTTGGCTTTCTTGGCGATTTTACTGACAACAGATATGCCTTACTTATTACCAGCGAGGGAGGGGTCCTTACAAAAACACCGCTTTATGACAAGACAACGAATATTTCAACCTCCACCTCACAGATCATGGTTTCGCCCGATGGCAGTGCTTCAATAAAGAGCAATGCGGTTTTTAAAGGCCTGGCCTTTGATAATTATTTTGGTATTATTTTGCAAAGCACAAGCGACCAGAACAACACACTACATAAAAGGCTTCCTTATGCTGACTTCCGCTTAAAAAGCCATAGCTTTAACTGGAGCAAAGATAAAGCAGAGGTTGTTTTTACGTATGAGGCAGAAATAAAGAACCTGGCAACCCTTGCCGGCACAAGGCTTTTGCTTAACACGCCCACCTTAAACTCTTACATTACCCCCCCTCAAAGGATCAGGAACAGACAAAAACCCTTTATCCTTTATTCAGATTACCTTGATGTGGATACGCTGGTTTATTCAATCCCTGAAGGATATAAGCCACAGGGGCTTGAACCAAAAAACATAACAGATGAACGCTTTGGAACCTATTCAGCCCGATATGATGTTGTTGAAGGCCAGCTAAGATATATCAGGAGCATGGAGCGCAACAGCGGTTTTTTCAAAGCAGAAGAGTATGCTGATTTTGTTGAATTCATGAATAAAATCGTGATAGCTGATAAATCAACAATTATCCTGATAAAAGAACAATAAAAAAAAGGAGAGCTGCAACAATCAGCAGCTCTCCTTTTTATCAAAGTAATATAATTACATCCTCTCAGGGACTTCAATCCCCAGCAATGACATTGCCTGTTTTATGATCCGGCCAGTGAACATGGCAAGGTGCAAACGAAAAACAGCAGATGTTTCATTGGCTTCTTTCAGTATCGAATAATCATGGTAGAACTGATTAAATTCTTTAGCAAGCTCATATCCATAGTTAGCAATCTGTGCAGGCGAATAATCCAATGCAGCCTGTTGCACAACACCAGGATAATCATATAAAAGCTTCAACAGGCTCAGTTCTTTTTCGTTTATTACCAAACCATTTGGATCAAACTCAGGTATTTCAGGCCATCTCTCAACAGCTTTTCTTTTTACAGAGCTGATACGTGCATGGGTATATTGTATAAAAGGCCCGGTATTTCCATTAAAATCAATTGATTCTTCAGGATTAAACAGCATATTTTTCTTAGGGTCAACTTTTAAGATAAAGTATTTTAGTGCGCCCAGTCCAAGCATCCCAAAAAGCACCTCCTTCTCATCCTCTTTAAAGTCACCAAGTTTACCAAGTTCTTCAGTAGTAGAGCGGGCAGTCTGTATCATTTCGTCCATAAGGTCATCAGC
>CAYLYP010000170.1:1776-3269 GCA_964387795.1 uncultured Bacteroidales bacterium
CGGAAGAAGCCATTGGCAGCCACACCTTCTTCAACAAGGGATTTACCAAGAAGATACGTCTGAGATTCATGATAAGTTTTTTCAAATTGAATACCAAGGCGCTGATAGGTTTGATCAAAACCCTCATAAACCCAGGCATTCATCATCTCCCAGACAGCAATAACATCAGGGTCTTTATCTTCCCAGCGTTTTAAAAGCGCCTGTGCTTCCAATAATAAGGGAGCTATTTTCCCGGCCTCTTCTTTATCAATACCCTGAGCGGTCATTTCTTCGATCTGGGCTTTAAGCTTCTTATCAAACAACACATAGAAATCCCCAACCAGATGATCCCCTTTTTTTCCTGCCGAGCGGGGATTGATGCCTTCGCCCCATTTCATCCAGGCAAGCATCGACTTACAGATATGTATCCCCCTGTCATTAACAAGGTTAACCCTTATCACATTTTTACCGGAAGCCTTTAAAATCTCTGCAACAGAATGCCCAAGTAAATTATTACGTATATGGCCAAGATGTAAAGGTTTATTGGTATTGGGAGAAGAAAATTCCAAAACATAAGGGGCACTTCCGTCAGGTACGACATGTCCAAAGGCAAGTTCCTTTATTGATGAAGCGAAAAATGATTTCCAGTACCCTGTGCTCAGGCTAATGTTCAAAAAACCTTTAACAACATTAAAACCTGCAACATCTTCCATCTTTTGTTTCAAAGCCCCTCCAATTTCCTGAGCTGTTTGTTCAGGAGATTTCCTTGATAACTTAACATAGGGAAAAACAACAAAAGTAAAATCCCCGTCAAACTCTTTACGGGTCTTCTGAATGGATGAAGCCTGAACCCCTTCCTCAATCCCGTATAATTCTTTTAACACACTTCCAATCGCGTTTGCTATTGTATTTTCAAGCCTCATTATTATCTTTTTTTAAGCCACAAAAATACGCCTTTTGATAAACATATAAAAATACAATCATCAGTGAATAAAAGAATTTCATTTATACATAAATAACGCTTGTTGAAATATAAAAAAAGCCTAATATCCCACAAAAATCAACAAACATGGCATAATATTTGATAAATAAAAATCCATTGATTGGAATACCCAATCATTTATTAATTAAAATTTACAATAAAACTAAACAACATGAAGAAGACAATTATGATGCTGCTTTTCCTTGCAATTCCCGGATTAATGATCGCACAGGAAACAACAAAGCAAAAAGAAGTAGGGATCGTATTCAGTAACCTTGACAATTTTGGCCTGTCCTTTAAAACAGGAAACAACCATTTATTATGGAGGTTTAATACCGTATTATTTTCCGGGAACAATGAGAAACAATCTTCAACTCATAAGGATCTGACCCTTAGAGAAGAAACTCAGAAAAACTTGGGAATTGGATTAGGTTTCGGTTTAGAATCCATTACAAGCATTGATGAAAATTTTGAATTCAAATTCGGCGCTGATGTATTTTTTAATTATTCTGTTAATAATTTCATTCGTGAT
>CAYLYP010000171.1:0-3165 GCA_964387795.1 uncultured Bacteroidales bacterium
AACCCATTTTAAAAAAGCTATCAAAGGCATAATGCCATTCCAGCTTTCCCATTAAACACCACTTTTCCAATTTTAAACCCAACTACCATCTATTTCTCAAAAGGTTTATTCAGTCATAACACAAAGGAACAAAGGGGTCAGAAATTTATTTATAATAAAATAAAGGAGATAATTTGCTTTGAATTAATTTTGTAGAACAAACAAAGACAATCATGACAAAGTTTTATAACAGCAACATTGATGAAGTCATAAAGGAGATGGGGACATCCCCTTCTTCAGGATTAACTGATCAGGAAGTAAAAGCCAGGCAGGAGCGATATGGTTTGAACCAACTGACAACCAAGAAGAAGAAGCTTTTCCTGAGCATGTTCCTTTCGCAGTTCAAAAGCTTTATGATATTGATATTGTTGGTAGCGGCAATAGTATCTGGTGTTGTAGGGGTAATGGAAGGTGAAGGCCTGGTAGATACTTTTGTAATCCTGGGTATCCTGGTTTTAAATGCTTTTATCGGGGCATATCAGGAAAAGAAAGCAGAGTCATCGCTTGAAGCCTTAAAAAACCTTTCAGCACCCGAGACCAAGGTATTGAGGGATGGGTCGGTGCAGCAGGTGCCATCCAGGGAGCTTGTTCCCGGGGATATAGTAGTTCTTGAGACCGGAGCTGTCATCCCTGCTGATTTAAGGCTAATAGAAGCAATAAACCTTAAGATACAGGAATCAGCCTTAACAGGCGAATCCCTGCCAGTTGACAAGCAAACTGAGGCCCTTGAAGGGGAAGACGTACCATTGGGAGACCGTACAAATATGGCATTTTCAAGTGGTATGGTAACCTATGGGCGTGGCAGGGGAATAGTGGTTGGCACCGGGATGAATACCCAGGTAGGGAAAATAGCAGATATGCTCCAACAAACAGCAGACACTGAAACCCCAATGAGCCGAAGGCTGGAACAATTAGGAAAGACATTGGGCATAGCAGCACTAATCATTTGTGCAGTTATTTTTATCGTTGGAATATTATATGGCAATTCCATTATCAGTATGTTCATGACTGCTGTAAGCCTTGCAGTTGCAGCAATCCCTGAAGGACTGCCTGCTGTATCCACAGTTGTGCTGGCCATTGGTGTTCAGCGTATGGTAAAACAAAATGCCATCATCCGTACACTACCTGCTGTTGAAACCTTAGGCAGTGCATCCGTCATCTGTTCAGATAAGACAGGCACTTTGACCCAAAACAAAATGACCGTTGTTGAGGCTTATGTAAACCACAAACATGATGTAATAAACAGGGCACAACCGGGAACAAGTTTAACTGATGAGGAAAAAGACCTTTTAACAATTGCCATGCTATGCGTGGATGCCCAACATCGCATCACCCCTGAAGGTAAGGTTGAGTTTACAGGAGACCCAACAGAGACAGCCCTGCTGGACTTTGGATTTTTATACGGGATGTATAAAAATGTAATGGAAAAAGCATCACCCCGTATTGCTGAAATCCCCTTTGATTCAGAGCGGAAACGCATGACCACGGTAAATAAAATGTCGGAAAGCAAAAGCCGCATCAATGTAAAAGGAGGTCTGGATGAAATCCTGAGTGTATGCAGCCATATCAATATTAAAGGGGAAATAAAACCACTTACAGACAATGATATTGAATTGATAAAGCAGGCCAATGAAAAGATGGCCAATGCAGCGCTGCGTGTCCTGGCAATGGCATATAGGGATATCCCTCAGGCACCACAAAATATCGAAATTGGGCAGTTGGAAACAGAGCTTGTTTTTATGGGACTTATGGGGATGATAGACCCTGCCCGCCCTGAAGTGATTGAAGCAGTTGCCAAATGCACATCAGCAGGCATCAGGCCGGTGATGATTACCGGAGACCATAAGTCTACAGCCATGGCCATTGCCCGTGAGATTGGCATCTTCAGGGAAGGCGACCTGGCGATAACAGGTAGTGAACTGGAAAAGATAAGCGATGAAGAGCTCGATAAAACTGTTGCCAATTATTCAGTTTATGCAAGAGTAGCCCCCGAACATAAGGTAAGGATTGTGAAGGCCTGGCAGAAAAACAACCAGGTAGTTGCCATGACCGGAGATGGTGTAAATGATGCCCCGGCCCTTAAGCAGGCTGATATTGGTGCTGCAATGGGAATTGTAGGAACAGATGTAGCTAAGGGAGCTGCCGACATGGTGCTTACAGATGATAACTTTGCTACAATCGTTAAAGCTGTTGAAGAAGGACGCAGGATTTATGACAATATCATCAAAGCAATACAGTTTCTGCTTTCAACAAATGTGGGTGAGATATTTTTGTTACTGATCACCTCCATTTTTAATCTTGGCATCCCCTTATTGCCAGTTCATATCCTCTGGGTAAACCTTGTTACAGATAGCTTGCCTGCCCTGGCATTAAGTGTTGATCCGGCAGAAGGAGACATAATGAAGCGTAAGCCACGTAATTCAAAGAATGGGTTCATGACTAAAGGGATGATATGGAGGGTAATGTACCAGGGACTTATGATTGGTGCCATTCCTCTTGTAGCTTATATTATGGGACTAAGGGAAGGAGGCCAGGTACTTGGCCAGACAATGGCATTCAGTACACTAATATTTGCCCAGTTGATCCATGTCCGTAATCTTCACTCAACAACAAAGTCATCATTGGCTATTAGTCCGTTAAAGAACAAATTGCTTATCCTGGCCATCTTCGTTTCAGCAATACTTGCATTGGCAGTGCTGCTTATCCCTCCTTTCAGGGAAGCATTCAGCTTAACACAAATGGATTTGAAGCACTGGATTATTGTTGGGCTTATGTCTTTAATTCCGATTGTGGTTGTTGACCTGTTTAAGTTTTTAGGCATAAACACAACGAAAGACGAAAAAATCAATTAATCCGAAAGATAATTGACTATCTAAACAATCCCTGTAAAAGAGCTGTTTTTTTTACAGGGATTGTTTATTATTTGTTCTTTAAAGGATTTCAAATCATTTTTCTAAATTATTCAGGGCCTGCTGAAAAAGTCTTTAAGGCATCAGATGTGAGGCGACAAGGCGAAATTGTATACTAATACTATGAGCCGATGGCAACGAAACAGATGATGCCTTAAAGACTAACGCAAACAAGATGCAAACATATTAGCACTTCAGGAAATAAATCCATGCACAT
>CAYLYP010000172.1:0-3142 GCA_964387795.1 uncultured Bacteroidales bacterium
CTAAATCCCGCTACCGCGGGCTGGCTTTCAAAGATAGTATTTTTCGATAACTTAGGTTTTTTTATCAATCTCAAAATCTTTAAGTTATGAAAAGAGAGAAAACATCTCCCACTATCCTTGAAAAAGCCATCCTCACGGTAGAAGGCTTTGATAAAGTATTTGTCAAGCTTCAGCAGCAGGTGGCTTTGCGTGGACAAAGCCAAAGCACACTGAGCAATTATATCAGGCGTATCGCATTGATTAGCCTGCATTTCAACCGTCTGCCGCAGCATATTAGCGAAGAAGAACTCACCGAGTATCTTACCTCTCTGGCTATGGATCCCAAATCTCCATCGCGTAGTAGCTTCAAGCACATGGTTTACGGTCTGCGATACTATTTCAGACTTATGGGCGAAAACAAAAAAGCCATCAACCTGCCTTCGCTCAAGAAAGATACCAAACTCCCTGTTATTCTTAACCGAACTGAACTCCGGGAACTATTCAAAGCCCCCACGCTCTTAAAACACCGCATTCTGCTCACACTTATCTACTCGGCAGGGCTCAGAGGTCGTGAAGTTATTAATCTGAAGGTTGCAGACATTGACTTTGAGCGGCAAACCATCCACATCCGGCAAAGCAAATATAAGAAAGATCGCATAATCCCACTGGCAAAATATATGGCCAAAGGGCTAAAAAAATATCTTGATGCGGAAAACCCACATGTTTTCCTGTTCAACGGCAAAGAACCCGATGGTCGGTACAGTGTTAAAGGCATCAGTTGGGTGATGCGCGAAGCGCTGAAAAAGACTTCTATTCAAAAAGAGGTTTGTTTGCACTCCCTTAGGCATAGCTATGCCACACATCTACTTGAAGAAGGAATAAACATTGTTACTGTTCAACAACTTCTCGGCCATGCTGAAATTACTACTACTCTTATATACTTGCATGTGGCACAACTTCAGGTGCTTGCTGCTCACAGCCCATTAGACTCTCTTTACAATCTTAGAAATTGAGTACTAAGGGCTACGAACTTGCAGATGTTATTGAGTATTTTGGTCAAAGCTATGTTGAAAAACACCATCCAAACAGTTATCAACTAAGGGTTTTGGGGGCGTTAACAGCATGCCGGACAAAAGCCATGGGTGGGCACAAATATGTGTGCGACTGCTGTGGAAAATCCAAAATTGCTTATAACAGTTGCCGCAACAGGCACTGTCCTATGTGCCAGGGCGCCAAGCAAGCTTTCTGGGTCGAAGACCGTTTAAACAATGCATTTCCTGTCAAACACTACCACATTGTTTTCACTGTCCCAGAGTCCTTAAATAACATCTGTATGCTCAATAATCAGTGGTTTTACAACCTGATGTTTGAATGTGTCTGGAAAACATTACAGGGATTTGGATATACGCACTTTGGTGCTGAATCGGGAGCCATTTGTTTGCTCCATTCATGGGGACAAAACCTTAGTTTGCATCCTCATATACACTGCATTGTGCCTGCCCTGGGCTATTCTTTAAAGGGGAGGCTCAAGCACATAGGGAAAAGCGGAAAATACCTGTTCCCGGTGATTAAGCTTAGCCTGAAGTTCAAAGGCATGTTCATGGCTGCCGTAAAAAAGAAGCTTATCAAACAGGAATTGCTAAAGGAACACCAAAAAGCAATTGATGATGCCTACTCTAAACCTTGGGTAGTCCATTGCGAACCTTCCTTGGGAAAACCCGATAATGTTGTTAAATATTTGGGACAGTATACCCATCGCGTGGCCATTTCAAATCGGCGAATTATAAATATAGACAACACCCATGTGTATTTTAGCATGAAAGATTACAGGCAAAACAGTCAGCTAAAAGTCACCTCATTGCCAGGCGAGGAATTTCTAAGAAGGTTTGTATTGCATATCCTACCTAAAGGATTTGTAAAAATCCGCCATTATGGTATTTATTCGGTGCGATTTAGAAGCACCATTTTTAAATTAGCTGAAAAAACCTGCTCCATCCAACCTCAGGAATCCAATACCGAGCGCATTAGTCGTTTAATGAACAGAGACATAGGTGCTTGCCAGCATTGCAAAAAAGGACGCATGATTATTGCTGAAATTATTCCACGTTCACGCTCTCCTGGTTTTCTTGTTCTCCCACCTCAAATACAATTAAATCATTAATTTACACCCATTTATAACTATCTGCATAAGCAGACCGGGATTTCTATGCCCAACCGCAGCCAAAAACCTATAAAACAAAACATTTGTAACAACATCCTATCTTTATAATACAGTTAACGGAAGCTCTTTAATCCCATTGTTGCCATTCCCCACATGTATTCTTTTCTTTAAAAATCCATTCCCAAGCCCTTTAAAAACCATAGTGCTATCCCGCGGGAAGTAGTTCAACCTGGGCTTCATGCTGGGTCGTTCCGACCACATGAAGCCCTATTTATTCTTGGCAGTTATTTTTTTATCTTAAATGAGTTCAAAAAGTTGTCAACTTTTTCGATACTTATTTCTTTGCCACCTGCACTTATCATAAATATATAATTTTCAATCAGGTAAACTCTACTTTTGATTATTCCTTTACCTTCAAAAACCTTACATATAGATTCAGTGCCGTTCCATTCATTTAATTCTATTTCTTTAAATTGAAAGTCTGTCCCACCTAGTTTAGTCACAGAACTTGTTAGCATTGCTTGAAAGGCTGTTTTCAATGCTTCGGGCTCTTTTTCTATCACATTCTTTAATTTTTCGGGTAGTTCATTGTATGCAATAAAATACATAAACGGGTTATTGTTTTCTGCACCTTGTAATATCTGATTTGTAATGATTACATTTAATGAATAGTCTCTGTTTTCAGTTCTTTCAACTTTAAATTCTGTTTTCGGAAATTCAATTTCAAATTTTGGAATTTCAATTTTTACTTTTTTAGTTTCAGAATTGCTTTGTCCGTTTGAGCAAGAAACAGTAAAAAGTAAAATAATAACTAATCCGATTGTCTTAATTTTTCTCATTTTTCTATTCATTGGTTTGTCGATTCGTCAATTATAATTACCCATAACGGATGGGTATATGAAACGTTTGGCGTTACAAAGCTATTTCCTATCAAACCGTTGCTATGCTTATTAAATGTACTGCCCTTAAAATTAGCACTTTCCGCCAAATGTTTTATATACC
>CAYLYP010000173.1:0-3136 GCA_964387795.1 uncultured Bacteroidales bacterium
TCAATGGTGGCCTTGTAAACAAATCCTTGCTGATAAGGCTGATTCCAGCTTTGTTTCTGTAACTACCAACCAGCCTTATATGGTTGGGTCAAACGGACTGCTGTCAAATGTTGTTAACCTTGAAGACGACAAAGTGAGATATGAGTGGAGACACTATTATCCAATTAATTATTACCTAATCTGTCTAACTGTTGGCCCTTTTGCTGAATATTCATTCTATGCACCTATCCTTAATGGCTCTGACTCGGTTTTTATTCAGAATTATGTATATGCCAACCAATTGGAAAATCTGAAACCTGAGCTTGAACTCACCTCTTCTCTCATAAACCTTTTCTCTGACCTTTATGGTCCTTATCCTTTCAAGGATGAAAAATATGGACATACTATGGCGCCTCTGGGTGGGGCAATGGAACATCAAACCATGACTACCATGGGAGGTTTCAGCTTCCTTCTCATTGGCCATGAATTATCTCACCAATGGTTTGGAAATCATGTTACCTGTTCATCATGGAGCGATATCTGGATTAATGAGGGTTTTGCTACTTATTCTGAATACCTTGCAATTGAAAACCTTCAAACAGCTGCCGCAGCAAGAAGTTGGTTGCTTAGCAAGCAAAACAATGTTTTGAGTTCTCCTGGCGGAAGTATTTATATCCCTTTTAATGAGATTCAGGATATATGGAGGATTTTTAATGGAAGGCTAAGTTATAATAAGGGGGCATGTATCCTTAATATGCTAAGGTTTGAACTTAATGATGATGAATTGTTTTTTAATATATATAAAACATTCCAAACCCAGTTTTCTCATTCAGTGGCATCGGGAGATGACTTTAAAGGCGTTGTTGAAACACTTTCCAATAAGGATTTTGATTGGTTCTTCGACCAATGGTACTATGGCGAAGGTTATCCGAAATTCAACTTTGTGTTTTGGCAAAGCAATGATACCTTGTATGTGAAATCTACCCAAACGGCCTCAACTACTACCATTCCATTTTTCAGGACATCACTTGAGATTAAGGTTTTTAATCAGGATACGGATACTATTCTTAGGGTAGAGCAAACTGAAGCCGAACAGATTTTTACCCTCCTTCCCGGATTCCAGGTAAGCGGTATTCAGGCAGACCCAAATATCCGCATACTTAAAAAAGTCATTTCAACAACAAATCTCTATGACCCTAAAGACCTTGGTGAAAGTGTTACTTTATTCCCAAACCCTGCTTCTTCTTATGTAAAAATATTCATTCCCTGGTTTGAGTCCTGGAATCAGTTTACAATTGAAATTGTTGATTTATGCGGGAAAAAGGTTTTGCAACAAACAATTAACGGAAGTAATCAAAGTATTGATTTGTCCGGCCTTTCAACAGGAAGTTATATTGTAAGGGGCTTTGATGAGAACCATAAATTACAGTTTAACAAAAAGCTGCAGAAATGGTAGCAGCACTTGTTATCTAAAGGTTTTTTGGGTATTAATGCTTTGTAAAAAAATGAGCTTAAATAGAATTTATAATTCTATTTAAGCTCATTTTTTATTTGTATTTCTTAAAGGGCTTTATTGTTGTGATAGCTGTTGTTTTAAAGCTTCAATTTCAGCCTCAAGTTCGGCAATACGCTTCTGGCTTTCCTGGTCTTTGTATGCCATTGCTTCCTGTGTGGCATTCAGCTCTTCCATGTTCTGGCGCATTTCCTCTTCCTGGGCATGCATCATCTCTGCCTGTTCCTGTGATTTTTCCAACAAACGTTCTGTCTGTTGATGGATTTTTACATTTGAAATTGTTGAGGCAATTATTTCCCCAACTTTTTCTACAAATTCAATCTGGTATTTTTCTAATGGTTTAAAGGAGGCAAGCTCTAAAACCCCAAGTACATCCTCGTTAATCTTCATTGGTGCTATTAATATGACAGAAGGGTTATCCCCTCCCAGGCCTGAAGTGATACGAATATAATCCTGCGGGACGCGGGTCATATAGATGGGTTGTTTTTCAACAAAGCAGGTTCCTGCAAGCCCTTCACCAATATAAATCTTTTTGTCAAGAAACTTTCTCCTGTCATAAGCATAACTTGCCATCAATTCAAGATAAGGCTCCTTGGGATCTTCATCGTTTAATAAAAATATACCACCCTGGTTGATCCCCAGATATTTGACGAGCCCGCTTATGATATTAAACGACAGTTCTTTAGTGTTGGCTGTATTTGCCCTAAGTAGTTCTGCAAACTGCGCCTGCCCCTGGGTTACCCAATTCCTTTTCTGGTCTTCTATCTGCCTTATTTTGGCCTCCTCACTTGCTGTTTTGAGGCTATCGCGCATTTGTATCAGTGATTTTCCAAGCTCATCTTTATCGCTAAGGGCAGAAAAATCCATCTCTAAATTCCCGTTCCCTATTTCATTTGCAAAGGAAACTGTATTATTTAAACCTATATTTAGCTGTTGTAATGAAAGTGAAATATCCCCAATCTCATCCTTTCGCTTAAGGGATTTTTCATCAAATTCAAGATGTAAGTCACCAATGCTGATTGCTTTGATTTTTTTAATAATATCGACTAAAGGTTTTTTGAGTTTGATGTTAATGAATAAAAATGCCAGAAATGCAATAGTTAACTGTAAAGGAAATCCCCATAAATTATGGATAGGCCCCAGTCTCCCAACGATGCTTCCAATAAAAGCAACAGATATCATTGCTGCCCCGGAAGCAATACCTATTGAAAACAAGATTGAATGTTTAAATAGCCATCGTAATGTTACGAATAATATCGTGAAGGCTACAGGTCCGGCTAAAATGACTGAAAGTACTGTTATCCCCTGCATGGCATCTTTTGTCTTTGATAAATTAAACTTGACATCTGGCTTGCTGGATACGTTTTTTGTCGGATTTATCAACATAAAACTCAAGCTCTTCAAATGTAATGCGAAAGGAATGATGTTTTTTACGTCTTTTTCGTAAAAATCTGTTTTTTTGAATGATAAGATATCTGTTGTAAAAATCTGTTTTAAGTTTTTTGACTTTATTGATGGGCAAAATAATTTTGATAAAAAAAGCAAATCAGTAAAAGCAACTCGGTTTTGTATAAAAAAAGCAGCCTGCCTTTTATCAAAAGGCAGGCTGTAAAGGAGGAGCGAAATCTATGGATTAGCTTTTTG
>CAYLYP010000174.1:0-3051 GCA_964387795.1 uncultured Bacteroidales bacterium
TCAATGGTGGCCTTGTAAACAAATCCTTGCTGATAAGGCTGATTCCAGCTTTGTTCTTGTAACAACAAATCAACCCTATATGGTTGGGTCAAACGGATTGCTTGATACTGTGGTTTCCCTTGATGATAACAAAGTGAGATATGAGTGGGAACACCATTATCCAATTAATTATTACCTGATCTGTCTTACTGTTGGCCCTTTTGCTGAATATTCGTTCTATGCACCCATTCAAAATGGTTCTGATTCGGTTTTTATTCAGAATTATGTATATGCCAACCAACTTGAAGGCCTTAAGCCTGCGTTGGATATTACATCATCTCTCATGACCCTTTTTTCTGACCTCTATGGCCCTTATCCATTCAAGGATGAAAAATATGGGCATGCCATGGCACCTCTCGGTGGGGCAATGGAGCATCAAACCATGACTACCATGGGAGGGTTTCACTTCCTTCTCATTGGCCATGAATTATCTCACCAATGGTTTGGAAATCATGTTACCTGTTCATCCTGGAGCGATATCTGGATTAATGAGGGATTTGCTACATATTCTGAATACCTTGTCCTTGAAAACCTTCAAATGGCTGCCGCTGCAAGAAGTTGGTTGCTTGGCACGCAAGAAGATGTTTTAAGTTCTCCTGGCGGAAGTATTTATATCCCTTTTAATGAGATTCAGGATGTCTGGAGGATTTTTGATGGAAGGCTTAGTTATGGCAAAGGGGCGTGTATCCTTAATATGCTTAGGTTTGAGCTTAATGATGATGAGTTGTTTTTCAACATTTATAAAACATTCCAAAATCAGTTTTCTCATTCAGTGGCATCGGGAGATGACTTTAAAGGGGTTGTAGAAACTCTTTCCAATAAGGATTTTGATTGGTTTTTTGACCAATGGTACTATGGGGAAGGTTATCCGAAATTCAACTTTGTGTTTTGGCAAAGCAATGATACCTTGTATGTGAAATCTAGCCAAACTGCCTCTACTACTACCATTCCATTTTTCAGGACATCACTTGAGATCAAAGTTTTTAATCAGGATACGGATACTATTCTTAGGGTAGAGCAAACTGAAGCTGAACAGATATTTGCCCTCCTTCCCGGATTCCAGGTAAGCGGCATTCAAGTTGACCCCAATATCCGCATACTAAAAGAAGTCCTTTCAACAACAAATCTCTATGACCCTAAAGACCTTGGTGAAAGTGTTTCAATATTTCCAAACCCTGCTTCTACTTATGTAAATGTAATCATTCCCTGGTTCGAATCCTGGAATCAGTTTACAATAGAAATTGTTGATTTATGCGGTAAAAAGGTTTTGGGGCAAACAATTAGCGGGAGCAATCAAGGTATTGATTTGTCAGGCCTTTCAACAGGAAGTTATATTGTAAGGGGCTTTGATGAGAACCATAAGTTACAGTTTAACAAAAAGCTACAGAAATGGTAGCATGGCTATATATCTAAATGTGTCTTGGGCATTGGTTCCTTGGGGTCGTGTCTTTGAACCTAAATAAGACGAAAAGCTTAAAAGAGTTCATAATTATATTTTAGCTTTAATTCCCTGGCTTCGACATTTTTCTGAAAGAAGATTTTTCAAGCAAAGGATATTTATTGTATGTGATTTTTGGCTCCCTTTTTTTTGGATTCCAGCACAAAAAATGAGTGTTTTGCATTCATGTTTGTGCGCAAGATAATAATTCAAAGCGGATTAGTTAGTGTACAGATCATTGCCAAGAGCCAAGGATGCTATCATGTTGGCAAAACTATTTGTATCAGTTCCAATATTTCTGAATTTGAATCATTATACATTCAAGGCAAAAGACAGATTTCAAGCAATATGGGCGAGCAAGACATCTCTTTGGCTCGTTACAAAACCCTTGAAGAAAGGCAGGTTTCCGAATACCTTCTTTCAAATATTGAAGACATCCTTCTCTATAGCATTCAATTGATGCTGAGCAAAGTGTTCAAGTTGATTGGGTTTGATGCGATTAAAGACGTTATCTTCTGATATCTGGTAATTGAATGGTTAAGCCAGCCAATGATCAAGTCCGCGACAGTCGGATAGCTTAAGTTTCATTTTAATGAAGATGTTCAGTTGTACTGTATCTATCACTATTTTGGCAAGTTTTACAATGTTCAACAGTAAAAGGCACAGAGGGTCAGCATAGAGAATCCCAAGCGTGTATTAGGAGGGGAAACAGGCTTGTTGTTTTAGTATGTAACAACACTCTATTTTGAGGCAGACTATGATGATGGTCTTTGGGAATATGGCTACTCAAAAGATGAGAAGCAAAATCATCTACAAGTTATTCTGTGCTTATTGGTCTGCAATAATCGCTATCCGCTTTTCTATTCGGTTTTCAATGGTTCCTAATACGAAGGGCTTGCGATGTTCCCAGTGTTTGAAGATTTTGTCTATTTTTTTAATATTGAAGATTTCATCATTGTTACCGATCTATGGCTTATGACAAAGCGAAATATATTTTTGCACGAATTGGGTAATTACATAAACATTATTGAGGTAAGGATAAAAAATGAAAGCAATGAAATCAATGCATGGGCTAAAACTTTGTAAAAGCAGGATGGGGGATTTAGCGAAACCCTTAAAGGGCAGGCATGACTTATTGTGTGTTATTCTATAAATAGAATATTGAAATGCAGGCATAACGTGGAAACAGGCATAAAACTATTTCAAAATTGTTCTATAAAAAATTTTGGGAATATATTTATAGTGTCCCAGTGTCGAAGTCAGATGAGCAAAACATGTTTGCGAATGATTCATAAATGCAAATTAAAGCTGCAATTGCGGATGTATATCAGATATTAAACAAAAATATTAAATTATCATCTTCTTTTGCTTTCTTTTCCAACTGCTTTTTATACTTTTGAAAAACGATTTTTAAACAGAGATTTTTTGAGACGAACTTGTTTGCGAATTAAAGATAAACGCTTTAAGTCATAGTAAATAAGGAGTTTTATCTGAGTATAAACAAAAAAAACATTTACAGATGAAAAGGTTTTTTCTCTTTTTCCCACTATTCTTTTTGCCCCTCTTTGTTTTGG
>CAYLYP010000175.1:0-2999 GCA_964387795.1 uncultured Bacteroidales bacterium
AGGGGTATAATTTCGGGTTCACGGACCAGACGAGCGACAACCTGATCAAGAACCGTTCCGGCGCTTTCATCCTGCTGGGACAGATCAGCGACCTTTCGGATTATGGGCAGGTGCACCAGGTTTGGGACTCTCTGGAACAACTGGGGGACGATATCCTGGCACGGATACGCTCCGATAAGCAGAGCCGGCAGGTGCCGGTCGTGCGTGACTTCAACCTGGATTCAGTGCAGGCCAGCCTGCTGGTCAATGCCTATGGCAACAATGCCGGGATCCGCTACACCTTTACCATCAGCTCGGTCCAGCCTTCGGATGTCGACCCTGATAAGTGGCTGTTGTAATGGCAGCCCTTTTAACCGGTAACCCGGCATCCATGGAGGAGATCCGGGAACTCAACCAGGCCATCCTCGGTTGGATTCCCAAGGTGCGCTCGAAGCTGAAAACCTCCGTTCTGCAGTTTAATGACGGGAAGACGCAATCTTTCATCATCCGCAAACGGAAGGTGGGGAAACAGAAGGAGTTCAAGCTGATCCTGAGTCTGGACTCCAGATCGCACCGGGAGTTCGGTGCAATCGACGGGGTGGGGTTCCTGTTTGAGCGGCACGGGGTGTTCGTGCACAAAGGGGTGGGGCGGGGTTACAAAGCCGATGGTTCCGTTTCCGTGAAACACCCCTCCGGAAATCCCCGGGTGCCGGTGGAATGGTTCAATCCCATCATGCAGCAGAAAGTTCCGGAGCTGGCAGACCGGCTGGCCCAGATCAGCGCGGATGCGGTGCTGAATGCGGCGAGGCTGAGGATTGTCTGATTGATAAATTGCCCGAAGTAATATACTAAAGGGTTATGGGCTTCAAATCTTTCAAACTGTAAAAAAAGTTCATGAAAGGCACAGTGCTCGAATAACCACTTAAACACCAACTTTTTAAACCGCTTTTTGCACCAGTGTCTTTTCCGACCCAATCGTATATTGTTTGTCAAAGTTTCATAACCCAAAAACTCTATTGAATTCAATCTCGTCCATTGTAATTCGTTTAACATACATAAGGCTTATCTGAGTATCTCTCACCATTATGAAGCCACATTTTTCTAAAACTCGCATGCTTGGCCTATTGTTATTCTTGACAATTGCCGCTACTACATTGTAACCGTCCTGTCTCATAGCATCAAGAGTCATATCAAGTGCAATTGTCATTAATCCCTTACGCCTGAAAGCTGATTTGATAGCATAACTTAATGTTTGTTCAAATCCACCTGCAAGAATTTGTTCAAAACTCCCGGATTTATGCAAGCTAATGAATCCAATAAGAATGTTATTCTTTTCTGTATAGACGGATTGAAATCCATTAAATATAATCCTTATTGCTTTAAAAAAGCTAACGCTTGAACTTTGAGTTGTCTCGATTTGAAATGCTAAGTACTGTTCGGCCTCCTCAATATTTTCAAATCTCATATAAGGGAATTCTTTCCTTATATCTGGGTCTTTGGATAATTCAAAGAATTGACTTCCGTCACTCAACTGAAATGGAGTAGTTGCTAAAGATGGTTCATTCATTTGCTATTTCATTTGTTTCGATAATTCAATAATAATATTCCACTTTAAAAAATTCAATTCAACTGAGTCCTTGTCCGACGTTTGCCATAATTCATTTTGACGCAAAATGTCAAACTCTCCCAAAAGACTATTAAGTCCGATATCTGTAAGTCGGACATGGAACGTGTCGATCATACCATCTGTAGTTTTAGTAATAGTAGCAGATGTTACGAAGGACTCAATGTCTTTCACAAATGCGGTTTCTGCGTTGTATGGTTCTTTCCAAAATGTAACCCCATTGTGGCAAACTGCTCTTGGTTGTAGTTGGGTTATTCACTTTTGATATTTTGCAATTATCGAATTTATTTCTTTTAAACAGCTTTCAACATCTTCAATCTTCTTGATATTGCACAAAACGCCACTTGGTACATTTACACTGAATTCAACTAATGTCCTATTTACATTAGTAATGGCATATATGTCTGCGTCAAGTTTCCCAATTGTTAATCGTGACCAGGGTTGTTTTTTGTTTGACTTTTCAGTCATAAGTTCAAGGATTTCTCCTAATGTGAGTCCTAATATTCTGGACTTTAATTCGTTGTCCATTTTCTTAAGTTTAGATTTATTTGTAAATAAGATTATATTAGTGTCACTACCGAATTCAATCTCACCTTTATCCTTTAATTAATCCTCCAATGGTATTCCATAATTCTTTCATCTTATCTATTTTTAAGTTGCTCTGCTATTTGCTCTCTATATTCTTCATCTGGAATTAATTCACCGTCATTTTCCGCATATATGTTTATTGAATCAACTTTTAACTTATTACATTTTATTTCTATGTTGTGCGAACTGCCAACTGGTAGGTTTAGAATTTTTGTTTTTGATAAAAATGGAATTTTTATCGTGCCTTTTCTGTTGTAGGTTGTTTCTAAATAACTTTCAACTTCTTCGCAATAGATTGTACCCAAGACAGTTCGATCGTAATTTATTCTAACTGTGTCTGTGACATACCCGCTCCATCGGGTTTTATATCCAATATTTAATTTAACTACATTTTGAGGCAAAATTTCATAGGACGTTAAATGTAACCTCTCAGGATAAAGCAAATTAGCGTTTCGGGGGCAATTCGAATCTGTTTTTCTTAAACCATAGAATTTTAGAAGCATTTCTGCTTCTTCTTTTTCGAATCGCTCTATTAATCGTTCATCTGCATTTTTAAACAAGCTCATTTCTATTATGTTTTTTCTTTCTTATTTTTATATAAAGATTTGTCCGATATATCATTTATTAGAATTTTCCATGTGTTTTGTGTTCTTCCAATTGATCTTGGTATAAAGGTCGATGTTGTTGGGTTAATAACCGGTTTATAATCTTACCACGAAAAATACAGTGTTTTGTTTATAAAACCAAACCATTCTGTTTAAATATTATGTCCTTTTCAGGTGTTGTTGGGCATCTTTATTTTACTTTA
>CAYLYP010000176.1:0-2990 GCA_964387795.1 uncultured Bacteroidales bacterium
CATATTGTTGGGCTTCAGGGCTTAATCCCTTATGTTGACGTGAATCAAGAATAAGGTTATGGGCATTTCTTTCAACGAGCTTTGAAAGAATAACTTCCAATAATTCAGAGAAAACAGTATAGTCAGTAAAGCCATTCCAGGTTTCCAGTATTGCTGCCTCGTCCTTGTAATAGCTTAATATAAGTTTGGGATGCGTAAAAATAATTTCCGGTTCCATATTCAATAGCAGTTTTTTGGCGTTTTAACTTATGGCTAAAATAATAAAGAAATATGAAATATTTGTATAAATCGAAAAAAATATTGAATCTGTAAATAAATACCATGCAAAGGTGTGATAATTGATTTTAGTAATTGTTTTTTTAACAACATAGTTTTAGAAAAGAATATAGTGAAATAGAATTTTATTCAATTTGATTTTATTGGTTTTAATTGTAATAATACTATTGAAAAATATTGTTATTGCTTAAATTTTTTTAAGGATTAATTGGTTTTTAATAATTGTATGGATTATCTATTGTATATGTTATTCATTTTCATCCGAAAGTTAATCCAAAGAAAAAGCCCTGATTATAAAACAGGGCTTTTTAACAAAAGAGGAGACTACTACTTGATAATTTGGATTTGTTTGGTTATTGAGCCTTTTGGCGATATAAGCTGAAGCAAGTATTCTCCATTGTTCAATGATTTAATGTCAATCTGGTCATTAGGGTTAAAGGATTTCTGTTGTAACACTGTGGCGCCTTTTGCATCAATAATCCTTAGATTATAGATGCCCTCAGGTGCGTTGACTGTCAGATAATCTGAAGCAGGGTTTGGATACACATTAATACTGGTGTTATCATCAATAGTTGGGGTTGCAGTGTCATCAATTTCCATGATGATATCTATTGTTTGGTTTTCATTTGCCATAGTTAGTTCACCAGTGACAGGAAAATAGCTTTCACGTGCAATTGTGTATGCGTATGTTCCCGGTTCAAGGTCAAACTGGTAGTCACCAGCAGGATAGGGGACTCCGAAGAGTGTAATAATGGCATCTTCTATTGCCTGTCCCTCTTCGTTTTTAATATTAAAAACAAGGGAATAGTAAACAGAGTTTACTTCAAAGCTAACAGGAATAGTAATCTGGTTACCTTGATAATCGTTACTGTTAAAGATAATATTGGCCGTATAAATACCACCAGCCATACCATTTGCACTAAAAGTAACGCTTGCATCAATGGATGATTCTTCACCAATAGCACCTTCAGCAGGATCTAAAGTAAGCCAGTTTATCCCTGCATATTTTACTTTAATACGGGTATTCCAATTGGCATCAATACCAAAATCAGTGAACTTTTCCCAGGTAATTGCATCCTGGCTTAACCAGCCACCTTCAGGATGAGCAGGACCTCCATCTACTCCAAGGCTATAAATCCCGGCATCATGGCTACATTCAAATCCAACCCATATATCAGATCCATCAATTACAATCGGGTGATCAAGGACAATTGTGTTCCAGGAATTGGGAACAGCTTCAACTTGCTGTTCATGAATAATCTGGCCTGGATTTGTTGTTGTCCCTTCATCCCAGATGATAAGCTTAAGGGACAATGGTTGATTAAGAATAAAAACATCAAGGGATTCAAATTCATAACCGGTATATGGGCTTGTTATATCTGAAGTAAAACGGGTTGCACCATAAAAAACACCACCTGCGTTTGGACCAACAGCATTGCCATAGTTATTGCCATCATAGTGAATGACAATACCATCTTTGTTTGTTTCAGGCTGTGAAGCTTTCATTTTTTTGTTAGCCTGACCAGGTTTGATTTTTGAAATTGAATTGCGAGACCCTTGAGGAGTGGTTTTGCTATCCTTGATGTTTTTATCAAGGTATTGGATATTTGCCTGGTAATATAAAAATCCTGTACCAGTGTTGGCAATTGCGATTTCTTGAGTCGCCTGTTCTCCTGAATTTAGGGTTTGCGATAAAGATTGAGGGAGAATAGAAATTGTAGGGGTACTTGAATCAAAGTCAATCATAACCGTAACAAAGTTTCCTTCAGGGGAAGTTGCTGATCCAACAAATACATTTGCGTCTGGGGTAATAGCGCTAATAGCGAAAAAAGTCCAGTCTAATGCATCTGACATCCCTCGTCCCTGGGCATATTCATTGAATGAATACATCATTCCTTCTGTATCCCTGACGAAAGCACGCCTGGTATCCGGGAATGGGGGCCAGGACTCATTGTTATACCCAAACACTGTTCCATCATTTAAAATACAAAGGGGGCTCATTTCACCACTATTAAGTGTATTATCAAATAATGTTATACCGTCAGTAGGGGACCATATAAATCCTTGCGTACCACAAGTACCAGTGACAAATTCTCCATTGGGTGATGCGCCAAAAGCTTCCCCTCCGAGGAGAGAGTCAATATAGATAATTTCGTTATTGTACCAAATCACAGGTGTGCGGCTAAGCATCTCTGTTTCTGCCCATCCAAAGATAACAGAACCATCTGGGCTGATACCATTGGCCCTTGAGTTCAGATTTATGTTTTCACCAATCATCTGGTATCCAACGCCCTCAGTCCATTTAAAAGCTTTAACTGACCAACCAGATACGTATTGCATTCCAACCAGGGTATTTCCGTCATCAGTAATTCCATAAGCTATATTGTAGCCTTCACCTTCTGCGTTGGGGTAATAAGGATTGATTCCAAGGAATGTCCATTCGCCTGTTTGGTAGTCCCATCTTCCTGCTGATAATAAGCCATTGAGTTCAGGGTTTAAAAAGTTGCCCCCTACAGTGCCATTGAGAGAAACCCCCATTGCTTCCCCTGTAATGTTAATAATCCCCTGGCCTTCTTTCCAGAAGAAACTACCTTCGCCTCCCATAAGTTGGCCTGATACAAACTGACCATCTGCAGAAATACCGGTTGGGAATGTATAATCATTAAATATGATATTTTGGCTAACAAAACCTCCATCAATGACATTAAGTACAA
>CAYLYP010000177.1:0-2976 GCA_964387795.1 uncultured Bacteroidales bacterium
TCAGCTGGTAGAGCACATCCCTTTTAAGGATGGGGTCCTGGGTTCGAATCCCAGCCTGGTCACCATAAAACAAAAAGCCGCATTAAGCGGCTTTTTTTATTCTTATAATTCTTATTACCCTCATCATTCAGGTATTATTAATGCATTAAAAAACAGCGTATATACGCATTGATTTTAATGAAAAGCAGCCATCAACAAATCAATATCCTGGAACGGAAGGCTATATTTTTCAGCAATGTATTTATTGGTAAGTATCCCATTATAAAAATACACACCCTGACGAACCCAGAAATCCCTTTTTAGCATATTGTCCATTCCACCATCTTCACCTATATTGAGAAGTATAGGGGCAAAGAAATTGCTAAATGCATACGAAGCAGTATGAGGTACGCGTGAAGCTATGTTTGGGACACAATAATGGGTTACACCATGCACCTGATAAACGGGTTCCAGGTGATTTGTAATCCTTGAAGTTTCGAAACATCCACCCTGATCAATGCTTACATCAAGAACTACCGTCCCGTATTTCATTTGGCATACCATGTCCTCGGTAACAACAACAGGTGTCCTTCCAACAGGGACATGGATTGCCCCGATAACAACATCAGCAGTACGCAATGCTTTCAATAATACTTTTGGCTGGATGATAGAAGTAAATATTCGGGTATCCAGGTTACTCTGTAAGCGGCGGAGTTTATAGATACTATTGTCAAATACCTTAACCATGGCACCCAGACCCATAGCAGCTTTTACTGCAAATTCGCCAACAGTGCCTGCTCCAAGTATTACCACTTCGGTGGGGGTAATTCCTGAAAAGCCTCCAAACATTCGGCCTTTTCCAAATTTTTTATCACAAAGGTATTCGGCAGCAATAAGAATTGCTGTATTACCGGCAATCTCGCTCATGGCCCTTACCAATGGAAAAGTGTTTGTTTTGTCCCGTATGAACTCAAAGGCGATAGCAGTAACTTTTTTAGAAGCTAGCGTTTTAAAATAAGCTTCATTCTGCATAGCCAAACCAACTGTTGAGAAAATAATCTGACCGGGTTTAACAAGTTTGAGCTCATGGTCATTAAGTGGAGCTACTTTAAGAATAATATCGGCTTTAAAAACTTCCTGTGATGAAAAAACAATCTCAGCACCCGATTCGGAGTATTCGCTATCAGGAAAATAGGCTTCTTTACCTGCACCACTTTCCAATACCACTTTATGCCCATTGCTAACCAATAGGTAAACTGCTTCTGGGGCAAGTGCTACCCGTGATTCCTGAAAACTTGTTTCTTTAGGGATTCCAAAGGTTAGAAAATTCTTCCTTTTCTTTACCTCAAGCATTTCTTCCTGAGGCAAGAGCTTACCCGAACGGCTGAAAAAGACATAATCCTGAGCTGAATGTTCCATTATCCGATGATTTTTCAACTTCGTTTAGCCGAAGTCAATTATGAACAAATTTAAGCAGCAGGATTTAAAAAACAATCATTCGGCCTTCATTTTTCTCAAATACTTCTACTTTTATTGTTTCAGAAGGTAAAAGGCCTTCAATTTTCTCAGGCCATTCAATAAAACAATAGTTACCCGAATAGAAATACTCTTCATATCCCAGGTCAAAAGCTTCACGTTCGTCTTTAATCCTGTAGAAATCAAAATGAAATACCGGATCACCGGTATCTCTTACGTATTCATTAACAATTGAAAATGTAGGGCTTGAAGTTACATCCAGTATGCCTAAACTAAGGCACACTGCTTTGATAAAAGTAGTCTTCCCTGCTCCCATTGTCCCATAAAAGGCAAACACCCTGTGATTGGGATATTTGTCAAGCATTCTTTGGGCTACCTGAGGCAACTGGCTTTCGGATGAAACAAAAACACTTTCCTTCATTTTTTATTATCTTGGTTTTAAATATGCAAATGGGATCATCATTTCTTCCATTGAAATACCTCCATGTTGAAAAGTATCCCTGTAATAATTAACATAATAATTGAAATTATTGGGATATGCAAAAAAGCGGTTTTCCTTTGCAAAGATAAAAGAAGAACTAATATTTGCTTTTGGCAAAAAAACATCATAAGGATTTCTTATCTCAAACACCTCCTGTTTTTCAAACTGAAGGTTACGTCCTGTTTTATACCTGAGATTTGTATTCGTATTTTTATCGCCAATAACCTTACTGGGGTTTTGTACTTTTATTGAACCATGATCAGTAGTGAATACAACAGGGATTTTTTTTGCAGCAAGTACCCTGATAATATCAAGTAAAGGAGAATGTTCGAACCATGTCAGGGTAAGGGAGCGATAGGCAGCTTCATCGTCAGCCAGTTCTTTCAATACTTCCATCTCAGTACGGGAATGGGATAGCATATCAACAAAATTGTAAACAACAACGTTAAGCTTGTTTTGCATAAAATTACTAAGGTTGTCAACAAGTTTTTTTGCTGCTGTAAGGTTAAGGATTTTATGAAATCCACATTTTACATCAATACCAAGGCGTTTTAGCTGTTCGGCCAAAAGTTCTGCCTCGAACTGGTTTTTAGTTCCCTCCTCATCTTCATTCATCCAATATTTAGGGAATAGTTTTTCTATCTCAGAAGGCATTAAGCCGGCAAAGAAAGCATTGCGGGCATATTGTGTTGCAGATGGCAGGATGCTGCAATAAATCTCTTCCTGTTCAAGATGATAGTATTCTTCAAGGGCACTTAGGATAATCTTCCATTGGTCAAACCTCAAATTATCAACCATGAAAACAAAGAGCCTGTCCTCTGACTTAACAATAGGGGAAATCCACTCTTTTACTACCGAAGGCGACATAACAGGTTTACCTGGCTTAGATCCATTAAGCCAGCCTACATAATTGTTTTGGATACATTTTCCAAATAAAGCATTGGCTTCATTTTTCTGCATTTTAAATATCTCAGCCAAACCTGGATCCGTAATTTTTTCAAGTTCAAGCTCCCACCTAACCATTTTGCGATAAAGCTGTG
>CAYLYP010000178.1:0-2958 GCA_964387795.1 uncultured Bacteroidales bacterium
GTAAATGATATGCATCCTGCTTGTTAAGTGTTTTTCAGCAGACCCTAAATAGTAAGATATAATTCATTCTGCTTAGTTGATTTAAGATTTTAATGAAAACTCATCTTTATTCGGAATATTACGAACGATTTCTTAACGCTAATTTTTATAATCAACATCTATGAATTATAATGTTATTAAGGTGTTTTGAATATTAATGTATGTATTGGAAATTATGAATATAAACGGATCTTAAGAGATTAAAAAAAACAACCTTCCCGGAGAAATCCGGGAAGGTTTAATCTGGGTTTCTATTGGGCGTTTATGACAATTGTTTTGCTAACAATCTGACCATTTACAAAATATGTGGTCAGGATGTATGCCCCGGGGGTTAATTCGTCGAGGTTGACATTTGAATCGTAAAATGTGATAATCAGATTACCATTCATGTCTTTTATTTCAGATTTGGAATAGGTCTTTGAACTATAAATACTAATTTCCCCACCTGTAGGATTTGGATAAACAATGACGTCAGGTATCTCAATATGGTCGCCATCAACGGTGCTCAGGCTCGTTTTACAGGGAGATGATTGAAAATTCAATGAAAGCTGGTCGCTGTAGAAACAACTTATTTGTCTTTCATTATCATTCGATGTACTTGCCTGTGGAAGGAACCAACTCATGCCTCCAATCTTATCAATAAAGCATCCATCATTTCCAAAACTGATGCCATCAAGTGCCCTTGTGTAATATTTCTTCACTCCTGTTAGGTTGCAATCCACTTCTTCTATGCCTTCAATGATCAGGCGATAGCTTACATTGTCCTGGCCTTCAAAAGTCTCAGGGTAGTCAAGTGTAAGTGTATCACCAATGGATGCATTGAAAATGAATATTGTTTTAAAATCAGAGCTTTTTTTGTCATACAGGAAAACAGTATTATCCTGTTCAACTACATAATAAGGATCAAGGTTTATTGCCTGTCCGTCCTGATTGTATTGGATCCTGATAATCTTATGTGTATTTATCCCGTTGATCAGGGTGTCAGAAACACTTTCCATATAGATGTTATCAGGATTGCCTGGTGCATAATCTTCATTATATGCGTTGTAATACCATTGGGTTCCTTTTGAACCGAAATCCTGCCCATAGGCAAATGCTGTCAGGGCAAATAAGGCTGCACAAAGTAAAAGTTTTCTTTTCATGACTGTTTGATTTTTGATTGGGGTGGTTTAATGTAGTGTCTTTTTTTTTGAAGTGTTTCTTTGAAAATCCATTTTTCCTTTAAATGTTTTTTTAAAAACAGTATTTTTCTTTTAACAGTGGATGCATGTTGTTGAAAAATAAGTAATTAATCCAAAAACATTGCCGGGATGTTAGTGATTTTTCTGATTTGGTTTTCTGTTTCTGTTACCAAAATAAAGACAAAATCATGGGAAATGCAAGTTTTTATTAAAATAATTTTTATCGAAACGAGAAAAAAATCATCAAAATTATCCATCAAATTCCTTTTGTTGGTCTAAACCAATATTGAAAACAACTGATTTATTCATGGTGTATTTAGCTAAATGATAATAAATTATGGTTTAAGGTTATTTTAACGTATGGAAATTATTGCAGAAAACACCTGGTTTAATAATCCCTTTTAAAGGATTGTTCTATAAAAAGGAATATTAATAAATTGTTTAAATTTTCAAATATATGGGATTTGTATCTTTATTCGATTTCTATGTCATATTTTGAGAGAAGTCCGGTGACAGATGGCAATGAAAACTTTGCTTTTTTTATTCTGTTTTTCTCAGGATCAAATGCATAGTTAATTGCTGTGGTAAAATCTGCTTTCTCTAATATTGTTTGGATAAAACTTGCCCCCCATAGGTCACATTCCTTAAAAACCACCATTGATAAATCTGAATTTTCAAATTCTGCTTCTTTAAGCGAGCAATGACTAAAGATTGTCTTTTTTATTTTAAGCTGTGAAAAGATTGCATAATCAAGTTGGCATTCCTCAAATCCAACAGAAAACAAAAATGGGTTTGCCTTTCCAAAATCTATTCCAACCAGTTTGCAATCCCTGAAGTGCAGGTTTTTGACAGAGGTGTTTGTCAGGACAGCCATTGAAAGGTTGCAGGCAACAAATGTGCAATCCATAAAACTATTCCCGCTTAGGTCGCATTGGAAGAAGTTACAATTGTTAAATACACAATTTATGTAAGTGCTTTTGGGCATAATTCTTTCAGTGAAGTCAATCTTGTCAAAGCTCTTGTCTTCGTGTTCAATGTATTTCATTTCTTTTTAGGATTGTATTTGGGGCATTGGTATTTTTTATCTGGCATTCTTTGCTTAAATCGCAATGTTTGCTTTCCTTAAAACAATTCTCTTTTTGCCCGAAATGTATAAAAAAAAATCCCTTTTAGAGATTATTGTTTCCTTGCAGACCTGAAATAGTTGATTAATAATGCCCCAACAATGACAAGCAAGATGCCGGGTCCCAAGAGATTTGTCTTATCTGATATGCCCCTGAAATACGTTACTGCATTCCATGTTATCAGGCCAAGCCCAACAATACCAACAATATAACCAATGATAAGAGCTCTTTTATTTGTGCTTTTGGATTCCTTTTCCATTTACTGGTTTTTTAATAAGATTAATGTTGTAAGTTTGAATTTGAGGATATTATACATGTAAATTTAGTAAATAATATTAGAATGCTATAAAAATGACTGTTTTTTTTTATTATCAAGGTTTTTTTATGATTTATTTTCATTTAATTGTCTCATTAATAAAGTAATAAAATTCTTTATTTCTGAATGGTTTTATTTTAGTGATTAAACCATAGCAGTGGTCTTTTCGGATTTAAATAGGGTCTGCTGAAAAACACTTAACAAGCAGGATGTATATCATTTACAATGCCACTTTTTAATACAATGTGCATGGATTTATTTCCTGAAGTGCTAATATGTTTGCATCTTGTTTGCGTTA
>CAYLYP010000179.1:0-2944 GCA_964387795.1 uncultured Bacteroidales bacterium
GTCTCTACCGACGAAATTCTTGGTAATATCTTTGGGAAATTCTGCATCGGAAAGTAAAAATACAAATTGATAATGCAACTGAATTCGGTTTTTATTAAACCATGAATACATGTTATGTCCTAATATGCCAAACATCTGGATTGCATTTGGGAAATACCGATTTTAGAACGTTTTTTTAACCCAAAGGCATATACAAAACCTGTATAATCTTTGACCCTAATGATGACAAAACCATTTGGTTTTTTAGGTATTACAAAACAAACTTCTTTAGGCAAGCGATAAGCAAACAGTAGCCAAATTGGTGTATAGGCATGTTGATGCAATATTATCTTTAATTGGTGTTCAGTTGTTTGATATAAAGAACTTTAGCTGTTAAAGATAAATCTCAACATGGTGTTTTGCCCTATATTGGGAAACAGGGATAGATTCAAGTGTGTTTTAACTTATTGGCCTTGCTAAAAAGAAAATGTTGCATCTTACAGGTTAGCTGACAAGTGTTAACAAGGGTGATAGGAGGATAATAAAGGCACAATGGCATTTAATAAATACAGGATAAAATGTTTAAATTCAATAATATGGGAAACGAATTATCTAAAAAGGCACAAAATATTTTTGAGCTTATTAAACGAATTGATAAAAATGGTAACGAATACTGGTCAGGTCGTGAATTGGCTAAAGTATTAGAGTATTCAGAATTTCGACATTTTAAACCCGTAATAGAAAAGGCCAAAGAAGCTTGTAAAAACAGTGGTCAACCAATCGAAAACCATTTCGAGGATTACCTCGAAATGGTTAAAATAGGCTCAGGTGCCGAACGTCCTTTCAATGATGGTATTAAGCTATCCCGTTACGCCTGTTACCTGATAGTTCAAAATGCTGACCCCTCAAAAGAAATAGTTGCTACCGGTCAAACTTACTTTGCTATTCAAACCCGTTTGCAGGAAATCAGGCAAATGGACGAATACAACCGCCTAAATACTGAAGAGGAAAAGCGGTTGTTCCTTCGCAATGAAATGAAAAAACACAATACTCAGCTTGCCGATGCAGCCAAAGATGCAGGTGTTATAGAACCTGTTGATTATGCTATATTCCAGAATCACGGTTACATGGGTTTATATGGTGGCCTTGATGCCAAAGGTATTCATAAAAAGAAAGGCTTAAAAAAGAGCCAAAACATTCTTGACCATATGGGAAGCACTGAATTGGCTGCCAACTTGTTCCGTGCAACGCAAACCGAAGAAAAACTGAGACGCGAAGAAATAAAAGGCAAAAGCAATGCAAACCAAACGCATTACGAAGTTGGCAAAAAAGTAAGAAAAACCATTAAAGACCTGGGTGGCACCATGCCCGAAAACTTGCCAACCGAAGAAAGTATAAAAAAACTTGAAAATAAAGAGAATAAGAAACTGGGCAAAAAAAAATAGTTTAATCATGGATCTCTGTAAAAAACCCAAACACCAAAACCTTTAAGGTTGCATTAATGTTGATGTCCACCTCGAAGAAGAACCCGCTTGGCTTTCATAAGCTCAAACAGGAATGCTTTTTTATTAGGATAAATGTTCTATATCCGATATTACCAAGGCCAATAAGCAGGGAGTTGGAAGCAAAGCCATTTTCAGAAAAGAAAAAATTTGTATCACATGAAGCCACACACCCAATCCGATAAACTTTTTAAAACCATCAGGGATATTGTTGCCAGTGCCCGCGAACAAGCATTCAGGCAATCGAACTCCATACTGCTGCAAATGTATTGGGATATAGGCAGGCTTATTGTGGAAGATGAACAACAAGGCAAATCGAAAGCGCAATATGGCAAAGCGGTATTAAAAAACCTGAGCGACAAGCTAACACTCGAATTCGGAAAAGGCTTCGATGAGCGCAACCTCAATAATATGAGGGCTTTTTATCTTTCCTTCCCAATTTGGTACGCAGTGCGTACCGAATTGAGCTGGACACATTATCGTATCCTGAGCCGCATCGAAAACGAACAAATACGGAACAACTACCTTGTTCTTGCCGCTGATTCAGGTTGGGATACCCGCACACTCGAACGAAACATAAAAACCCAATTCCTTGGTCGCATGATTGAAAAGCCTGTGTCCGGTAATATTTCGCCTTCCCAATTCGTAAAAGACCCGTACATTTTTGAATTTCTTGGTCTTCCCAACCCATCCGAATCTACCGAAACGCAACTTGAACATGCCCTTATCAACAACCTTCAAAAATTCATTATGGAATTGGGAAAGGGTTTCGCCTTTGTTGCCCGGCAACAGCATATTGTAACTGATACTTCCGATTTTTATATCGACCTGGTGTTTTAGAATTACATATTAAAATGTTTTGTCATTATTGACCTCAAAACAGATAAACTCAGTCATGCTGATATTGGTCAGATGGACATGTACGTGCGCATGTATAACGACCTTAAAAAAGATGAAAACGATAATCCAACCATTGGTATTATCTTGTGTGCAGAAAAAGATGAAACAATAGTCAAATATTCGGTTTTAGCTGAAAACCACCAGCTTTTTGCCAGTAAATACAGACTCTATATGCCAACCGAAGAAGAGCTTAAGCTCTTAATTGAAACTGACCGCAAAGCAATCGAGTCATAAAAAAGTACTATGGCAAATTTCATTTCAGATTCCTATTTTTTCCAGTGCAAGTTCCTTTACACTGTAAACATTGGGTGATAGAACTCAGCTTTATTCCTTAAAAAAAAATATACCTGAGAAGAATCAGGAAGGGTTCACCTTCATGGTTGAGCCGGGGTTGAGGCGGGTTTGAAGCGGGGTTGAGCCGGGTTTGAACCGGTTTAAACCCGGCTCAAACCCGCTTTAACTCCGCTTTAACTCCGATTTAAGTCTGAACATGGTATGAAGATGTTACGTATGCACCCCATGATTACCATATTCCAAAGGAGCATTAAAGGTTCTACTTTTGG
>CAYLYP010000180.1:0-2935 GCA_964387795.1 uncultured Bacteroidales bacterium
ACAGGGATAACAGCATCTTTATCTAAATCAACAGGCGCAACAGTTGATTTATCAACCATTTGCTTAACTGTATTTAAGTCATAAAGAGCTTTTTGCCCCATAACTCCCATAACAGAAAGAACAAGGACAATAACAATTGTAAATTTTTTCATAGCAAATCTTTGTTTTGGTTACTAAATGAAGTTCAAATGTAGTAAAAAACAAAAACGATATGAAATAAATTTTGCAATTTTTTTTAATGAAGGCACATTTTAACTTAGTTTCATTTAATAAACACTGAAAAACAATATTTTCATTGATTTTAAGAAAAAATAAAAATAAGCTATATTTTTTTTGCATTTTTGCTATCACAAAACAACATGCTATTGTGAATTTTCTGGCACACCTGTATTTAAGTTATAATAACGAACCTATCATGGTTGGTAATTTCATTGCCGACATGGTAAGAGGCCGCCAGATTGAGAAGTTTGAAGATAAAATACTAAGGGGGATATTAATCCACAGGGCTATTGATGCCTATACAGATTCACATCCTGTTGTTGAACTTTCAAAAGCAAGGCTTCGTTCCAGATATCGAAAATATGCCGCTGTCCTTGTGGATTTGTATTACGACCATTTCCTGGCTGCCAACTGGAACAACTATTCGCAGGTTCCACTAAATACTTTTGTCTGGAATTCCTATAAAATCATCACAAGGCATTATATCATCCTTCCCCCCAGGGCTAAAAGGATACTCCCGGCCATGATCGCTGCCAACTGGTTGAAAAGCTATGCCAATCAGGAACAGATGAGGACTATTTTTGAACAAATGGCCTTGCGCACTACTTTTGAAAGTGGAATGGAACATGCCCTTACTGAGCTTGTTGAATTCTATCCTTTATTTAAAAGGGAATTTGAAGAATTCTTTCCCGACCTTGAAGATTTTGTAAGGAAGCAGTTCTTTTAATATAAGCCCAATGGCTCTCCCCTATTGCAGGACAAATAAAAAACACCTCCTGATGCTTATACATTTCCATCAGGAGGTGTTTTAAAAAAATGCAGACCCTAAGTTTTAATAATACCTCTTGTCAATAAGGTGGTTTTTTACATAATCTGTAACCCCATCCTCAAGTGAGTGAAAAGGGGCAGTATATCCAATGGAATGGAGTTTGTCCATGTTCGCCTGTGTGAAATACTGGTATTTGTCACGTATGTCAATTGGGGTATCAATGAATTCAATATTGGGTTTAAGTCCCATGGCCGAAAAAGTGGCTTCTGCTAAATGCAGGAATGCACGTGCTTTCCCTGTTCCCAGATTATAAATCCCTGAATTTCTCTTGTGCAGCATCAGGAAAAACATCACATCCACAACATCTTTTACATAAACAAAATCCCTCAATTGCATTCCATCTGCGTAATCAGGGTGATGGGATTTAAAAAGCTTCACTTTCCCATTTTCTTTTACCTGGCGATGTGTGTGAAATATTACAGATGCCATCCTGCCTTTATGGAATTCATTGGGGCCATAAACATTAAAGAACTTTAAACCAGCCCAGAAATAAGGGGCTTTTTCCTGGCCAATAGCCCATTTATCAAAGTCGTTCTTTGATTCCCCGTAAGGGTTGAGTGGTTTTAACTTTTCAATTATGCTGTGGTCATCGTTAAAACCAAACTCCCCCATTCCGTATGTGGCAGCCGAAGATGCATAAACCATTGGGATGTGATAAGCAGCACAGGCAGTCCAGAGCCTTTTTGTATAATTCAGGTTCAGGGCATTAAAAATCTCAACATTAAATTCAGTGGTATCTGTGCGGGCACCAATATGGAAAACAAAGCTTACCTCCTGGTAGTTTTCGCTTAGCCATTCAAAGAAAATATTCCTGTTTATCTTCAGGCTGTATGATTTATTTTCAAAGTTAGCTGATTTTTCACTATGGCTGAAATCATCAACCAACACAAGGTTCTTATAGCCTTTGCTGTTGAGTTTTGTAATCAGGCAACTCCCGATAAAACCTGCTGCCCCGGTGATAACGATCATATTGTTTATATTTTGTTGTTGTATTATTTCAATTCGCTGGCAAAAAGCGGAAGCTCCGGTAATCTGTAATAAGCAAGGGATTCTCCTGCTTTGAGCAAGCTGCTGATTGCATGTTTGCCATCAGTGCCCAAATTTACGGAAAATTCATTCACGTAAAGCTGAATATGTTGATGGATTACTGATGCTGACATCTCATTGGCATGCCTTGCAATAAAATCCTGGCCGCTATCGGGATGCTCCCATGCCCATTGGATGCTTTTTGATATCAAATGATTCACTTTTTGAATGATATCAGTGGGGAGGCTTCTTTTAGCAGCAATGCCCCCCAGAGGGATAGGAAGGCCTGTTTGTTTTTCCCACAAATCACCCAGGTCGGCAACTTTCTTCAAACCCTTATCCCCAAAGGTAAACCTGCTTTCATGGATGATAAGTCCTGCCTGGGCTTTATCTGTTAATACGGCTTCAACGATATCCGAAAACAGCATTTCTTTTTTATTGCCTAGCTGAGGGAAACATATTGAGAGCAGAAGGTTGGCAGTGGTATTGATACCCGGTATTGCAATCAAAGCTTCTTCGGGCTTAGGGGGGAGCATTCCGGTTTTGTTTATGAGCAACGGCCCACAGCCCCTTCCCATAGCACTTCCACTGTCAAGCAGGATGTAATTGGGGCTGGCCAGCCCATAAGCATTAAAGCTAAGCTTGGTAATATCATTTGTCTGGTGGAAGGCCATCTGGTTTAGCTCCTGCACATCTGCAAGCAGTATCTCAAAATCAATCCCTTCGGTATCGATATGCCCGTTCACAAGGGCATTAAAGATGAACGTATCATTGGGGCAGGGCGAAAAAGCCAGTTTTATTTTATACTTATTCATGAAGGATTGAAAGGATGGTATGGTTTAATTTTTCAATAGCCAAAGG
>CAYLYP010000181.1:0-2846 GCA_964387795.1 uncultured Bacteroidales bacterium
GAATAACTTAAGCGGTATTCAAATGTCATTGCCTGGTTTTCCTGAAAGAAATCAAGGGTCTTTGCTGTTTTTCCAGCACCTATGTATAATAATGATACTGATGGCCTTAAGTATTGGACATAAGCACCACTGCTAAATGAAAGTGGCAGCATTGCTTTCAGGTTAGCTGAAGTCTTTTGCCATTCCAGAGATGTATTGCTGTCTTCCCCGCTAAAGATATTTTCCCGCTTCCCGCTTTTAACAGTCATGCTTAGCTCGGGATACCATCCTTTGTATTCATAGCTCCCGCTCCAGTCTCCGTAATTGTTTTGCCAATCATACTCATACCCAAGGCTGAGAAAAGATGTGCTTAACAGGTTGTGAAACAGTAATGAAGCCCCGGGTTTGATTTCATAGTCAGCCACATTGGGGTAGAAAGGCCCCCAGCTATGTGGCTTTAATATACCGTTCCATTTTGAATAAGGCTCTGTTTTATATGCTTTCAGGAGATTTGAGTCAGTTTTAAACATTGGTTTTTGTTCCTGACTGCTTAGTATGCTGTCAAAACCATTCCCATAATAGTGCCTATTGTTTTTAATTGCTATGGCTTCTGACACATTGGCCAAACTGGCAATTTTCAATCCATCAGAAGTATAAAAAGAATAAACACCCCTGCCATTGTTGTTGATGCTTATATCATGGGCACCAAAAGCTGAAGATGTAAGCCTTGTTGATATCCCTGTTTGGAAATCCAAAACATTGACCTGCTCTGTTCCACAATAAGCTGCATTAAAATATACTTGCCCTTTAATCATTACTGGACGGCTTATTTCTATGAAACCTGCTTTATGGAGGCTTGAAAATGAACCATCTGCCAGCTTTAACTCAAGTATTTCTTTTCCATTGCCATCTTGTGAAATTATTAGTATGGATTGCATATCTTCCGACCATGAAGGCTGCATGGGATAAGACGCAACAGGAGGGGTATAACGCTTAATGAGGTTGCCATCCCGGGCATCAATAATTGAAATATAAAAATCATAAGCCGGAGTGCTTTCAATTACTGCTATTTGTTTACTATCGGGAGATAGGGCAGGGGAGAAGTACCTTTGTTTTTGGGTAAGCCTTTTTCGTGAACCGTTTTTTAAGCAAAAGATATCTGAGTAGGAACGGTGTACCCATCTGCTATCAGGGCAGGTTTCGCTCCATATAAGTGTTTCTTGACCTGCATCCAATGAGCTATAGTCAATATAACCTGGTACACAAAGGGTGCTTTCTTTTCCCTTGGGGTCAATAGACACAATTCGTGGGATTTTATCAAGGCTTGTTTTAACAGCCACCACAATGCTGTCATTCAGAAACTGGGGACGGTAATAGTTTGTATATAGCTTTGAGGTTGGATTCAGTATCTCATCAATTCCTGATTCAATAAACAAAGGGTCTTTCTGCCAATGCTGTTTTAAATCTTCAAATGTTTCTTTGTAAAGCCCTGTTGTTGTTTGGCCTGAATGTTTTTTTAATGCCCGGTTAAAAGCAAATGGATAAGGTTTGCGGCCAACATCATTCAATACCTTGGCCCAGATATCCCGGCCATGTTTGCTACGGGCATGGGCAACCATCAGGTAACCAAGCTCATAATGATCAGGTACATAATCCTTGTAAGAACCAAACATTGCTTTTTCGGGTGAGTAGCTCCCTTTTTCCATTACCTGGGCTTTCAAGCCCCTTTCAAAAGAAGGGATACGTCCACGGCCACTGTTGCTTAAGGCCGTCTCGGTAGCTACCGCATCGCCCTCAATAAACCAAAAGGGCAGATATACTCCTGCAACGGCTGCTGTGGCTTGTTCCCCAAATACTATTGTAAGGCCTTTGGTTAACCCGTGATTAAGCTTTTCTAATTGTACTACATGCCTGAACTCATGAATGACAAGCTGTTCAAGCCAATCCTGGCCATAATTGTCCGATGGGGGCTGACTGAAAAACTCTGACCTGCGGGGTGCCCAGCCCACAAAGCCATTTGATTCAACACCCTGGTTATGGATAAGCACAGGAATCCTCCTGGCTTTCTGTCCAAGGCTTTCACCCACAGGGACATAAGCCCTTTCCAATAAATATGCAACACGTTGTGCCTCTTTTGCGAAATCCTTTGGATATACAATCCTGAAATGCTCAGTTTTTATTTGTTCCCATTTTATACTACATGGATCCTGGCCCCATACAAAATACTGGGCAATACATCTTTGAGGGATGCCTGCTGAGATACTTAGGCATACCAAAGCCAATAAAATTATAGTCTTTGATTTTTTAAAAAATGCTTCCATCCGGCCAGGTATTCGTTTAGGTGAAAGATAAAAAACAACCGGCCAATTTAAACAAATATTCTTTAATATTTGATTTTTTAGTGTTGCATTTTATCCTTTCAGTTTGTCCCTGAATGCATTCCATACCGGATCATCTGGAAGGGGCGCTGTGATACAGATAGGTTCATTCTTCACCGGGTGTATCAACTCGATCTTCCAGGCATGAAGATGGATGGATGCATCCTTGTTGGAACGCTGTGCCCCATATTTAAGGTCGCCTTTTATTGGGCATCCAATGGCTGCAAGTTGTGCCCTGATTTGATGGTGCCTCCCTGTAAGCAATTGGACCTCCAAAAGGTGATAGTTGTCGGATGAGGCAATATGTGTATAAATCAATTCTGCGGGCTTGCTGTTTGGCTGAGGGCTGTCATAGCAAACGGATTTGTTATTTGCTTCATGCTTTACCATGTGATGTATCAAATGATCTGATTCTTTGGGTGGTTTGTTTTTCACAATGGCAAGATAACGCTTGGCAAGTTTTTTGTCTTTGAGCATCTGGTTTAAGCG
>CAYLYP010000182.1:0-2825 GCA_964387795.1 uncultured Bacteroidales bacterium
GACCATTTGTCGGCCACTTGTAATTCGCCGCTCAGACGGATGCTGTCTTCTTCATTGAAGAAGATAAAACGGTGGTCCTGGTTAGCTTTGTTATTTGACACGAAGCAAAGCTCAACAACATCATGAACATCCGTATTCCCATTGCTGTCTTTGGTTGTTTTGGCAACTTTATTTGACTTGCAGGAATGAATATCCGACAGGTTCACAAAATCTAAAGTCTCCTTGCCTTTTGCATTTTTATAAAAGAAGGCAAACTTCTTATCGTCATCAATGCCAATCACAAAATCACCGCAAAATTCATAGTTGCTTATTTTACAATTTTGAGTTTTTGCAAGATCTGAAAGCGATTGCAACATTTTCTTTTCTCTTCTCATTTTGTTCCTTCCCATAATTACAAAAGGAAGGACACAGGCGGCAATAATTACACCACCAACAATTGTTACTCCTAAATCCATTGTTTTGTTGTTTTAAAAAATCCATAATCATTTTATTGCGCTTTGTTTAAAACAAAGGCTTATCTTTTTTTAATGAATAAAAAAAGAGATGTATCAAATCTGATTGTGGATTACCAAAAATAATGGAAAGGGTAAATTAATTCAGTCTTTTTAATTTGAACCAATAAAACCCATGAGTAAAAGAAATATTGGGAATAAGCAGCATTTATTAAATGCCCGGAGACCTTATCATCAACCCATGCAAGGATGTCAGCTTTTTTAAAACCCGAAACAGGAAGTTTGTTCAGGCCAATATTTTCTTCACTTTGCCTGGCCTGACTAACGAGGTTTGTTGAAATGCAAATAAACCTCTGCTCCTGCTCGTTGGCATTGTTACTGTATGACTTATAAATAACAGGGGAAGATACAATACTTGTTGTTGCATATCCATATAATGCAATAATTATGGAAACAAACAGGTATTTGAAAATGTTCTTCACCCGAAAATCATTAAAACATTGAGGAAAAATAATTGTCTTTTCAGACATCAAATGTAACAATAAAGCCTTACCCTTTTATTTTTTCAACAAAAAATTAAGTCTTTATTTTTCAGGACAATGGAATAAAAAACAGGCAGTAATTAATGAGCGAATGAGCAAATGAGCGAATGAGCAAATTGAAATACAGATTAATGAGCGAATGAGCGAATGAGCAAATTGAAATACAGATTAATTGGTAAATGAGCAAATTAATCAAAATTAGCAAATTGAAATAAAGATTAATGAGCGAATGAGCGAATTGAAATACAAATTCAGAGGAAAGAATAATGTAATGTTGCAAGCCGAAGAAATGTATTTATAATTCGCTAATTTGCTAATTTGCTAATTTGTATTATATCACCAAGCACCCTTTCATCGCGGTATTCCTGCAAAGAATAATTACAATCCTTAAAAGATGTTTTTAATTCCTCGATAATATCTGTTGAATGGTATTCAGGGATTATAGTAGTCCTGAACTGGAAACCAATACCAGCGTTTTTTATTAAATGAATTGAATACCTAGTATTTTCAATTAAATCATCAGCGTGATAATTACAGATTTTAGCATAGCAATCTTTTTGCAAAATTGTTTTAATGTCCATGGCAACAAAATCAATGAGGCCTTGATCCAATAAACTTTTCAACACTAAAGGTCTTGAGCCGTTGGTGTCGAGTTTTATTTTAAACCCTAGCTCCCGGATGCTATGAACAAGTGCTTCCAAATCATTATGAATGCAAGGCTCGCCACCGGTAATTACAACCCCATCAAGCCAGTTTTTTCTTTGGGATAAGAAATCCAGGACCTGATTTACATCAATATCATCCGAACTATTGCAAAGCGAAGGCAACACCAGTTCGGGGTTATGGCAATATCCACATCTGAAATTACAGCCTTTGAGAAAAATCACGGCAGTAATTTTCCCTTCCCAATCAATAAAGCTTTGTTTGACAAAAGCACCAATTTTCATGCTTAAAAATATTTTGTATCTATGACCTGATTAAACCCCATGTTTGCAATTTTTTAATTGAACCTATTGCAAACATGCTCGCTTCATTATATGAAAACCATTTAAAATCAATAAATAAAAGCATTTCAATAAAACAAAAAAATATTTTTTAGTTAAAAGAAAAAAAGCGATGAAGCAATTTAATCAAAAAAATATGGGGCTTGCCAGCCAACAAGCCCCTTTTAGTTTATAACAGTATGTAAGTATCCTTTAAAGTTTGATATTATTTTCAAGAAAAAATCAAACATCAGGACCACTTAGGGTTTGGTTGTATTATTTCTTACCACCCATGCCATCTTTACCGCTGACATAATAGTAGTGGGGGCCAAAACGATCAAATGCTGCCCTGTCCAGTTCTTCCTGATATTTAGGATTAGCAATGGAGATAATCCGCCTTGAACGTTCCTGTAAAGGTTTTCCATAAAGGTTAACAGCACCATATTCGGTAACAAACCAATGGATATGGTTTCTGGTAGTAACTGCCCCTGCCCCTTCAGATAGCGTGGGAACAATCTTGCTAACCCCCTTGAGGGTTGTTGAAGGCATTGCAATAATAGCTTTTCCATCTTTGGCACGAGAAGCCCCATAGATAAAATCTATCTGACCACCAACACCAGAATACATCTTGGTCCCAAGCGAATCAGCACAAACCTGACCTGTAATATCAACCTGTATAGCAGAATTGATGGCAGTCATTTTGGGCTGTTGCGAAATGATAAAAGGATCATTTGTATATTCAACATCTCTCATAAGCACCTGAGGGTTGTTGTTGATAAAATCATAAACCTTTTGTGAACCCATAATAAATGTTGATACAATCTTACCTTTATCCAGGGCTTTTTTTG
>CAYLYP010000183.1:0-2798 GCA_964387795.1 uncultured Bacteroidales bacterium
AGCTAAACTCCTGTTTCTGATGATTGGAACAAATAACAATTGTTTTTTGTTTTCCGAAATCATTAATTAGTTGAAGATACCAATCCATTGCATTGGCATCCAGATGCGAGCAAGGTTCATCCAATAGAACCAATGAAGATTCAGATGCCAGAGCCAATAAAAGCTTTACCCTTTGTTTCATCCCTGATGAATACTGTTTCAAAGGTTTTGATGAAGCATTCTCAAGGCCTGCATAAGCAGCCAGTTTTTCCGGTGTCCAATTTGAAGGGAAAGCTTTGAATTTTTGATGGAAGCTTAAGCATTCGATGAGATTGAATTCTTCAATAAGGTTAACATAAGGCGTTGCAATGTTGATATGTTGAAAAACATTATCAGGTTTTAGCTGTAGGCCTTCATGAAACCAAAAAATGCTTCCTTTATCGGGAAGCATAGCTGAAGAAAGGATTTTTAAAAGGGTAGATTTACCGCTGCCATTAGGTCCGAGGATTGCAATGTTTTCATTATGGGCAATATGGATGTTTAGATTTTGAAAAACCCATTTTTTTGAAAACTTTTTACCTAACTCAGTCCCTTTTATCTCCATTCAATAAAATGTTTTTTACATGTAGGAATAGCCTCGCATAATTCCTCTGCTTGAAGAACTAATAAATGAAATAATCTCATCCCTGTCGGGGGTAGCGGGTATTTCAGCTTCAATAATTGCAAGGGCTTGTGAGACGTTATAATGTTTAAGGAAAATGATTCGATAGATCTCCTGAATAGCAGAAATCCTTTCAGTTGAAAATCCCCTGCGCCTTAAACCAATAGAATTGATGCCAACATAGGAGAGGGGGTCGCGGGCAGCTTTAGTATAAGGAGGGATGTCTTTTAATACTTTTGCAGCTCCTGAAACCATGACATGAGCCCCAATATGTACAAATTGGTGGATTGCCGAAAGCCCTCCGATTATAGCATAGTCGTCTATCACAATATGGCCTGCTAAGCTTGCAGCATTGGCAAGGATGCAATTATTACCAATAATACAGTCGTGGGCTACATGGACATAAGCCATCAGCAGGCAGTTTTTGCCTACAATGGTTTCCATATTTGCTTTTGTCCCTTTATTAACAGTAACATATTCCCTGATAATTGTATTATCGCCAATAATAGCCAGTGTTTCTTCTCCTGCGTATTTTAAATCCTGGGGAATTGCACTTATTACTGCTCCCGGGAAGATTTTACAGTTTTTTCCAATTCGGGCGCCTTCCATAATGGTAACATTGGACCCAATCCAGGTCCCTTCACCTATTTCAACATTTTTATGTATGGTAACAAAGGGTTCGATAACCACATTGGAAGCAATTTTTGCCTGTGGGTGTACGTAGGCTAAAGGTTGATTCATTATTAATTGGATTGGGTTTTTATTATTTGGGCCATCAGTTCAGCTTCCATAACAACTTTATTGCCTACGTAAGCCATCCCTTTCATGTGATAAATACCCCTTCTTACAGGAGATAGCAAGCTAAGCCTGAAAACAAGGGTGTCACCTGGAATCACTTTTTGTTTAAACCTTACGTTGTCAATTTTCATGAAATAGGTACTGTAATTTTCAGGATCATCAACATTACACAATCCAAGGATACCGCCTGCCTGTGCCATTGCTTCAATAATGAGGACACCTGGCATGATTGGTTCTTTTGGAAAATGGCCTACAAAGAAAGTCTCATTAAAAGTCACATTTTTTACCCCAATAACATGGCTTTCGCTAACTTCAAGGATTTTATCTACCAACAGGAATGGCCAACGATGGGGAAGCATTTTCTTTACTTCATTAATATCGAATTTTGGCGGTATATTGGGATCGTATTTAGGAACCTGTTGATTGATTTTTTCTTGTTTTATTGCCTCTTTTATTTTTTTTGCAAACAATACATTACTTGCATGGCCTGGCTTATTGGCAATAATATGACCTTTTATTGGTGTGCCTATCAGTGCAAGGTCTCCTACTACATCCAGAAGTTTATGGCGGGCAGGTTCATTTTGATGATAAAGATCAACATTGTTTAATACCCCCTGACTAAGCACTTTTACAGTGGGTTTATTGAATAATACTGCCAGTTTGTCAAGTTCTTCCTGCGAAATCTCACGGTCAACAAATACGATTGCGTTACATAGGTCACCTCCTTTTATCAGGTTCTGCTTTAACAGAAATTCAAGCTCATGAAGGAAAACGAAAGTCCTGCTGTTGGCAATCTCATCTTTGAATTCAGAAATATTGTTTATCTGTGCATGTTGATGGCCAAGTACCTGTGATTTGTAATCAATCATACAGGAGATGCGATAATTATCAGCAGGAATGGCAATCATTTCAGCATCCTTTTCGTTGTGAAAGAAGTGAATGTTTTCGGTAATTTCAAACCATTCCTTCAATGCATCCTGTTCCAGTATCCCTGCTTTCTCCAATGCTTCAACATAATACCTTGAACTCCCGTCGAGTATTGGGGATTCCACACAATCAATATCAATGATACAATTGTCAATCTGCATCCCAACCAAAGCGGCAAGGCAATGTTCGATTGTTGATACCTGAGCTCCGTTTTGAGCAAGCGTTGTGCCCCTTGAAGTGTCAACCACATTATCCACATCTGCCTTTATTAAGGGCTGTCCTTCTAAATCGGTGCGCCTAAAAACATATCCAGTATTCTCGGGAGCAGGATTAAATGTCAGTGTAACATTTTTCCCAGTGTGAAGCCCAACTCCGGTAATACTTACCGGGGTTTTTATGGTTTTTTGCTTGTCAACCATAATGCGTTTTTGTT
>CAYLYP010000184.1:0-2707 GCA_964387795.1 uncultured Bacteroidales bacterium
GAAACATATACTTTTTCGGGAAGTGCATCTATAATATCCATGCATATTTCTTTCCATGTATGTCCTTCAAAGATTTTATGTTTAATCTGCCGGTCGAAGAAAGTGATAATCCTGCGATCCGAATTATCTATCAGGATTTTTTCCTCATCGCAATAATCGCGTACTCCAACCTGAACGAGCCTGTTGACCTGTGGGTTTTTCAGTGCGTTAAACATTATGGAGGCATGTGAATGGGAAAACTGCTGATAATCTTTTCTCAGGTCTGCATGTGCATCAATATGTAATATCCCAAAATGAAATTTTTGTTCTGCAAGGGCTTCTATCAGTCCAAGGGGGGTGCTATGGTCTCCACCCAGGATAGCAACCATCTTGTTTTGCTTAAAGTAATCCAGTGCCTTTTGCTTTATGTGATTGGTCAGCCAGGCAGATTCTTTGTTAATACTATCCCTGATCTGGAGCATTTCTTCGTTTTCATCTACATTGCCCCCTTCTTCAATAAATTCAATATAACGTACAGCTTTTTTTCTGTTTTTTGTATTTTTTTCAATCAGGCTAAATGAGATGTCTTCCATGGCGATGCCTTGTTTCCATGCATTCTCGGCAAAGGCATCAAAGAGGTCAATTTGAAATGAAGCATCGAATACTGCTTCAGGCCCGTTGCAGGTGCCATCCTGATTGCTTACAGTGACATCCCAGGGAACAGGGATAATAATGGTTTGGGCTTTTTCAACGGTGAAGGGCAGCCCGAATATGGTATTATTTACATTACCTACACCGCTTGGGTCAAAGTCTTTTATATTGTCTTCCGTGTCCATGACTTTTAAATAATGAGGCCAAAAATAAAACAACAGAAACGATGTACAAAAGTAGTAAAAGACAATAAAAAAAGCTCTGGTTTTTTCCAGAGCTTTAAAAAATGTCCAGAATGCAAGACAATTACTTTACTACACCTGAAAGTTCAGCGCCAGCTTTAAATTTAACCACTTTTTTTGCAGGGATATTAATTTCTTTACCTGTTTGTGGGTTACGGCCTTTTCTGGCTTCGCGTGCAGAAACAGAGAAAGAACCAAATCCAACTAGTGCTACACGGTCACCTTTTTTAAGTGCATCAGAGGTTGCTCCTACAAAAGCATCAAGGGCTTTTTTTGCATCAGCCTTTGTGAGGCCGGAAGTAGCTGCCATTGCATCAATTAATTCTGCTTTGTTCATTTTTTTCGTTTTTTAGGTTAGTGAAAGTGGATTTTTCCATTCATCACTGCAAATATAGATTATTTCACAAAAAAATCAAGGTAAATATGATAAATACAGCGATTTTGTTGATAAAAATGGGCTGTTGTTAATAACTTATTCCTGAATGGCCTTATTTTACTGGGGTTTTAAGCAATGCTCATTAATGCATTTTTTTTTAAAAAAAATGCATTATTGCCTGAATCCCCTCAAAAATTCATCAATTTTCATCTTTTTTTTGCCTGGTGCCTGCACTTCTTTTAAGCAAATCCATCTGTCTGAGCATGAAACCTTGAAATAATTCTTTAAATCTGTTGAAATACTGCCTGGTTTTTCGCCTTGTAAATCTTCTTCAATACTTGCTTTAAAAACCTTTAATAAAATATTTTCTTTTAAGGTTTTATCTGATAGTTCGCAAAATGCTGTTGGAAATGGTGAAAGGCCCCTTATGTGATTATATACTTCAACCGCCGGCTTATCCCAGTTAATCCTGCAATCTTCTTTGAATATCTTCGGTGCCGGTTTTAATTGTTCCCCTTCTTTCAGGAGGCTTCTTTGTTCTGTGATCCTACAATCCCCGGTGATTATTGCTTCAATGGTTTTTAATACCAGGCCTGAACCGACATTCATCAATTTGTCGTGGAGTGTTCCTGCATCGTCATCATAACTGATTGCTACGGTTTCCTTAAACAAAACGTTGCCTGTGTCAATGTTGTCATCGATAAAGAATGTTGTAACACCGCTTTGGGATTCCCCGTTCATTACAGCCCTGTTTATTGGTGCTGCGCCCCTGTACTGTGGAAGTAAGGAGGCATGCAGGTTAAATGTCCCATGAGATGGAAGGCTCCATAATTCTTTTGGAAGCTTTCTGAAAGCTACTACAACTGCAATATCTGGCTTAATGCTTTTTATTTCATTCAAAAAATCCGGATCCCTCAGGTTTTCTGGTTGAAATATTGGGATTTGTTTTTCAAGGGCATATTTTTTAACATCCGAATATTGAATTTTTTGCCCTCTCCCGGCAGGCTTGTCAGGCACAGTAATTACAGCCGGAACCTGGTAACCACTATTGATGATTGCTTCCAATGATGCTTGTGCAAACTGGGGGGTGCCCATGAATAACACTTTTATTTGTGATGCCTTGTTCATCCTTAAATGATTTTTTTGTTTATGTTTGGTTGGAACTCCATGTCTGCTGTATAAATTGGGATTTGAATTCTATTCGTAAACATGGTTGTTTCATCCTTTAAATAAAAACGACAGATACTTGCTTCATGCAAAGGAAATTGCAAAATCAGTAACTGTCTTTTTTTATTTTTTGTTGGTTTAGTATAAAGCCTTTTTAAGGGCAACCATTTTTATTGCCGCTACAGCTGCTTCATCTCCTTTATTGCCATATTTACCACCTGCACGGTCTTTGGCCTGCTGGAAATTATCTGTTGTCAATACCCCAAAAATAACAGGTATCCCTTCTGTTGCA
>CAYLYP010000185.1:0-2624 GCA_964387795.1 uncultured Bacteroidales bacterium
CTTTGGGCTTATGCTTCTTCATTTTATTTCCCGCATACAAACATAGGGCCTAATTAATTCAAATCTGTCTTTTCATAAAAAAAAACACCTTGTTCAAGGCTTCATTTATTTATCTTTGTTTTGAACAAAAGCAATAAAAATGCTTTTATAGGTCATAAATATGGAGCCCCATCCGGCCTTAATTAAAAATAAATAAAGGATGAAAATAGTAAGTTATAACGTAAATGGAATCAGGGCTGCATTGGGCAAGGATTTTGCACAATGGCTTAGTGGCAGTGGTGCTGATGTGGTATGTATCCAGGAAACAAAAGCACAGCCTGAACAGGTCCCATTGTTTTATTTTCAGGAAGCAGGCTATCATTCCTATTGGTATTCGGCAAAGAAAAAGGGATATAGCGGTGTTGCCATCCTTACACGTAAAGAGCCTGACAGTGTTGTTTATGGCATGGGCAACAAGCTGTATGACGACGAAGGCCGTGTGCTAAGGGCTGATTATGGCGATGTGTCGGTAATTAGTGTATATCATCCTTCGGGCTCATCAGGTGATGAGCGACAGGATTTTAAGATGCAGTGGCTTCTGGATTTTCATGCCTATATCCTTGAACTGCAAAAGACAAGACCAAAGTTGATCATTGCTGGTGATTATAATATCTGCCATCAACCAATAGATATCCATGACCCTGTCCGTAATGCCACCTCAAGTGGGTTCCTGCCGGAGGAGCGGGAATGGATGGGTAAATTTTTGGATTCCGGCTTTACAGATACGTTCCGGTTTTTTGATAAGCGCCCCCATCAGTATTCGTGGTGGAGCTTCAGGGCCGGTTCAAGGGGCAAGAACCTGGGTTGGCGTATTGATTACGTTATGACAAGCAAAAACCTGGATGACTGCCTGGCGGGTGCCGGTATTGAGCAGGAAGCAGTTCATAGCGACCATTGCCCTGTTTGGCTCGATATTCATATTTGATTGTTGAAAAAAACCAGTAAATTTGTAAATAAACTAAAACAAAAGGAACATGAAATCACGAGGTATTTTTAGTTTAAAAACACTTTTTTTGTTGTTTTTAATTTCTTTTGCTGCTTGTGTGCCGGCTCGCAAATATGAAGATTTGCTTGATCGCCGCCAGAAATGTGAGGACGATAATGCAGCCCTGCGGATTGAAAATGAAGCTTTGTTTTCAGAAAATAATGAGATGCGGAGCAATAAGGAACAGGATGATAAAACCTTTGCAGCATTAAAAAATGATACTGCTTACCTGGGAAATTCGTTAAGGAACACACGCGCTATTTATCAAAACTTGAACAGCGACTACCAGGGATTGTTGACCCAGTACAGGGATTTGCTTGCAGGGCGTAATGCCGAGACCGAAAGGATTTTAACGCAGCTACAGGAGACCCAGGAGGATTTGCAAAAGAGGGAAGACGAATTGCGCAAGTCGGAATCCTTAATGCTTGAGAAACAAAAAAACCTGGATATGCTTCAAAAAGAACTTGAAGCATCCAAATCGGATATTAAAGCCAAAGAATTAAAACTTAATGAACTTCAGAGTGTCCTTAACCGCCAGGACAGCATTGTCCAGTCGTTGAAAGGCAAAGTGTCTTCAGCTTTAATGGGTTTTGAAGGCAAAGGGCTTACCGTAGAAATGAAAAATGGGAAGGTCTATGTTTCACTGGAAGAGAGTTTATTGTTTGCATCGGGCAGTTATACCGTTGATTCAAAAGGTGTTTCGGCTTTAAAGGAATTGGCCAAGGTGCTTGAAGCCAATAAGGACATCAATGTACTCATTGAAGGCCATACCGATGATGTGCCCCTTAAAGGCAGCGGGCAGGTGAAGGACAACTGGGATTTGAGTGTGATGAGGGCCACTTCGATTGTGAAGATCCTTCTTCAGTATGGTAAAATTGACCCTATTAGGCTTACAGCCGCCGGAAGGGCAGAATTTATGCCACTTGATAAAGCTAAAACCCCTGAAGCCAGAAGGAAAAACCGCCGCACAGAGATTATCCTTACCCCAAAACTTGATGAGCTTCTGAAAATTATTGAATCGAACTAAGGATTTCTGATAAATCCGGTAATTCAATATCATATTAATGGGACGGTACGATCATTTGTACCGTCTCTTGTTTTTTATCTTCTTTTTCTTACCCCAGATTTAGATGTCAGGGCTACGCCCCTTATGCACACCAACATCCCTTTTACTACGAAGATGTCAGGGCTACGCCCCTTCAAGCCTTTTCAGTGCTTTTTGATCATAAGGCAAAAGGGAACTATTAATTGCAATTGGCAGAATGGTTAATGTGATTATTGCTAAAGAATCAAATTATTACTTTCGAGAAACCCTTAATCATTTTCATTTCAGATTAAGAAGCCAGGGCTACGCCCCTTATGCACACCAACATCCCTTTTGCTACGAAGATATCAGGGCTACGCCCCTTCAAGCCTTTTCAATGCAGTTTGATTGTAAGGCAAAAGGGAACTATTAATTGCAATTGTCAGAATGGTTAATGTGATTATTGCTAAAGAATCAAATTATTACTTTCGAGAAACCCTTAATCATTTTCATTTCAGATTAAGAAGCCAGGGCTACGCCCCTTATGCACACCAACATCCCTTTTGCTACGAAGAT
>CAYLYP010000186.1:0-2622 GCA_964387795.1 uncultured Bacteroidales bacterium
ATCAGGTTAAATGATTGAAAAACAAACCCGATATATTCATTCCTGAACTGGGCTGCTTTTGTCTCCGAAAGCTTTGATATTAGCTTATTGTCGAGCATATAGTTCCCATGATCATGAACATCAAGCAATCCTAAAATATTTAATAGCGTTGACTTTCCTGATCCGGAAGAACCCATTATTGAAACAAAATCTCCTTTTTCTATCTTCAGGTCAATACCTTTCAGGACATGGAGTTTGTTTAATCCTACAGCATAGGACTTATGAATATTCTGAAGCTGGATCATAATAATTGGTTTTTGGGTTTTGGCTATTACCTTACCTGAAAACCATGCCATACATTCTAATTATCTATAAAGCAGCTTATTACTAAAACCCCTATTCTTCTATCAAATAAACTCAGCATGTATGTTTTGTGCGAATCTGCACATAATGCGTCCGATAATGGACACTCTTTATGTTCCGGTAGCACGATAAGAAATCTTCCATTATTCAATGTTCAGGGAAATAGCCAATTAATCAAATCACTTAATGTTTTCCCGTATTAGAAAGATGGATAGTATTAATAAACAACGCTTTATTTGCAGTCAGCACCACCAAAGCCTTGTCAGGGAGAACCTGACAATATTAAAACTGTAATCGTAAATCTAATGCAGAAGCGAGCATGAAGCGAACATGACCCATAGATGATATTGTGAATCTGTTGATTATGATAATAGAATACGCAATCCTGATATCTCGCTGATATTCAATCAACAAGCAATCAGCATATTTTTATAAACCAGAAGAAATTTAAATGCTAATGCCGGGAAATAAAAGACATCAATAAAAATTATAAGTCAGACTTTATGCGCATTAAAAATCAAAGAATTAATCATTTGCAGATTAGATAAAAAAAAAGAAACAGGTATAAAGATAAATTTGCATACTTATAAAACCCAAGATGCTATAGGAATTAATACTAAACCCAATTCCTTAAAAATGATTATACCTGTTTCTTTAAAAAAGCTAATAATAAAATCTCAGATGATTAAAATGGCAAATCATCCTCAAACTGTTCCTGGACATTTCCTTCAGAAGGTGCAGGAGCAGAAGAATGCTCATAACTTCCACCTTGGGATTCAGAAGGTTTGCCAAGGAATGTCATGTTATCAGCAACAACTTCAGTAATGTATTTTTTACTTCCATCCTTGTCATCGTATGATCTTGATTTCAACTTGCCTTCCAGATATATCTGGTTGCCTTTTCTGAGATACTTCTCAGCAAGGTCGGCAAGACCTCTCCACACTACGATGTTGTGCCAGTCGGTAATTTCTTTTTTATTGCCGTCTTTGTCCTTATACACCTCATTGGTAGCTAAAGAAAAAGTAGCAACTTTAGTTCCGTTTTCAAGGGATCTAACATCCGGGTCTTTGCCCAGGTTTCCAATTAAGATAACTTTGTTTACTCCAGCCATTTGTTTAAAAGATTAATATGTTTGTAATATAGAATACCCAAATGTAGGACTGTTTGTTGTAAAAAACAAATTTATTAAATAAAACATTGCAATAAATCGATAAAACAATGTTTTGACCTAACACAACGAAATTTTGACAAGCACTTATTTTATTGTTTCGCCACCAGCAACAAGGCTGACATCACAGATATAGGCAAGTCCGTCTTTGCTTAATTTATCAAAAACTTCCTGATATTTTTCAACAAAGCCGTTAATCCTGTAATCCTTATCAACAATATCAATGATATAAGGCATTCCAGACCACAAAGCGGGAAATTTTTCATTTTTCACGCCCCTTCCCGCACTAAACGCCATTACAGCCTTCGACACTGTTGCCCCTGAAAGCCCGTACCTGAAAGCACTCCATACAATTACTTCAAATAATGGCCGGTGTTTTAGCTTTTCAAACTCACCCACATAAACCCTTAACAATTTCAACTTTTCCATAGCAGCCAATTTATGATTTAATGCACAACCTCATCAACACCAATCCCAGAACAGTAGCCATAAGGCCTAAAACAATCTGTCCTCCCAGGTTAAGAAAGAAATACAGTATTTCCCTTGAGCGCAATAAATTTATACTCTCAACAGAGAAGGTACTAAAGGTAGTAAATCCACCACAAATTCCAACGATTAAAAAGAGCCTGACATTTGAACTTATCAATTCAGATTTCTCTGATATCCCATAAAGCACCCCGATGATAAAACATCCTAAAACATTAATGAAAAAAGTACCAAAAGGAAACGAAGGAGAAAAAAACTTATAGACAAAAACATTGGCCCAATATCTGAACAGGCTTCCGATTGCACCTCCGGAAGCAACAGCAACAGACGAAATCAGATATTGATGGTTCATTGTGATAAAAATTTCATTAATGATTGTTTCTGATCTTATCCTTATGAATCTGATACATCTCAAGCTCATAATAAAAAACATCAATATTTTTTATTTTTGAGGTGTCGAGATGATAAGAAGCATGGATTAGTTCAATATTCCTTATTTTGTTAATTAAGCCAGATAGCGTGTCGCTATCACAAGCCGGATGGGTAACAAGCATATAGTCAAGATTCCGGGGAGACCTTAAAATAATATTTCCAGCTTTACGGTTGGGTATAAGAAAAAAATGCCG
>CAYLYP010000187.1:0-2561 GCA_964387795.1 uncultured Bacteroidales bacterium
GCGTGCCGTTTGAAGGGCATGACTGCAGGATCCTACCTCAAGATTAATATCTGGCGGAGGGATATTCAATTCTTTGAAAAACTGACCTGACATTTGCACATCATAATGCTGTCCGGTATGCAACAACACAGGTTGAATGCCTGGATGGTTATGCAAAGCGTACATCAACGGTCCAATTTTCATTAAATTGGGGCGAGCACCTGCCACAAGTATAATTTTCAGCATTCGGTAAAAATAAATGGCTTAATGGATGCCACAATCATCGGAAATATCATTTTTCTGATTCCTGAATCTGATCACCCGGGCAGGATTACCTCCGACGACGGCATAATCCGGTACATCCTTAGTGACAACAGATCCTGCGCCGATGATTGTTCCATTCCCAATATGGTTGCAACCGGGTAGGATAATGGTCCGCGCTCCGATCCATACATCGTTCCCGATATGAAGACCGGTTTTGCCGGCACTTCCCTGAAGACTTACGGGGATGTCGGTTACATCGAAATTATGCCTTCCTCCAAGAATAAGAACGTCTTCCCCCATAATCACATAATTTCCTATTTCAAGCCGAACATTGTGACATTTGAAATTCATTCCCAGGGCAGAAGAAACACCCATACTGATGCTTTTCCCGTTCCCGAAGTGAACACTTCTTTCCATGGTGGACTTTTTGCCCGCTTTCTGGAACAAAACCCGGCAAAAGATGCTTCTGAAAGAAAACAGAAATCCACCGATCACCGGAGTGGTGTTCCTGGGTAAATACTGAACGAACAAATAATAGGATACAAGAAAAATGGGACGTAGTATTTCTCTTATGTTCATCTTTTCAATTGTTTTTCAGCCGGTACTTTTCGTAAATTTCAATCAATTTCCGGGCTGTAAGATCCATGTCGAGATGAAATATCTTTTCCCTGCCATTTGTCCTGGCATCGGATGACAGAATAACTGCCAGTTTTTCAGCGATCTCCCTGGCTGAGAAATTGCAGATGTATGTTCCGGGTATTCCTCCGGTAATTTCTTTGATATCCCCGACATCAGTCGCTACAATCGGGCAGTTGCAAGCCATGGCTTCCTTGATAAAATTGGGTGAACCCTCCGAAAAGGAGGTAAGCAACGCTGCATCGCATGCATTCATCAATAAATTAACCTCTAACTGCGTGTACCCTTTCAGTTCAATCAATTTTATGTTTTGATCTAAAAGATTTATTGCTTTCTCTGCCAATGGATAATTTTTCACCTTATTGCTAAAGGAACTGGCAAAAAGAACTATTATATCCCTGACTTTAAGGCCGGTTCTTCTCCGTGCTTCTGTTTTATCCATCGGTAAGAAAGTATTTAAATCAATTCCGCAGGACAAAATTGTGTATTTATTTTTGGCAGATGTCAGTTTTGCCAGGTTGGAGGATACAAATACCGATTGGGTGGATAAAACCATTGCAATTTTCGAAAGTTGACGTACTTTCGGATTGTTGATATCACTACCGTGAAATGTGGTAATTACGGGTACTTTTCGTTGCAGGTTAGCGAGTAATCCGGAAAGGCCATAATGAGCATGGATTAGATCTGGCTTTAACTGCTTAATTTTTCTGATTAAACCCGGAAAATATTGCAGATAACCGCCAAATCCTTTCTTTTCTATTAAAAAGTATTCCGGAATTATTCCGTATTTCTGAAGTGATTTAACCTGCTGTTGGATATAAGGTGAAATCCTGCCGGCATTGTAACTGCAAACAATCAGAACTTTCATGCTCAGACCAATCCCCTTCCTGCTAGTTTAAACCAGTTCCAGGCAACAACAACTATGGAAATCCCGATCAGATAAAGCACATAATAGCTTGAGGATTGCCTGGTAATTTGTGTAATGCCATATCCTGCAAAAATAAGAAAAAAGGGAAGGGCTGGCACGTGGAACCGTGGAGAGAGTGCAAACCCGCTGTTTGCGAGAATTAAAAGGTACGTTGCAAGGAAAACGGACAACAACAAACTTTCAGTTAGCTTTTTCTTTTTAATAAGCACGTAAAATGCCACGAAAACAAAAAATACATATACATTTCTGGTAAACAAGTCACCGTTAGTCATCATGGTGTTTTGTTGTTCTGGGATATTTACAAGAGTCGGGAAAGGAGCTGGTATAATGATTGGTATAAAAATCGCTGCGCTACCGTATCTGGCCAATTGATTAGCTCCTTTTCTGGTAGAGAAATATTCGTACCGTTCGTCCTGGTTTGTTTTTCTAGCCCCCATGTATCCTGATACTTCATTTGAAATTTTTCCGGTAAACACAAAAGCTGATGCAATAATTAGCCAGCCAATTATAACGATTCTATGATACTGACTCATTATTTTTTGAGATGAAAGTAAAAAAGCGCTAAACAAGGCAAACCATGCTGCAGCAGCAAGAACTGTCCGGAAGAAAAACAAGGAAACTCCGAGTAAAACTACAATTAAGATATTAATGAATGTAAAATGTCTGGAATGCAGAAGATTGTCAGCCCTTTCAATAAAGGACATCAATAAAAAAATCATCATTGTCTCTTTAAGGTGAAGTCCTGAATAATAAA